>SCRA01000080.1 GCA_004297985.1 bacterium | reverse complement strand
CAAAGGAACAGGGGTCCCCGCGAACGGAGCGCAGCGGAGTGAGCGGTACAACCCGGGCCGAGTGGCCCGGAATCATTCAAAGGAACAGGGGTCCCCGCGAACGGAGCGCAGCGGAGTGAGTGGGGAGAGGCATTATCTCTTCAAGAGCGAGCCGTCGGCATACTCGATCGACGACTTGGAGCGTGAGGGCCGAACCGAGTGGAGCGGCGTGCGCAATTATCAAGCACGCAACACCATGAAAGCGATGCGCATGGGTGACCTCGGCTTCTTCTACCACTCCGATGCCACGCCGCCGGGCATCGTCGGAATCTGCCGCGTCGTGGCGGAGGTGCACCCCGACAGCACGCAGTTCGACCCTCGGACACCGTATTTCGACGCGGCCTCGACACCGGAACATCCGCGCTGGGAGTGCGTGGACGTGGAGTTCGTCGAGCGCCTGCCGCGGATGGTCACGCTCGCGGAGCTCAAGGCGCAGCGTACCCTCGAACAGATGGCTGTCGTGCAACGCGGTTCGCGGCTCTCGGTGCAGCCCGTCACGGCCGCCGCATGGCGCACGATCCTTGCGCTGGCGCGTAAGGCGGACCCCCACGGCTAACGGCGGTCTGCTCCAGCAGGCGCTCTCATACGCGCTCCTCCATCGCGCCGAGTTGTTGGCGCAAACGCGCACGCATGTGGAGCTGGCCTTCGGCGCGCTGGCGCTGGCGATCGTTCTCGCCTATCCCTTAGGCGTCTGGATCTCAGGAAGGCGACGCATCTCTGCGGCAGCGCTAGGCACCGCCTCGGCGCTGCGCGTCGTGCCTAGCCTCGGCATCCTCGCACTGCTGCTGCCGGTCCTCGGCGTCGGCACGCCGCCCAGCCTCGTGGCACTGGTGATCCTGGCGCTTCCGCCGATTCTCGTCAACGTCGACGCCGGTTATCGCGGCGTCGAACCGGCCGCGCTCGACGCCGCGGCGGCCATGGGCATGACGCGCTGGCAGCTCTTCCTGTACGTCCAGACGCCGCTGGCGTTGCCCGTTTTCCTCACCGGGGTGCGCGGAGCGGTGGTAGAGGTCGTGGCCAGCGCCACGCTGGCGGCCTTCATCGGCGGCGGCGGTCTCGGTGAAACCATCATCACGGGAATGCAGGTCGACAATCAAGCGCAGTTGTTGGTGGGCGGCCTGCTCGTGGCCCTCTTGGCACTCTCTGCAGAACTTCTCATCGTGCTCATCGAACGGAGTATTCCATGGAGACGCATGCGACACAGTTGACGCGAAGCTCGCTCTTAGCCGGGATCGCCGCCTTCCCGCTCGCCCTCGAGGCCTGCGCTCGCGGATCGTCGCGTCCGATTGCCGTGGGCTCGAAGAATTTCACCGAAGAGCTGATCGTCGGCGAGATGTACGCACAACTGCTGGAACAGGCGGGCTACGCCGTGCAGCGTAAGCTGAATCTCGGCGGAGTAGCCGTAGCGATGGCGGCGATGGAGCGCGGCGACGTCGATCTCTATCCCGAGTATACGGGGACGGGCCTGTTGACCGTCTTGAAACAGCAGCCGCTGCACAGCGCTGCCGCCGTCTACGATGCCGTCAAGCACGGTTACGAAGAGCGCTACAAGATGACGTGGCTCGATTCCGCGCCGATGAACGACACGCAGGCGCTGGCAACCACGCTGGGGATCGCCGAGACGTACGATCTGCACAACCTCTCGCAGTTGGCCGTGCTCGCGCCCAAACTGCGCTTCGGCGCGATCCCGGAGTTCGTCAGCCGGTCCGACGCACTACCGGGCTTGAAGAAATTCTACGGCGGCTTCAATTTCAAGAGTGTGCGCATCTTCGACATCGGCTTGAAGTACGAGGCGCTGCTCCATCACGACGTGGACGTCGTGGTGGCCTTCGGCACCGACGGGCAGATCGACGCCTACCACTTGGTTGTACTCAACGACGACAAGCACTTCTGGCCGCCATACCACATCGCTCCCGTGGTGCGCGACGACGCGCTGTCGCGCTGGCCGAAGATCGCACCGGCGCTCAACGCCTTGGCGCCCCATCTCACGGACGAAGCAGTGCGCCGCCTCAACTGGGAGGTCGACGGATCCAAGCGTGAGCCCGCCGACGTTGCGCGCACCTTCCTCCAGCAGAGCGGCCTCCACTCCGCGTAGGAGCCGCTGACAGCGTGGCGAGTATCCGCTTCGCGGGCGTACGCGTCGCCTACCCCGGCGCCGCTCGCCCGGCGGTGGACGGGGTCACGCTCGCGATTCCCAGCGCCTGCCTAGCGGTGCTGCTCGGCCCATCCGGATGCGGGAAAACGACGCTGCTGCGCACGATCAACCGTCTACAGCCGATCGACGGCGGGCGCATCGAGATCGACGGGCGCGACACCGCCGGCCTCGACCCCATTGCCTTGCGCCGCCGCATCGGCTATGTCATCCAAGCCGTGGGACTCTTCCCGCACCTCACCGTGGCGCAGAACGTGGCCGTGGTCCCGAACCTGCTGGGCTGGGATTCCCAGCGCGTGTCGGAACGCGTCGATACGCTGCTCGCCCAAGTCTCCCTGGATCCGCAGTCCTTCCGCGATCGTTATCCCAGCCAACTCTCCGGCGGACAGCAGCAGCGCGTGGGCATCGCACGGGCGCTCGCCGCTGAGCCATCGATTCTGCTGATGGACGAGCCGTTCGGATCCGTCGATGCCATCGTGCGCGCCAGCCTCCAAAAGGAGACGCTGGCGCTGCAGCGGCGAACCGGCGCCACCATCCTCTTCGTGACGCACGACGTGGAAGAGGCGCTCTCTCTGGCCGATATGCTCGTCGTGATGCGCGACGGTCACTTCGAGCAGACGGGGACACCCGCCGAGATCCTCACCCATCCCGCCACGCCGTTCGTCGCGGAGTTGGTCGATGCGGACGACGCCCTGCGCCGCCTCTCCGTGATCACACTCGGCGAGCTCACGGCGAGTGCGGCGCGGGGAACGCCGCTCCCCGAAGAGCCGGGCACGATCCCCGCGCTCGATGCCGGTGTCTCGCTGCGCGCCGCCCTCGCCGTCATGCTGGAGACGGGAGCACCCCGCGTACGCGTCATGCACGACGGCCGCGAGGCCGCCGTTCTCGATCTCGACACGCTGCGCAACGCGGTTCGCCGGTGAGCTGGCTCACCGGGCATGCCGGCGAGATCGCCGCGCGCACGCTCGAGCATCTCTTGCTCTGCGGTACGGCATTTGCGATCGCGCTGACGATCGCCCTTCCCCTCGGACTCCTCGCAGCGCGCCGCAGCCGCGCCGGGCTCCCGCTCATCGCCGCACTCGACGCCATCTATACGATCCCTAGCCTCGCGCTCTTCGCACTGCTCATCCCGGTCATGGGACTAGGATTCTGGACGGCCGTGACGGCGTTGGTCGCCTATGCGCAGATCATCCTCGTGCGCAACGTGGTTGCCGCAATACAGAGCGTTCCGTCGTGGATGGTCGACGCGGCACGGGGCCTGGGCATGACCCCGCTCCAGGTCTTCCTGCGCGTCGAGCTCCCCATCGCTGCGCCGGTAGCGATCGCCGGCGCACGCGTGGCCGCCGTCTCGATCATCGCGATTGCCAGCGTCGCCGCTTGGATCGACGCGGGAGGTCTTGGCACGCTGATCTTCGCCGGCATCGAACGGCAAGATATTCGCCTCATCGCTGCCGGAACGCTAGGCATCGCGGCGCTCGCGCTGATCGCCGACGGCGCGCTGCGTGTTGCGGAGCACGCGCTGCGCGCTCCTACGCCACCCGCAGGAGGCTGAGCGCGAAGGCGTGCGCCGCGTCGTACCAGCTCGTGACGCGCTCGAAGCCGCCGGCGGCCGCCATGGCGTCGATCTCGGCTTCGTCGTACTTGTACGAATTCTCGGTGTGAATCGTCTCGCCGGCCTGGATGCGCAGCGTCAGACCAAGAGCGGCGATGTGTACCTCTTGCGAGCGCAGGCAGACCAAACGGCTCGTCACACAGCCGCTCTCCACGTCGTAGGCGGCGACGTGGCGAAAGCGCGCGAGGTCGAACGTACCGCCCAGCTCGCGGTTGATGCGCACCAGAATATTGCGCTCGAAGGCTGCCGTCACGCCCAAGGCGTCGCTGTACGCGGCCTCGAGGACCGCGGAATCTTTGCGCAGATCGGTCCCCAACAGAAGGGCATCGCCCGTGCGAAGCGCGGTGCGCATCAGGAGCATCAAGGCGCAGGCATCGTGCGGGTCGAGGTTACCGATGTTCGAGCCTAGGAAGAGCATCAAGGCGCGTCGTCCATCGAGGCGCAGCGCCTCGAGCCCAGCTTCGTAGTCCCCGGCGTAGCCGACGATCGTCAACGCGGGATGACGCTCGACCATGCGCCGCGCCGCGGCCTCGATCGCCTCCTCGGCAATATCGACGGCGTGGAGCTGCACGGAAGGCGTGGCTCGCAACGCCGCCTCGACCAGCAACTGCGTCTTCGCGCCGCTTCCGCCGCCCAGCTCCACCAGTTCGTCGGGAGAACCCGCCGCCGCAACCACGGCATCGCCATCGCGTTCGAGTATCTCGCGCTCGGCGCGCGTGAGGTAGTACTCGGGAAGCGCAGTGATGGCATCGAAGAGCAGCGAGCCCAGGGCATCGTAGAGATACTTGGCAGGCAGCCGCCGCGGCACGGCAAGCAGCCCCTCGCGAACGTCGTCGGCGAACGTTGAGACAGATGCGCGCAGACGCCGGATGTGCCAGCGTTGGGTGGAAAGCATCAAAGGCGCAGCATCCCCTCGGTCAAGAAGCGCGCCTGAGATGCGAGTACCGGCTCGCCGGGCGCCGGAGCGCACCGCACGTAACGGCCATCGGACTGCAACTCCCGCGCCATCGCGTTGTCGGCGAGGTAAGCCGCGAGGAAGCGCTCGCGGATCCACCGGCGCAGGTGCGGATCCTCGATGGGAACCATGACCTCCACGCGCCGGTCGAGGTTGCGCCCCATCCAGTCCGCGCTCCCCAGATATACGGACTCCGAGCCGCCGTTGGCGAAGTACCAAGCCCGCGAGTGCTCCAGAAAGCGTCCCACGATGCTGCGCACGCGAATCCGCTCGCTGACGCCCGGAAGCCCGGGCCGCAGCGCACACATGCCGCGGATGACCAGGTCGATCTCGACGCCGGCGCGTGACGCCTCGTAGAGCGCGCGGATGACGGCATGATCGGTGACGGCGTTCATCTTCGCCAGGATCCGCGCAGGCCGGCCGTGGCGAGCATGATCGGACTCTCGTTCGATCAGTTCCAGCAAGGAGGGGCGTAGGTCGATGGGCGCTACCAAGAGCTTGCGATAACGCTCGCGGCGCGAGAAACCGGTCAAGAAGTTGAAGAGGTCGGTGACGTCGGCGCCAATCTCGCTACGGCACGTGAAGAACGAGAGGTCCGTGTAGACGCGCGCCGTCTTGTCGTTGTAGTTTCCCGTTCCGACGTGCACGTAGCGGCGCAGTCCATCGTCTTCCTTGCGTACCACCAGGGTCGTCTTGCAGTGCGTCTTGAGGCCCAACAAACCGTAGACCACGTGCACGCCCGCGCGTTCTAGGTTGCGCGCCCAGTGAATGTTGTTCTCCTCGTCGAAGCGCGCCTTGAGCTCCACCAACGCCGCTACCTGCTTGCCGTTGGCTACCGCCTCCATCAGCGCGCGTACCACGGGCGAGTCGCCGCTGGTGCGGTACAGCGTCTGCTTGATGGCCAGCACGTGCGGGTCGCTCGCCGCTTCCTGCACGAACTGCACCACCGGCTCGAACGAGTCGAACGGGTGATGGAGCAGGATGTCGCTCTCGCGAATGGCGGCGAAGAGGTCGGTTCTGCCGTGGAGCCGCGCCGGCACCGTGGGTGAGAACGGCTTGTCGTGCAGCTCGGGAATATCGAGGTTGGCCAGCGACAAGAAGTCGCCCACGGCCATCGGGCCGTCGACCTCATAGACGTCCTGCCCTTCGACCTCGATGCCCTCCATCAACAGCGCGAGCATGTACTCGGGCATGCGCCGATCGGCCTCGAGACGGACGGCTACGCCGAAGCGCCGCTTGCGCAGCTCCGACTCGACCATCTCCAGCAGATCGTCGGCTTCGTCTTCCTGAAGATCGAGGTCGGCGTTGCGCGTAACGCGGAAACGATACCACGACCGCACGCGCATCCCGGGGAAGAGCTCGGCGAGGTTGTCGCCGATCACGTCCTCGAGCAGGGCGAAACGGTAGGCCAGGCCGGGGAGCGGCGCGAGCGGAATGAAGCGCGGCAGCACTTGCGGCACCTTGACACGTGCGAAATGCGTGGACTCACCGTCGCCGCGAGGGTCATCGATCTCCACGGCCAGCGAGAGGCTGAGGTTGGAGATATACGGGAAGGGGTGGCCAGGATCGACCGCCAGCGGGGTGAGCACGGGGAATATCTGATCGTCGAAGACGTGCCGCAAAGCCGTGCGGTCCTCGGGACGCAGCTCGCCGTGCGAGACGAGACAGACGCCTGCTTCCGCGAGAGCGGGAAGGAGATCGTGCTGCAGCGCCTCGACGTGCCGCTGAACGACCGGGTCGAGGTGCTCGCGAATGACGTGTACGTGTTCGCGCGGCAAGAGGCCGTCGTCGGAAGGGCGCACGACGCCGGCATCGATCTGCTGCTTTAACCCCGCCACGCGAATCATGAAGAATTCGTCGAGATTGGTGGCAAAGATTGCGAGGAACTTGAGGCGCTCGAGCAGCGGATGGCGCGCGTCGAAACCCTCCTCCAGCACGCGCGCGTTGAAGGCGAGCCAGCTCAGCTCGCGGCTGACGTAGAGGGAGGTGTCGTCGAGGTCGAGGTCCGCGCCCGCACTTGGGCGGCGCAGTTCCACGCCCGCGGATTCCAACATGGACCGGTGCGTTTCGCCGTGGCACGCGGGGGCAACCTCTCGAAAAGAGATTCCCTCGATCCGAGAGAACTCGCCAGCGGTGAGCCGCCGCCTTCGTGCCCTCATTCCGCTGAGCGCGTTACTTCTCGCCTTCGCATTAGCATACACCGCCGTCCATCACCGCCATCTGCTGCAGGCATGGCTCATCGCGGCAGGACCGCTGGGCCCAGTCGTCTCCATCGTCATCTACGTAGGGCTGGTCAGCTCGCCGTTCGTCTCGTCGGATATCTTGGCGCTGCTCAACGGCGCCATCTTCGGTCTTTGGGAGGGGGCGCTGGTCAACTGCGTCGGCGTCATGCTAGGAGGCGTCAGCACCTATCTCATCGCGCGCAGGACCGGGGAATTCCTCGATATTCACGAGGACTTGGAGCGCCTGCCGCCGTGGGTCAAGCGCCTCCCCGTGGGCTCCCCGCTCTTCCTGCTCGCCTTGCGCGTGGTTCCATGGGTCGGGGGGACGATCGCCAACAACGTAGCCGGCTTCTACAAGATTTCGATCCTTCGCCACCTGTGGACGACCGCTGTGGTGGCGATTCCCGTGGCCGTTTTCACGGCCTACGTTGGCTGGCGAGCCGTCGACTTCTTACGATAGAACGAACGTGTGTTCGTTCTCAACTGCGCCGCCTGTCGTCTCCCCGCCCCTTCAGCAAGGGTATCTCCGTGTAGGGAAGCAAATCTTCTGTTGGCATGATCTTGGCGTGGCGGGCCGCCATTCGGGAGGCACGCCGCTTGAGATGCTCGCGAAGCCAGATCCCGCCCACCACGAGCACCGCTGCAAGCGCATAGCCGAAAATGAGGGCAAGCGTGAGAGGCGAAGCAGGGTCGTAGGGGCGGATCACGCCAAACATCTTACTCGCCAAGACTACGCCGAGTCGACGAGAGTTGCGCCCGGCATATCATGAACAAGGAAGATCGCAACAGTATGGCCGAGGTCGGCAACTTCGCTACTACGCTCGTCGGGCGACGCCGTTTCATCGCGGCAGTCTCCGATCTCGAGGGGCGTACGTGGACGATCTGTGTGGAGGGGCGCTCCCTGGACGAAGCGCGCCGCGCCGTAGAGCCGATACTCCGGGCTGGCGAGACGCTCCATGGCATCGCCGAACAGTAGCCTGATCTCGATCATGCATCGGCGGCGGATTCTCTTCCTCATCTCGGACAGCGGCGGCGGTCATCGTGCCGGCGCCGAGGCCATCGCTGCCGCGCTCACCGAACGCCCCGACGCCGACGCATTCGAGTATCGTATCGAGGACGCACTGGTCCAGTGCCGCTTCCCGTTGAGCGCGCTCAACACCGGTTACCACCTCGCCCTCAAGTACGGGCCCTTCGTCTACGGCGCGCTCTACTACGTCACCAACGGTAAACGACGATACCGCACGCTCGTAGAGAGCTGCAACTCGCTCTACCGTCAGGCTCTCTTGCGCCTCATGCGCTCGTATAACCCGGATGTCATCGTCTCCGTGCACCCGCTGCTCAACCACGTCGCGCTGCGCGTACGCGGCGAGCTGGGAAGCCACGCCCCCATCGTCACCGTCATCACGGATCTGGGGCGCGTGCACGCGGGATGGATCGCACCCGCCGCCGACGCTATCGTCGTCCCATCCGCGGAGGTACGCGCCTGCGCCATCGAGCGCGGCGTCGCTCCGCAGAAGATTCACTTGCTCGGCCATCCCGTCCATCCGCGCTTTGCCGACTACGACGAGTCGCGCGCGCAGATCCGCGAGCGCTTGGGCCTGCCGCAGGACCGCCAAGTGGTGGTACTGATGGCCGGTGGCGAAGGCGGAGGTAAACTCTCGCGCATCACCGACGCCCTCGGAACCGCCGGCCTGAAGAACGCCCACATCGTCGTCTGCACTGGGCGCAACGACACACTAAAGGCGCGGCTCGAGGAGATGAGCGGCGTCTTCGACGTACCGATGACGGTGCTCGGCTTCACCCACGAAGTTCCCGCGCTGATGCGTGCCGCCGACCTTCTCGTGACCAAAGCAGGGCCGGGTGCGATCGCCGAAGCCTGCGTCGCCGCCGTCCCGATGATCGTCTACGACTACGTGCCGGGGCAGGAGCGCGGCAACATCGATCACGTGCGGCGTACCGGGATCGGCGAAGTGACGCTCTCCGTCAATCAGACGGTGCGCGCGGTCCAGCGTCTGCTTCGCGATCCCAAACGACTCGAGCGGATGCGCGAATGCGAGCGGAACATCGCACGCCCGCAGGCGTCGCGCCAGATCGCCGATCTCGTCATCGGATTCGCCGGCATTCGCCAGCCGCAGTACGCCGCCGCGGGCCGTTAGCTCTTCTCGTCCTTCAGGACGCTGCGCAGCGACGCCACGAGCTCCGGGGAGTCCGGGTGCCCGTGAGCCGAGACAGCGTGCTCCCGAGCGGCTTTGAGCACCTCCTCCTCCGTGCCCGCGATGGTCAGCGAGCAGTTCGAATCGCTAGGGTAGAGTCGGCAATCGATCATCTTACGCGTTGCAGTAGCCATGCTCTCTCCTCCAGTTGAATCCGGCTCTTCTCAGCATAAAACCCAACGGCAACACTGACAAGGTGCCGCGTCAGGCACGGCATGGCAACTGCACTTTACGCTATCCCTTGTAGGTGACCACGCGTCCCCAGTCCGACTTCATTCCCCACAACCCGCTGCGCAGCGTCTCGAGTTGAACGATCTGGCTGTGATCAACGAAGAGGTTGATCTCCGGGCCATAGTTCTTCACGTACCACGAGAAGACGTCGGGATCGGCAGCCTCGAACATGATCTTCTCTAGACCCAAGGCGTCAATCAAGCGAGCGGCCACGTCGGTCCGCCAAGTGGTGACGTTCTCGGTGATGCCTTCGGACTCGATCATCAACAGATCCGCGCCTGCATCGAGGAAGCGCTTGGCCTGAGAGATCGCGTAAGCGGGATCGCGAGTTCCTTCGGCCTGCAGCTCAGCGGCGCTCGTCGCACCACCCGCGCCGAATTGAATGCCGATCTCGGGTTTAGCCTTGAGGCCGGCCTTGCGCACCCTCTCGATGAGACGCAGCCAATCGTCGGTGGGGTAGGTGACGAATCCCGCCGAGATCTCGAGGATGTCGAAACCGACTGCCTTGCACTCCTCGATGTAGCGGTCCACGGTGCCCGCACCGTACGTCAGAACGCGTTCGATGAAACCGCCCGTCGACACGAGCACGTCGTACCGGTGCGCCGTCTCGATGAGCTCCGCCAGCGCCTTGCGCGGCATGAGCACGAACGATCCGCCGGCGAACTTCAAACTATCGACGTACGGCGCCATCGTCTCCAACACGTCCTCCAGATAGCGCTTTCCCATGGCCGAATAGTACGGTCCACGGATCTCTGTGAGTCCGATCTTGCGCGGCTTCTCGTCGCGCTGGTTGACGGGGATGAAGGGGAATGCCCGGACCTCTCTCATGAGCTCTTTCATCGTGTGTACTCCTTGATGTGCCGCAGCAGGCCGGTGAGCTCGCCGACGCGATGATGTTCCAAGTCCGCTGCGATCTCGATGATCCCTCGGCGCATCGCTTCATCGGCATGCGGTGCGGCCAGTGTGTGAAATTTTTCGGTGACCTGCTCCCAGCGCATGGGCCGAGCGTAGAACCCCGCGTAGTCGTTCTTCTCCACGCGCAGCGTGCGGTCTCCGGCAAGCGCAATCGTCAGTCGAGCCGGCATTTGCGCCGGAAAGCGCGCCGTAAGTGCGGGATCGGCGACGACGCGCACGCGTCGCAGAAGGCGTTGGACGTCGTCGCGCGCGATGCGTTCGGGAAGATACTGGTGCGGCGTCAACTCACCGTCGAGCAACGCCGCCGACAGCATGTAGGGAAGACTGTGATCGGCTTCTTCTTTCGTGGTGACGGTATACTTCTCGCCCTCCTCGCCGCCGCCGATGATGTTCCGTGCGACGTCAAAGGTCGCCAACTCGATTCCCTCGACCAGCTCGCCTGTCAAACCGTGCTCGCGGCGCAGATCCAAGATGCCCTCGATGGCGGACTGCGCATGAATCTCGGCGTTGAATCGTTTTAGGCTCGTGCGTTCTACCGCGCGCAGCGCGGCGGACGTCCACGAGATGGGAAAATGCCCCGCGATCGTCTCCATGAAGCCCTTGATGCCTTCGAATACCTCGAGAGGCCCGGTGATGCCGTGCGCCGCCAACAGCGCTGCGAAGAGCGCGTTCATCCCGGTATTGGGATAGGCCAGGCCCTTCCAGTTGGAGAGCCGCCCCGTGCGCGTGACGCGCAGAGCGTTGTTGGCGGTGCCGCTGATTGCGATAGCATGGGCCGTCTGCTCCTCGCCGAGGTCCAGCGCATATGCCGCGCCCGCGGCGGCGGCGTATGCGCCCTGCGTCGTATGATCGAAGCCCTTGCCGCGCACCGGCGCCACCTCCGAGAGACGGCACTGGACCGCATAGGCCACTGCCAGCGCCGCCAAGAGCCGCCTGCCCGTGGCACCGGAATGCTCGGCGGCGGCCAGCACCGCGCCCAGGTTGTCGCTGGGATGGCAGGTCTCATGCGGCGCCAAGAACGCGTCGTTGAAGTCGAGATAGCGTACCAGCGCCCCGTTGTAGAGCGCCGCGCGATCGGGTGACGTGCTCCCTCCTCCGATCAACGTGGCAGAGGGAGCTCCGCCGAGGCTCTCGACCAGCTCGCGCAGCGCGCGCATGGGGGGCGCACCCAGCGCACCGATCGCGCAACCCAGCGCGTCGAGGATGCGAATCTTCAGCGCCGTCCGCGTGGACTCGGTGAAGTCTTCGTAGACGACGCCGTGGACGAACCGTGCGAGGCGCTGTACCTCGGTGGTCGCTTGTGTGGTGTTGGCTATCGTGCCGGACGTCATAGTACGTGCCCTCCGTCTCACACATACTGCGCGCCGGCGAGAGAGTAAAGCGCTAGCGCCTCCAGCGATACGCGATATCGATGGCGCAGATTTCGCCGGCGACGATCGCTGCGATCAGAACTCCGTGCCTTTTCCCGTCCTGCTCCAGAGCCGCTGGTCGAATGACGCCCAGCCGTCGAATCCGGGCGTCTGCGCCGCAACCTGCGCGCTCCACGCCGCGGCTTCGCGCTGCATGGCAGAGAGCGCCGTGGGATCGGTGATAGCGCCGGCGGCGATCGTCGAGACTTTGGCGTAAAGACGGATCACGTCGTCATCGCTGGCATGCGGAGCGTGCGCGGAATTGGTCAGCAGCACGACGATCGTCTGCGTCGCAGGATCGACCCACAGCGAGCACCCAGTCGAGCCCGTGTGGCCGAAGCCGCCGACGCCGAAAATCTCGCCGCGATTGGAAGAGTAGGTGGTCTCCTCGTCCCAACCCAGACCGCGCACGTCGCCCATGCGTTGCGAGTGTCGCCCCAGGTAGTACGGACGCAGCATCGCGGCGACGGTAGCGGGGGAGAGGACGCGCACGCCGTCGAGCTCGCCGCCGTTCAGCAGCATCTGCGCGTAGGCCGCGACGGCGTCTGCGGTTCCGAAGAGCCCGGCGTGCCCCTCGGCGCCGATCGCACCGCGGCCTTCGATCACGAAACGGCCGCGCAGGTAACGCCCCCGTCCCGCCTGCGCCTCGGGGCTTACGCGCGCCTGCAGTTCCACCGGCGGATCGAAGAGCAGGGAACTCGCCAGGCCGAGCGGCCCGAAGAGCTCCTTGGCGTCGAACTCCTTGATCGGCATGCCGGAGACCAGACGCACGATGCGTGCCAGCTCGATGTAGCACGTATTGCAGTACTCGAAGCGCGTGCCTGGCGCGAAATGCAGCGGCATCGCGTCGACGATCGCCTCGCCTTGCGCCTCCGGCAGCACCGACTGCGCCTCGTTCAGCGCGCTGGGCAGGCCCGCGCTGTGATCGAGCAGCTCCTCGATCGTCACCTGGCTTTTGCCGTGCTGGGCAAAGGCGGAATCGTAGAAGGCCGCGCGATCCCAGAGCCTGACCTTCCCTTCTTCGACCAATTTCATCACGGCGGTTGCCGTCCCGATGGGCTTGGTCATTGAAGCGAGGTCGTAGATGGTATCGACGGAGTTGCCTTGCGGTGCCGGATAGAGCGCACGCTGGCCGTATGCTTTGCGATAGACCACCGATCCGCGGCGAGCGATCACGACCACCGCACCGGGCATGTCGCCTTTGGCGATGAGTCCCCCGATGATCGGATCGAGGCGTGCCAGCGCCGCACTCGACATGCCGGCGGACTCCGGAGTCGCCGCCGGCAGAACGGTATCGGCGCGAGCGCCCGCCTGCGCTCCGATCGCGAGCACGACAGCGAGCGCGAGTCGCCACGATCCTCTCAGCCAGAGCCACCTGCGCATGCAAATCGTCCTCCCGCCGCCAACTCCGATGCCTCCCCGGTGAACTCCCGGCGGGGCCTGCGTTCTCCTGCGCACACGGAGTGTCCGCTGCGACGGTGGTCCTAGCCCGGAGTGCCGCCGCACACGTACCGTGCAGGTGGAGAGCGGACCGCCTCCCCAGTTTTCACGCCCGAAGGAGTCATCGATGGAGCCCCTGGACCTTTCAATTCGCCCGCCCCGGTCGCCGCGGGCCAAGCTCGACGGACTGCTCGTCCTCGCGCGCACGATCGACAAGTGGCGCGCCGCGCTTCCCGGTGGAACTTCCGGAGAGTATCCGCCCGGCGGACTGAGCGGGATGTTCCTCTCGTTCTTCGAGATCTCGCCGCAGGAGCTGCTCGACGTAGTCGCGGCGGCGCAGAGCGAGGACGACGTCGTGCGCTGGTTCCGCGACCGCACCGGCCTCACCGACGAGCTGCGCGCGGCATGGAACGAGGAGGCCGAGGACCACGTCGTCACCGACGCCAACCGCGCCTACGTCTACAAGACCTATCCCGTCGCCGCGCGCAATCCGCAGATGACCAACTTACTGGACGTGCTCGAAGCCGACGACGTGGAGTGCTTCCCGGAGATGAAGATCTAACGCACTGCGGGCGACCCACATTCCCCCCACGGGGCCGCGCGTCGGCGCGCGCTCCTGCGCGCCTCCTACTGCCCTCGCGCGCGCTCTCGCCATCCTGGCTCCGCGCGCGCCTCGGAGCCCCCGTGGGGGAAACGCGGGTCGCCCCAGTGCTTCCGGGACGCGTTGGTTAGAACGCGCTCATCCCGGTGAGCGCTTGGCCGAGGATGAGCGCGTGAACGTCGTGCGTCCCCTCGTACGTGTAGACGGACTCGAGGTTGGCCATGTGACGCATCGGGACGTACTCCGCGAGGATGCCGTTGGCGCCCATCATGCGCCGCGCGGCGCGCGCCACGTCGCATGCCATGTCGACGTTGTTGCGCTTGGCCAGGCTCACCTGCTGGGGCTTCATCGTGCCGGCGTCCTTGAGCCGCCCCAGTTGGAGAGCCACGAGCTGAGCCTTGGTGATCTCCGTGATCATCTCCGCGAGGTGCTCCTGCTGGATCTGCTTGGCGCCGATCGGGACGTCGAACATCACGCGCGTCTTGCTGTACTCCAGCGCCTGCTCGAAGCAGGCCATCGCTGCGCCGATTGCCCCCCACGCGATGCCGTAGCGCGCCTGCGTTAGGCACATCAGCGGCGACTTCAGCCCCCCGCTCTTAGGGAGCATGCTCTCCAGCGGCAGCTCCACCTCGTTGAACGCCAGCTCGCTGGTGTCCGAGGCCCGCAGCGAGTGCTTCCCTTTCTGGTCGCGCGCGGTGAAGCCGGGCATCCCGCGTTCGACCAGGAAACCGCGAATCGAGTCGGCCTCGCCGTCGTCGGTCTTAGCCCAGACCACGGCCACATCGGCCCGCGACCCGTTGGTGATCCACATCTTGCTGCCGCTCAGCAGCCAGCGGTCGCCGCGGCGCCGCGCGCGGGTAAGCATGCCGGCGGGATTCGAGCCGTAATCCGGCTCGGTGAGGCCGAAACAGCCGATCTTCTCTCCCTTTGCCAGCGCTGGCAGCCAGCGCCGGCGCTGCTCCTCGCTGCCGAAGGCGTAGATAGGATACATCACCAGCGCCCCTTGGACGCTGGCAAAGGAGCGCAGGCCCGAATCACCGCGCTCGAGCTCCTGCATGATCAGACCGTAGGCCACGTTGTCGAGCCCGGCACAACCGTACTCCTCCGGGAGGTTGGCGCCGAAGACGCCGAGCGCGCCGAGCGTCGGCACCAGCTCGGCGGGGAAGCGCCCCCCAAGCCAGGCGTCTTCGATGACCGGGAGGACACGGTCGTCGACGAAGGCGCGCACGGTGTCGCGCACCTGGCGCTGCTCCGCGGTAAGTGAGGCGTCGAGATCGTAGAAGTCGGTACCAGCGTATGCCATGGCCGGGGCTTCGACGGCGTGCGCCGCGCCCCTCGACTGCTCGCCGCGAAATCTTCCGCGCAGCGGGATGGGGCAGGAAGGACGATGGCACACCGAGCGCGGATGGCATCTCCATGCGATTGATCACCTTCGACCACAACGGCAAGCCGCAGCTCGCCATCGAGCGCCATGGCCGCGTCGCTTCGCTCCCCGGCGTGACCGACGTCGCCGCCTTCTTCACGTTGGAGGAGGACGCGCGAGCGCAAGCGGTTCGCGCTGCCGAGGCCGCGCTCGTCGCAGAGGCGGCGCTCGCCGGGCACGAGACGCTGGCCACGGACGACGTGCGCACGCTGCTTCCCGTGCTCGATCCGCGCAAGGTGATCTGCGTGGGGCTGAACTACCGTGACCACGCCGCCGAAGTCGGCATGGAGATCCCGAAGGCGCCCGCGCTCTTTCCAAAGTACGCCTCGACGCTGATCCCGCACGGCGCTCCCATCGAGCTGCCGCGCGAGAGCGTGAAAGTAGACTACGAGGCGGAGTTGGTCTTGGTCATCGGACGGCACGCTAGTCACGTTCCCGTGGAGCGAGGCTGGAGTGTGGTGGGCGGCCTCACTATCGGCAACGACGTCTCGGTGCGCGACTTCCAAGGCGTGAGCGGACAATGGATGGCGGGAAAGATCTTCGATCGCACCACACCCGTCGGACCCGTGGTCGTCACTCCTGACGACCTCGCAAACCCCGGCGACCTGGAGATCTGGCTCGAGATCGGCGGGGATCTGCTGCAGCGCTCGCGCACCTCGCAGTTCATCTTCGACGTCGGCCAGATGATCGAGTACATCACCCGCATCACGACGCTCGAACCAGGCGACCTCATCTTCACGGGCACGACGGCGGGGGTCGGCTTCGCGCGCAAGCCGCCCCGTTATCTCAAGGACGGCGAGACGGTGCGGGTCTACGTCGAAGGCATCGGGACGCTGGAGAACCCCGTCGTCGCACCGCGCGGCGGTGCCCAGCCCGACCTGCTGCCCAAGGCCCGCGCCGCAACCATGCCGGTGTAGTGAGCTACCTGCGGCGATAGGTGCCCACGAGGGTCGCCGCCGCGAGGACGTGGCCCTTCATCGCTTCGCGTAGACCGGCGATGTCAGCCCCTCCGGGGAGGCGCAACGCCGCCACGTCGAGCGCGTAGAGCGTAATGTGGTAGTGGTGCGGCGGATCGCCTGCCGGGGGGCAGGGGCCGCCGTAGCCCGCTGTCCCGAAGCTGGTCAGCGCCTCCCCTGTGGGTTCGTGCGCCGCCTCGAGCGATCGCGCATCGCCGGGGATATCGTAGGCCACCCAATGTACCCAGCCGCCCGGCGCCTTGGCGTCGGAATCGACGATCGTCAACGCGAAGGATCGCGCCCCTACCGGTACCCCGCTCCAGCGCAACGGCGGCGAGAGGTTCTCTCCCCCACACTGCCCCAGGGAGTGCGCGTGCGCGCGCGGGATGACGCCGCCCCCGGGGAAGGCCGGGCTCATCAGCGAGAAGGCGAGCACGGCAAACGCCAGCATGGCCGGTCAGCCACCCGGAGCGTGGGTCACCGCGCGCGTTCCGCAGCGGCCAGCACAGCGCGGGCCGCCATCACGTCGGCCATCGCAACGCGGTACTCGGCGCCGGCGTAGGCATCGCTGCGGGCCTCTACGCCGCGTGCCGCCTCGGCACAGAGCGACTCCATCTTCTTGCGATCGTGCACCGGAATGCCGGCCAACAATCCCTCGACGTGCGTGGCCCGGAAGGGCACGCTGCCCACGCCGGTGATCGCGATGCGCGCGCCTTCGATTGAGCCGCCGCTCACCGCGAGCGCGCACGCCGCACCCACCACGGGATAGTGCGAGGCGGGGTGCGGCAGCTTCGCGTAAGCGGAGGCGGGGAAGGCGCGCGGCAGGATCACCGCCGTCAGCACGTCGTTCGGCCCAAGCGCCGTCGTGAACATATCGACGAAGAAGTCCCTTGCCGCGACGGTGCGAACGCCGGAGGCTCCGGCGATCTCGAACTGCGCCTCGAGCGCCAGCAGCGCAGCGGGCTCGTCGGCCGCGGCATCCGCATGGGCCGCGGAGCCGCCCAGCGTCCCACAGTGGCGCACCTGGACGTCGCCGACGGCGGCGGCCGCCTCGGCCAGCAGCGGGGCATAAGCCGATACCTCGGTGCTCTGGGCCACCGCGGCGTGCGTCGTCAGCGCGCCGATCTCTAGGCCGCGCGCGGTCGTCTTGATGCCGCGCATTCCGGCCACATTGCGCAGGTCGATGAGTACGTTCGGGCGCGCGAGGCGCAACTTCATCATTGGAAGTAGCGAATGGCCGCCGGCGAGCAGCTTGGCTTCGTCGCCGTGCTGCTTGAGCAGACCGATAGCCTGCTCCACCGAGTCCGCCGTCAGGTAGTCGAAGCTTGCGGGTATCACGATTTCGCCGCCTTTTCGTTGGTCTCGCCGTCGTGGCCGCTCATCACGCGCCAGACGCGCTCGGGTTTGCAGGGCATGTCCATGTTGACGATGCCGAAGGGCGCGAGGGCGTCGACCACCGCGTTGACCACGGCGGGTGTGGCGCCGATCGTCCCCGCCTCGCCGACCCCCTTGATGCCCATCGGGTTCACGTCGGTCGGAGTGACGGTGCGATCCAGCTCGTACATCGGCAGTTGACCGGCATGCGGCACGGCATACTGTAGGAGCGAACCATTCGTCAACTGGCCGTTCTCGTCGTAGACGATCTCCTCGTAGAGCGCCTGCGACAACCCCTGCGCGATGCCGCCGTGGATCTGTCCTTCGACGATCATGGGATTGATGATGTTCCCGCAGTCGTCGACGGCAACGTACTTGAGGACCTTCACCGCACCCGTGGCGCGCTCGATCTCCACCACGCAGACGTGGGTACCGAAGGGGTAGACGAAGTTGGGCGGCTCGAAGCGGCGCGTGGCCTCAAGACCCGGCTCCACGTCCGGTGGGAGATTGAGCCCGCGGAAGGCGGCGAAGGCCACCTCGCCGATGGACATCGCCTTCTCTGGATTGCCTTTGACGGCGATCTTACCGTTCTTGAACTCGAGGTCGCCGACGTTGGCCTCCATCTGGTGCGCGGCGATCTTCATCGCCTTTTCGCGCACCGTGTCGAGCGCGCGATAGAGTGCGGCGCCGTCGACGGCCGTGCTGCGCGAGCCGAAGGTACCGATACCGTACTGCACGATGGCCGAATCGCCGTGGAGAACGACGACGTCGTCGATGGGAACGCCCAGGCGATCGGAGACCATCTGCGCGAAGGTCGTCTCCTCGCCTTGGCCGTGCGGCGAAGCGCCCGTCATCACCGTGACGCGTCCGGTAGGCTCCATGCGCACGGTGGCGCTCCCCCAACCCGGCGCGGGAAGCGCGGAGGAGGGACCCATGCCGCAGACCTCCACGTACGAGGAGAGACCGATACCCAACAGTCGCCCCTCGCTGCGCCCGTGCTCCTGCTCCTTGCGCAACGCGTCGTAGCCGGCGAGCTGCAACGCCTTCTCGAAGGCGGCGTGGTAGTCACCGGTGTCGTACGTGAGGCCGACGGCCGAGGCGTAGGGGAACTGCTCTTTCTTGATCAGATTGCGGCGGCGCACCTCGGCGGGATCCATACCGAGCTTGGCAGCCAACAGATCGATCGCCCGCTCGATGAGATAGGTCGCCTCGGGGCGCCCTGCACCGCGATAGGCATCGGTTGGCACCTCCGTGGTAAAAAGACCGTGGAGCGTAACGGCCACGTTCTTGATGTCGTAGGCGCCCGGTACCATCAGCGCGGTAAGCGTGGGGATTGCCGGTGTCAGCAGTTGATGGTATGCGCCGAGGTTGGCGAGGATCTTCACCTTCAGCCCGCTGATACGGCCGTCTCGATCGGCTGCTATCTCTACGAGGTCGATCTGATCGCGCCCGTGGACGGTAGCCATGAAGCTCTCGCTGCGCGTCTCGACGTACTTCACGGGGCGATCGAGCGCGCGCGAAGCGAACGCCGCGACGATCTCCTCCGCGTAGACGTCGAGCTTGCTGCCGAAGCCGCCGCCGACCTCCGGCGCGATCGATCGAACCCGATGTTCGGGGATGCCGAGCGCCACGGCCATCTGCGTGCGCAGCAGATGCGGAATCTGCGTCGAGGACCACAGCGTGAGATGCTGCGGGCCCGGCTCCCAGTGCGCCACCATGCCGCGCGGCTCGATCGAGACGGGCGCCAGACGCTGATTGAGCAGGCGCTCGGAGACCGTCACCGCCGCGTTCTTGAACGCCGACTCGGTATCGCCGCCGTTGATTTCCATCGTAAAGGCGATGTTGGTGCCGAACTCGTCGTGTACGTAGGGCGCACCGGCGACGGCGCGCTCGAGGTCGACGACGGCGGGCAGCTCCTCATACTCCACCTCGACCAGATCGGCTGCATCGCGCGCCGCTGCGGGCGTTTCGGCGATGACGGCGACCACCGGCTCTCCCGCATAGGCAACGCGTCCGCGTGCCAGCGGCGGATGCTTTGGAACCTTGAGCCCTTCGATCTGCGGTGCCGTGGGAACGTCGCCCACGTTGCGCATATCGTCCGCGGTGAAGGCGGCCAAGACGCCCGGGCTGGCCTTGGCGGCGGAGACGTCGATGCGCGTGATCTTCGCATGCGCGAACGGTGAGCGCACGAAAGCAGCGTAGGTGGTGCCGACCAGCTTCACGTCGTCCACGTACGTCGAGCGGCCGGTGATGAGGCGAGGGTCTTCGCGCCGCGTGACGCGCGCACCCATCATGCTGGTGAAGGCCATGGAGCCCTCCTCGATTCAGTCCGCAGGTGCGCCGACGCGCTCGCGCTCCATCTTCGGTGCGCGCATCGCGGCGGCGGCGTGTTGAACGGCCTTGACGATGTTCTGGTATCCGGTGCAGCGGCAGAGATTGCCGGAGAGCGCCTCGCGGATCTCCGCCTCGCTGGGATCGGGGTTGCGCTGCAGCAAGTCGCAAGCGGAGACGATCATCCCCGGCGTGCAGTAGCCGCACTGCAGGCCGTGCTCCTCCCAAAACGCCGTCTGCACGGGATGGAGGTGCTCGGCGTCGCCGATGCCCTCGATGGTGGTGACGCTCTCGCCGTCGGCTTGTACGGCGAGCAGCGTGCAGGACTTCACGGATTGACCGTCGAGCAAGACCGTGCATGCGCCGCAGGACGACGTGTCGCATCCGACATGGGTGCCGGTCAGGCCAAGGGTGTCGCGCAGAAAGTACACGAGCAACGTGCGGGGCTCGACGTCACCCGTCCACTTCGCGCCGTTCACGGTCACCGAAATCGAACGTTTCATGGTGACGCCTCCAGCGAACGATGAGGGATGGTCGCCTTTCAACGCGAACCGAGCGTTGTCCCTGCGAAGATGAAGGAGAGCTCACCGTGAACGAGCCGGTCTCCGTCGAGGAGTTGCTCGCGCGCCTCCGCAACGTGGAATACCTTGCCGACACCGGGCTCGCCACCGCGCTTCACCTGGCGGTACGATTGCGCCATCCGCTGTTGTTGGAAGGCGAGGCGGGGGTAGGCAAGACTGAGGCCGCCAAGGCGCTCGCACGCGCCCTCGACCAGCCGATGATTCGCTTACAATGCTACGAAGGCCTCGACGTCCACGACGCGGTCTACGAGTGGAACTACGGCCGGCAGCTCTTAGCCATTAGGCGCAGCGAAGCCGGCGGAGGCGCACTGGGTGACCTCTACTCCGAGGAGTTCCTTATCCGCCGTCCGCTGCTGCGCTCACTCGAAGGCGGCGTGCTGCTGATCGACGAGCTCGATCGCGCCGACGACGAGTTCGAAGCCTTCCTGCTCGAGTTTCTCGGCGAGTTCTCCGTGACGATTCCCGAACGGGGAGCCTTCCGTGCCGTCGCACCGCCCGTCGTGGTGCTAACCTCCAACCGCACGCGCGAGCTGCACGACGCGCTCAAGCGGCGCTGCTACTACCACTGGATCGAGCACCCCACTCCGGAGCGCGAGCTGGAGATCCTGCGCGCGCGCCTGCCGCACCTGGGAGCGGAGCTCGCGCGCGACGTGGCTACGGCGGTGGCACGTCTGCGTGCGATGGAGCTGCGTAAGCCGCCGGGGATCGCCGAATCGCTGGACTGGGCGCAGGCCTTGGGGAGCCTAGGTTTGGGCCGCTTGGACGTGGGGGCGGCAGAGCGTACGCTCGGTGTCGTGTTGAAGTATCGCGAGGATACGGCACTTGTGCTGGGGCGCGGGCTGGCTGCCGTCGTGGGGGCCTGAGTACCGTGGCAGCCGGAGCGCCGGCGCAGGTGCTGGCCGCGCTCTCCGGGTTCGCGCGTGCGCTGCGCGCCGAGGGGCTGCCCGTCCCCGAAGGCGGCGTCGCGCTCTTCGCCGATGCGTTGCGCATCCTCGACGCCGCGGAGCCGCGCGCACTCTACTGGGCGGCGCGCTTGAGCCTCCTGCGGCGCAGCAGCGACCTCGAAACCTTTGAGCGCAGCTTTCAGGCCTATTGGGCGGGCACGCACCACCTGCATGTGGAGGCGCCCGTCGAGGATCGGCAGCCGCCCAGCATCCCCGTGCCGCTCGCACCGGCCGGCCCGCGCGAACCCGCGGATGAACGCGAGCAGCGTGAGGAGGCGCTCCCGCGCTCGCTGGCCTCGCCGGCGGCGCGCCTGCGCGAGATGGACTTCGCCGAGTACAGCGAGCACGAGCACCGCCTTGCCGCTCGTCTGATCGAGGAGTTGCGCCTGGCCCTGCCTCTGCGCCGTTCGCGCCGCACGCGCCCCTCGGCGCACGGCCACCGTGTCGACCTCCCGCGTACCCTGCGCCGGAGCCTGCGCACGGCGGGCGATCCCGTGCACTTGGTGTACGCTCGCCGCCGCCTGCGCACGCGGTCGCTGATCCTGCTCTGCGACGTCTCGGGATCGATGAGCGCCTACAGCCGCGCGTTGATCCAGTTCCTGCGCGCCGCCGTCGAATCGCACGCCAACGTGCGCGTCTTCGCCTTCGGCACGCATCTCGTCGAGCTCACCCATCCGCTCGCGGCGGCCACCCGCGACGATGCGCTGCGCGCCGCCGCCCGCTGCTTCGACGACTGGGGCGGGGGGACGCGCATCGGTGCTTCGCTGGAGAGCTTCGTGCGCATCTACGCGCAACGCGGGGTCACGCGAGGCGGGGTCGTGGTGATTCTCTCCGACGGCTGGGAGCGGGAGGATCCCGCCTTGGTGGGCGAGCAGATGCGCCGCCTACGGCTGCTGAGCCATCGCGTCATCTGGGTAAACCCCAACAAGAAGGACCCCACGTTCGAGCCGCTCGCCGCCGGCATGGCCAATGCCCTGCCGTACGTCGACGCATTGGTCGCCGGCCACAACTTGCGGGCGCTCGAGGATGTGCTGGCGCTGGTGCGCCGGCTGGGAGACGAGGAGCCGCACCGGTGAAAGACATCTTCGAACAGGTCGATCGTTGGCGCCGCGAGGGCCGCAAGGTGGCCGTGGCGACGGTGGTGCAAGTGGAGCGCTCGGCGCCGCGCGGCCCGGGGGCGGCGATGGCCGTCAACGATCGAGGCGAGGTAGCGGGCTCCGTCTCCGGCGGCTGCGTCGAGGGGGCGCTGGTCGAAGAGGCCGAGCAGGTGCTGGAGAGCCGCCGAGCGCGGCTGGTGACCTACGGCATCTCCGATGAGCAGGGCATCTCCGTCGGCTTGACCTGCGGCGGCACCATCCACTGCTTCGTCCAGCCGCTCTACGACGAGTTTCCCGTGCTGGTGGAGGCATTGCGCCGCGACGAGCCGATCGCACTCTGCGTGGAGATCGAGGGACCCGATGCCGGCGCCGCGATGCTCGTACGACGCGAGGGCGCAAGCGTGGGCATGCTCGGCAACGAAGGGCTCTCCTACCGGGTCCGCGAGGACGCGAGCTCGTGCTTGGCACGCGGCACGTCGGTCACGCGCGAATACGGGCTCAAAGGCCAGCCGCTCGAGAGCGGCGTGCGCCTGTTCATCGACGCTTTCGTCCCGCGCCCAGATCTCTACATCTTCGGCGCCGTAGACTTCAGCCGCGCGCTGGTGACGCTGGGACGCTATCTGGGCTACCGCGTCACCGTGGTGGACGCGCGGCGCACCTTCGCCACGCGCGTGCGCTTCCCCGATGCCGACGAGGTCATCGCCGCCTGGCCCGATGAGTTCCTCACGCAAGCAGCCGTCGACGAGCGCACGGTGATCTGCGTGCTGACGCACGACCCCAAGTTCGACGTCCCGCTGCTGAAGATAGCGCTGCGCACGAACGCCGGGTACATCGGTGCGATGGGCAGCCGCTCCACGCACGAGCGGCGCGTGGCCGACCTGCGCGCCGAAGGCGTGACCGAGCGCGAGCTGGAGCGCATCCGCGCACCTATCGGCCTCGACATCGGCGCCACGACGCCGGAGGAGACGGCCGTGGCGATCGCCGCGGAGATCGTCGCGCTGCGCACGGGACACCTCGGAGGATTCCTCACGGAGAGCAGCGGCCCGATCCACCGTGCCCGTTTCCAGGAGCGCTCGGCGCCCGCGGTATAATCCGTCTCATGGAGATCACCAACACCGCGCGCATCGAGGCGCCGCTCGACCAGGTGTGGGACGTCTTACGCGACATCCCGCGAACGGCGCGCTGCCTCCCCGGCACCACGATCGACGAGAAGATCGACGAGCAGACCTACAAGGCGGGCGTGACGCTGAAAGTAGGACCGGTGGCGCTCACCTATCGCGCTACCATCCGCCGTACCTTGCTGGACGAGAGCGCGCACGCGGCCGTACTCGACGTGGAGGCCGCCGACACCAAGGGGCGCGGGAACGCCGCCGCCACGATGCGCACGTCTGCCGGCGCCGACGGAGAGGCTACCATCGTGACCGTGGCGGCCGACGCGCGCATCTCCGGCGTGCTCGCCCAGTTCGGCGGCGGCATGATCCAGAGCGTCGCCGGCCGCCTGCTGGCGCAGTTCGCCGCCAACGTGCGCGAGGAAGTGGCACGGGGGCGCAGCGCCACGTGAGCGGCAGCGAGCAGCCCATCGCCGTCGGTGTCGACCTCGGCGGCTCCCACGTGATGGCCGCGACGGTCGACGCGCAGGGCAAGATCGGCTCCCGCCACGAGACGGATCTCGTCGACCACGACCCTGCCAAGGTCGTCTCCGCACTGGCCGGCTGCGTCAAGCTGGCATTGGCCGACGCCAAGGGGCGCAGCGTCGCCGGCATCGGGATCGGATCCCCGGGCCGCATCGACGCGCGCAGCGGTATCGTACGTTACTCGCCGAACTTCGAGTGGCACGACGTGCCGTTGGGAGCGTTGGTGGCCACGGCGCTGGGGCAGCGCGTTCACGTCATCAACGATGCGCGCGCTGCGACGCTGGGGGAGTACGCCTTCGGCGCCGGGCGCGGCACGCGCGACTTCCTCATGCTCACGCTTGGCACGGGGATCGGCGGCGGCATCGTGATGAACGGCGAGCTGCTCCTCGGCAGCGGCTGGACGACCGGTGAGGTTGGGCACCACCAGATCCGCGCGCACGACGGCTTCGTCTGCGCCTGCGGCAAGATCGGCTGCTTCGAGGCGCAGGCCTCGGGCACGGGGCTGCTGCGCCACGTCGTCGCACTGGGTCCCTCGTTTCCGCGCAGCAAGCTGACCTACAAGGCGCGCAAGCTCGGCACCAAGGCCATCCGCAAGATGGCGGAGGAGGGCGATCAGCATGCGCGCACCGCGTGGGACCGCTGGATCGACGATCTAGCGCTAGGTATCGCCAATCTGGTGACCATCCTCAATCCCGAGCGCATCGCGCTGGGAGGCGGTGTCTCCGGCGCCGACGCCTTCATGCTCGATCCTCTCGTGCCGCGCGTGCGCGCGCTGACGACCATGGCCGATCCGAACGGATTCGAGATCGTGACGGCCACGCTGGAGAACGATGCGGGTGCCATCGGAGCGGCCACCTACATGCTGCGCCAGACGTGAATCTCCCGTTGACGCCGGGGTCGCCGTTTCTCCTCGGCGTCAACTACTGGCCTCGCCGCTGCGCGATGGCATGGTGGCGCGCCTTCGACCCCGGAGAGTTCGCCGACGACTGCGCGCGCATCGCGGAACTGGGCATGCGCGTCGTGCGCTTCTTTCTGATGTGGGACGATCTCCAGCCGGAGCCGGATCACCTCGATAGCGCCGTCCTCGCCCACGCCGACCACGTACTCGACGCCTGCGCGGCGCACGGACTTCTCGCGATGCCCACGCTCTTCACGGGGCACATGTCCGGCGTGAACTGGCTGCCGCGCTGGGCCCTCGACCGCAACGCGCCCGCGGGGCGCTTTCGCACCATCGCCGGCGGCCTTGAACGCGCGACCGGCGCCGGCGATCTCTATGCCGACCCCTTTCTCGTGCGCGCCCAGGTCTTCTGCGCCGCGCGGCTGGCGGCGCGCTGGTGCGGCCACCCGGCGCTCTGGGCCTTCGATCTCGGCAACGAGTTCTCGAACTTGCGCGAGCCGCGAGAGCCGCGCGATGCCGCGGCTTGGAGCGCGCGGCTCTGCGAGGCGCTGGCTCCCGCCGGCGTCGCCGTCACGGGCGGCCTGCACGGCGAAGATCTGGAGCGCGACCGCGGCATCCGTCCCTCGACGATCTCCGCCCCCTGGCAGCTCACCACGATGCACGGCTATGCCATCTACTCGCTGTGGTCGCGCGGGCGTCTCGACGCCGGCGCAGTCCCCTTCCTGGGCGCCGCGATGCGCGCACTGCAAGGCGGCAAGCCGCTGATCTTCAGCGAATGGGGCGGCCCGCAGTGCCCACTCGGGGCCGTCTCCCCCGGGGAGTACGTCACCCTCCCTGGGGCCGAAGTCGCGCGCGCACCGGCGCCCCGGCCGCCCAACGCTGCCCCCTATGCCTGCTACTCCGAGCGCGAGCTGGCCGATCACGCGATGGCGGCGCTAACGCGTCTGCACGCCGAGGGAGCGGCAGGGGCGCTCTACTGGTGCTGGAGCGACTACGATCCTGCGCTGGAACGGATGCCGCCCTTCGACCGCGCGCCCTGGGAGCTGCGCTTCGGTCTCTCCGACGCAGGGGGGCGCCTCAAGGAGATCGGCGCGCGCCTGCGTACCTTCACCGGCGGCGCACCCGCTATCCGCCCGCCCGCCGCGCTCACGCTCGACGAGACGGTCTGGTACGCGGATCCATCTCGCGCCCTGCGCGAGAACTACGCGCACTACCCGGCAATGGGGACCTGAATGGAAGAGGAGAATCCACCGATCGAAGCGCTGGAGTCCGAGCTCTCGGACCACGTGCTCGAGAACGCGCGCCTGCTGGCCGAGCGCCGGCTTTCGCGCACGCTCAGCGAGCTCCCGCTGGAGGGGCGTCTCCAGCGTTTGCGCCTGCAGTTGCGCTTCATCGGCAAGAAGATCGCCGAGGCGGCCTACTCGCTCGCACCCGACTTGGTGGAAGTGAGCGACGAGGGCGTTCGCTGCACCGAAACGGGACGCTCGATCCGCATCGTTCAGAGTGAGGGGCAGGTGGTCTTGGAGCGCAGTTGGCTCAGCGCAAAGCGACGCAGCGACATCATCGAGGAGCTGCAGATCGACGATAGCCTCCTCTACCTGCGCCTCGCGTCGAGCGGCGGAGAATGGGCCAGCCTCTGGGAGCTCACCGGCGAGATTTTGGAGGAGTGAGCCAACGACCGTGCCACCCTGGTGGCATCCGCGCGCGCTATGCTGGCGGCGGTGGACGGTACGGCTAACGTAGATCTGGGCGCACGGCAGCGCGAGGCGATCGCCTTTCGCGACGGCCACCTGTTGCTGTTGGCGGGCCCCGGAACGGGAAAGACCGAGACGCTCGCGCGGCGCGCAGCCGCGCTGATCGATTGCGCACGCGCCGCCGGCGGCGAGCAACCGGAGATCTTGATGCTCACCTTCGCGCGCAAGGCGGCACGCGAACTGCGCGAGCGCGTTGCCCTCCATCTGTGTAGCGGCGGGCGGCTGCCGGCCTGCTCTACCTTTCACGCGTTCGCGCTCGAGACGTTGGACCGTTCGCGCCCACGCGCGCCGGGTGCGGCGGGAATGCTGACTCCCGCCAAGGAGCGCTTGTTGATCGAGCGCGTCTGCCGTGTCGCGGTCGACAACGGGCAGGTGAGCACCGGATACTTCACGCCCCAGGCGCTGAAGAGCGCGAAGTTCGCTACCGACGCAGCCAACTTCATCGCGCGCTGCAAACAGGCGCGCGTCGACGCCGCCGGCGTGCTCAGCGCGGCCATGGCAACGGATGGTCTGCCCACGCGCTTGGCGCTCCTTACGCTGGCCGGCCTCTATCGCTCCTACGAAGACGAGCAGCGCCGCCTCGGCTTGCGCGACTTTCGCGATCTCGTCAATGCGGCCGTCGACGCGCTGCGCGCAACGCCGCGGCGCTACGCGTACGTCTTCGTCGACGAGCTGCAGGACACCGATCCCGCCCAGCTCGACCTGTTGAGCCTGCTGGCCGGGGCCGGCGCGCAGATCACCGCCGTCGGCGATCCCAACCAGTCCATCTATCGTTTCCGCAACGTGGCTCCGGCGGCGATCGAGGACTTCCGCGCGCGCTTCGCCCCTGGCACGATCGTGCTCCAGGAGAACCATCGCTGCCCGCCCGAGGTGCTCGCCTGCGCAAACCGGCTCGCGCGGGCACCGCGTGAGGGCGATGTGCCTCTCGACCCCGTGCTGAGCTGCGAGAGCCTCACGCGCAGCGTGGCCGGACACGCTGGAGCGGTGCGCTGGCTGTGCTACCGCGATCGGTCTGGCGAGGCCGCTGGGATCGCGCGCGAGATCCGGCGCCTCGTGGGCGCGCCGCGCGCCGCAACAGGCGCGCACCCGTTGCGCTACGCCGATGTCGCAGTGCTGCTGCGCGAGACCAGAGGCCACGCCGAGCGCATCGCCTTCGCGTTACGCGCGCAGGGCATCCCCGTCGTGCGCGCCGACGCCGCCGAGGCGCTGGGCGATCCCGCCATCGACTTCGTGCTCACCTACCTCGCGGCGCTGGGCGAGCCGGCCGACGGCCAGCGCCTCGCGCGTCTACTCTCCTCACCGGTGGTCGGCATCCGCGCACGCGCGTTGCGCTTCGCACGGCGCGCGCTCGGCGAGGCCTCCTTCGCCGACCTCGCGGCGCTGGCCAACAGCGCCGAGCTCTCGGAACGGGAGCGGGCGCGCATCGCAAACTTCGCCGCCGCCTTCGCAGCGCATCGCTCCCGCTGGCGCCGCCTCGGCGCGCGCGACCTCGTCGTCTCGATCGCACGGGCCCATGACGTGGCCGCGGCCATCACCGCGCCGCACCGTGACCGAGAGGCGCAGGCCACGTCGGCGCGCCGGCTGCGCACCTTGATCGACTTGGCTGGAGACGTCGATGCCGTCTTCGGGGGGTCACCCGGCGCCGCCGCGCATCTCGCGGAGCGAGCATCCGAGCTCTTCGGCCTGCTGGCCGAGACCGAGGGACCGCCGGAAGGCGAAGGCGTTCACGTGCTCTCGATGCACGCCGCCAAAGGGCTCGAGTTTCCCCTGGTCTTCGTCGCCGGCGCCGTGCGCGGCAGGCTTCCCGCCCAGCCGCGCCCCGATCCGTTGCTCGACGAGGCGGCTCAAGAGGCGCTCTTCCATGCCGTGAATCTGCCGCGCACGCCGACGGCTCAGGAGCAGCGCGACGAGGAGTTGCGCCTCTTCTACGTCGCCTGCACGCGCGCAGCCGAGCACTTGGTGCTGACGAGCTATACGCAGGACGAAGGGGCCGACCTCGCCCCCTCGCCCTTCATCGAGCGTGCCGGCATCGGCGAGCCGAGCGAGGGCGGCGGTGACGTACTCGACGAGGACGAGCGCGTGCTTGCGCTGCGCCGGCTCACCTCGAGCGGCGTGCACGTGGACGACGCGGTTCACGGCGCCGCCGCACGGCGCATCGTGAGCGTGCGCCAGGCCTTCGAGAGCCAACCGCCCGCCACGCCCGCGCTCCCCTCGGGTGCGCTCTCGCCCAGCGCCATCGAGTGCTACCTGCGCTGCCCACGTCAGTTTTTTTATCGCTACGTCGTGCGCGCGCAGGGCGACGAGCGCGAGAGCGCGTCCGCCCTCCTGGGCACCGTCCTGCACGCCGCTCTCTCCGACTTTCACGAGCGCTATCCGGGCAGCGAGCAGGTCATCGCCGCAGGCGAGGAGGCGTCCGCGCGCGCGCTCGAGGCAGCGATCGCGCACGCCCTCGAGCGTGAGCGAGAGCGCCCGCGAAACGCGCGTTTGGGCGAACAGCCTGCGCTGGTCGCGATGATCGCCGAGCGCGCGCGCGACTACGCGCGCCGTTACCTGCGCTGGCTGGAGGACCAACCACGCTTCGCCGTGCGCGAGCGCGAGCTGAAGGTGACCTTCTCGCTCACGGCGAGCGACGGACGCACCCATACGTTAACCGGGCGCATCGATCGCGTCGACGAGACGGCCGATGGCGTGGTCATCCGCGACTACAAGACCGGGCGCGACCACCCGTTTGCTGCGCGCTTCCGCCGATTGGCCACGGAAGAGGCGCTTCCGCTCGGCGGCGCACTCGACGGCGTGGTGCAGTTGCCTCTCTACGCCGCGGCGCTCACGCAACGCGATCCGCAGGCGAAGATCGTTGCGCTCGATCTGCTCTTTCTGCGCGGACGCTCTCCCGCCGAGCGCACCTCCTCCTCGCGGCTGGCGACGCTTGGTGCCGCCGAGGGCGCTTCCAACTCCGTCGCAAGGGATGCGCTTACCCAGCGTGAGCTCGACGCGGGACTGACGCGCATCGCCGATCTCTGCGGCGACCTCTACGACGGTCGCGCCGGCTATGCTCCTCAGCCGGGAGACGCTTGTGCCCACTGCCCCTTCCGTACCGCCTGCGACCGCGTTGCCGTCGACGGCGAGAGCGGAGGCGTCGATGCCCACTGAGCTCACGCCGCGCGCGCAGCAACGCCGCATCATCGAGCATGATCCCCGCGCCCCACTGGTGGTGATCGCCGGAGCCGGCAGCGGGAAGACCGCGACGCTGGTCGAGCGCATCCGCTGGCTCGTGCGCCACGAGAACGTGGAGCCGCGCGGCATCCTCGCCGTCACCTTCTCGCGCAGCGCGGCCGCAGAGCTCTCCGCGCGCTTGGCCGTGCGCCTGGGCAGCCGCGGCGACGAGATCAAGGTCTCGACGTTCCACGCCTTTTGCCGCGAGATGCTCGTGCTCCACGCCTATCGTGCCGAGCTCGATCCCGATCTACGCGTGCTCGAGGAGAGCGAGGCGCTGACGCGCTTCCACGAAGTCTACCGTGAGCTGCTCCACGGCCGGCTGGGCGAGATCGCCGTGCCCGCGGCGCTCGATCTCATCGCGCCGGGGAAAGCCCTGGCACTGCTCTACCGCCTAGTCACGACGGTGACGGAGGAGGGCCTCACGGCGCAGAGCCTGCTCGCGAGCGTGAGGCGCGCACAGCGCGCGCTGTGGAGCGGAGAGGGCTTGCCGCGGACCCTTGCCATCTCAGGTGAGCTGCGCGACGGCTTCTATAGGACCAAGGCGCGGATGGGGGAACCCAAAGCCAAAGAGGCGCTGGCGCGCCGCCACGAGGCGCCTTCGCCGGATACCCTGCGCGCGCAAATGGAGATGGAGACGACGGTCGCGCGGGTGATGGCGACGGTGATGGAGCGCTTCGATGCGCTGCTCGCCGAGCGCGGCGAGGCGACCTACGCTCACCTCATCGCGCACCTGGACCACCTGCTGGACGACGACGAGCACCGGAGCGCGATCCGAGCGCGATTCACCCACTGCGTCGTCGACGAATATCAGGACACCAACGCCGCCCAGCAGCGGCTCGTCGAGCGCATCTTCGGCGAGCGCCTCCACGGCGTGATGCTGGTGGGAGATCCACGCCAGTCGATCTACGGCTTCCGCAACGCACGCCCGGACGAGATCGAACGCCTCGCCGCACGGCATGGCGCCGCCGGCATCGACGAGAACTTCCGCTCGCTCCAACCCATCCTCGACGCCGCACACCTCGCGATCGCCCCGCAGCGACGCGAGGAGATGCCGATGCGGGCGTTACGCGACGGGACGGGCAACGGCGAAGAGGTAAGCGTCATCGCAGCGCAGATACAGGGGCGCGCGAACGGAGACGCGCGCGAGCGCGAGGCGGAAGCGATCGCCGCGGAGGCGGAGCGCCTGGTAGCCGAGCGCGGGCTCGCCTACGCGCAGATCGCGATTCTCTTGCGGCGCAAGACGCATGCCCAGGTCTACGTCGACGCGCTGGCACGCCGCGGCATCCCCGCCCGTACCACGGGAGGCGTGGGCTTCTACCAGGCCGGGGAGGTCGAAGAAGCCATGGCATGGCTGCGCTTCACCGACGATCCCACCGACGACACGGCGATGCTGCGCGTGCTCGGCAGCGGGATTATCGGCGCCAACGAGGAGACGATCGCCGCGCTGGCCGCACCGGGCAGCGCCGAACGGGAGGTGGAAGAGCGGCGTCTGCAATTGACGCGCGCCGTGCTCGTGGAGCCGCTGCCGCCGGCGCTCGACGGCGAGGCGCGGGAACGCGTCGAGACGCTGCGCGAGATCGCCGACGAGCTCGACGGCGTGGGGTCGCTGCCGCTCGCCGAGGCGGTGCAGCGCGTCCTGCGGGCCAGCGGGCTGGAGTACCGTTACGCGGCTGCGGCGCAGGAGAGTCTCGACGGACGGCAAGCGCTGGCGAATCTGCACCGGCTGATCGAGATCGCCCAGAGCTTCGCACGGGATCTCCCCGAGGCGCGCATCCCCGAGTTTCTCGAGTATCTCGACGGGCTTCGTGAGGTCGCCTTCGACGAGCGCGAGGCCGATCCGCCGGCGGCCGACGCCGTCACGATCTCGACCATCCACTGGGCCAAAGGGCGCGAGTGGCCCGCGGTCTTCGTCGCCGAGGTGACGAGGAACGTCTTTCCCGCCTACCGCGCGCCCGACTCCGTCGTCTGGGACTACGGCGAGCGCACGCTGATCGTCACCCGCGACCAAGACGGCGCTCCGACCTACCACGCGTTGCATGCGCGCTTCAGCGCGGGCGGCGATGCCGCCGCCGACGCGTGGAGGGCACGCGAGCTCGCCGAGGAGCGGCGACTCTTCTACGTCGCGTTGACGCGCGCTCGGGATCGCGTCTACGTCTGCGGAACGGTAAGCGCGAGCGGAGGCGGCGGCGAGAGCTGCTCCGAGTTTCTCGCCGAGGTCCGCGCGCTGGACGGCGTGCGCCTGCTCACCGCTCCGCTCTCTCTCGAAACGTCGACCCCGCGCGCCGTTGCGGCTCGCGCCGGCGGCGACGATGCCAGTATGGTGGAGCTGCTGCGTGCCCAACGCGCGCGCGACGATGCCGAGCGCCGCGACGATGTCTTGCCGCGCTCGCGCGACGGCGGACGCATGCTCTCCTTCACCAAGCTCGATAGCTACGCCACTTGCCCGCTGCGCTACGCGTACGAAGACGTGCTGGGGCTTCCGGGACTCGCGGAGCCGACTCTGCCGCCCAACGCGCGCAACGAAATCGGCGCCGCCGAGTACGGCGCGTTGATCCACGCGGCGCTGGAATGCTACAACCTGGAGCGCATCGCCGGTGAGCGCTGCGACCTTCTCGCCGCCTTCGTGCGCTCGCTCGACGAGCTGCAACTGCACGGCCGCCTCGGCGCGGAGCGCATCGCCGCAGCGCGCGCCTCGCTGGGAGCCTACCTGGCGCACCCGCTCGCGCAGGCGCGCGTGCTCGGCGCCGAGGTTCCCTTCTCGGTGGAGATCGGTGGGACCACGATTGTCGGCGCGATAGACCTCGTGGCGGAGCTCGGCGATCGCGCGCTGATCGTCGACTACAAGACGGGCAGCGGCGAGACGGACCACTACGGCCTCCAGCTCGCCATCTATCGCGAGGCCGCAACGCACCTCTTCGGCGCACGGCAGTGGGAGACGTCGCTTCTCTTGGTGCGCGACGGCGCCGTGCGAGAGGTCCACCCACCGGAGACGGACGCCGCCGAGCGAGTGCGCGAGATCGCCGCATGCATCGCGCGGGGCGAGTACCCCGCACGACCCGGCCTCGCCTGCGCGACCTGTCCCTATCGCGGCCAGCCATGTACCGCGTACGAGGGCGCGCCTGCTATGCGATGAGCGTGGCCAGACGCTCCATATCGACGTTGCCTCCGCTGATGACGATGCCGACCTTTTTCCCGGCGATCTCAGCCTTACGGAAGAGTGCCGCCGCCAGCGACGTGGCGCCCGAGGGCTCTGCCAACAGCTTTCCTCGCTCGAGCAGCAGCCGCATCGCCTGCCGCACCTCGTCCTCGGAGACCAGCACGATGCCCGCCGCCAAGGCGCGCACGAGAGGGAACGTCAATCGCCCGGGTGACGTGGTCTGCATGCCGTCGGCGATGGTCTTCGGTACGCCGATCTCCACGCGCTCGTTGCGCTGCCAGGACTGCCACCAGTCGTTACCCGCCTCCGTCTCCACACCATAGACGCGGATCCCCGGACGTAACGCCGTGGCGGCGACGGTACACCCGGAGAGCAGCCCGCCGCCGCCCACGGGGACGAAGAGGACGTCGAGGTCCGGTACTTCCTCCAACAGCTCGAGCGCCGCCGTCCCCTGGCCTGCCATGATACGCGGATCGTCGTAGGGGGGAATCAGCGTCGCGCCCGTCTCACCCTGCACCTTGCGCGCCACATCTTCACGGTTCACCTCGTAGCGATCGTAGAGCACCACCTTGGCGCCGTAGCCGCGGGTCGCCGCCAGCTTCGATGCCGGGGCATCGGTGGGCATCACGATGGTGGCGGCAATGCCGAGCAGCCGCGCGGCCAGCGCAACGCCCTGCGCGTGGTTTCCCGAGGAGAAAGCCAACACGCCCCTCGCGCGCTCCTCATCGCTGAGTTGGGCCAGCGCGTTGTAGGCGCCGCGAAACTTGAAGGCACCGACTCGCTGGAGGTTCTCGCACTTCAGAAAGAGCTGGGCGCCCGCGCGCTCATCGAGCGCGTGGACGCGCGCGACGGGCGTATGGTGCGCCACGCCTGCCAGACGCTGCGCCGCCGCCCGCACATCGTCGATGCCGATCGCATACTGAACCTGTGCCATGACCTCAATGCCCTCCGAATATGTGCTGCATCGCAAACAGGATCGCCAAGGCGACCAAGACCACCCCGGCCGAGCGCTCCGCCCCCTCCTCGAAGCGCTCGCCGAGCCGCTGGCCGAAGGCCAGACCGGTCAGCGTGAAGGCTACGGTCGTCACGGCGACCACGCTCAAGAGCGTGACGACCGGCAGATGGAGCGACGGGATCGAGAAACCAACGCCCAGCGAGTCGAGGCTGATGGAGAGCGAGGCGACGAGGAGGCCGAACCCTGTGTCGACCGCGAACGCCTTCGTCTCCCGCTCGACGAAACTCTCCCGCACCATGATGACGCCGAGCACGGCCAGCACGGAGAACCCCGCGTAGGCCGCAACTTCGCCTGCCACTCTGCCCAAGGCCGTCCCCAGCACGACGCCGATGATCTGCATCGAGATCTCCGCCGCCGAGAAGGCGATGCCCATGCGTATCCGCGTGGGCCAGGGAATGCCGGCGATGCCGATGCCGGTAGAGACCGCTAGCACGTCGAGTCCGATAGCGGCGGCGACGGCGACGATCTTCAACGCTTCGTGGAACTCGGGCATAGAGGGCTCGGTTGCGCGTCGAGGAGAACCGAATCCTGGTGAGCACTGGTATGCTTCAGCCTTTCGAGCCCGGTGGTCATGAGGCGTGGCTCGCCGGCTTCCGTCATGCCATCGACGTACGCCCGCGCTACTGCGAGACCGATCAAGTCGGTCACGTCAGCAACACCTCGTACGGTCTCTATCTCGAGCAGGCGCGCCTGGCTTTCATGGGTGCGGCGTGCGTCGACGACCCCAACGGGCATCTGCGCCTCGACCACGTGGCGGCGGAGATCACGACGCGCTTCGTGGCCCCTTGCTACTACGACGAGGCACTGCGCGTGCTGACGCGTTGCGCGCGACTGGGACGCTCGAGCCTCGATCTGGAACAGGCGATCCTGGGCCCCGACGGGGATATCCGTACGCTCTCCCGCACCGTTGCCGTCTCGTACGACTTCGATGACGATCGGAGCAAGCCGTGGAACGATGCACAACGCGCGGGCCTGCGCGCACTGGAGGGACGCGAACTATGAGAGCAGCGGACACTCTTCCCGCTCAATTCAACGCAGCGCAGTGGTTCGTCGGCCGCCATGTCGCCCAGGGGAACGGCGAGCGCGTGGCGCTGGTGTCCAACGGCGAGAAGCTGACCTACGCCCAACTCGACGATGAAGTGCGCCGCTTCGCCGCCGCGCTCGAGGCGCAGGGCATCCACCGCGGCGAGCGCGTGGCGATCACCCTGCCGGACTCACGCGCGTGGTCGGTGGCGTTCTGGGGAGCGCTGGCGGCCGGTGCCGTGGCGGTACCGCTGAACACGCTGCTCAAAGCGGACGATTATCGCGCGATCCTCGCCGACTGCGACGCGCGCCTGGTGATCGCCGATCCCACAATCGTCGACGGCGCCGCCGTCGCGCCGTCCGGCTGCACCGTCTGGGATGCCGCCCATCTGCTCGAGCAGGTGGGGCGCACGACGCCGCGCGCGGACTACCAGCAGACGCACCGCGACGCCTTCGCCTTCTTCCTCTACTCCAGCGGCACCACAGGTGAGCCCAAGGGCGTCGTCCACCTCCACCATGACCCCTGGATCTGCGCGCGCACCTATGGCGAGCGTGTCCTCGACGTGCGGCCCGACGACCGCGCCTTCAGCATCGCCAAGCTCTTCTTCGCCTACGGCTTGGGCAACGCCCAATACTTTCCGATGGATGTGGGCGCCGCGTGCATCCTCTTCGCGGGACGCCCGACCCCGCTGGCCGTCTTCGAGCAGGTTGCGCTCTATCGCCCCACGCTCTTCTTCGGCGTACCGACGGCCTACGCGCAGATGCTCGCCGCGATGGACGCCGGTGCCGAAGCCGATTTCTCCAGCGTGCGCGCCTGCGTGAGCGCCGGTGAGTCGCTCCCAGCGCCGATCTTCGAGCGCTGGAAGGAACGCACGGGCCTGGAGATCCTCGACGGCATCGGCTCCACGGAGATCTGTCACATCTTCCTCACCAACGAGTTCGGTGCGTGCCGCGCCGGGTCGAGCGGCAAGCCCGTCCCAGGTTACCGCGTGCGCATCGTCGACGAAGAGGGGCATGACGTCGAAGACGAAGCCACCGGCGATCTGCTGGTGGAGGGCGACTCGACGATGGCGCTCTATTGGAACAAGCACGAGCGTACGAAGGCCGTGCTCGATGGATCGTGGATCCGCACCGGCGACAAGTACCGGCGCGACGCCGATGGCTACTATTGGCACGCCGGGCGCAGCGATGACATGCTCAAAGTCGGCGGCATCTGGGTCTCGCCGGTCGAAGTGGAGGCGGCGCTTACCGCGCACGAGGCGGTGCTGGAGTGCGCCGTCGTGGGGCACGAGGACCAAGACGGCCTGATCAAGCCGCATGCCTACGTCGTGCTCAAGTCGCCCAAGCAGGCACCCACCGAGAGCGAGCTGCAGCTCTTCGTCAAAGAGCGGCTGGCGCCGTATAAGTATCCGCGCTGGGTAACGATCGTTGACGGCCTACCCAAGACGGCCACGGGCAAGATCCAGCGTTTCCACCTGCGTGCCCGCAGCCGCGCCTGACACCCACGCCCAGAGGCCGCCTAGCCCGCGATGTTGAGCATCCTCTCACTTGGCACGGGAGGGCACGAGCGGTATCATGTGGTCTTGAGGCGCCGGGAAACGACCGAAAGGTACGGTGAGATGGAGTTCGATGCGAACGTCGTGCGCTGCGGGGTCCCGCTGGTTCCGCAGGACGGCAACCCCGACGAGAGCGAGGGCATTCTCAACCCAGCCTGCGCGCGCGACCGCGACGGACGACTGCTCATCTACCCGCGCTGCGTGGCCGCGGGAAACATCTCGCGCATCGGCCTGGTGCGCGCCGAGCACGGAACGTTCGAGCGCCTAGGCTACGCGCTCGAGCCCGAGGCTCCGTACGAAGTCCGTTCCGATCCCGGCTACGGCTGCGAAGATCCGCGCGTCACCTTCGTTCACGCCATCGATCGCTACGTGATGGCGTACACGGCCTTCGGCCCCGCGGGCCCGCGCGTCGCGCTCGCGCTCTCCAGCGACGCCTACCGCTGGGAACGCTTGGGACTGGTCGACTTCACCGCTTGTAAGGCCCACGACGGCGACGACAAGGACGCCGCCTTCTTCCCCGAGCCCGTCCTCTCACCCGGCGGCGTACTCTCGCTGGCGATGTACCACCGCCCGATGCTCCATCTCTCGGTGCTCGACGGGCGCGATGCGATTCCTACCTTGCTGGCGACGGAGCCCGCGCAGCGCGAGTCGATCTCCATCGCCTACGTGCCGCTGACCGGGGTGCTCGCCGACCGCACGAACCTCTTGCAGATGCGCGAAACCGTCAAGGTCGCCACGCCCGACGAGGCATGGGGGCGCTTGAAGCTCGGGGCGGGCACGCCGCCCGTCCGAGTCGCCGAGGGGTGGCTCAGCCTCTATCACGGGGTCGACGCAACCCCGTGCGATGGCGGATTCGAACTGCGCTACTCCGCCGGCGTCCTCATTCACGATGCCGAACGCCCCGACCACGTCCTCTACCGATCCCCGGAGCCTATCCTCACGCCGGAGACGCCGCTCGAGTGCAGCGGCATCGTTGCCAACGTCGTCTTTCCCACGGCGCTCGACATGCGTACCGACCTCGGCGGGCGGGTCTTCGACATCTACTACGGCATGGCAGACGCGCGCATCGGCCACGCGCGCTTGACCCTGAGTGAAGAGGTCGTGGCCTCTGCCGCCTAGAAGCGCCGATGCGTGGATCAGGCACGTTCCTTCACCCCCCGTACCTCCGACGGTTGGCGCGGCGTCGAGCCCCGCGAATACAAGCGCGAAGGCGACTTCAACGGCGTCACGCGCCACACGATCGTGACGGGCGCGACGATGCAGGTCCGCCACTTCGACGTGGCTCCCGGCGGCTACTCGAGCCTCGAACGCCACGAACACGAGCACTATGTCATCATCTCGCACGGATACGGCACGGTGATCGTCGGCCGTGAAGCGTACGAGGCGCACGAGGGCGATGTCATCTACGTGCCGGCCAACACCGCGCACCAGTTCGTCAACGAAGCCTCCGCGAGCGGACCGCTTGGCTTCTACTGCGTCGTCTCCACGGAGCGCGATAGACCACGCCTGCTCGACGAAGAGGAGCTTCGCGCCCTGGATGGTACGCCGGCGGGCGCCGCGGCTCGCCACCGCCTCTCCGTCTAACAGGCTAAGGCCCTCACGGCAGGATCGTCGAGGCGAATGGCGCTCCGTCCGGGGTCACCGCCTCAACCTGCGCCCCAGAGCGGTAGACGAGGTTGGGAATCACCCAGACCGTGTAGGAGCGATTGAGCCGGTCGGGTCCCGGCGTATCCGGCGCCTGCTCGAAAGCCACCACGCGCACCCGTGTGTCGTTGGCCTTGATGGAGGCGATCACTTGGTGAAAGCCTTCGTATGGATGGGGACCCATCAACAGCACCACGGCGAAGACATGGCGGTAGTCGATGCCGCGCAGGTCGATCCCCAGCGCGCCCATTTGGCGCGTACTGCGCACCACCGTGATCTGGGGACCGGAGGCGGGGGTGAAGGAGTATCCCTGGGCGTAGGTGCGGACTCGGATGTCGCGGCACCCCACAAGGGCGAGAAGCAACAGCCCGCCGGCTAGCCAGCACGGCAGCCGCGCGATCAGCCGGCGTTCCCTATCGAGCCTCGTCCCCATCGCCCGCGAAGGTTCGGCAACCCGCAGGCTCCGCCTGTTACCACGGTCGTTACCCCGCTCGAAACCTACCCAGTGCTTGCGGGGAAGTGACCGTTCACGGCGAACGCTAGACCTGTTTTGCGCCCTAGCACTACAACCTAGGAGTCCATGGAAACTCAGTATCGGTCATCCCTCGCCGCCCGGGCTGGCGTGCGATCTGTGGTAGCGCGTGTTACAGCATTCCGCTGGCTAGCCGCGGGCCTCGCCGTTTGCGTCTACTTGCTTGCGATCCTCGGCAGTTGGGTGCGCATCAACAACGGCGGCATGAGCTGCCCGACATGGCCGAATTGCAGTGCACATTCGCTGCTGACGCTCTATGGCTTCCCGTTTCTCGAGTCGCTCCACCGGTTGATCGCCGGCCCCATCGTGGGTCCCTTGACGCTGATCGTGCTGGCGCTGGCTTGGGTCAACCGTCGCGAGCTGCCGCAGGCCGGCCGTGCGGCGTGGGCCGTGATCGGCTTCCTGATCCTGCAGATCGCGCTGGGCGGGATCACCATCTTCGCCAGCAACGATCCACCATCGGTCACGGCGCACTGGACGTGCGGCATGCTGTTGCTGGGCTCCATCATCGCCGTCGCCGTACTGGCCTGGGGGCCGACAGCGGCGGAACAGGCGGAGCGCCGCCATCCCGCCGCGGCGACCCCGTGGCTCTGGCTCGCGGCGCTGGCGGCGCTCACCACCACGGCGATGGGGGCGTACGTCAGCTCTAGCGGCTTCGGCCTCACGTGTTCGGGCTTCCCGTCATGCGACGGCCATTGGTTCGGCTTGGCATGGCCGCAGGGAGCGCAGATGACGCACCGCGCTCTGGCCTACGCCGTCCTCTTCTGTGCGGTCTTGGCGGTGATCGCCACTCTGCGCAGCCAGCGCGGAGATTTGCGCGCCATCGCGCTGATCGCCCTCGCGCTGGTGGCCGTGCAGATCGCATTGGGCGTGGCCAACGTGCTAGGCCGGCTCCCGATGCCGCTGCGCGAAGCGCACGCCGCAAACGCTTCGCTTCTCTACGCCACGTACGTCGTGCTGCTCGTACGCGCGGCCTTCTTGCCGCAGGCGCGAGCAACGCGCGCATGATCTCCGAGACGCAGGGCGCCGGCGCGCGCCCCTCGTGGCTCGAGCCCGCCGTATACAACGCCTACTTCGAGCTCGCCAAGCCGCGCATCATCGTCTTGCTACTCATCACAACGGTAGCCGCGATGATCATGGCGGCGCACGGGATGCCTTCACCGGAGATCCTCTTCTGGACGCTGCTGGGCGGCGGGCTCTCCTCGGCCAGCTCGGGCGCCTTCAACTGCTGGTACGACCGTGACATCGACCCGAAGATGAAGCGGACGGCATGGCGGCCGCTGCCGACGGGACGCCTGCAGCCGTATCAGGCGCTGATCTTTACCGCTGCAACGGGCATCGCGGCCTACCTGGTTTTGGGTCTGCTGGTCAACCCGCTGGCCATGGTGCTGGCGATGTTCGGCCAGTTCTACTATTGCGTCATCTATACGGTCTGGCTCAAGCGCCGTACGCCGATGAACATCGTCATCGGCGGCGGTGCGGGCTCCATTCCGCCGCTCGTGGGCTGGGCCGCCGTGACCCATCAGATCGGCCTCCCCGCGCTAGCGCTCTTCGCCGTGATCTTCCTCTGGACGCCGCCGCACTTCTGGGCACTTGCGCTGGCCGTGGAGACCGACTACGAAAAGGCGGGCATTCCCATGCTTCCCAACGTCGCCGGCGAGCAGCATACACGCATCCAGATCCTCGTCTACACGATCATCCTCGCAGCGACGACGCTGCTCTTCGCCTATCCGCTACACATCCTGGGCGCCGTCTTCTTCGTAGCTGCAGCGTTGCTGGGCGGCTACTTCCTTTACCTCGCGCTGCGCGTGCTGATGCAGCCGGCGCGGCCGGTGTATATGACGATGTTCAAGTACTCGCTCCTCTACCTCGCGCTGATCTGCACCGCGATGGTGGTGGACCAGCTCGTCTAGAGGTCTTCGTCTTATGGGTTCGACAACGGAGAGCCGCCCGGAAACGGGCCGCCGCGGGGTGCGCGAGGTCATGCCGCTGCTCCTCACGCTGATGCTCGGCGTCTTCATGGGTGCGCTCGATCTCTCGGCGCTCTCTCCGGCACTCCATCAGATCGGCGCGCAGTTCGACGTCGGGGCGCGCTCGCTCTCGTGGATCTTCACCGCCTACCTGCTGGCCTACGTCGTGGCCATTCCCGTGATGTCGAAGCTCTCCGACGTCTACGGACGGCGTACAATCTACATGCTCGACGTGACGCTCTTCGCGGTAGGATCGCTGATCGCGATCCTCGCGTCCAGCTACGAGACGTTGATCGTCGGCCGCATCGTCCAAGCCGCCGGCGCCGGCGGCATCTTCCCCGTTGCCACGGCGACGGTCGCCGATCGCGTACCGGAGGAGAGCCGCGGCAGCGCCTTGGGGATGTTGGGCGCCATCTGGGGTCTGGCCGGCATCGTCGGCCCCGCACTGGGTGGAACGATCGTGCACGTGCTCGACTGGCGCTGGGTCTTCGCCCTCAACCTGCCCCTGGCGGCCATCGTCATCGCGCTCTCGATGCGCCACGTCCACCGCGGTGGAACGCCGCGGCGCGGCGCGCTCGACTTCGCCGGCATCGTCTTGCTGGGTGCAGCGCTCCTAGCGGGAACGGCGGGCCTGACGCGGCTGCAGACCGATCATCTCTTCAGCGCAGCCAACGCCGCCTCGCTCTGGGAGCTGTTGGCCGCGGCGGTGCTGCTGGCCGCGTTCGCCGCCGTCGAGCGCCAGGCCGCGGACCCCGTCGTACCGCCACTCCTGTTGCGCATCCCAACCTTGCGGCTTGCGAACCTGCTGGAGATCGGCATCGGCATCTTAGAGGGCTCGCTCTTCTTCGTACCGGCCGCGCTCATGGCCGCCGACGGTCTGAGCGCCATCTCCGCCGGTGGCCTCGCGGCGCTGGCGGCGTTCTGTTTCGTCGCCGTCGTTCCCGTGGCGGGACGCGCGCTCGATAAGGTCGGCGCACGCGCCGTGCTCTTCCTCGGTAGTCTCTTTGTGGCCATCGGCATGGCCGCATTCGCCGCATTCGTGACCGTGCTGCCGCTGGCGATCGCCTCGCTCGTCGTGGCGGGCCTGGGCTTCGGCTCGCTGCTCGGCGCGCCTACACGGTATCTCGTGACCAACGCCGCGCCGGACGAGATGCGCGCCACCGCCGTGGGCCTGCTCTCGATATTCCTGATCTTCGGGCAGATCGTCGGCAGCGCGTTCGCCGGCGCGCTCATCGGCCTGCACATCTCCGCGGTACCGGGCTACGTGCACGCCTACACGCTTTTCGCCGCCGTGGCGCTCATCGTGATGTTCGCGACGCTGCGCATCCCCAAGCGCGTCGCATCGGCGCCGGCTTCCGTTCCCACGTAGACTTTGCAACGAGCCACGCTAGGGCTTCAGGCGGGCATAGACCCCTTCGAGGGACGCTCGTCGGCGCGCGCTCCTGCGCGCCTCCTGCTCCGCCGCGTCCTCGCTCTCGCCATCCATGGCTCCGCTCGGACGTCGGAGGCCCTCTTCGGGGTCCACGCCCGCCCGAAGCCCGCCGCTCCTCACCCACGGCTCCGTCGAGGCGTCGAGGCGCAAGCCGATGCAACTCGCGCGGGGTGGCGGGGTTGCCCCCTGAGGGGTCTCTGAGTCGCGCCGGGAGCCCACGGATGGGCGGAGGCGCGACGAAGGAAGTGATCGAGCGAGCGTGAGGCGAGCGAGGAGCGTCCCCGAACGGGGGCGACCCCGTCACAACGCGCGGGTAAGAGCGAGAGCGATCAGACGTTCTCGATGAAGATCTTCTTCGCCGTCCAGTAAAAGAGATAGCCGAAGACGGCGAGGCCCAACGTGAGCCAGATCAGGCTCAACACGCCGCTGGCGACTTGCTGGCTTCCACCGCAGAGCGCGATGACGCCGGACATGAGCCAGAGGTTGAAGCGCCGCAGCGGCGACGAAGAGAGGCCGGCCAGATTGCGCGAAGCGGCCAATACGTCCTTCGGCGGCCAAGCGTCGGTTTGAATGACCTGCGCGATGCGGCCGTCGGGAGCCACCAAGAGGGTCACGTCGTTGTGCAGGAAGTTGCCGGGCGTGTCCTCGACGACGGAGAGGTTGAAGTCGTCGCCGACGGTCTTGACCATCGAGGGCTCACCAGTCAATAGCGACCAGCGCGCAGGATCGGCGCCGGCCTCCTTGGCGTAGCCGGCGAGCACGGCAGGCGTATCGTACTTCGGATCGATCGTGATCTCGAGCAGATGGAACGGGCCGTTACCAAACTGCTCCTGCAGGTAGTGGAACTTCGCGGTGACGGCGGGGCACTCGCCGGCGTCCTTGCAACGCGTGTAGATGAAGCTGACGACCGTCGTCTTGCCGATGAACTCCGCAAGATGCACGAGGCGCCCACGCTGATCGACCAGCGCTACGTCGGGCAGATGATCGCCTGCTCCCAAGATGCGGGTGACGCGCGCATTCGCGGCGCCGGCCACGGTGTCGGCCGCATCGTGCACGTGACGCAGCGACCACGGCGTAGTCGACATATCGATGAGCGCGTCGACCTCCTCACCGGAGGTCAGCTTCGGCCCGCTCCGGATGCGGTACTCGATGGACTGTGAATTCAGCGTTCCGGGAACAGGATCGTTACGCAGGATCGCGTTGCCGTTCGGCATCACGGCGATGATCACGCCGTGCACGGGCACGAGCCTCTCCGTGGCGGAGGCGGAGAGCGCAACACAGGCCACCATGAGGAACGTGACGAGCGGGGCCAGGAGGCGCGACCGGAGAGCCATAGTGAACGGTGCTTAGGGCCGCGAGGAGCGGCCTCCTGCGCGCGCGAAGGCACCGTTTCCGTGACTGAGCGACGCTTGAACCCTCACGACCTGCGCGAGCAGCTCCCACACCGCGCCTGGCGACGCGAAGAGCGTCGCGTCGTGGTTCAAGGCGCGCTCGGAATGGCGACGATCGCGCTGGAGTCGAGCGTCCTCGCAGTCGGCTGTGGGATCCTGACGTATTTCCAGTTTCGCAACGAGCCCATCTGGGCACCGCTCATCCTGCTGACGGCGCTCGCGTTCGCCAGCTATGCGGTCGCCTTGCTCGTCAAGCCGGTTACCGCCGTCCTTGCGACGCTCCGCCCCATCTTTGTCGCCGACGGGTACGTTCGTCTGCGCGGGCGTGACGCCAAGAGCGCTCCCAACGAGAGCGGTTACCTGGCGGTTCTGACGGAGTCGGGGGATGTGGCCGGAGAGTGGCCGTTGCGCGGCGAGCAGCCGCAGTCGTACGATATCGGCCCCGCGTTGATCGAGTTCAGCGAGTACGGCGGGGTCCACGCAATCGACGGAGTGCCCACCGGCGCGCTTCCGCAGGGTTTCCCGACATTGGGCATCGGGCTCAACCCGCGCAAGCGGCGCGTCGGGTAGCTATAGGCCGAGCGGGATCGTCAGTGTCGCGCCGGGCGGCCACATCAACCCGGTATTCGAGTTGAACGCAACGAAGCCGCCTACAGTGACGATCACCGCGAAGCCGACGAACGCGAGCCAGATGACGGCGCGGGGGACGCCTGCGCTATCGCGCATCCCAAAGTCGCCGTCGCCGAAGTGTTGTTGGTCGATTGCCACGATCTGACTCCTAGTGTGTGCTCAGCGGGGTTTGACCGACGATACGGAGCCCGACGAGCAACGCCTCCACGCAACCGATGACGAGCAAGGTCAACATGACCTTGGTCACCCCGATGTCGGCCCCTTTGAGCTTCCACTCCTTGCGCAGGAAGCGGATCGCGAAGAAGCCGACGACGATCGCTCCAATTGCTCCGATGGTATCCGCGATGTATGCAGTGTCCATAGCCTCGCTACGCCTCGTCGATCAGTAGATGTAGAACAGGAAGAAGAGCACCACCCAGATGACGTCGACGAAGTGCCAGTACAGGGTGGCGGCGGTGAGGCCGAAGTGGCGCTCCGGCGTGTACTTCCCCGCTACCGACTGCAGCAGTGTGACGATCAGGTAGACGACGCCCACGAGAACGTGGAATCCGTGAAGTCCCGTCAGGGTAAAGAATGCCGCCCCGAACGTACTCCCCGACCACGTGGCGTGGATGTGGGCATACTCGTAGGCTTGGCCGCCCAAGAAGAGCGATCCCAGGATGATCGTAACGATCGTGAACCAGACGTAGCCGATGAAGCGGCTCTCCTTCAGCCGGTGCATGGCGTAATGCGCCGTGATGCCCGAGCCGAAGAGGATGATCGCATTGACCGCGCCCAGGTTGACGTCGGGACGCTCCACGCCGACCGGAGGCCACACCGGCGCCGCGCTACGCAGATAGAGCGCGGCGAAGATGTAGGCCGTGAAGAAGATCGAGTCGGTGAATAGGAAGAGCAGGAAGCCGAGGAAGCGCAGATCGCGCTGCTCGACGTACTCCTCCTGCGTCATCGCCTCGTGACCATAGCCGTGGCCGTGGCCGAGGGCTTCCGTCTGAACTGCCATCGATGTGCTCTCGCCTCTCCCTAGTACGTCGGCGTGGTCGACACTTGGTCATACGGCGCGCTGTACGGTAATGGCTCACCGTAGCCGTACGGCGTCGCGTAGACCTCCGGTATCTCCTTGAAGTTGTAGTGCGGCGGCGGCGAGGAGATCATCCACTCCAGCGTACGCGCGCCCCACGGGTTGGGGCCGGCTGCCGGACCCTTCTTCAGGCTCCAGAACGCGTTGGCGAAGAGCAACAGGAAGGCACCCGCCAAGAGGAACGCGCTGATGCTGATGAACAGATTGAGCCCATGGAACGCCGGATCGTAGTAGGCCACGCGGCGCGGCATGCCGAGCAAGCCCACGAAGTGCATCGGCAAGAAGGTCGCGTTGAAGAAGATGAAGGTCAGCCAGAAGTGCCACTTGCCGAGCTTCTCGCTCATGAGGCGGCCCGTCACCTTCGGCCACCAGTAGTAGATCCCGCCAAGCACGCCCATCAGGGTGCCGCCGAAGAGCACGTAGTGGATGTGTGCTACCAGGAAGTACGTGGCATGCTCGTGCCAGTCGACCGGAACGGAGGCGAGCATGACGCCCGTGATGCCGCCGATCGTGAACGTCGAGAGGAAGCCGAGCACGAAGAGCATCGCCGTCGTGAGGCGCAGATTCGAGCCGAAGAGCGTGGCCGTCCACGAGAAGATCTTGATGCCCGTCGGCACGGCGATCAACATGCTCAGGATCATGAAGGGCATCGTCACCCATGGCCCGAGACCAGAGGTAAACATGTGGTGCGCCCAGACCATGAACGAGAGCAGCGCGATGGAGACCGTCGAGTAGGCGATGAGCTTGTAGCCGAAGATCGGCTTGCGCGCGAAGGTCGGGATGATCTCCGAGACGATGCCGAAGACCGGAATGATCAAGATATAGACGGCGGGGTGCGAGTAGAACCAGAACATGTGCTGGAAGAGCACCACCGTGCCGCCGCGTGTCGGATCGTAGAACGGGACGTTGAAGACGTGCGACAGGAAAAGCGAGCCGAGCGCAGAGGCCAGCGCCGTCGTCGCCACCAGTGAGAGCACCGCCGTGACCGCCGACGCCCAGACGAAGAGCGGCATCCGGGTGAAGGTCATCCCCGGAGCGCGCATCTTGATCACTGTCGTCAAGAAGTTGAGGGCTGTCAGCGTTGCGCCGATGCCCACCGTAAAGACGGCCGTGGTCCAGAAGACGATGCCGACGCCCGCCTGAAGCGAAACGGGAGGGTACTCCGTCCAACCGGCGTTCGGGGCGCCGAAGGCGAGGCTGGAGAGCAAGATCAACACGGCCGGCGGGAAGGTCCAGAAACTGAACATGTTCAGCCACGGGAAGGCGACGTCGCGCGCCCCGATCTGCAGCGGCATGACGAAGTTGCCGAAGGCGCCCGTGACGAGGGGAATCGCTCCGAACCAGACCATCAGCGTTCCGTGAAACGTAAATGCCTCATCGAACTGCTGCGGCGTGAGGAACGTATTGTGCGGCCCGGTGAGCTGCACGCGGATCGCTTCGGCGAAGAGGCCGGAGAGCAGAATCATGAGTCCCGAGACGATGAAGTACTGGATCCCGACGACTTTGTGGTCGACCGAGAAGATGTACTTCTTGATGAAGGACTCCGGCGCCGGATGGATCGGTTTGTCGGCACGCCGTAGGATCTCGATGGTATCCGTGCTCATACTACGTAAGGCTCCCGCTGCTTCTTACTTGCTCTGGCTCTTCAAGTAGGCGACGAGGTTGGACACGTCGCTGCTCGAGAGGCCGTTTGCCTGGGCGTTCGGCATGACGCCGATGTCCCCGGAATAGCCGTTCTGAATGATGTGGGCAACGCTCTCAGGCGTCGCCGCACTACCGTCGACGAGCTTGGGGTGCGCAGGGTCGCTGAGGATGTTCTGAAGGCCTGGCCCAACCTTCTTCTGGGCGAACGCAGCCATGCTGTGACACACCGAGCACTTCTGCTCGAAAACCGCCTGCCCCTTAGCGGCATCGCCCGCCGTCAAGTTGAGCGAGCCAGCCGCCGCCGCGGCCTGGGCCACCTTCTGCTGCGTACCGGAGAACCACTTGGCGTAGTCAGCCTGCGAGACGACATGCACGGTAGTGCGCATATCACCGTGGCCGATGCCGCAGAACTCCGTGCAGATCAGCGGATAGCTGCCGACCTCGGTAGGCGTGAAGTGGAGCTGCTGCACCATGCCCGGCACCATGTCCAGCTTGACGCGGAACTGCGGTACCCAGAAGGAGTGTATGACATCGGCGCTGGTGATGTTCATCGTCACCGGACGGTTGACCGGCAGGTAGAAATCGCCGTAGAAGGAGCTCTTCAGACCAGGGTAGCGGAGCTCGAACTTCCACTGGTGACCGATCGCCTCGACGTTGAGCGCCCCCGCCTGCGGCTTGTAGAGAGAGAAGAGCGTGACAGCGCTCCACACTCCCAAGACCACCATCAAGAACACCGGAATGACGGTCCACCAGATCTCGAGGGGCACCACGCCGTAGAGTGGGATGCCGACGGCATCGGCGGGTTCATCACTCCGATGCTTGTAGCGCCGCGCGAAATACACGACGTAGCCGTTCACGAACACGAAGATCGGTGTTGCGACGAACAGCATGAACTTGAAAAGCGCGTCGATCCCGTAGTCCGAGGTCGCCGCGACGGCCAGCGTACCGTTGATCGGCCAGATGGCGATCAGCACGACGAGAATGACGCTGATCACCGCTAGGACCAAAGTCACAGACCAAAACGAACGATCGAGATGGCGGCGGAAATCAATATTATTGACTTGATGAGCCAATGCTGTTGTACTCCTGAAGCGCATCTGTGGATTAGCCGCGCGCCAAGCGATTCCTCGTCCTTTCTCGGTATCTTCTCATTCGAGAAGACTCTCTACTGCGACATACGTCGCAGAATCAAGCGCGCGCTGCAACCTGCTCTACTGGCCGAGGGCCTTGAGCAACGCTTGAAGACCGTTATCTTTGTAGATCTGGAGCAGACGATGATGCTCGGCGTCGATGACCGCGTTCGGCACATCTGAGGCTTGCCAAAACGTGCCGTCGGCAAAGGCCACGGCGGTGACGCGGGCGCGGAGCGCGGCGGAGATAGGATACGGCTGGTCGCCGTTCCACTCGATGGTTGCGGCTTTGAGCGCAGCCAGCGGATCCTGCGATACGCCGTTGAAGTAGCCGAGCTCGCCACCGAACGGATCGAAGACGTCGAAGCGCACGCGCAGGGCCGTGACGGCCTTGCGCTCGGTATTGTGGTAGCTGGCAGCGACGTCGATGTCGCCGTCGCCGTCGCGTTGCGCCTTGACGACATCGAGCAGCACGGGCGCGCCGGCCTCCGGCACCACCGTCACCGTGATCGGCGGAACGTGATCCATGGGCGTCGCCTGCTCGGCGGCTCCTCCGGCGATAGGCAACGCGGCGGCCAATCCGAGAACGAGGGCGGGTAGAGCTCGCTTGAACATGCATTCCTCCGTGGTGCGAAGCCCGCGTTGCTTCGCGCGGCGGAATCGTTAGGCCTGGCCTCGAGCGGCGGCCGCAAAGGCGCGCGTCAACGCGTCGACGTTGGTGATCGCGGTGCCCACCACGCAGGCGTACGCGCCGCGGGCGAGCGCGGCGGCTGCCTCACTCGGGTGCCCGACTCCCCCCTCGCACAACGTCGGACGGCGCGCCGCAGCCGCGATACGTGCCACGAGGTCGAGTGCGGGTAGCGGGACGGCGCGGGTCTCGCTCGTGTATCCGCAGAGGGTGGTTGCGAGGATGTCGGCACCAAGCGTCTGCGCCGCCAAGGCGTCTTCGAACGTAGCGCAGTCCGCCATGACGGGGCATCCCAGCTCACGATGGATCGCTGCGATGATCTCGGCCAGGACGGCGCCTCCGGGGCGAGAGCGGGGCGTGGCATCGAGAGCCACCACGTCGGCGCCGGCTCGCGCGATCGCCCGCGCATCCTCATAGGCTGGCGTGATGTAGACGTCGCTCCCGGGGACATGACGCTTGATGAGCCCGATGATCGGCAAGGCGCAGCACGCACGGATGGCGCGGATGTTCGCCACCCCTTGGGCACGCACAGCCACCGCGCCGCCTCGCTCGGCGGAGCGGGCCATCGCGGCAAGCACCGCCGGGTCGTCGAGAGGGCTGCCCTCCTCCGCTTGAACGCTGACCACAAGCCCCCGCGGAAACGGAAGAATCGGTTCAAGCACGCCCGCCCTCCTGCCCGGTCCCAGCCAACCACAGCGCACCCACGACCGGTTCGGCCAACGGCTCGCGCATCGTCGCCCCCCGCAGGCCCAGCTCGCGCCCCGTCGCCCGGCGCAGGAGCGGATCGGCGGACGCGCCGCCGACGAGTGCCACCTCGCCGCGGCGCAGACCGAGGCGATCCAACGCCACCAGCGCCAACTCCGCGAGGGTACGCCCCGCTTCCTCGACCAGCCCCACCGCTTCTACGTCACCCTGTGCGGCCATTGCGGTGACGACGCGCGCGAAGCCGGCCACGGCATCGCGCGAGAGGTTCCGGCGGTAGAAGGCGGCGGGGATCTCGGGCAAGCGCCCGACGTCAAAGTGGCGGCGCGCGGCCTCGCCCAGCGGCGTCTCCCGCCCGCGGTCCAAGATATCCAGAGCACGCCGGATCGCCTCCGCGGCGAGCCAAAACGCGGAGCCGCGGTCGCCGAACAGGTAGCCCCAGCCCCCCACGCGCACCTCCTCGCCACGCGCATTGCGTCCGAAGGCCACCGAGCCGGTGCCGGCGATCACCGCGATGCCCGGGGCACCGGCAAACGCGCCCATCCACGCGGCTTGCGCATCGTGGCCGACGGTCAACCGCTCCGCACGAACCGCCCTCCCCACCGCCGCCGTCCGCCGCTCTTCGATCTCCCCCGTCAGCGCCACGTGCGCCCCCGCGAAGAGGGTCGCCGAGGCCAGCCCGGCGTTATAGAGCGCGCCCCGCACCGCCTTCTCGACGGCAACGCGCAGGCGTTCATCGGCGCCGGGTTCGTCGACGTGGTTGGCGGGGCCACTCTCGCCGCGTCCCAACACCGTACCGTGCTCGTCGCCCACCACGGCCTGCGTTGCCGTCTGACCACCGTCGACTCCCACGAAAAGCTTCATCGCTCCAACGTCCGCCGCACCTGTGCGGGATCCACGGCGAGATCGAAATAGCGACGGGCATAGGCATCCGCGAGCGCTTCACGTTGGCGGCCGCCCGGCCGGCTCCGCACGCAACCGATGTGCTCGAGATGGTGGTAGAGCTCGTGCGCAACGCACGCCGCCAGCGTGCCGGCGGCATCGCAGCGATCGCCGAGCACGCGCGCGTTGACGCGAATGGTCTTGAGGCGCGGGTCGTATTCGGCGGCCACAGCGCGCGCGGCGTCGCCGAACTCCTCGACCGCCACCTTCAGCCCCCAGTCGGCCGCTACCTGAACGGGGTCCACTACCGCGCCGCCTGCTCCGGGAGATCGACGCCGTCGTCACGCAGGATCGCGCGCAGGCGCCGCCCGTCGACGTCGCGCGGGCGCGTATCCTCGCGCGTGCACAGCGCCGCAGCCGTCCCTGCCGCCTGTCCCAGCGTCATCACGGTAGGCGTGAGACGCGTGGAGGCCAGCGCCTCATGGGTTGTCGAGATGCAGCGTCCTGTCACCAGCATGCCGTCGATCCCGGCGGGAACCAGACAGCGATAGGGGATCTCATAGGTCTCGCCGGGAGGGAGCCGTTTCGTGAGCGTTCCGGCGCCAGTGGGATTGTGAATGTCGATGGGGTAACCGCTGCGCGCGACCGCATCGGGGAAGCGGCGGGCGGCCAGCAGATCCTCCGCCGTCAAGACGTACTCGCCCACGATGCGCCGCGTCTCGCGAACGCCCAACTGCACGGCGCTGGCCGCGAGACGCGAGCCCTCGAAGCCCGGAACATGGCGCTGGAAGAACGTCACCAACTCCATCGCCTGCCTGCGCCCCTCGATCTCGGCGCGCGTGAGATCGTCGGGATCGAGCGGATCGACGCCCGTCACACGCGTCATGTTGACCGTCATCTCGTCGCTATAAGGCGTGGCGAAGAGCGAGACCAGCTCGCGCGGGACGCTCACCTCGCCGGCGGAGCGCGCACGCTCCCACAACTCGTAGAGCCCGGCCACCGCCGTAAGATCCTCGGCGCGCACGCTGCGCGCGTCGAGGTGCGTGCGCATCTGGTCGGGATGGGCGCGAATGTACGCGGCCAGCGCCCCGCGGTCGACGTGAGAGAGGCGGAAGATCATCGTGCACGGCTGGACGCGCCCGCGCTCGTCGCCCTGCTGCATCGCCACGCCCGCGGAGAACGCGAGGCGGGCGTCGGCCGTTGCATCGATGCTGATCCTCGCGCACGCCTCGCGCACCCCGCCTACCGTCGCGAAGCGTGCACCGCGCACTCGCGCGCCGTCCATCAGCGCATCGAGCAACCAGGCGTGGAGCACGAGACGAACGCCCGCCTCCTCCATCATCTCGAAGAGCACGGCCTTGAGTATCTCGGGATCGAACGGCGTGATCGTGGGGACGTAGCTCGAGGCATCGGGGAGATGGCCCGGCGAGCCGCCGCGCGCCTGGAGGCGCTCGACGACCTCCTGCGCGATGCCGCCCACCACGCGCCGTTCCCCCGCGTGGAAGGTCATCCACGGCCCAACCATCGCCGCCGTCGCCGTGCCGCCGAGAAAGCCGTACCGCTCGATCACCAGCACGTCGGCGCCGTGGCGCGCGGCGGCCAACGCGGCCATGCAGCCGGCGTTGCCGCCGCCGACGACGAGGACATCCGAGGCGTATGCGCTCACGCGCGCTGACGGGAGAGCACGATCCCGACCGGCTCTTCGCTTGGCATGGTACGCACTTCTTCGCGGGCGAGGGCAACAGCCTGCGCGACGGAGGACACATCCGCCACCTCCACCACGCGGCCGCCCACCAGCAGCGCGCATCGCGGCAGAGCCCGCCCCACGTCGCCAAATGTCGTCCAACGCTCCAAAGCGTGCGCAAGCTGCGCCGCAACCTCGCCCGCCGGAAGGACTCGCGCCCAAGCATCGAATCTGCGCAGGCGCACCACGCCGGCGTGGTCGACGGCAGCGGCACGCCGCGCTTCCGTCACGTAGACGACGAACGTCCGAGTACGCGCCGCTTCGCGCACGTCCTCCGGCGCGACGCCCAGCGCTCGAGCCGCCTCCATACGCCGCGCAGCTTCGTCGGCGACGCGCGGTACGGCCGTTCCGCCCAGCGCCGTCGCCCCCGTTGCCACGGCGCGTACGCGATTGCGCCGCGCATCCACTTCCACCGCCACCTGCACGCCCGCCGGATCGGCGCCGGAGCGCACGGCGGCCGCCTCCGCTTCGGCGCGCACGCGCACCACATCGTCGGGCGTTGGATCGACGATCGTGCGCTCTACCACGTCGCGCACCAGCGCCAGGGCTACGCCGATCGGCGAGATCACTTCGGCGTTGCGCGCCAGGCGCCACGGGTGGCCAAGACGCTGCGCGACATAGGGGATCAGGGCCCCCGCACCGCCGCCGCCGCCCACGATCGTCACGGGCGACGCCAGCGCGTAGGCGCGGATGAGCGCGGCGAAGACGGGGGCGAGCCGCTCGGCGGCAAGGTCGAGGATGGCGCGCGCCAGAGGCTCTGCCCCGCTTCCCAAGGCACGCGCGGCGCAGGTGAAGGCGGCGCGCGCAGCCTCGCCTCCGGGAGCACGGGCGAAGGCGCCCTCCGGGATTTGGTCCAGCGCATTGGCCGCGCATGTCGGCGTGAGGGCGTAGCGCTCGCCGTCGCCGCCGCGTACGGCGAGAAAACCGTCGTCCGTCGGCGCGAACGCCGCTGCGGCGAAGATGCCGGGCGGTGCGAAACAGGAATAGCGCAAACCGGCGATGTGCGCGCTGCGCGGCCCGAGATCGACAACGGCGCCATCGCGCAGACGCGCGAGGCTTCCACCCGCCACGGCAAGCGTGCGCACGTCGAGCGCCTCAACGCTGGTTCGCGCTCCGCCAAGCGTGGCGGCACGCGTCTGCGGCCTTCCATCGACCACGGCGCTGCAATCGGCGCTGGTGCCGCCGACTTCCACGAAGATGCCCTCCGATAGGCGCTCGTGGAAGAGGGCCCCCGCCACGCCGGCCGCGGGGCCGGAGAGCATGGTCGCCACAGGACGCCGCTCCATCTCCCGCGCATCCATCACGCCGCCGTCGCTGCGCATGATCATCAGCGGCGCGGGAATGCCCGCGCGCCGCGCCGCATCGCCGGTCATGCGCGCCGTGCGCACCATGGTGGGGAGCATCGCGGCGTTGACCACCGCCGTGCGCGTGCGCACGCGCAGTCCGTAGAGCGTGCTGACATCGTGCGTCGCCGTCGCGAAACCCACACGGCGGCGGGCGACGGCAGCGATATGCGCTTCGCGCGCGGGGCGATCGACGGAGAACGCGTCGGCGGCGACGATCGCCTCGGCGCCGCCCGCGCGCAGCGCGTCGATCGCCGCCTCGAGGCGCTCGGGATGGTGCGCGGAGAGCCAGCCGTGGAGCGGGCGCAACTCGACTCCCGCGGCCGGGCACAGCGCAGGGACACGCGCCGCCATGCGCGCTAGCAGACCCTCCACGCCGGATCCGACGGTAAGTACGCCGACGCGCGCGAGATCGCCCTCCAGCAGCGCGTTGGTGGCCTGCGTCGTGGAGTGCGCAAGGAAGACCACGTCCTCGGGTGCGAGGCTCCAGGCGCATAACGCGCGCTCCAGCGCCTCAACGATGCCCAGCGCCACGCCTTCGGCGGCGCGATGGGTCGTCGGCACCTTCAGCGAGCCCAGCAGTGCGCCGCTCGCGGCATCGACTGCCACCACGTCGGTGAACGTTCCGCCGACGTCGACGCCGATCCGCACGCGCGCGCAATGCTGCATCGAGGATCAGCGCAGCTCCAACGGAGCGCCCAGGCGCACCTCGAGCGTCCGCGCCCCGCGCTCGAGCGAGAGCGTGTGCGGGCGGCCGTCGTAGGCTCGGCGCTGTGTTTGGAAGGTCCCGTATTCCCACCAGAATGTTCCGTCGAGTCGTACCAACACGTCGCCGCCTCGAACGCCGGCCTCCCAGGCGGGGCCGCCCGGGCGCACGGCCACACGCATCTTGCCGTCCGGCGTCTTGTAGAAACTGTAGAGATAGGTGGGCGGGTCGCCGGGCAGCAGCGCGAGGCCTTCCCCGAAGAGGCGTTGCGCGCGCTGCCGATGCAGGTGCGCCCAGATGTCGGCATCGGTGACGGCGTGGCGCGCCAGCGTGCGCAGCGCCCGCTCCACCTCCGCCCGAGACGCACCGCCGGGCAGCAGCCGCTGCTCCGTCCACTGGTCCACTTCCCATCCCGCGCAGTCGACGAGATCGAAGGTGACTTCAACGAGCAGGCCGTCCGCATACGGGGTATCGTCGGCGGCGATGCGCGCATCGGCAGCGAAGGGCTTGACGCGGCAGTCGCTTTCGGCGGCGTCGCCTTCAAAGCTCAGGGGGCGCAGATCGTTCCAAGTTTGATCGATGGCGCGCCCCGCTTCGCGCGCCGCCACGTCTGCATCGATGCTTGCCGCAGGCGTGACGGCGATGGTACGTGCCGCCGCCAGCGGCGCAAAAAGCCCGGGAAACTGCGCGATCAACGCCGACGCCGCCGCCAGCAGCAACGCGGCGATCACAGATGGAACGCCCATGCGGCGCCGGCGGCTACGGCGATGGCCACGCCCGTCTGGAACGAAAGCGTGCGTTTGGTGATCGTTTCGACGTCCACGCCCACTTGGTTGGCTACCCAGACGTTCTGCGTGTTGGTGGGATCGCAGACGTTCTGCACTTGCACCACGGCGAGCACGGCCGCCGCCAAAGCCAGCGGCGGCAGCGCCCCCTGCTGGGCGAGCACGGCGAAGATGGCAACGCCCACGCCCACGGGGTTGAGCGGACCGCGGTAGAGCGCCAACGGCGAGAGCAAGCCGAAGAGCATGGCATAGGTCACGGCATGGCGCGGCGCGATGCGCGCCACGATCGGGGCCAGCGCATCATGGACCTGCGGGAGCGCCGCCACCGCCAGCAACATGCCGATGCCCATCATCAGAAAGACGGCTGGGGCCACGTCCTCGATGCCGCGCACGGCACTGGAGACCAGCGTCTGCACGGCGTCGCGCGGACGCACGATGACCGCCGCGTAGACCGCCGCGATCAAGAAGGCGGGGACCGGGCCCCAGGCCCCCCAGCGGAAGGCAAGGATGAGGATCAACGGCAGCACCGGAGCGATCAGCGCCGGCCACGGCACCTCGGGTGCGACGCTCGCGAAGGGATCGTCGAGCGCGAGACGGGCGAAGCCGCGCTCGCGCCGCGCGCTCATCAGCAGGAAGGCAGCCAGAGCTAGCGCCGCGGCGACGAAGACAGGCGGAGCCAATGTTGCAAACGCCGCCGTCGAGGCACCCACGATCCCGCCGTAGAGCGTCCAGAGCGCCACGTTGAACGTCGCACCCAAGGCGAAGAACATCAGGAAGGCGCAGGCGGCCGTCTCGCGCCGCACGCCGACCGAGAGCATCACAGGAAGCGCGATGCCGCCCACCATCACGATCGCTCCGAGGCCCGTGAGCGTCGTGAAGAGCGCGGCGACGGCGACGCCGACGGAGACGACCACCGCATAGGGCCGGTCGCCGCCGAACTCCGCAGCGCGCGAGACGAGATACTCCGCGATGCCCGTGCGCATCGTGACGCGCCCCAGAAGCGCTCCGAAGATCACGGCGGCGTAAGCGGGGGCGATGCGCCCCGACGTGCCTTCGCCGATCGCTTGGAGCAATTGCTGGGGGTGCACTCCCGAGACGATTCCCGCCAGGAGCGCCACCAGGGGCACGGCCAGCAGCGCCGGCAGCATGCGCCGCCACATGAGCACGGCAGCCAGGACGAACGTCGCAATCAGTGCGGCACCGGCGATCACGGCGCCTCGTTCCCCACGTCGAGTCCAGAGAAGAGCTCGGCACGCGTCGGAAGGCGGTGATCTTCGCGATAGTAGCGCTCGCGCGTCACCCCCTGCAGGCGATCCTCCATGCGCAGCACGTTCGAGCGCCACTCGTCATAGCGCGCCAGCACGTTCGAGAGGTACGCGGGGCGGCACTCGCGTTCCCAAGCACGCGCGTAGTCGTCGCGGACGACGCTGAGGTTGTCACGCCACTCCCAGAGCAGGTAGCGCGCCAGGAAGAGATCGTGGAAGACACGTTCATCATCCTTGCCGGCGTGGGCCAGCGCATCGGCGTAGTAGGCGTCGAACTCGCGCGCGATCTGATACTTGCGCCCCAGGAAGTCGTAGCGTTCCGCCGCCAGGCGCATAGCGGGGAGAGCATCGGCATGCAGCGGGGGCGGCGCGCTCTGGGTCTCCAGATCGTGCAGCGCGCGCTCCGCGTCGAGGCGCAGCTTGGTCACCTCGATCTGCGCGAAGATGCGCCGCTGGTTACGAAACGGGTCGATCCAGAAGAGATAGTTCGAGGGATCGGTGGGCGTGGTGCGCAGATCATCCTGCGCCGCGCGCAGGCTGTCGAGGTCGTTCGCCAAGCGCTGATCGCCGGTGCCGAAGAACGCCCAGTCGAAGCGTGCATGGAAGGCGCGCTCGTCGATCGGCGCGGGCTGCCAAGCCGCGGAGAGCGCGAAGAGCACGGGGTACCACGTGTTCGCGAAGAGGCTCTCGCCGTCGTCGTGCCAGACGGTCTCCAGCATGCCGATTACCTTGGGCGTGGCCTGGCCGTCGCGCACGAAGGTCGCCGCATTGGCTGTGGCGGTCGAGAGATCGGCATAGATTTGGCCCCAGTCATCGGCCCCCGGCGCTACCATCTGCTCGATGCCGGCGTTCGCGAACGGCGTCAGATACTTCTCGTAGGAGGGCTCGGCCGCATAGTGCCAGTTCGCCACCACCACGCTTTTCGGCAGCGCCGCGACCGCATCCGGATGCGCCAGAAGGACGTCGCCCCAGATGACCGGGCGCATCCCCATCGAGGTGACGGTCGCGAAGAGCGGCGCGTAGTAGCCGAGGTACATCGCCTCGCTCCCCTCGCGCTCGCGCAGGCCGGCAGAGCGCCCGGTGCCCACGAGGTTCGGCTCGTCGCCTCCGACGTGGAAGAACGGGGTGCGTCCCTTCACTTCGGCCGCTTCGTCTTTGACGATCCGCTGAACGAGACGCTCCGCCGCGGGTACGGCGGGTGCCAGTACGTAGTCGTGCGGCAGCTCCGCGAGATCGGAGAAACGCTCGAGCGAGAGCAAGCGGTGCATGTGCCCCAACGTCTCCTGCTCCGGCATAAGCGCCACATGAAAGCGCGCCGCGTACGCGGCGAGCCGCGCCAGCTCTCGTGGCGTAAGCGCGTCCGGCGGCGAGGACAGCGGCACGCTTGGGTCACGGAACGCGCTCTCGAAGTAGAGCGAGTAGAGATTGCCCTTGAACGCCGCGATGGTGCGGATGCGCTCCTCGAAGAAGTCCATCGTAGGGATGGGGCCGCGCGAGACGTCGTCGGAGACGCCGCGCCAGCGCATCGCCGGCTCGTCGACGATGCGCGCTTGCGGCAGGCACCAGCCGGCGCCATCAGGCCGCGGGAGCTGCGCCAACGTCATCAGCCCGTAGAAGCGCCCCGCCGCCGTGTCGGCCTCAACGTGGGCCTGGCCGCGGCTCACCCGGAGGATATAGCCCTCGTCGCCCAGCTTCGCGCGCGAGGCGCGATCGCTCTCGCTCAGCGAGGAGACGCGCACCGCGACATCCGCAGGTGTGCGCGCCGTCAGCCCGAGCGCACGCCAGCGCTCGTCGAGAATCTCCAGCGCGCCGCGCTCGCGCGCCACGCCTTCGAAGCGAACCTCATAGGTCTTCAGCGGCGAGACACAGGCGCCGACGGCAGCCTCACGCGGCTGCGGCAGAACCGTCGCTTGCACCGAAACCGGCATCACTGCGGCAGCGGCGAGCAGCGCCGCCAGCGCCGCGTGGCGGCTAGCCACGCGCCCCCGCGCGCTCCCTCACGAACGTGCACAGACGCGTGACGCCCTCCCGCAGATCCTCCTCCGAGCTGGCAAGGCTGATGCGCACCGCTTTCGCCGCTACGTTTCCGAAGGCGCTGCCCGGCGCGACGGCCACGCCGCGCTCGCGCAGCAGCGCCAGCGCGAAGTCACGCGATTCCATCCCGCTGGGCGAGACATCGGCCATCACGTAGAAGGCACCCGCCGGCAGCGCGGCCAGCAGGCCGTCCGCGCGCAGGATGTCCGCCACCAGATCGCGCCGGCGACGGTAGGCGGCCACCATCTCCGCGACCGGTTCCTGCGGCCCCGCGAGTGCCGCCTCGGCCGCCTTCTGCGAGACGGTCGGCGAGCAGGAGCAGGTCGACTCCAGCACCTTGGCCATCGTGTCGATCAGCGGCTCGGGGGCGACTCCGTAGCCGAGACGCCAACCCGTCATCGCATACGTCTTGGAGAAGGTGAAGACGCTGATGATCGGCGCCTCCGGAACGAGCGCGGCGGAGCTCTGGATCTCGCCGTCGAGCACGATCTGATCGTAACACTCGTCGCTGAGCATCCAGATGCCATGGCGCTGCGCCAGCTCGGCGATTCGCGTGAGCGCGTCGCGACTCCAGATCGCCCCGGTAGGATTGTTCGGGCTATTGACGACGATCAGCTTGGTGCGCGGGGTGATCAGCGAGGCGAGGTGCTCGACGTCCGGCTGGTAGCCTGCCTGCGCGGGGCAACGGTAGGAGACCGGGCGCGCGTGCGCCCAGGCGCACATGATGCGAAAATTCGGCCAGGCGGGATCGGGAAGGAGCACCTCGTCCCCCGCTTCGAGCACGGAGGCGAACGCCGCGGCGATCACACCGACGCCGCCTACTCCGCAGGTGATCCGATCCGGCGTCGCCGCCGCGATACCGTTGACGCGCGCCAGCTTCTCCGCCAACGCTTCGCGCAGCGAGAGCAAACCCTGCGTCTGCGTGTAGAACGTCCAGCCTTCATCGATCGCACGCCGCGCCGCGGCGGCGACGTGCTCCGGCGTGCGAAAGTTCGGCTGGCCGATTTCCAGGCGAATCGCCTCGGAATTCATCTGCGCAAGGTTCGCGATCTCGCGTATGCCGGAATGGGGGGTCTGCGCGCTCTCGCGCGCCAGCGGTGGAAGGCTCTGGAGTCTCTCACGAGCGGATGTCGTCACAATGAGATGCCATTCGCGCTCGCGAACCCTCGTCCATGCAGCTCACCACGATCGACTGGACCGTGATCGTCGGCTTCTTTGCCGTCAACATCGCGATCGGCCTCTGGTTTGCGCGGCGCGGCGGACGGAGCACCGGCGACTTCTTTCTCTCCGGGCGCAGCGTGCCGTGGTGGCTGGCGGGAACCTCGATGGTAGCCACCACCTTCGCCGCCGACACACCGCTGGTGGTGACGGGCCTGGTCTGGAAGAACGGCATCGCCGGAAACTGGCTGTGGTGGAACATGGTGATGAGCGGGATGCTCACCGTGTTCTTCTTCGCCGCACTCTGGCGGCGCGCCGGCGTGATGACCGACGTGGAGCTAGTGGAAGTGCGCTATGCCGGTGCGGGCGCGAAGTTCCTGCGCGGCTTTCGCGCCGCCTACCTGGGCCTGGCCTTCAACACGATCGTCATGGGCTGGGTCAATCTAGCGATGGCGAAGATCCTGTTGGTGACGCTTCACGCTACCAAGCTGGAAGCCGTCTTCGTCTGTTTACTGCTCACCGGCATCTACGTCTCCGTCGGCGGGCTGTGGGGCGTGCTCGTCACGGACATGCTGCAGTTCGTGGTCAAGATGACGATGGCGGTCGTGCTGGCCGTGGCCGCCGTGGCCGCCGTCGGGGGTCTGGGCGCACTGCGCGTGAAGCTCGGCGCCGTCGACCTCGCGCGTCATGCCGCGCCGGGATCCGCCGACTCGGTACTCTCCTTCGCGCCGAACCTGGACAGCGTCTGGATGCCCGTGCTGACGTTCTTCGTCTACATCGGCGTGCAGTGGTGGGCCTCCTCGTACCCCGGCGCCGAGCCGGGCGGGGGCGGCTACGTCGCGCAGCGGATCTTCTGCGCGCAGGACGAGCGCCACAGTCTGCTGGCTACGCTCTGGTTCACCATCGCACACTACGCGCTGCGCCCGTGGCCGTGGATCCTGGTGGCGCTTGCGGCGCTGGTGCTCTATCCGCACGGTGTGATCAACCCCACCACGCACCAGCCCGATGCCGAGCTGGCCTACGTGCAGACGATGATCGACTACCTTCCGCCGTGGCTGCGCGGGCTGATGATGGCGGGCTTTCTCTCAGCCTACATGTCGACCATCGGCACGCAGCTCAACCTCGGCGCCTCCTACGTGGTCAACGACCTCTACCGCCGCTTCTTCGTAAAGGAGCGGAGCGAGCGCCACTACGTCGCCGCCTCGCGCGTCGCGACGCTGGCGTTGATGCTGCTCTCCGGATTCGTGACGATGCACATGGACTCGATCACCGGTGCGTGGCAGTTCCTGCTGGCCTTCGGTGCCGGCGCGGGTCTGGTCTTCATCCTGCGCTGGTACTGGTGGCGCATCAACGCTTGGAGCGAGATCTCCGCACTCTTGGCCTCGTTCACCGTGTCGACGGTGATCGAACAGTTCCATTTCATCAACCCCGATCAGCCGCTGGGCTTCGCCTACTTGATGCTTTGGACGGTGGGCATCTCGACGGTGGTCTGGCTCGTTGTCACGCTGCTCACGCCGCCCGAGCCGATGGAGCGGCTCTTAGCCTTCTACCGCCGCGTGCGTCCGGGGCGCGGAGGCTGGGGGCCGGTGGCGGCGCTAGCACCGGAGATCGACGGAGACGCCGCGCGCGGCCCCGCGCTGCTGGATTGGGCCGCCGGGTGCACGCTGATCTATCTCTCGATCTTCGGCGTGGGCAAGATGCTGCTGGGCGCGCCGATGTTGGGCGCGGTGCTGCTCTTGGGCGCGGCCGGAGCGCTCTGGTTCATCCTCTGGGACTTGGGGCGCCGCGGCTACGACGTGCTGGGCTCGCCGCGTTCGGCGCCCGCGGCGGAGCTGGTCGTCGAGGCGGCGGAGTAGGCAACGCGGTCGCCCGAGATGCGCGCCGGCGGCATCAGCCGATGCGCCTCGGCGAGATCGGCGCGCATGATATGACGTACGTCGGCGCCGCGTGCCGTGGCGGCATCGGCGATCAGGCGGCGGTGGCAACGCCACCAGAGCGTCTCGCTGCACATCACCGCCAGCGGCTCATTCGCCGCCTTGGCGAGCACGGCATCGAGCGCCTTCCAGAACTCGTCCTGCAGCATGTAGTCGGCGTAACCGCGGAAGCTCTCGTTCTTCCAGGCCGTGTTGGGGCTCTTCGCGCCAAGGCCCTTGCGAAAGCCGCCTAACTCCGGGTGGTGCTCGTAGGTGATACCCTGGCGCTCCAGCATGTGCTGCAGCGCCGCCATTCCGAACTGGGGGTTCAGGCGCGAGCCCGGTGCCGTGCGTACGTCGAGCAGGCGCGTGACCCCATGCGCCTTTAGGAGGCGCAGGAACTCTTCGCCCGCGCGCGTACCGTGGCCGATCGTGTAGAGTTTCAAGCGCTCATACGCGCGATCTTCTGGCTCAGCCGCTCGTCGAACTTCGCGCGCTTGATGGCGGCGCGGCGATGTTTGCCTTCGCCGATGACGTCGAACTGATCGCGTCCCACGATCTCGAAGTCGTAGAACTTGCCCTCGATGGCCACCAGCGTCGCCGTGATCTCGACCGGCATACCCGGCGGCGTCGCCGACACGTGGCTCATGTCGATATGGACCCCGACCGACTGCTCGCCCTTGTCATGGTGCGGGAGGAGAATCTCCAGCGCCGCCCATTCCATGAGGGCCACCAGCATCGAGGTGGCAAGAACGTTGGGCATCTCTTGCCAGCTCCCAACGTCCGGCATTATGCCGGGAACCGTCAACCGCTCGGGAACGATGAGACGGAGCGTATGCGTCATGCCGACGCGCAGCGTATCGCGCATGACGCGGCCTTCCCCAGCGTGCGAGGCCGCCCCTTGCGGGACGGCCTCAGCACGGGCTCCCTAATGCGGATCGGAGGAGATGGCCGCCTGCACGTCGCGGATAGCTTCGTTGGTCTCGCCCAGTGCCTTCACGCGCAAGCCGCTGAAGTCGCGGTTGCTGGTCTGCAGGTGCGTCCGCGCGCTGAAGAGCGCGTTCAACGCGGCGCGCATGTCCGGGTGGTGCTCCATGGCGAGAGTTGGAACGGCCGCGCCCGCCACGAAGGCGAGTCCGGCGATCAGAACGGTCAATTTGTGCTTCATTACCCTCATCCTCATGATCCGTACGACGGCGGTCGGTGTCGATGACCGGAGAACGGCTGCATGCGGGCGGATAGTTCCGGCCATCGATGCTATTTTGATAAGACGAAGCCGTTACGACTCGGTTACACGGCGCCGTTACAAGGTGGCGGCCAACTCGTCCCAGAGGTACGCCATCGTCTTGATGCCGCCATAGAATTGCGAGAGGGTGAACTTCTCGTTGGGAGCATGTGTCTGGTCGTCGGGGAGCCCGACGCCGATGAGGACCTGCGGGAGGCGCAGCGTGCGATCGAAAGTGGCCACCGGGCCGATCGAGCCGCCCATGCCGATCATCACCGGAGGCTTGCCGAAGGCGCGCTCCATGGCGCGCGCTGCCGCCTTGGTGGCGGGATGCTCGCGCGAGGTGACGATGGCACGTCCTGCCTCGTGGCTCTCCACGTGGACGCGGACGCCAGGCGGCGTGATCGCGCGGATATAGTCGGCCACCAACTTCGTGATGCGCGCGGGATCCTGATCCGGCACCAAACGCGCCGTGATCTTACAGCCGGCCTTGGCGGGAATGATCGTCTTGGAGCCCTCACCTTGATAGCCGCCCCAGATGCCGTTGCAATCCAGCGTTGGGCGCCACCACATGCGCTCCAGCGGATTGAAGCCGCGCTCACCGTGGAGCTGCGGCACGCCTAAGCGCTTGGCCTCGGCGGCCTCGTCGAACGGCAGGGCGGCAATCTCCGCACGCTCTTGCGGCCCCAGCTCACGCACGTCGTCGTAGAAGCCGGGGACCGTGATGCGCCCGTGCTCGTCCTTCAGCTTGGCGACGATGTGCGTCAGCGCGTTGATCGGGTTGTCGATCGCGCCGCCGAAGAGGCCCGAGTGCTGGTCGCCCAGCGTCGGCCCATCGACGTGGATCTCCCAATTGACCAGGCCACGCACGGCGATGGTGAGCGAAGGGACGTCCTCGGAGAAGATGGGAGTGTCGGAGACCACCACGACGTCGCAGGCCAGCAGGTCGCGATGGTGCGCGACGAAGTCGTCGAAGTTGGGCGAGCCGATCTCTTCCTCGCCCTCGATGATGTACTTGAGATTCAACGGAAGGGTCTTGCGCGTCCTCAGATGGGCGGCGAAGGCCTCCCAATGCATCACGACTTGGCCCTTGTCGTCGACGGCACCGCGCGCGAAAAGATGACCGTCGCGCACCTGCGGCTCGAATGGCGGCGAAGCCCAGAGCTCCAGCGGGTCGACGGGTTGCACGTCGTAGTGGCCGTAGACGAGCACCGTCGGCTTGCCCGGAGCACCCAGCCACTCGCCGTAGATGACGGGGTGGCCTTTGGACTCCAACACCTCCGCGCGCTGCATGCCCAGCGCCCGCATGCGCGTTGCGGCGTGCTCGGCGGCGCGCCGCACGTCCGCACGGTGCGCGCCGTCGGCGCTGATGGAGGGTATGCGCAGCCAGTCCTCGAGCTCCTCCAGCGCCTCCTGGCGGTGATCGTCGCAGTAACGGGTGAGGTCGTCGGTTTGCAGCATGGCTCTTGGCTTCGCCCACGACGAGGGGCCAGGCCTTGCGCACGGGAACGACGCACGCTCATGACGGCGATCGTTGTCCTCCTGCTGGCGCTCTGCGCGGTCTCTACCGGCGGCGTGTTCGCACGCATCGCGCTCGACGGCGCGGGGCCGCTGGCGGTCGCCGCTTGGCGTCTGATCATCGCCTCGCTCGCGCTCGCCGCGCCGGGCATGCTGCGTCCGGTGCGCGTGGAGCCGTTGGATCGCGCGCGACTCGCCGTCGCCGGCGCGGCGCTAGCCGTCCATTTTGCACTGTGGGTCGGCAGCATCGAGTTCGTCAGCGTCGTCACCTCCACGCTGCTGGTCTCGACGACGCCCGTGTGGACGGGGCTCTACGGCGCGATCACCGGAGTCGATCGTCCGCGCCGCTCGTTCTGGGGGTGGTTGAGCGTGGCGGCCGTCGGCGTCTGGCTCGTCGTTCACAGCGACCGCACGCTCGTTCCGCACCCAGGTCACGAAGCGCTGGGCTGGCTGATGGCGGTGGGCGGCGCGATGGCGATCGGCACCTACTTCCTCATCGTGCGCCCCATACGCACGCGCGTCGACGCACGCGCGGTGGTCACGTGGACCTATCCCGCCGCGGCGCTGACGATGCTGCTGGCCCTGCTGCTCTCGCGTCAACCGGCATGGGGTTTCCCGCGCCAGGCGTGGCTGGGCATCATCGGCATGGCCCTCATCCCTCAGCTCCTCGGCCACACGGGGCTCAACGTCTCACTGCGGCACTTTTCGGCGAGCACGGTCTCGTTCGCCGTGATTCTCGAGCCGGCAATCACCGCGGTGCTGGCCGTGATCTTCCTCCACAATCCGCTCGCGCCGGGGCAGATCGTGGGTGGCGCCGCGCTCATCCTCTCGCTGGCGAAGGTCCTGCACGAGGAGTACGGCCACGCGGAGGAGTCCCCGCAGTAACGTCGCCGCGGGGTGCCGAAGACGGAACCCGTCATGGATGCGCTGGTATGCACGGCGAGCGACGGTGTGCGCTGTGTGGCACGGGTGGCCGGGCGCACCGGTGAGCCCGTGATCTTCGTCCACGGCGTCGGCTCGACGGCGGAGATCTGGGCGCCACAGCTCTCTTCCCTCTCGCGATACTTTCGCTGCGCAGCCGTGGAGCTGCGCGGCAACGGCGTTGCGCCCGTTCCCTCCAATCTCTCTTCGATCACGCGCACCGGCTTCGCGCGCGATGCTCTGGCCGTCGCCGACGCACTCGGCGTGGATCGCTTCCATCTCGTTGGCTGCGGCCTCGGCGGGATCGTCGGCTTAGAGCTCTGGCGCTTGGCGCCGGAACGCATCGCCAGCCTCTGCCTGCTGGATAGTTTCGCGGCCTACCCGGACGGCGAGGCCGTGGCGGCATGCATCATCGACGACGTACTGGCGGCACCCTCGCTCGTCACGTATTCGGAGGGGCGGGCCAACCTGGTGCTGCCTCCGCGCGCCCCCGCATACCGGCGCACCGACTCCGTGCGCCAGATGTCGAGCAAGGATCGACGCGCCTTCACACGCTTCACGCTGGCGACCTGGACGGGCGACTACCGTCCGTTCTTGGCTGGCATCACCGTTCCCACGTTAGTGCTCTGGGGCGCGCACGACGCGATCGTGCCGCGCGCACTCTGCGAAGAGCTGGCCGTGGGAATCCCCGGGGCACACTTGGTGACCGTGCCTGACGCCGGCCACCACTCCCATGCCGATACCCCCTCGTTCGTCGGCGCGGCGCTGGAAGCGTTTATCGGCGCCATCCCGAACCTCCGGGCATGACGATCGCCATTCCTCGTGACGTGCTCGACGAAGTCGTGGCCACGCGCCGCGACCTCCATGCCCACCCGGAGCTAGCCTTCGAGGAGGTGTGCACCTCCGCACTCGTCGAGGCTCGGCTTCGCGCACTAGGTTACGACGTACGCGCGGGGATCGCCAAGACGGGCGTGGTGGGCGTCTTACGCACCGGCAGGCCGGGGCGAACGATTCTGCTGCGCGCCGACATGGACGCCTTGCCCATCGAGGAGGAGAACGACCTGCCGTTCCGCTCCACTGTACCGGGGAAGATGCACGCCTGTGGCCACGATGCGCACGTGGCGATGCTCTTGGGCGCAGCGCGCATCCTGATGGCGCGGCGCGACGAGCTCGCCGGCACGCTGCTGTTCTGCTTCCAGCCTGCCGAGGAAGGCAAGGGCGGCGGCCGCGAGATGGTCAACGAGGGCGTGCTCGACGATCCCAAGGTCGATGCCGTGTTCGGCCTCCATATCTCCAGCAACTATCCGACGGGCGTGGTCGCCTGGCGTCCGGGGCCGTTCTTCGCCTCGAGCGACTCGATCGAGATCACGATCCGCGGACGCGGCGGTCACGGCGCCTCGCCGCACGAGAGCGTCGACCCCATCTTTACCGCGGCGCAGTTCATCACCAGCGTGCAGCAGATCGTCAGCCGAAACATCTCGCCTCTGGAGCCCGGCGTGGTGACGATCGGAGCAGTCCACGGCGGAACGACGCACAACGTGATCCCCGACACAGTGACGCTGCTCGGTACGGTGCGAGCCTTCGACAGCGACGTGCGCGCAGCGATGCCCGAGCGCATCGAGCGCGTGCTCTCTGCGGCGTGCGCGGGCACGGGTGCGACCTACGACTATACCTACATCTGGCGCTATCCCGTCACGGTGAACGACGCCGCGGAGACGCGTCTGGTGGACGAGCTCGCCCGTGAACTCTTCAACGCAGGCCGCTCCATCGAAGGCGAGCGAACGATGGGCGCCGAGGACTTCTCCTTCTTCATGGAGCGAGTGCCCGGCTCGTACTTTCTGGTGGGAGCCGCAGGGGGCCCCGATACCGCCAAGCCGCATCACAATGCCGCCTTCACTATCGACGAGCGGGCCCTCGAGACGGGAGTGCAGATGATGGTGGCCCTGGGTCTGGAAGCGCCGCGTCGCAGCCGATGAAAGACACGTGACCATGTTGATCGCCTCCCTGTTCGTCCTAGCGGCAGGGATCGCCGTGGCGTTGGCGGCGAACAAGCGCGCCCACGTGGCGGAGAGCGAACGCGAGCGTATCCGCACGCTCTTCGCGCGCTACCTCTCGCCCGCGGTGGTCGACGAGCTGCTGGCGCGCAAGGACGCGCGAGCCCTCGAGGGGCATTCGCTCACCGCCACCATCCTCTACGCGCGCATCTGGAACTTCACGCTGCAGCAGGAGCAGTGGGCACCCGAGCAGGCACTGCGGTACCTCAACGAGTTCTATACGTTGGCAGGCGAGGCGATCCAGCGCCATCGCGGCACGATCGACCGCTTCCTGCCCGACGGCATCGTGGCCATCTTCGGCGCTCCGATCGACGATCCGCATCAAGAGGAGCACGCCGTGCGGGCCGCGATCGACATCGTGCGCTTCGTCTCGGCGATGAGCGCCCGCTGGAACGAGCAGCGGCGCCGCCCGCTGAAGGCGAGCTGCGCCGTCAGCACAGGGAAGGTGATCACCGGCGACACCGGCTTCCAAGAGCGCCGCGCCTACACGGCCGTGGGCCCCGAAGTGACGTTCACCGAACGCTTGCAGGAAGTCACGGAGAACATCAACGCACTGGTGCTGGTCAGCGAGTCCACGTTCGAGCCGATCCGCGAGATCTTCACTGCCGTTGCTACATCCGATCTCCCGCTACGCGGCCTCAAGCGCGTGGCGCGTGCCTACGTGATCCGCGGCCTAGCGCGCCACGCCGGCGCAAGAGAGCTGCTGCTCCCACCACCGCACGCGTTCCGCTCGACGTTCGTGCACGAACCCGAGCCGCTGATACCACCGCCCGCAACTTCGCCCACGCCGCAGGCGACGGAGGACTCGCGGCGCGCGCGCAGTAAGCCGGGAGTCGAGGCTGCACAAGGATTCTCGAGAACCGACTCCGGCGTGGCGGAGCTCCCGGAACTCCCCGCCTCGATCACCTATGAGGACGACGAGGGGCCACCGATCCAGCTTCCCCCGGGATTCTAACATGAACGTTCGACGCATCGATAACGGCGACCGCAAGGCGGTGCTCGCTTATCTCGAGCACGCCCCCTACGAGAATGCCTTTCTCTCGTGGATGCTGGGAAGCGATACATCGACCGTCCACGCACCGCTTTTCGCCGCATGGGACGGCAACGCCGTGGTCGGCACGCTGTACCTTGGCCCGCAGATCGTCGTCGCCGGCGCATCCGATGAGGCGCGCAAGGCGCTGGCCGCCTGCCTCGTGCACGCCCGCAGGCCCAGTCTGCTGGTGGGTACGGTCGCCGACGTGGAGAGTATCGAGCCCGCGGTACGCGAGGCCTTCGGCGAACCCGCGGCGGTGCGCACACGGCAGCCCGTCTATGCGCTCACCCCCGAGCAGCTCCGCCCCGCGCCCCATGCGCGAGTGCGCCGCTCCGAACTCCCCGATTTGGAGATGGTGGCCTATCACGCCGCGGCGATGACCGCCGACGAGCTGGGCTTCGATCCTCGCCGCGGCGATTTCTCCGCATTCCGCGAAGGAACGCGCCGGAGCATCGAGCGCGGCTGGAGCTGGATCTGGACAGAGGATGGCCAACTGCGCTTCAAAGTCAGCGTGGGCGCCGTAACGGCGCGCACCATCCAGCTCCAAGGGGTGTACACGCCCCCCGAGTACCGCGGCCGCGGCTACGCTTCCGCCGGACTCCACGCCGTCTGCAATGCGCTGTTCCACGAAGGGCACGCCACGCTCTCGCTCTGCGTCAATGATTTCAACCGCACGGCGCGCCGACTCTACGAACGTCTAGGGTTTATGGAGGTCGGGGCATTGCGCACCTTCATCTACTTGCCGCAGAACGCGCGGCGCCTACCGTCGCTTCGTCTGACCTAGCGGAAACGAGACGCCCAGGCGCTCCAGCGAGCTCTCGAGCGTTGTCCGCGCACCGCCCATCCACAGCTCCTCCATCGCGCGCGTGACGGCGACGTAGGCGATGTTAGCCTCGCCCTCATCGAGCGAGGCATGCTCAGCCTCCTTGCGGCGCGAGGCGAACTCCCAGTAGTCGTCGGCTAACGCAACGCGCCGGGCCTCCTCGCCTTTGAAGCGATGGACGGTCGAGAGAACGACGTCCGCTTCGGACTCGCTCTCTACGCTGCTCTTGCGCAACGTCGCGACCACGGCCGGCGTACGCGCCTCGTACTGCTCGACTAGCCGCACGTACGGGCGAAACGCCTCGCCGCCGTCCGCATCCGCGGCCCGCTTCAGTGCCCCCCACGACTCGAAGGCCGCGAAGGCGGGATGGTGCGTCTCTCTGCCTTTCCACAGACTATGGGCGGCCAGCAGCCGGCCGCGCAGCTCCCCGAAGCCGTTGGCGGCACAACCCGTCTCTGGATCCGTCGCGCCGCGAATGAAGAAGCTCGCCTTGCGATCGGTGAAGCGCAACGCCTGCTCCACGAGGCCCACGTTGGTGCGGGCGAGCACGAGATCGCAAATTTCGGGGAAGCCCGCTTGGACGGCATCGGCGCGCGGCTCGCTGGGCCGCAGGCGGCGCGCCTCGCCCTTGGCCTGCAGGATGCCGTTGGCCAAAGCGGCGATGCGTTCGCCGAAGCGCCAGGTCTGGGTCAAGGGATACTCCGGAAGCCGAAGACTGCGCAGGGCGTTTACCGCGCCTCGGAACTCGTAGATCTGCTGATGCTCGTCTCCTACATAGATCGTCTGCAGATCGCGTTGTCGCTTTACCACGTCGAGCATGGCCGGCGTGGCATCCTGCGCTTCGTCATACAAGACGACGTCGCACCACGGCAGCACGGGGTGCGAGAGCTGCCATGCTTTGAGATAGACGTCGTGCGTGACGGGAAGCACGCAGGAGTTGGAGCCGTCGAGCTCGCCCCAAAGGGTGCGCGCCGCATTGAGCACGGAGTCGGCACGCTCCGCTGCACGGGTGGGAAGGTGTTCCGATCCTATGGCCTCCGCAGCGGATGCCAGAAACGCGCTCACCGTATCGACCACCGCCCACGCCGCGGTGCTTCGCGCCTCGCCGCTGGCGCCCCAAACGAGATTGCGGTCCAGCAGATAGGCTACCCACGCGCGTGACGCTCCGTGCGTGTCGCGCGCCAGCCGGTTGCGATAGCGGCGGCTCCCGAAAAGCCTCCACGCGATGCTGTGAGCCGTCCGCGACTCGATCGTGAGCTGCGGCTGCCGCTTCTTGAGCACGGTGAAGCGCCGCTGGGCCGCGCGCTGCTGCGCCTTGTTGAAGACGAGGTAGAGCACGCGTTTCCCCACCAGCGCACGGGCCGCCTCCGTCAGCGACGTGGTTTTGCCCGTTCCCGCGAACGCGGCGACTTTGAAGCTCTCCCCTCTGCGGGCCGCGTCGACAATAGCGCACTGCTCGTCGGTGAGGCGTTCCTCTCCGACGCTTCGAGAGTCCATACGTTCCTTCTGCTCCGCTCGAGAGCTTCCGAAAGGACCGTTACGGCGCGCCGGCGACGACTTCCCGGTGCTGCGTAGCATCCAGGCCCATGACCTCCTCTTGCTCGCTGACGCGCAGCGGCACGAACGCATTGACGACCTTGAGGATCACGAACGTCATGAGCCCGCAGTAGACGAATGCGACGGCGGCGGCGAACGCTTGGATCAGCAATTGGCGCGGATTACCGTAGAGCAGACCATTGGCCGCCCCCGGATTGATGGCCAGCGTGGCGAAGATGCCCGTAGCCAGCGTGCCCCAGAGACCGCCGATGCCGTGAATCGCGAAGACGTCGAGGACGTCGTCGACGCCGCTGCGCTTCATGAAATGCACGCAGAGGTAACAGGCGATGCCGGCACCCATGCCGATGAGCACGGATGCCGGCATGGTCACGTAGCCCGCCGCGGGGGTGATCGCCACGAGTCCGGCGATGGCGCCGATCGTCGCGCCGACAACGCTGGGCGTTCCGCGGTGCATCCAAGAGACCGTCATCCAGGTGAGCGCGGCCATCGCGCCCGCCGTGTTGGTGACGACGAACGCGTTCGCGGCGAGTCCGCCCGACACGATCGCGCTGCCGGCGTTGAAGCCGAACCAGCCGAACCACAGCAATCCGGCACCCAACATCGTCATGGCCGCGTTGTACGGATCCTCGGGGTAGCCTTCTCCGCGCTGGAACTCGATGCGCCGGCCCAGCACTATCGCCGCCACCAGCGCCGAGATGCCGCTGGCGATCTCGACGACCGTTCCGCCCGCGAAATCCAGCGTGCCCAGCCGGCTCAGCCAGCCGCCGTGACCCCACACCCAGTGCGTGAGCGGATCGTAGACGAATGTTGCCCAGAGCAGCGTGAAGATGACGAAGGCCTTGAAGCGTTTGCGCTCGGCAAATGCACCGGTGATCAGCGCGGGAGTGATGACGGCGAACATCATCTGAAACGCGACGAACGCGAGCTGCGGAACGGTGGCGCCGTACGCGGGATTGGGCGCCAAGCCCACGCCGTTGAGACCCGCCCACGAGAGGTCGCCGATGATGCCCCAGCCGCGGACGTCTGGCCCGAAGGCCAGCGAGTAACCCCAGAGCACCCATTGCACGCTGATCAGGCAGAGAATGAGGAAGCTGTGCATGATCGTGGAGAGGACGTTCTTGCGCCGCACGAGGCCGCCGTAGAAGAAGCCGAGCGCGGGCGTCATGATCATCATGAGGGCCGCCGAGAAGAGCAGCCACGCTGTATCTCCGGGAACGATCTTGGGATGCATCTCATCCTCCCTGAACGATGATGCTACCAAGATTCCCGGCACGATGCACTCGACGGCGGGTTAACGGAACCGCCCGCCGCTGCGACGTTTGCAGAGCGCGAACGACCCGCGGTGGCCCCTTAGCGTCCGAAATCCGTACGCAGGTCGAGCCAGAGCCTCGCCGGCTCGGCCTGGCGATCGACGCTCGTGAGATAGGTCTGGTTCGTCAGGTTGGCGGCGCGCAGCGCCAGCGCCGTGCGCGGCGAGAGCGGGACGTTCAACGTCGCGCCTACGACGAACGCCGAGCCCAACGGCTGTAGGTTGAGGTCGTCGGCATACGTCTGTCCCAAGAGCGTGCCCGAAAGGGCGAGGCTCACGCCTGACGGCCAGTGCGCGATCGCCGTAAGGCTCCCTTCGTGCGCCGGGATGAACGGGAGACGCTGCCCGAGATCGGACGCCGGCCCGCTCACCACGCGGGCGTACTGCTCGGCATACGTGGCGCGCAGCGACCAGCGCGAGCCGAGATCGCCCTGCCATCCGGCCTCGTATCCGTCGGTGGCCGTGCGCTCGATGTTCTCGCGCGTCGAGACATCGGGGGCCGTGGTGACGAACGAGATCGCATTGCTTACGCGCGTACCGGTCAGCTCCACGAAGAGGCGACCGGCGGGAACGGCGAGGTCCGCACCGAGGTTGCGCGTGGTGCTGCGCTCCGGCCCGAGCAGCGGGTTGCCGAGAAACTGTTGGGCGCCGATACGGAATCGGCGATAGAGCTCGTTGAGGAACGGCGTGCGGAAGCCGGCGCCTTCGGAGGCATGCACGGTCAGTGCGGGGGACAGCGTATAGCGCACGGCGAGCAGCGGGGAGGCGGCGCCAAAGCGCTGCGCGGAGGCCGCGGCACTGGTGGTGTAGCCCGTGGTAGAGACGCTCTCGGCGTGGAGATCGGCGATGACGTCGAAGCGTCCGCTCACCAGCTCATCGGAGACGGAGAACGATGCGTGGGCCTGCCGGCCGCCGCCCTGGCTCTGCAAGGCGCCGGACGTCGGATTGACTTGCGTGTAACTTCCGTTGACGACGCGCATGGCCGTCTGCGCGCGCAACGCATCGTGGCCCGTTGCATGAGACCACGCCGCGATCACGCCGTCGTCCTGATTGGGAATCGTCTGCCGGTAGAGCGGGACGCCGGGCTTCTGGGGAAACATATCCGCCGAATTGATCAGCAGCCCCGAGCGCGCGAAGCCCGAGAGCTGCCAGGTGGAGCCCCCGGCGGACGCGCGATAAGCCAGAGCCTCCTGCCATCCGGACTCCTCGTCATTGTAGTTTGGACGCCCCGTGGCTTGAAACGTATCGAAGGTTTTCACCGAGAGCTCGAGCGAGCGATCCTTTCTTGCCGCCGGCAGGCGTACCGCGAACCCGAGATCGTCGGTCCGCGCGGTGCTCAGACCATCGACACCGCTACGGTAGCCCGGCGGCGCGGCGGAGTAGCCGCCGTCGAACGCGTGCGAGACGAAGAGGCGCGTGGCCGCCCTTCCGATACCACCGCCGAGCGAGAGCACTTGGGAGCCGCCGCCGTTCGCGCCCGCGGAGAGATCCACGAAGCCTTTCGGCAACGTCGTGGGGGCGAGCGTGTGGATGTCGACCACGCCGCCGATGGCTCCGGAGCCGTAGAGCGCCGAGGCCGCATCGCGCATGAATTCCACGCGCGAGATGTCGAGGGGCGAGATGGCCGGCCACTCGATCCAGCCGCCGAAACCGTTCTCCGCCGGCAAGCCGTCGACGAGGACCAAGCCGCGATCCTGCCCCGCTCCGCCAATCGACGCGCGTAGCTGCGTGGGGTTGGTCACCTGGCTGTTGCTGCGCGCCTCGTCGAAGCCCGGCATCAGGCTGAGGAGGCCATCGGAAGTCATCGGCGCCGTTGCGCGAATCATCGAAGGATCGAGCGAGAGCGCCGTCATCGGAAGCGTATGGAGATCGTGCGAGGTTCCCGTAGCAACAGTGACTCGCCCGATGACCTTCGCGTCCGTCACGAGACGGACGACGACGGGCGCTCCCGGGTTCACCGTCACGGTAATGGTGCGGTAGCCGGGTGCGCCGATCGCAGCATGAGCGGAGCCGGGAAGGGGCGACTGCGCATGCCCACGCGAATCGCTGCGCGCGACTGCCGTCTGTCCTCTGGCGGTGAAGATGACACTGGCATCAGCGATGGCTTCGCCGGCCTCCGTCTCGACGATCACGCTCGCGGGCGCGATATCGCCGGCCCTGGCCGCCATGGGCGACAGCGCGAACGCGGTCAGAACGATGAGATGCCGTACCATGAACTCAGTCTTGCCCAGACTTGCCACCGAGGTCGAGCCGGAATGGCGGGTACTCGTCCCGCATCAAGGCGGCATACGCGATCACGCGGTAAATCCAGCGGTTCAGTCCAACGGCCAAGTCGAAGATTCCCTGCGGATAGCGGCCGCTGAACAAGAGGGCGATGGCCGCGAAGAATACGAGAATCGTCACGAGACCGGCGCGCCCAGGCCCGCTCGCGACGAAGACCCCGACAATGATGTAGTGCGGGATCGCCAAGAGCCACCACTTCACGAGCGCGAGCCCGCGCGAGAGCCGCTCCGGATATGCGACGGTGAACGTGGCGGGATACTCGGCCTGCTGTAAGGTGAACGGCGGGTAGCGATCGGTGCCGAGCGTGCTATACGCATAGTAACCCACGCGCCAGCCCCAGCGCAGGATCCCGACGTTAGTCTCGAAGAGCGCCATCGGATAGCGCTCCGTGAAGAGAATGGCAAAGAACGCCACAACGGTCAGCACGACGAACGCGACCAGCAAGAAGAGCAGAACGACGAAGTGGGGGATCGCGAGGAGCCATTTCACGAGCCACAGCCAGCGGCCGAGCGGCGTGTCGAGGCTGGCTTCCAGAGTGATCGGCTCGGCTGAGGGAACCGGTAAGCGCGGAGTCTCCGGCGGAAGGAAACCGCCGAAGATGACTGCCGCCACGCCGATGACCAAAGTGAAGAATCCGCCGACGGCCAGGCGTTGCGCGAACGCGCCAAGCCAGTCGGCCTTCATGGACACTTGGAGGTCCACGTTGACACCGGGACTACCATCCGCGTTCATCGCCACGAGGGTCCATTGGCCGGGCCGCGCATTCCAATCGATCGTCCGCGTGCCAACGCCGCTCGCCGACGCACTCCACATCGACTGCGCGGCCGGGCGCGCCGGCGTTGCTACGCCGGACTGGGTGCGATATTCGACTTTCGAGGGCTCGGCCTCGACGCGCGCGACTTCGTCGTAGGCTACTCCGGAGAGGTACGCCCTCACGTCTTGCGTGCGCGCAATGCCGATGAAGACGGAGACGTCCGAACGGCCGCTCGTTGCCTGCACGTGGAGCTGGACGGGCGGCCCCTCACGAACGGCCCAGTCGCCAGGGCCGAGTTGCGTGGCGAGCGCGAGACTCTTCGAGACCAACGCATACGTCGACGTATGGTAGCGCTCGACGGGCGTCGTGAAGTAGCCGCCTGCATCGCGCTGCGTCACGAAGGCTACGCCGAGCGCGACGGCGGAGGCGCTCACGCTGAACCCGGCAAGCGTCACCAGCCCGCCGAGGATGAGAAACAGGAGCTTGGTACGTTCCGTTACGGGCGGAGGAACAGCCATGGCGAGCATGTACCCACGGCGGCTACTGTCGACCGAATGGAGATTCCTCTCCCACCAACGGCGCGTCGAGATTCAGAAGAACACGCACCCCGCGTTGAATCGCTGGCGGTAAGTCACTCGTTATACGAGCTCAAGAATGCCGTCGGCCGTCCAGTACTGCGTCCCATCCACGATTACAGGCTCAGCACTGAGGACAGACAGAGCGCGTAGGGTGTCGATATTGGCGCGAGCCGCCGGGTAGGTTACCCCGGTAAGGCGCTTCGCCATCGGTACGGAAATCGCCGGGATCGTGAACAACTCATCGACCAGCAGTCCGAGGTTCGCGGCCTTCTTGGGTCCCAATACTCTCTTGCGGTAGTCATCGTTTAATGCGGAAATTCGTCCGGTCCGTTCTACAGCGTCGCGCGCCTGTTGCGCTACTCCTTCCAGTAGGAAGACGATCCAGTCGTCCCATGTACCACGTTGACTGATTGCCAGGAGGTAATCGTAGTATTGCTGCCGGTTGCTCTCAAGATAGGCGCTGACATATAGCATTGGCGTTGAGAGGATCTTTTGCTGCGCCAGATACAGCATGAATAATAGCCGTCCGATGCGACCGTTGCCGTCTCGATAAGGATGGATCGCTTCGAACTGGTAGTGAGCGATTGCTACCTTGATTAGTGGTGGCATGTCATTGGTGTTTAGGTATGCAACGAGGTCGTCAAGGAGCTCGTCGACGAAGACGTCGGGTGGCGGGACAAACCGGGTGTCCTTTAGCGCGCCACTACCGAGCTGGACGAGGCACGTTCGCGTCATGCCCGGCGTCGTCTTCATTGGGTCCATGCCTTCCATCAGCTTCTGATGGATCTCGTTGAATAGCTGCTTCGTGATCGGCCGCTCTTTTAGTGCAGCGAGACCATAGTCCAGAGCCGCAACGTAGTTCGAGACTTCTCGCGCGTCGCGATTCCCACGCGCGCTGACCTCGTAGAGGACCAGGCCAGCGACGGTCGTGTGGGTCCCCTCGATCGCGCTTGACAGGACGGCCTCCCGGCGGAGGTAGTTCCGGAAGAGATGCTCGGGGTGTTCGATCTGGCGCGAGATCCCATCAAGCCGCGCAACAGCCCCCGTTGCGGCATCGAGGGGGCTCAAGAGCCGCGACGCGTCAATGGAACGCCGTGGAGGGAGCTTATCGGGGACGAAGGCCAGGGCATCTCCTTCGACCGAAACCAGGTGGACGGTCGCGTGAGCACCAAAGTCCTCTCGGCGCACGATATAGTCTCCTCCAGTCTCCGCTCTGTGTGTTAAAGTTTGTGGCGGTTAAACTTTAATCCTGGGCTGAGGTACTCTAGTTTTGCCAGGCCGTCTCTGCACGCTTGGCCTGTTCCTCCTGCGACCGCTCGCATGCCCTGGTCGACGTCGACTGGGGACGCCAGAATTGCGACGTCTTGACGCCTCGAGCTGTTTGCCCGGCACTATCGGCGCGGTTGGTCAGTTCTCCGATATGGATACGGTCGCGCCCTGACCCCCGCCGCGTGAAGCCTCGGACGATTGTAGCAGCGGCTGCACCCCGAACCCAGAAGGCAATACTGCAACCCTCGGATGGCCGATCCCGCCGACGCAAGCGAAAGTGCTTCTCGTTGAAGCAAAGGCCGCGCATACGGCGCGGCGCACGGTCCCCTGTCCAAAGGCAACTCCGCGCGTTCGCGACCTTCGCATTCGCGCACGTGCTCGTTGACCGGAAGCACGGAAAGGCCCGCCGCCGTCTTTGCCTACCTCGCCGGCGCGGTCGGCGGCGATCCGCGCACGTGGTGGCGCGGTAGTGGCTGTCCTGGTAGCCCCAGGTTCGGGAATCTCTTGCGTCGTAAGGCTTCCCGCCGTCGTGGCGGGAAAGTGTCGGAATCGAACCGACCAGCCCCCTTGCGAAGGCCTCCGCGGTTTTGAAGACCGGGTGAGCCACCAGGCCCATACTCTCCCATGTCGTGCGAATCCCTTATGCTACAAGCGTTTGCGTTGCGCCTGCTCGGTCCGCTTCACAGGCCGTACATAGGGAGTGGCCCACATTTGGCCCGCGTGAGCTTAGGTCCCTGTGGCGCGGAATGCATTTCTCGTCCGCTCGATATTCATAGATGGTCCCCGGGCCATTAATCAATTCACGTATAGAGAGAGGAATGGCCTGCGAAGCGTTGCCGTAGAGCCTGCGACCAGGCAATTGAAAGTCAATTCGTGCATCCAGCTGGCGCTGATGAAGCAAGCTGAGCGGCGGCGCTCTAACGGCTTTACGTTGTACGCTCCGTGTAGTATATTACACGGGTGATAAGGAGCTTCGCGGACAAGGACACGGAGCGTCTCTTCAACCAGGAACGCGTGCGACGGTTCCAGGGCTTCGAGAGGACCGCCCTACGTAGGTTGCTGTTCCTTCATCGCGCGGCCTCGTTGCATGATCTGAGGGGACCGGGACACCCACTAGAAGCCCTGAAGAAAGAGCGAGCCGGACAACACGCGATCCGCATTAACAACCGATACCGCGTTTGCTTCGCCTGGAAAGACGGCGATGCGCATGACGTTGAGATCACCGACTACCACTAGGAGATCTACATGACCACGAAGTTAGCGCCAATTCACCCCGGCGAGATTCTGCTCGAAGACTTCATGAAACCGCTCGGTCTGAGCGCGAATCGTTTGGCGCTTGAATTGCACGTACCGGCGAATCGTATCCAGGCGATCGTCAGAGGCGAGCGCGCAATTACAGCTGATACGGCATTGCGTGTTGCGCGCTACTTCGGGACGTCGGCCGAGGTCTGGATCGGCCTGCAGGCCGATTACGAGCTGCGGAAGGCCAAGAGTGAGCTCAGCAAGACGATCGAGCGTGAAGTGCGTGCGCGCGTCATTGCCTAAGCGTCCTGCATCCTCGACCAAAGGGAACATCGGCCGTCGAGCAGACCATGTGAGATGGGAAAGGGCTGACTCCATGCAACGCCAGGCGACGGGGGGCGACTTCTCCACCCCCATCGAGCAGCGCTACTTCGAAGACTACGTGCCCGGATCGACCTTTGAGTACGGGCCGGTCGAGATCTCGGAAACCGAGATCGTCGACTTCGCCAAGCGCTACGACCCGCAGTACATCCACACCGACCCCGCGGCCGCGGCGGCCGGCCCATTCGGTGGCCTGATCGCCAGCGGCTGGCAGACGGCGGCCATCGTGATGCGCCTTTTCGTCGACCACTACCTCTCGCACGTGGCCAGCATCGCCTCTCCGGGGATCGACGAGCTGCGCTGGACCAAGCCCGTTCGCCCCGGTGATCGCCTGCAGGTACGCCTGACCGTCCTGGAAGCAAAGCGCTCGAGCTCGAAGCCGGACCGCGGGATGGTGCGCTCGCTGATCGAGGTCTTGAATCAAGACGGCGAGATCGTCATGACGCTCAAGCCGATGAACCTCTTGCGCTGCAGAGACGCCTCCGCGTAACGCAGACGCGCGCCGCTAGGCGTGCGCCGCGGCGACGGGCTCGAAGCGTGCCGTGAAGTGGCGCAGCGGCGGTGCCTGCCAGACGATCTTCAGCCCGCCGATCCGCTCGCGCGCCGCATAGACGTCGGCCATCACCTCGATGACGTAGTCGATGTGGCTCTGCGTATAGACGCGGCGCGGAATCGCCAGGCGCACCAGCTCCATGGGCGCCGTCGTCTCCTCGCCGGTCTGGGGATCGGTGCCGCCGAACATCACGGAGCCGATCTCCACCGCGCGGATCCCCCCTTCGAGATACATCTCCGCCAAGAGCGCCTGTCCCGGGAACATCCGCGGCGCAACGTGCGGCAGCAGCGCCGCCGCGTCGATGTAGACGGCGTGGCCGCCGGGCGGCTGAACGATGGGGATGCCGATCTCCGCGAGGTGGCGCCCGAGATACGCCGTCGAGGCGATGCGGTAGCGCAGGTAGTCCTCGTGTAGGACCTCGTGCAGGCCCGTCGCCATCGCCTCCAGATCGCGGCCGGCAAGGCCGCCGTACGTGGGAAAGCCCTCGGTCAAAATCAGCAGGCGCGACTCCTGGCGTGCCAACGCCTCATCGTTGGTGGCTAGGAAGCCGCCGATGTTGACCAGGCCGTCCTTCTTTGCCGACATCGTGCAGCCGTCGGCGTAGGAGAACAGCTCACGCGCGATCTCGGCGACCGGCTTCTCGGCGTAGCCCTCCTCGCGCTCGCGGATGAACCAGCAGTTCTCCGCGAAGCGGCAGGCATCGATGTAGAGCGGAATGCCGTAACGCTGGCAGACGGCGCGCACGGCGCGCACGTTGGCCATCGAGACGGGCTGACCGCCGCCGGAGTTGTTGGTGATGGTCAGCATCACCAGCGGAATCCGCTCCCGCCCCACTTCGCCGATCAGCGCTTCCAGTGCGGCGACGTCCATGTTGCCTTTGAACGGGTGGATGGTCGCCGGCTGGCGCCCCTCGGGAATCGGCAAGTCGACGGCCTGCGCTCCAACGTGCTCGATGTTGGCGCGCGTCGTGTCGAAGTGCGTGTTGTTCGGCACCACGTCGCCGGGCTTACACATCGTCGTGAACAGGATGCGTTCCGCGGCTCTTCCTTGGTGCGTCGGCAGAACGTGCTTGAAGCCGAAGATCTCGTGGATGGCGTCGGCGAAGCGGTAGTACGACTTGGCCCCCGCGTACGATTCGTCGCCGCGCATGATCGAGGCCCACTGCTCGGCGCTCATCGCCCCCGTCCCGCTGTCGGTGAGCAGGTCGATCAGCACGTCCTCCGCGCGCAGCAGGAACCCGTTGTAGCCGGCCTCGCGGAGGAATCGCTCTCGCTCGGGTCGCGTGGTCATGCGGATCGGCTCGACGGACTTGATGCGAAACGGCTCGATAATGGTCGTGACGGGCATGATTCCTCCGGAATCCGGCTACCGTGGAAGGCTCAAGCGCTTCATATCGCGGCATAGCGCGCACTTCCTCCGGCGCCTGCAGGAGCCCGGCGCCGCACCTCCGCAAACACGCCCCATGGCACCAGCGGTCGTCATCGTCGGCGGAGGCGCGATCGGCAGCGCGATCGCCTACTTTCTTACCCGCGACCCCGCCTTCCACGGCAACGTCACGGTCATCGAGCGCGATCCGACGTATCGCATGGCTTCCTCGGCGCTGAGCGCCAGCTCCATTCGTCAGCAGTTCTCCACGCCGATCAACATCGCGATGTCGCAGTTCGGCGTCGACTTCGTGCGCGAGATCGGCTTGGCGGAGCAGGGTTATCTCTTCCTCGCGAGCGACCGTGGCGTCGGGAGGATGCAGTCGAACCACGCTATCCAATGCGAGCACGGCGTGGACGTGGCGCTGCTCGATCCGGCGGCGCTGCGCGAGCGCTTCCCCTGGCTCTCCACGGACGGCGTGGCGATGGGAAGCCTGGGGCTGCGCGGCGAGGGCTGGTTCGACGGCTATCTCCTACTGCAGCTCTTCCGCTCGAGGGCGCTGGCGCAAGGGGTTGTCTACCATCACGGCGAGGTTACCGGCGTGGAGATCGACGGCAGCCGCGCGCGGGCGGTGCGCCTGGCCGATGACTCGGTCATCCCGCTCGACGTGGTGATCAACGCCGCTGGCCCTTGGGCCGCTTCCGTTGGAGCGATGCTGAACGTCGATCTCCCCGTGCGCGCGCGCCGCCGCTGCGTCTACGTCTTCACGGCACCGGGTAGCCTCGCGCGCTGTCCGCTGGTGATCGATACCAGCGGCGTCTACTTCCGCCCGGACGGCGAAGGGTTCATCGCCGGCATCTCGCCGCCGGAGGAGAGCGATCCCGACGACCTGCCGCTGGAGGCGGGGCGCGCCACCTTCGAGGAGATCATCTGGCCGGCGCTCGCGCAACGCGTCCCGCTCTTCGAGCGTGTCAAGCTACGCAACTCGTGGGCGGGCTACTACGAGTACAACGTCTTCGACCACAACGGCATCGTGGGAGCCCATCCCACCCTGACGAACGCCTACTTCGCCAACGGCTTCAGCGGCCATGGGCTGCAGCACTCGCCGGCCGTCGGTCGCGGCATCACCGAGCTGATCGTCCATGGTGCGTACCGCACGCTTGACCTGACGGCACTCTCGTTCGAGCGCGTACTCCGCCGCGAGCCGATCGTCGAGATCAACGTGATCTGATCATGCGCCGTACCACTTGAAGCGCGGCCAGAGCTGCGAGAGCGGGGCGCGCGGATGCGTGCAGAGATAGATCGGCGCCGGCCCCTCCACCACCCACTTGTAGGAGTTTCCGTAGGTCGCCACCAGGCGCACGTCCTCGAACGCGCTCTTGAGGATCTCCACCTGCATCGCGCCGACGGCGATCATCGTCTGACCGCTATAGCTGTTGGTCCCCCAGAGGTAGAACGTGTTCTGTCCGCTGATGACCGGCGGCAGGCCGTAGCGTGGGCCGTAGAACGCCAGCGCACCCGCATCGCCGTAGGTATCGGCGAAGAGCCCCGTGTGCGCGCGCACTTCCGGCGGCAGCGACCGGTAGACGCGCGCCACCTGCGCCGCCAGTTCCTCCCAGCCGAACTCCTCGGCGAAGAGCGGTTGGATCAGCCGCGGCGGCGTACCGTTGCCCCCGGTGAGTCCCAACGCCGCGCTGTACGAGATCAGGCGATCGATGGGCAACACGGGGAGCGACAACGGCACCAGCGGCAGAGAGACCGCCACGACGGTAGCGAGCGCGCCGGTGCGCAGTGCCGTGCGCGAGGTCCAAGCGCGCTCGAGGGCAACGGCACCGGCGGCGACGAGCGCGCCGTAGATGCCGATGATGTAGTAGCCCTTCGCCATCAAGAGCACGGCCAGCGCGAGGAGCACGATGTAGGCAATGGCCAGCGCGCGATAGGGGCGCAATGCGCGCCCGAAGAGCAGGCTCCCCACACCATAGAGCCAGAGCGGCACGAGGATTGGATCGGTGAAGAGCGCCTGCTCCACGAGGAAGGCCACGGCGTTGCCGGCGACGTTCCGGTATTCCAGCTCCAGACCGTTGTTGAAGGCGTGACGATTGAGCACGTCGCCGTGGAGAACGGTCAGCATCGGCCACTCGTGCTGCGCCTGCCACAGCATATTCGGCGCCAGCAAGAGGAGGGCCAGCACCACTCCCGCGGGGAGCCACCACGTCGCTAGCAGCCGTCGTTCGCGGGTAACGGCAAGCCCGATCAACAGCGCCGCCACCAACAGCGCCATCGAGTACTTCCCGTAGAGACCGAAGGCAACGGCGAGGCCGATCGCAAGCCACAGTTGCCGCTCCCCCGTGCGGATCATGCGCACGGTCAGCCACGCCACGAGCGCCCACGAGAGCGGCTCGAACGACGTGGTGGTCAGCGTGTTCCCCAGCAGCAGGTAGGCGGGCATCAGCGCGACGCCGATCCCCGCGAGGCGCTCCGCGAAGCGTCCGCCGCCCAACTCCCGCACGATGCGGCACGCCACCCACACGGTGGCGGCCGCGGCGATCGCCGGAAGGATGCGCAGCGCGACCAGGTGATACGCGAAGATGCCGGAGAGCCACGCCGCCAGCGCAACCAGCGGCGGCTGATCGACGTAGCCCCACGCCAGATGGTGGGCACAGGCGATGAAGTAGAGCTCGTCTCGGAAGTAGCCGTAGCGCCCGCTCGTCGTAACGTGCAGGACGAAGGTGAAGAGCGCGAGCGCAAGCCCCGTCATCGCACCCGTAGTACGCGCTTAGTGCGTAAAGTACTCCTCGATGAAGCGCTCGTAGGGGGTTCCGGTGACGTCGAAGTCGGCCTGAGTGAGCTTGGCGAGACTCCCCCTCACCCCGCTCCCGTCAGTCTCCGACTCGATGATGGCGGCCACGACCGCGGCCCGTGTCCCACCCGCTCAGTGGATGAGGACGTCGAGTCCCAAGGCTTGATCGGCCGCCTCGCGCACCCGCAGCACGTGCTCTCGCGAGATCGTCTGTCGCGTGATCGGCACGTTTTCGTACGCACATCCCGCATGGACCACTTTGGGCTCCTCGGCTTCCTCCAGCTCCTCGCTCGGCCGGACGTTCACGACCAGCCCATAGCCTCGCTCAGACAGGTGCTCCAGCTCCTCGTCGGTGGGCTGCCCCGCTACGGTGAAGCGCCCGATGCGCGTCTCGTTCTTCAACTCGTCCATGCTCCTCTCGCCGATACGGCGAGGGTACGCGCCGCCTGGACGATCCCCTTCCGTGGCGGGGGCGGACGCCCGGCGCCGCGCGGCGAAGACGCACCCATGGACGTGATCTCCGTAACGGACCGCCCCGCTCTCCTTACGCTGTGCGCGCGCGTGGAAAGCGCGCAACGCGTGGCGCTGGATACGGAGTTCCACGGCGAGAATTCGTACATACCGCGCCTGATGCTTCTTCAACTCGCGTTCGACGACGGCGTGGCGCTGGTGGATCCGTTAGCCGTACCGGACCTTACGCCGCTGGCTCGTGCCCTCGAAGGGCGGCAGATCATCGGCCACGCGCTCTCGGCCGATCTGCGCATCTTCCTCGAGCGCTTCGATAGCCTCCCTCCGCACGTCTTCGACACGCAGATCGCCGCAGCGTTCTGCGGCTTCGGCGCCTCGATCTCGTTGGCCGACGCCGTGCGCGAACTGGTCCACGTGCGCCTGAAGAAGGCGCACACGGTGAGCGACTGGAGCACGCGCCCGCTCTCGCCGGCGCAGACCGAGTATCTGGTCGACGACGTCGTCCACCTCATTCCGCTCTACGAGCGCATCCGCGCGATGTTGATCGAGCGCGGGCGCTTGGAGTGGGCAGCGGCGGAGTGCGCCGACATGAGCAATCCCTCGCGTTACCGCGTGGAGGGCGAGCGCCTCTATCTCAAGGTCTCCGGCGGTCAGCGGCTCGGCCGGCGCGAGCTGGCCATCCTCTCCGAGCTGGCGCAGCTCCGCGAGCGCATCGCGCGCGAGCGCGACACCCCGCTACGTTTCGTGGCCTCCGACGACGTTCTGGTGGCGATCGCTTCGCTTCGGCCGAAGAGCGTGCGCGATCTCGACAACCTGCGGCGCATCAGCGAGCAGACGAAGCGCACGCTGGGCACGCGCTTGATCGAGGCCGTCGCCGCGGGCGAGGCTTGGCCGGAGGATCGTCTGCCGCCCAAGCACTCACGCGGGCTCGACGGAGGGCGCGAGGCGCTGGTGACGCTGATGAGCGTGGTGGCGGGCGCCATCGCCGCGCGCGAGGATCTCCCGCCTTCGCTGTTGACGCCGCGCTCCTCGCTCGAGCGCGTCGTCCGCGAGCTTCCCCGTGACTTCGCAGCCTTCACCGCCACGCTTGGCCTCTCCGATTGGCGCGTCGGCCTAGTGGGCGAGCCGCTCTGGCGTCTGCTCAGCGGCGAGCGCAAGGTCACCGTGAGCAACTACCTCGACGGTGATCCGCACCTGGCGATCGATCCTTGACCGACGCCGTACTCTCCCTGCGTATCCGCCGTCAGCTCCCGGACTTCGACATCGACGTGGCGCTCGACATGGGCTGCGAAGTACTGGTGCTCGCGGGGCGCTCGGGCTGCGGCAAGACGACGACGCTCAACGCCCTGACGGGCTTGATTCCGCTCGACGGTGGAAGGATCTCACTCGAAGGACGTACGCTCCACGATCATGCGGCGCAGTACTCCGTTCCCCCAGAACAGCGCGGCATCGGCTATCTCTTCCAGAATTACGCGCTCTTTCCGCACCTCGACGTGGCTGCCAACGTCGGCTACGGCCTCTTCGCGCTCTCCTCAGTACAGCGCGCACAACGCGTGGAGGCGATGCTCGCACGTCTCGGCATCTCCCACCTTCGCGACATGCCGACGCGCACGCTCTCCGGCGGCGAGCGGCAACGCGTGGCGCTGGCACGGGCGCTGGTCACCGAGCCGCGCGCCCTGCTCTTGGACGAGCCGCTCTCGGCGCTCGACGTACAGAGCCGCGCTTACGTCCGCAGCGAGCTGGGGCGTATCCTCCGCTCGCTCACCATCCCTACCATCGTGGTCAGCCACGACATCGATGACGCGCGCTTCTTAGGCGACCGCATCGCGGTGATGGACGCGGGACGCATCGTGCAGTGCGGCACGGCCGAGGAGCTGGCGGCCTACCCAGCCACACGCTTCGTGGCCGAGTTCGTGGGGGTCAACCTCGTCGATCTCCCCGCCGCGGACGGCACGGTCACGCAGCGGATCGCCTTCGATCCCTGGCGGGTACGCCTCTCGCGCGAGCCCGTCAACCAGCGCTGCGCCTGGCGCCTGCACCTCGTCGACATCGCGCGCAGCGGCGGCATCGTACGCCTGCGCTTGGAAGGGGAGATCGCGATCGCTGTGGAGCTTCCGCTCGAGTCGTGGCAGAGCGAGCCGTTCACGCTCGACGAGACGGTCTATGCCGTGGTGTATGACAACGACGTGCGCAGCCTCTCAGCGAACAGCCTGGCGTAGCCGGCGCACGTCGCCGGCGCGCACCGTTACGCCCGTGGCATCGAACCACTCGAGCAGGGGAACGCAGTACTTCCGTGAGGTCCCGACGATGTTCCGAAACTCGGCCATCGTCAACTCGCCCTTGGCACGCAGCATCTCCTCGAGATGCGCACGAATCTGCTGGATCTGTGAGCGGCGATAGACCTCATCGCTGACCTTCACCAGCGCGCCGCCCACGAACAGCGTCTCCAGCGCATCGGCAAGGCCCTCGACCTTTGAAGCCGCGATGCGCTCGAGCACGAGCGCGAGCGCAACTGGGACGAGCGGCGTCTGCGGAGCGACCGCCAGCACCCCACCGAAGAATCGCTGCTGCTCCTTACTCAACTGCGGCGTGAACGACGGCAGGGACCACCAGACCCCACGCTGCGCCAGGCTTCCTGCGTGGGCGAAGACAGCCAAGAGCCGCACGCCGAGCGGTTCCTCGACAGCCATCGCGCGGGCTAGCGCCGGCACCTGCAGCCCAAGCGCCCATGGCGCGCGCTCGTGGCGCGCGGCGAGCGTCTCGCTTGCCGCTGCCAGCAGACGCGTTCCGACAACCCCGTCGAGATAGGCAAGGGGCTTGGCCAGCTCCAGGACGCGCCCATCCTCGACCAGCGCAGCAATCTCCCGCGCAGCACGCTCGGCGCGCACGTTCGCGCGCGCGGCCAGCTCGTTCAATGAGAGGGGGGCGCGACCGGAGGCGGCGAGCGCATCGGCAAGCGCCGCCGCCTCGGGCGACTCCTCACCTTCCTCAGCGCCTTGAATGCGCACGCCGACGCCGGCCACCGTTCCCCCGCCCAGCAGATCCTTTGGTGACATCCGGCGCACGACGAACGTGGAGCCGGGAAAGGCCAGCGCCGGTTCGCGCAGATGGAGCGTGGCCTCCACCTCCTCCGCGCGTTCGGGCACGTGCTCGAAGACGAGCGTGCCGAGAATCTCCGCCGACCCGAGATGAGCCCGCACTTTCGTGCGCCGGCGCAGCATCGAGAGCGCTTCTTGCGGCGGGCGAAAGCACACGGTCAGCGTATCGCGCGGCGCAAGCTCCGGAGCTCCCAGCGTCATGCCGCGGCGGATCTCTCGATAATCGATGCCCGGGAGGTTGACGGCGACGCGCGAGCCCGCGCTCACGTCCTCGAAAGCGCGGTTGAAGACGTGCAGACCGCGTACGCGCACGCGCCGCTCGCCCGGCTGGAGCATCAGCTCCTCGCCGACGCGCATGCGCCCTTGCATCAGCGTGCCGGTAACGATCGTGCCGTGCCCCTGCAACGCGAAGGAGCGATCGATGGGCAGGTAGGCAGGCGCGTCGAGCGGCCGGGGCGGGAGCGCCAGCAGCTCCTCGCGGATGGCCGCGCGCAATTCGTCGAGGCCGCGGCCGCTGACGCTGGAGGTAGCGACGGCGCGCGCGTGCTCGGCCACCGTTCCCTGCGCCGCCTCGCGCACAGCCTCCTCAGCCAGCGCCAACTCCTCGTCACCGACGAGATCGGCCTTGGTGAGCACGATCAGCGCGCGGCGCACGTTGAGATAACTTACGATCGCCAAGTGCTCGCGCGTCTGCGGACGTGGCCCTTCGTTCGCCGCCACGACCAGCAGCAGCAACTCCATCCCCGCGGCGCCCGCCAGCATGTTGTGGAGGAAGCGCTCGTGACCGGGAACGTCGACGATCCCTGCCTCCACGCCGTCGCCGAGGTCCAGGCGCGCGAAGCCCAGATCGAGCGTCATCCCGCGCACCTGCTCCTCGAGCCAGCGGTCGGGATTGGTTCCAGTCAGTGCGAGTACCAGCGACGACTTCCCGTGGTCGACGTGACCGGCCGTTCCGATGATGTGCATTGCTTGCCGAGAGGCTCCTAGCCGAGGATGCGTGCGAGCGCGTCGTGGACAGCCTCGACGTCATCGTCGCGCAGCGCGCGCCCGTCGAGCAGCACTTCGTTCCCTTCCAGACGCCCCACGATCGCCGGCCGATTCTCGCGCAAGCGAAGCGCCAGCGTCTCGGCGTCTCCGTGGTGCGGGTGGACCGCCAGGGCGCGCGAGCGGATCGTTGTGGTGGGAAGCGAGCCGCCGCCAACGAACGCCAACGACTCCTCCACGCGTAGATCGGCGGCGATGCGCCCCGCTAGGCGCGCGCGCACGCTCTCGAGCAGGGCTTCGATACGCTCGACGGGGCGCGCAAGAAGGTGGTAGAGAGGGATGCGCTCCAGGGCATCCGGCTGAGCGTAGAGGCGCAGCGTCGCCGCGAGCGCCGCCAGCGTCAGTTTGTCGACGCGTAGCGCGCGCAGCAGCGGGTTGGCGCGCAACCGCGAAACCAGCGCACGCCGCCCCACCACGATGCCCGCCTGCGGCCCACCCAGCAGTTTGTCACCGCTGAACGTCACGAGATCGACGCCGGCCTCGACCACCTGCTGCACCGTGGGCTCGCCCGGCAACCCGTAACGCGTGAGGTCAACCAGCGTCCCGCTGCCGAGGTCCTCAACCACGGGAATGCCGACGCGACACCCTAGCGCGGACAACTCACCTGCCCCGACCTCATGCGTAAAGCCTTCGATGCGGTAGTTGGAGGTGTGGCAGCGCAACAGCAGCGCCGTCTCCGGCGTCAGCGCGCGGGCGTAGTCCGCGAGGTAGGTCTTGTTGGTGGCACCGACCTCCACGAGCGCGCAGCCGCTCTTGCGCAGGACGTCGGGGATGCGAAAGCCGCCGCCGATCTCCACCAACTGTGAGCGGGCCACTACCACCTCGCGCCCCTTGGCGAAGGTGTCGAGCACCAAGAGCACGGCGGCGGCGTTGTTGTTCACCACCACGGCGTCCTCGGCGCCCGTGATCTCACGCAGCAGCGCGTTGACGCGCTCGTAGCGTGAGCCGCGCACGCCTTCACGCAAGTCGAACTCCACGTTGGAGTAACCGGCGCCGATGCGTGTGATCTCTTCGAGTGCCTCCGCCGCTAACGGAGCACGCCCGAGGTTCGTGTGAACGAGCACGCCTGCCGCGTTGACCACGGCCACGAGTCCAGCGCTCTCCTCGTCGGCTAAGCGCGTGAGCAAGCGGGCGACCAGCTCTGCATGCGGTGCGGGCGCTCCGCCCTCGTCGCGGATGCGCGCGCGCTCGGCGTCGAGCACCTCGCGCGCCAGACGCGTGAGGGCGACGCCGCCTAGGAGAGCTCCATAGGCGGCGACGGCGGGTTCACCGAGTAGGCGATGCACGGCTGGTAGGCCACGCATGGTCGACGACACGAGAGCGGCAGCGGTCCCTACGCGGCGGTGAGGTGTTTATCGATCATCGAAGTGATCGCGTTCTCGGGGACGTAGCCCACGACGCGGTCGACGACTACACCGTTCTTGTAGAGGATCAACGAAGGTATGCCGCTGACCTGGTACTCACCGGCGAGGCTGGGGTTCTCGTCGGTGTTCAGCTTGAGCATTTTGACGCGTCCGGCGTAGTGTCCGGCCACCTTCTCGACGATCGGAGACAACATCTTACATGGCCCACACCACGGGGCCCAGAAATCCACCAGCACCGGCTGGCTCGACTCCAGCACCTCCTGCTTGAAAGTCGCGGTGCCGACGTCGGGTAGTGCGCTCATTTCTCGTTCCGTCCTTACTCTAGAAATTTCGGTTGCTTGGGCACGCAGGCGCGCCGGGGCTCACAACCCTGGTACCCGGTACCGCGGTTGCATCCCTAGCTTGGAGGTTAGCTTGCTGCTAGCTCGCTGATCCGGGCGGCAAAGCGGTCGGCCAGAACCTGGGCCTCACCCTCGCTCCCCGCCTCCGCAAAGACATTGAACTGCGGATCCGAGGGGTCCGGGAGCATCAGCACCCAGCCCCCGTCCACCGTCACGCGGACGCCGTCCAGAAGCTCCACCTGACCCGAGGGATGGTCCGCGATAAGGGTGCGCATGACCCGCCCCTTGCGCTCCCAGGGGCAAGGCACCACCACCCGCGACATGTGGAACGCCGGCACGGCCTCCAGGAGCTGTGAGATGGAGCGCTGCTCGCGCGCCAAGAGCTCCATCAGCTTGGCGGTGCCGAAGATCGCATCGAAGCCGGGCTGGAATTCGGGAAAGATCACGCCCTCGCGGGCTCCGCCCACGAAGTCGAGCCCGCCGCCCTCCGCCTGCGCAAGCTCCATCATCGTGCGCCGGTCGCTCTTGGTACGGACGACCGTGGCGCCGTGTTCGCGCGCGATACGCTCGATGACGGAGGGCGCCGTCACGGGTACGGCCACGCGCGCACCGCGCTTGGCGCGCACGACCAGCAGTACGGCGAGCGCCAATAGCTCGTTGGCGCGGATGGCGCGGCCGCGGTCGTCGACGACGATCAACTTCTCTCCGCCCGGGTCCACCAGGATGCCGGCATTGGCCTCGAGCGTGCGCACGATGGTCGCGAGCTGTTGGATGTAGCGCGGGCGCTCATCGACGAACGTGCGGACCTTCGTATCGTCGAAGTACGCGTTGAGCGAGACCATCTCGATGCCTAGCTGCCCCAGCAGGCGCGGAAGAATAGCCGCCGAGCTGCCGTAGGCGAAGTCGACCACCACTCTGAGGCCCGCCTCTGGGAGCGCCGTCGAGGCTAAGCTCTGCGTGAAGCCGCTGGCGTAGCGCTCGAGCGCGCGCCCCGGGAAGTCGAGCAGGCCCACGTCGTCCATCGACGTGCGGCGGAAGTCCTCGCGAAAGAAGAGGTTCTCGATCTTCCGCTCCACATTCTTGTCGACGTTGATGCCGCTGGGCGCGAAGAACTCGATCAGGAACGAGTTAGGGTCGTCCGGCGAGACACGCACATGGACGCCGCCGTCGCCCGACTGCCGCACCGCGTAACGGGAGAGCGGAATGGGGTAGGAACGCAGATCGGCGACGTTCACGCCGACGGCGAGCAGCCCCGAGATGATGCAGCGGTTGACCAGGCGCGAGGCATGGTGCGTGTCGCGGCTGGTCATCACCGTCTGGCCCGGCTTGAGAAACGTGCCGAACGCCTGCCCCAACTTGATGGCGAACTCGGGCGTGATCTCGATGTTGGCCAGACCCCGCACGCCGTCACCGCCGAAGAGCGAGCCGGGCCACTTGATGCCCCAAATCAGCGACATCGAGACCATCGCACCGGCGGCCACCGCCTTATCGGGCCAGATCTTCACCTGCGGAGCGATGGTGGCGCCGGCATTGATCGAGCAGCCGCGCCCGATCACCGCACCTTCTTGGACGCTGGCGTTCTCCTTGATGATGTTGCGATCGCAGATGGTGCAGGCCGTCAGCTTCGCGCCCTTGCCGATGTAGACGTCGTCCCAGATGATCGCACGGTGAACGCTGGCATCCTCCTCGACGATCGTCGCGTCGCCGATAGCCGTGTACTCCTCGATCACGGCGCCGGCAGCGATGGCGCAGTTGCGCCCGATAGCCAGTGGACCGTGAAGACGCGCGGCGGGGCTGATCTCGCTGCCCTCGTCCACCCAGATACCGGGGCGAATCTGCGTGCCGGGAATCTGCAGGCGTACCTTACCTGCCAAGGCGTCATAGTTGGCTTGGCGGTACTGCTGCAGGTTCCCGATGTCCGTCCAGTAGTCGGAGGTGACGAAGCCGTACATCGGCACGCCCTCCGCAAGCATGCGCGGAAAGATGTCTTTGGAAAAGTCGTAGACGCGGCCGGGCTCCATGTAGCCCAGCACCTCCGGCTCCAGGACGTAGATGCCGGTGTTGATCGTATCGGAGAAGACTTCGCTCCAGGTCGGCTTCTCGAGGAAGCGCGTGATGCGTGACGACTCATCCGTGATGACCACGCCGAACTCCAGCGGATTCTCCACCCGTTGGAGCACGATCGTCGCCTTCGAACCCCAGCGCTTGTGCTGTTCGATGACGGCGGTGAGATCGAGATCGGTGAGCGCGTCGCCGCTGATCACCACGAATGGCTCTCCGCGGAGCTGCTCCTCGCCCAGCTTGACGGCGCCGGCCGTGCCTAGCGGTGAATCCTCCACCACGTAGACCATCTCGACGCCGTACTCCGCGCCGTCGCCGAAGTAGCTCTCGATCTCGTCTGCCAAGTAGTGGATCGTCGCGATGATGCGCCTCAGCCCATGAGTGCGCAAGAGGTCGACGATGTGGTGCATCACCGGCTTGTTGGCCACGGGAGTCAAAGGCTTGGGTCTGGTGGAGGTGAGCGGACGAAGTCTGGTGCCCTCACCCCCGGCCATCACCACCGCTCTCATCGTGAGATCAGCGTTCTGTGAGCTAGACGGGGCCTCCCTGCTGCCAAGCAAGCGCGCGCGCCATGCAAAAGTTCACGAAGGGACTTCCGCGGCGGCACGCGCCGTAGTAGAATAGGGCCACGGAGGATTCCTCCCTTGGGCTAGAATCGTTGAAGCCGTTGGGCGCGAGAGATCGCGCCCTTCTGCTTTGGGAGTTACTCCGCGGTCTCGCCCGTGATGTCGCGCACGCCCTTGGCCAAGCGCTCGAGGTTGGCGATAGCGATCACCTCTTCGTGCTTACCAAGGCGCTGCAGGATGACGCCCTGTGAGGTGCGCCCGCTCTTGCGGATCATGTTGACGAACATGCGGATCGTCGTGCCTTCGTTGGTGATGAGCATCAGTTCGTCGTGCTCGTTGACCAGGATCTGATCGACCACCACGCCCAGTTTCTCCGCACGCGCGAAGGCCTTGACGCCCTTGCCGCCACGGCTGGTGTGGCGATATTCGTCGATCGGCGTGCGCTTACCGTAGCCCTGCGAGGTCACGAGCAGCACCTCTTGGCGATCGGCCTCGACCACGTCCATTGCAGCCACCGTATCGCCCGTCCCCAGCGTGATCGCCCGGACGCCGCGCGCCGTGCGCCCCATCGAGCGCACGTCGGTCTCGCTGAAGTGAACCGCCATGCCCTTGCGGGTGGCCATGATGATATCGCTCTTGCCGTCGGAGATGTCTACGGCCAACAGTTCGTCGCCCTCGTCGAGGTTGACGGCGACCAGACCGTTGCGGCGCACGTTGGCAAAATCGCCGATCTTCGACTTCTTGATCACGCCGCGCTTGGTCCCCATCACCAAGTACTGGTCGGCCTCGAAGTCGCGGATGGGGAAGATCGCCGTCACCGCCTCGCCGGGCCCCAGCGTCAACAGGTTGACGAGGTTGGTGCCGCGCGCCGTGCGCGTGGAGTCGGGGATTTCGTAAGCCTTGAGACGATAAACGCGCCCCGTGTTCGTAAAGAAGAGGACGTACTGATGCGTCGTCGCGACGAACAGGTGCTTGACGACGTCTTCCTTCTTCATATTGATCCCGGCGACGCCGCGTCCGCCGCGGTTCTGCGAGCGGAAGGTGTCCACCGAGACGCGCTTGATGTATCCGCCGGAGGTGCTGGTGACCACGACTTCCGTGTCGGGGATCAGGTCCTCCATCACCATCTCCTCCTCGGCGGGGAGGACGAGGGTGCGGCGCCCGTCACCGTACTTCTTCTCGACTTCGTCGATTTCGCGCTTGACCACCGCCATCAGCGCCGTGTTCTCGAAGACCGCGCCGCCGTGGCGGATCAGCTCCAATTCGTCGATGAGCTTGAGGAGCGCGCGGTACTCCTCCTCGATCTTCGCGCGCTCCAGCCCTACCAGGCGCTGGAGGCGCATGTCGAGGATGGCATTGGCCTGGATCTCCGAGAGCGCGAAGCGCTGCATCAGGCCCGTGCGCGCAGCCTCCGTGGTCTCGCTGCCGCGGACGAGCCTGATCACCTCGTCGATGTTGTCGAGAGCGATGCGGTAGCCCTCGAGCACGTGCGCGCGCTCGCGCGCCTTGCGCAGGTCGAAGACGGTGCGGCGATAGACGACGTCGACGCGGTGCGCCAGGTAGTGGAGCAGCATCTCCTTGAGCGAGAGGACGCGCGGTTCCAGCGGCGTGGACGCCCCCGCCACGCCCGGTTCCAGCTTCCCTTCCTTGTGCGGCACCAGCGCCAGCATGTTGAAGCCGAAAGTGCTCTGCAGCGGCGTGTGTTTGTAGAGCTGGTTGAGGACGACTTGCGGCGTGGCATTGCGCGCCAGCTCGAGCACGATGCGCATGCCCTTACGGTTCGACTCGTCGTCGAGGCGCGAGACGCCTTGGATGCGCTTCTCGGTCACGGCTTCCGCGATCGACTCGACGACGCGCGTCTTGGTGACTTGGAAGGGGATCTCGGTGATGACGATCGAGTAGTGGCCTTTCTCCTCCTCGATCTCGGCCTTGCCGCGCATGATGACCGAGCCGCGCCCCGTCCTGTACGCGTTGCGGATCGCCTCCTGTCCAAGGACGGCACCGCGTGTGGGGAAGTCGGGCCCCTTGACGAGATCGATCACCTCGTCGTGGTCGGCATTGGGCTTGGCGATCAGCAGCTTGAGCGCCGCGCAGATCTCGCGCAAGTTGTGCGGCGGGATGTTCGTGGCCATGCCCACGGCGATGCCGGAGGAGCCGTTGACCAGGAGCTGCGGAATGCGCGCGGGGAGGACGGCGGGCTCCGTTCCTTGGTTGTCGTAGTTAGGAACGAAGTCGACGGTCTCTTTGTCGATGTCCACCAGCATCTCGGAGGCGATGCGCGCAAGACGGACCTCCGTGTAGCGCATGGCCGCGGCCGAGTCGCCGTCGACGGAACCGAAGTTCCCGTGACCGTCGATCAGAGGATAACGCAGCGTGAAGTCCTGCGCCATGCGCACGAGGGCGTCGTAGACCGAGGCGTCGCCGTGAGGGTGGAAGTTCTTCAGCACCTCGCCGACCACGCCGGCGCTCTTGCGGTGCTGCTTCTCCGGGCCGTACGCCATGTCGTGCATCGCATAGAGGATGCGCCGCTGTACGGGCTTGAGGCCATCGCGCACATCCGGCAGCGCACGCGAGACGATGACGGACATCGCGTACGAGAGGTACGACGTCTGCATCTCCTGCTCGACGGCTACCGGGACGATCTTATGTGATGCCATTGATGTGGTGTCAACCCTTCATGAACGAACGCGCTCGCGAGGCCGCGGCCTCGCGCAACGTTGACGACTATTCCTCAACCTGACCAAACGGCTCGCTCTCGTCGAAGAGCGGCTCGCTGAGCCCCTCGATCTCGAATCCGGCCGTATCGAGCGGCGGTGGCGAAGGTTGCGCCGGCGTGGAGGTCCGTCTGCGGATCGCCTCTTCGCTCTGCGCTGCGGCCGCCTCGATAGCGCTCAACGCGCGATCGGCCGACTCCCGAACACGGGCCTTGGCCTGGGCCGCAGCAGCAGCGACCTCGCTCTCGGTCACACGCGCTTGCGCGAGCGGGTGATCGCCCCGAAGACCCAGCCGATGATCGCACCGATAATGGCGCCGATGACGGCAATCAAGCCGAGCCGTGAGCCCCCCGGCGTGTGTCCCGCGCTCATGAAGCGGGTGAAGATCACCCCCGCCTCGATGCCCGCGCCGATCAAGGCCGAGATGATCCCGACGATCAAGCCGAGCGCGATATCGTTGACCCTCAGCAGCAGTAGACGACCCTCCACGAACCGGTACGGAACGCCGCCCTCCTTTCGTCGCGGAGGGCCGACGCGCCTGGTGCGGCGAAGCGCGACGCGACGTGCTCTACCGTACCACCACCAGTACCCCGGGCGAGACCATCGCACTCGGCGAGCGCATCGGGCGCAGCCTGCGTCCCGGAGACGTCGTTGCCTTCGCGGGGGGCCTAGGCAGCGGAAAGACCACGATCATCCGCGGCGTCGTCCGCGGCGCCCTGGGAAGCGATCCGGTCGCCAGCCCCACCTTCGTCTTCTGGCACCGCTACCGCAAGGAGCCCCCGCTCCACCATCTGGATCTCTACCGGATCGAGAGCCAGGCGGAACTAGAAGAGCTAGGCCTCGATGAGGCCTTCACCCCCGATGCCGCCGTGCTGGTGGAGTGGCCCGAGCGCGCCCCCGATCTCCTGCCGCCCGACCACCTCGCCGTCTCCATCGAAGGCATGGGTGACCAGCCCCGCGCGATCGTTCTGCGAGCCACCGGCCCCGGCTCGGCCCACCTGTTGGAGTCCGCGGAGGCGGCATGCTGATTCTCGCCATCGATGGCGCGCTCGGGCCGTTTACCGCGGCGGTTCTCGAGAGCGAGACGGGAAAAGCGTGGATCGAGGCGGCCGCGCAGCGTGATGCCCTAGAAGGGGGCCTGCGGGCGGCCGATGCCGCGCTGCGTTCCTCCGGGTACGCTCTGGACGACCTTCATCGGCTGGCCGTCACCGTCGGCCCGGGCGGCTTCACGGGCCTGCGCATCGCGCTGGCCTACGCCAAGTCGCTCGCGTTCGCACTCAACCTCCCGCTGGTCGGCGTATCCTCCTACGACGCGTTGGCTCCGCGGGGGCTCGGAGAACCGGCGCTCGTCGCCGTGCGCGGCCGGGCCGGTGCCGCCTGCGTTCGCCTACGCCTGGTGGGCGGCAGTGAGGAGAGGTTCTGCGGTGCGATCGATGAGGTCGCCGAGTGGGTGGGCAGCCGCGCCTCGGGCGCGGAGCTGGCAGTTGCGGGCGCTCTCGACGAGCTGGCCCCCGCGCTCGTACGCGCAGGCGTCCCGATTCGGCGCCTGGTGCAAGGGGAGCCGCCGGCCCTGCGAGCGGCACACGTGGCCGCCACGGCCGCGCTGCACGAGGGCGCACACGGAGTCCGACCAGACTACGGCGAACGGCCGCATACGACCGTACCGCGATGAAGGCTGAACTCGGGCGCCCCGGCGCCCCACAACCGGGGGATCTCCAGATCGCGCCGATGCTCGTCTCCGACATCCCGGAGGTAACGCAGATCGAGCAGCTCTCGTTCAGCGCGGTCTGGCCTCCTAACGCCTTCTACAATGAAGTCAAGGACAATAAGCTCGCGCATTACTACGTAGGACGCGTCGGCCCGCGCGTCGTGGCGTACGGCGGCCTCTGGGTCATCTTGGAGGACTCCCACGTCACCACCATTGCCGTCCATCCCGAGATGCGCGGGCGGCGCTTGGGAGAGCGCATCCTAGCGCACTTGATCGACGAGGCGATCGAGCGCGGCGCGTCGTGGATTACGCTGGAGGTTCGCGAGAGCAACCACACCGCACAGAACCTCTACACGAAGTACGGCTTCACGGCAGTCTCCACGCGGCGCGGCTACTACAGCGACAACAACGAAAATGCGCTCGTGATGTGGGCCGGCAACCTCAAGGGCGAGATCTACCGCAACCGGCTGCGCGCCCTCAAGGGGGCGCTGCTCGAACGGTGAGAACGTGGAGATCGACGACTCGCCGTGTGCGTGAGGAGATCGGACAAGAGGCGCGCTATCGCCACAGCATTGGCGTCGCGCGCACCGCGGAGCGTTTGGCGATGGCACACGGCCTCGACACGCGGCGCGCACGCCTGGCGGGGCTCTTCCACGACCTCGCCCGCCTGTGGTCGAGGGACCGCTTAGTAGCGGAGGCACGTCGCCGCCATCTCACGCTCGATGCCTTCGCATTGGTCTATCCCGTGGTCATCCACGCGCCGCTGGGCGCCGAGCTGGCACGCGAGCGTTTCGACATTCGCGACGAGGGCGTGCTCGATGCGATTCGCAAGCATACGCTGGGCGACGCGCACATGACCCCGCTCGACGTCGTGATCTACCTCGCCGACGCCCTCGAGCCGTGGCGTGCCTACGACGGACGCGCCGCGATGCTCGAAACGGCGCTACGTGACCTGGGCGCCGGCATGCGCGCGGTGCTGGAAAGCACCCTGGCGCACCATGCCGCGCGCGGCCTCACTCCATCGCCGAAGACGCTAGCCTGCGCACGCGCCTACGGCATCGCCATCCCCGAGGAGCTTCTGCATGCCTGAAACCCCGCTCGCCGCTATCGTGAGCAATGCCGCGTTGGACAAGAAGGCCGAGGACGTGGCCACCATAGACTTGGAGGGGCGCACGATCATCGCCGATGCCTTCGTCCTGGCAACCGGGCGCTCGAAGATTCAGACGCGCGCGATCGCCGACGCGATCGTCGAGGCCGCCGAGAGCGAGGGGATGAGAGTCCATCGCGTGGAGGGCTACACAGACGGAGGATGGATCCTCGTCGACTTGGGGGCGGTAGTCGCCCACGTCTTCACCCCTGAGCAGCGCACGTTCTATAACCTCGAGCGCCTCTGGGGCGCGGCAACGGCGGCCGATCGCAGCGAGGCAGCCCGATGAGCACGCAACCAAAAGGGGTTGCCAAGCCCAGTAAGCGGCATCGCCGCATCGATCTCCAGCGCATCGTGATCTGGGCGATCATCATCCTCTTCTCGCTGAGCATCGTGGGCGGCATCGTGGTCATCGGCACCTCGATAGGCCGCTAACAGCCCTGGGAAACTTTTCCAGTACGGCCTGAGTATTGCGGGCTGATGGAGGAACTCATGAAACGAATCGCAGCGCTGGCCGCCGTGTGCGCAATGCTGCTGGCTGGTCTAGCAGCGCCGGCGCTTGCACGAGCGTCCTACGTGCAGGACGGAGCCGGGATCTTCTCGAGCGCCACGGTCTCGAGCCTCAACGCGGAGATCGGCAACTTCTCCGCCGCCACCGGCAAGGAGGTGGTGGTGGTGACGGTTCCGTCGTTAAACGGCACCGCCCTCTCCGCGGCGGCCGAGAGCACGTTCGCCCAGCAAAGCGTGAACGGCGTTCTGATCTTCATCGCCAAGGCGGAGCACAGCGACTACATCGTGGGCGACCGCGCCGCACACGGTATCTTTCCGCCTGGGGCGATCGCGCACGTTCGCGATGCCATGAACGCCTCGTTTCGCCAGGGTGACTTCGACGGCGGCGCGACCAGCGCGATCAACCTCATTCTGGATACCTATCGCAGCCATCCCGCGTCGGGATCGGGGGCGCGCTCCGCCCCCTACGGTGCGCCTAGCGTACCAGCGGCAAACACGGGAACACAGGGAGGCCTGCACGTGGGATTCCTTTGGTGGATCCTCATCATCATCGCGATCTTCTGGGTCGTGCGCTCCGTGCTGCGCAGCGCCGGCGGCTATGCTAATCCAGGTTCCGGCCCCGGCTACGGAGCTCACGGAGGAGGCGGCCCCGGTTACGGATCCGGCATGGGCTGGGGCGGCGGCGGCTTCTGGAGCGGCCTCCTGGGCGGGCTGGGCGGCGCGTTTCTGGGCAACGAGCTCTTCGGCCAGCACAATCAAGGCACGATCGGCACCGCAGGCACCTTCGGCGAGCCGGGTGCCGGAAATACAGACTCCGGCGCCTACCAGCCGGACGCGGGTCAGCCCGATATGGGAGGCGCCTCGGGTGGAAGTTGGGGTGACCCGGGAGGCGGTTGGGGCGGCGGCGATCCCGGCGGCGGCTGGGGCGGCGGTGACGCCGGCGGCGGTTGGGGCGGAGGCGACTCCGGCGGCGGGGGCTGGTAGCCTCCGCTACTCCTGCTCCTGGAGCAGCTTGCGAATTGTCGCGGCCACGGGCTCTGCCGCGGTCGTCGGCCCCTGGTAGGAGACGCGCACGTAGCGTCCGTTGCAGGGGCCGATGACGAGGTCAGCGTGCGCTGCGTCGGCGGCGTTGCCTCGGGCCATCTGAGCGGCCTTGAACAACCGCTCGACGACCAGCGAGAACATGTCGAACGTCTGCAGCACGAAGCGCGGCGTCGCGCAGATCAACGGCAACTCCGCCGTCCCCGCCATTCGGCTGCGGAAATGATCGGCCTGGTTCACCGGGCGGCGCCGCGCCTCACGATCCGGGACCAGGACGGTGTGCGGGATGCGCGCCTCGGTGAGCTCGTCGCTCAGCCATGACGTCGAGCTGTCCTGCGCGAGTTCCGAGCGCGAATTCGCCGACTCGAAGTTGCTGGGCAAGATCAGCAGCGCGGTAGAGAGATCGATGCCCAGCAGCTCACCGCGCTCGGCTACGCTGGTAAAGGCGCTGATGGCGATGCTGACGAGCGCACCGCTCTCCGGGAGGTGCACGGAACAATGCACGTCGAGACCGGCGGAACCGAAGATGGTGCCCGCCAACGGTGTGGATCTCTCCTGGAGCTGGCCGAACTTATGTGCGCAGAGCATCGTGGCTTCCCCTATTGCCGCCCATTCCTGATGGCCGTGTCGCGTATGTGGCGATCCCGTAGGATGCCGAGGCTGAGCGTGGGGGGAAGGGCTGTCGCGCTCGAGTCACCGGCGACTCTTCTGTCTCGTTCTGCGGATGGCGGGAAACTACTATCCCTTCCTGTCAAGGCCAAGTAAAGAATTGTGCAATAGATCACACGTTCATCTAAACGCCCCGGAAGACGGGGCGCCGCTTGCCGAGAAACGCCGCGATGCCTTCCCGTGTATCGGCGCTCGCAAAGAGGCCTGCCATCTCGTCCTGCTCGCACACGATGCCCGCTTCGTAGCCTTCGCCGAGACCTGTGGCCACGGCGCGCTTGATGGCGGCTAGCGCCAGCGGCGCCCGTGCCGCTAACGTACGCGCGATCTCCATGGCCCTGGCCCGCGCCCTGCCAGCGGGCACGACTTCATTGACCAAGCCGATGCGCGCGGCTTGCGCCGCAGAGATCGTCTCCCCCGACATCATCAGCATGAGCGCGTTGCCGGGCCCCACCAGTCGAGGCAGGCGCTGCGTTCCGCCCCAACCGGGAATGATGCCGAGATTGATCTCCGGTTGACCAATCGTCGCCGGCTCCGCCATGATGCGCAGATCGCAGGCGAGCGCGAACTCGCAGCCGCCGCCGGCGCAGACCCCGTTGATCGCCGCGATCACCGGCTTGGGGAAGAGCTCGATGCGACGGAAGAGGTCGGCTCCGCTGCGCATCTTGGCGCGGGCATCTTCGGGCGAGGTGATCCGTGTGAACTCGTTGACGTCCGCGCCGCCGACAAACACATGGTCTCCGGCTCCGGTGACGACAACGGCATGCACACCGTCATCGCGCTCGATCGCTTCGAAGGCACGGCTCAGCTCGCCGACGGTCTTCGCGGAGAGCGTATTCGTCGGCGGCGTGTTGACCGTCATGGTCGCAACGCCGGCCTCGGTCGCGAGGAGCACATTTTCGAACGTCAACGTCGGCGATACCTCAGCGGGTTAGCAGCGTAGCGCGTGCAGGCGCCGCCGGCACAGGCTTGGCGGGCGCCTGCACCGAGGCCTCGCCGTAGAGCTCGCTCTTCAGCTTGACGACCGCACCGAGAATCATATCCAGATACGGGAGCATGTTGCCCTTGATCAAGGCCAGGCGCTCGCGGCCGCTTCCGGTGATCTCGTAGATGCGGCGCGCGCGCTTGCTGGGATGATCCCAACTGCCTTTGACGAAGCCCCGTTCCTCGAGGCGGCGCAGCAATGGGTAGATCGTGTTGGTGTTGACCGGCAACAGATCGCCGGTGAGCCGCTCGATGCGCTGCATCAAGCCGTAGCCGTGATCGGGAGCCTGCGAGAGCATATGCAGCAGCAGGGCAGGAAAGACGGTCTTGCTCTTGATCGGGCCGCGCAAAACCTCGGCGGCGGAGATCCGCGTGAGCTTGCCTTCGCGCGTGCGTACGGTCGGCATGCATTCTCCCTCTTCGTCTGGCATCGCCTTCAGGCGACTTCGAACAATCCCGCGGCGCCCATGCCGCCGCCGATGCACATGGTGACAACCACGTGCTTGACCTTCCGCCGTTTGCCCTCGATCAACGCGTGCATGACCATGCGCGCTCCGCTCATGCCGTAAGGATGGCCGATCGAGACGGCTCCCCCGTCGACGTTGAAAATCTCGTTGGAGATCCCCAGCGTGTCGCGGCAATACACAGTTTGAACCGCGAAGGCCTCGTTGAGCTCCCACAAGCCGATGTCGCCGACGGTGAGGTTGTGGCGCTTGAGGAGCGCCGGAACGGCAAAGACGGGACCGATGCCCATCTCGCCCGGCTCGCAGCCCACGACCACCATGCCGCGATAGAAGCCCAGCGGCTCGAGGTTTCGCTGCTGCGCAAGCCGCGCGTCCATCACCACGACCGCCGCGGCGCCGTCGGAGAGTTGCGAAGAGTTGCCGGCGGTAATCGTCGAGGCAGGATCGGTCACGCCTTTGAGTGAGGAGAGGCCCTGGAGCGTCGTATCGGGACGATTGCCCTCATCGGCCTTCAACGTGACCTGCTCCTCGCGGGCCTCGCCGGTCTCCTTGCTCTCGATGAACTTCCAGGTGCTCAGAGGAACGATCTCGTCGTCGAACTTGTGAGCGGCCTGGGCGGCGGCGGTGCGCTGCTGGCTCTGCAGCGCGTACTCGTCCTGGCGCTCGCGCGAGATCTCGTACTTCTTGGCTACGAAGTCGGCCGTGTAGAGCATCGGCGTGTAGGTGTCCGGCACGTGGCGCAAGATCCACTCCTCGGTGAAGTCGTGCGTGTTCATGCCGTTCTGCACCATGCTGATCGACTCGCACCCGCCCGCGACCACAACTCCGGCGCCGTCCACCACAACGCGCTGCGCGGCGACGGAGATGGCCTGCAAGCCAGAGGCGCAGTAGCGACTGACCGTGGTGCCCGGAACCGATACAGGCAGGCCTGCGCGCAAGGCGGCGACGCGGCCGAGATTGTTGCCGGTGGCGCCTTCGGGAAGGCCGACGCCCATCACCACGTCCTCGACTTCGGCGGGATCCACCTTCGCACGCTCGATTGCGTGCTTCACCACGTGACCGGCCAGAGTTGCGCCGTGGGTCTGATTGTACGCGCCGCGAAAGGCCTTGCCGATCGGCGTGCGCGCCGCCGAGACGATCACCGCCTCACGCATGTGTCAACTCCTTCGTATAGCCAGCGAACTTCTTGCCGCTCCGCGCGATCTCGGCGAGCAGCGGCGAAGGCTCCCACTGCGCGCCCAAGCGCTCGCGAAAGCTCATGACGTCGGCGTAGACCTGGGCCACGCCGATCTCGTCGGCATACCACATCGGGCCGCCATGGTGCGGCGGGAAGCCGTAGCCGTAGATGTAGACGATGTCGATATCGCCGGGACGCAGCGCGACGCCATCTTTGAGCAAGTTCGCGCCCGCGTTGATCAGCGCGTAGATGGCACGCTTGACGATCTCGTCGTCCGTGACGCCGGTACGCCGCGCGATACCCGCTCTAGCGGCCTCCTCCGCGAAGAGCCGCTCGATCTCGGGATCGGGAATCGGGTCACGGCTGCCCTTCTCGTAGGTGTAGAAGCCTGCGCCCGTCTTCTGGCCGAGCCGCTTGAGCTCGTACATCCGGTCGACGATCTTGGTACGCGCGGAGCCCATCTCCGGGCGAGCCTGCTGGATGTGCCAGAAGACGTCCACGCCGCTCAGATCGAACATCGCGAACGGCCCCATCGCCATGCCGAAGCCCTTCAGCACCGCGTCCACGCGATGCGGCGGCACGCCCTCTTCGGCCAGCGAGACGACCTCGCGCGCGTAGTCGAAGAGCATGCGGTTGCCGATGAAACCGAAGGCATTGGCGGAGAGCACGCCGCTCTTGCGCAGATCCTTGGCCAACTTGAAGGCTGTCGCGAGCGTCTGCGGTGAGGTCCGCGAGCCGCGCACGATCTCGAGCAGCTGCATGATGTTGGCCGGGGCGAAGAAGTGGAGACCGAGCACCTTCTCGGGACGCGTGGTTTGCGACGCCATCGCGTCGATGTCCAGCGTTGAGGTGTTCGAGGCGAGAACCGTCTCGGGCTTGGTCACCTGGTCGAGCTTCTGGAAGACCTGCCGCTTGACGTCCATGCTCTCGAAGACCGCCTCGACCACAAGGTCGGCGTCACTCAACTCGGCGTAGTCGTCGGTGAAGACGATCGACTGACCCAGCTTCCAGGCCTCTTCCTGTGTCAGGCGGCCGCGCTTCACCTGATGCATGAACATGCCGAAGACCATCTGCTTGGCCTTCCCGATCTGCTCGTCTTTTGGCTCGATCACCGTCACTGGGATGCCGGCATTGGCGAAAGTGATCGCGATACCGGCGCCCATCGTACCTGCGCCGATGACGCCCGCCTTCTTGATGGCCAGCGGCTCCGCGGCCGGCAGTCCGGGAACCTTCGCCAGCTCGCGCTCGGCGAAGAAGAGGTGCATGAGCGCCTGCGCCGGTGCGGAGCGCACGAGCTCGTCGAAGAGGCGGAACTCGCGAGCCAAGCCGCGGGGAAACGGCAACTCGAACGCGGCCTGCACGGCATCGACCAGCTTGTGGGCAGCGAACCCGCCGTTCTCCTCGGGCGGGCACATCTTGTGCGCCTGCGCGACGACATACGGGAGCGCGAAGGCTTGGATGCCGCCGCCGATCTCTACCTTCCGCTGCGAGACGCGGCGCTTTGGCTCGCTGGCGGCGACGCGCGCGATCAGCGCCAGCGCCGCCTCCACCACGTCACCCTCGGCGACCTCGTCGAGGATGCCCTTCTTCTTGGCCTCGTCCGCGGAGACGGTCTTGCCTTTGAGCATCATGTCCAAGGCCGCTTGCGCACCGATCAAACGCGGCAAGCGCTGCGTCCCGCCGGCGCCGGGAATCAAGCCCAGGCGAATCTCCGGCAGACCGACTTTGGAGCGCGGCGTGGCAACGCGGTAGTCGCAGGTGAGCGAGAGCTCGAAGCCGCCGCCCATGGCGTTACCGTCGATAGCGGCGACGTAGGTCTTGGAGCCGCGCTCGACGGCGGCGATCACGTCGCGGATGGTTTTGGCGTCAGGCTGGGGATCACCGCGGAAGTCGTTGACGTCGGCCCCGGCGCTGAAGATACGGTTGGCGCCCGTGAAGACCACCGCGCGGATCGCGGGATCGCCCTCAGCGGCCGTCACCGCTTCCAGAAGCTCTTTGGAGAGCGCGAAGGAGAGCGCGTTGACCGGCGGGCTGTCGTGCGTGATGACGCGCACGCCGTCGCGATCTTGCGTGTGAATCATCATCTTACGCCACCACCGTCGGCTTACGATCGAGGTCGAACTGCTCCTCCGAGAGCGCCAGCACGTCGGCTGAGCTCTCCTTGATCTGCCGTTGCAGCCAGATGTCCTGGCTAAGCACGTTGGTCGCGTAGAAGCGCGCCGTGGCAAGCTTGGCTTTGTAGAAATCTCCCTCGCGATCGTTCGCAGCGATCTTGTGCGCCGCAATCTGTGCCGCGCGCGCCATCTGCCAGCCTCCGGCCACCACGCCCCACAATTTGAGGTACGGCACCGAACAGGCGAAGGCTTTGTGCAGATCGCCCATCGCGTTCATGCCGATCCACTGCGAAGCATCGGCCAGCGCATCGACGCCGCGCGCGAGCGCCTGGGCAATCACCTTGACGTCAGCGTTCTCCTCGGCTTCCAGCCCCTTGGTGAACTTCTTCATCTGCGTGATGACGGCGGTGGCCGTCGCGCCCATGTCGCGGATCAGCTTGCGCCCCACCAGGTCGAGCGCCTGAATGCCGGTCGTACCTTCGTAGATCGTCGTGATGCGCACATCGCGGTACTGCTGCGCGATGCCCGTCTCCTCGATGTAGCCCATGCCGCCGAACACTTGCACGGCCGTCGAGCAGAGATCCACCGCCGTCTCCGTGCACCAGCCCTTGACGACCGGGATCATCAATTCAACGAAGGCTTTGTGCTCTCTACGCACCTTCTCGTCGGGGTGCTTGTGCGCGAAGTCCAGCGACATAGCGGTAACGTAGGCCAGCGCACGCATAGCCTCGAGCTGCGACTTCATCCACATGAGCATGCGTCGCACGTCTGGGTGCTTGATGATCTCTTGCGGTTTGGGCGAGCGCGCGGCCACGTCGCGGCTCTGGACGCGCTCCTTGGCGTACTGCAGGGCGCTCTGATAGGCACGATCGGCGATCGCCAACCCCTGCACGCCGACGCTGAAACGCGCCGCATTCATCATGATGAACATGTACTCGAGGCCGCGATTGAGCTCGCCCACGAGATAGCCGATCGCGCCTTCCTTCTCGCCGTAGTTCATCGTGCAGGTGGGATTGCCGTTGATACCGAGCTTGTGCTCGATGCCGGCGCAGTGGACGTCGTTACGCTCGCCGAGCGAGCCGTCCGACTTCACCAGAAACTTGGGCACGATGAAGAGCGAGATGCCCTTGGTGCCCTCGGGGGCATCGGGCAGGCGGGCCAGCACCAAGTGCACGATGTTCTGCGCCATGTCGTGCTCTCCGAAGGTGATGAAGATCTTCTGACCGCTGATGCGGTAGTGGTCACCTTCGGGCACCGCCTTGGTGCGTACTTGCGCAAGGTCCGAGCCGGCCTGCGGCTCGGTAAGGCACATCGTGCCGGTCCACTCGCCGGAGACCAACTTGGGTATGTAGAGCTTCTTCTGCTCCTCCGAACCCTTCAGCTCGATCGCCTCGATCGCACCCTGGTTCAGCAGCGGGCCGTTGGCAAATCCGACGTTGGCGCCGTTCCACATTTCGAGCGTGGGCCCATGCAGCAGCGAGGGCAGGCCCTGACCGCCGTACTCCACTGGGACGAGGAGCCCAATCCAGCCCGCCTGTGCGAACTGCCGGTAGGCATCCTTGAACCCGCTGGGAGTGGTGACCTCGCCGTCTTTCCACGTGCAGCCCTCGCGGTCTGACTTTACGTTGAGCGGGTCGAGCACACCGGTAGCGAATGCAGCCGCCTCTTCGAGGATCGAGTCGAGGACGTCGAGGGTATCCTCGCACCCCGGGAGCTTCGCGATCTCCTCGGCGCCTGCGAGCTCGCGCAGGACGAACTGCATGTCTCGTATTGGTGCTTGGTAGGTGCTCATGATATCTCTACACTCTCTCGCGTTCTGCAGACGGACGGAATAGCAAGCGCGCACCGAACTCTAGAGCGCGGTGCGTGCGGCGGAGTCGACTCTCTTCCTGCGTACGGCCGGCATGCGGTGCACCCCGTTCGACGGTGCTACTGATAAAATTATCAATAGCTCTACTTAGCATAGTACCGCCGGGGCGCCGCGTCCGTCAAGAGCCTGTGACCGGACTCATTTCATCGTCGGGCCAACGATCGCTAGGCTAGGATCATGTCCCCCACCATGGTCCCCTCGGCAGGCGTCTCCTCATCGCTTGCCGCCCTGGTCCCTAGGCTGGCGAACTTCCTCGCCAGCCGCCTCGAGAGCCTCGAGCCGGCCCTCTCGCTGACTCAACTCTCCGTGATGAAGCACATCGCAGAAGGGACGACGCGCCCCGTCGACCTTGCCCAGCGCGCTCGCGTGAGCGGCGCGACGATGAGCGAAATCCTGGAGCGTCTATCCTCGATGGACGCCGTCTCCCGAGAGCGCGATCTTAGCGACCGCCGCACGATCCAGCTCGCCCTCACCCCGACGGGGCGCCTGCTGCTTGCCGACCGTTCGATGCGCATCGAACGGGAGCTCGATCAGTTGATCGGTCCCGCGGGCACGGAGCCCCTGGCCACCATCGAGCGCGCCGTTCGTACGCTGCACGTAGCACTCGACGTCCGGCAGGAGAGCGGCTACTCCGTGGGCACTGCCTCGGCGTAAACGTGCTCGATCTGCGCCGCGTAGCGGTGCTCGATGATGCGCCGCTTGAGTTTGAGCGTCGGCGAGAGCTCCCCGCCCTCCACGGTCAGATCGCGCGGCAGCACCGTGAAACGACGAATTTGCTCGAAGGGCGAGAGCCCCTCGCTCTGCTCGTGGACTTCGTGCGCAAAGAGGCGGATGACGCGCTCATCGAGGGCTAGGTCCTCCGTGCGCGCACTCGGCGAGGCTCCGACGCGCTCCCGCACCAGCTTCCAGTCCGGCGCGATCAACGCAGCGGGATGGGGACGCCCCTCGCCGACCACCATCACTTGCGCGATGTAGATCGAGCGTTTGAGTGCCGTCTCGATGCGTGCGGGCGAGAGGTACTTGCCGCCCGAGGTCTTCAGCAGCTCCTTCTTGCGATCCGTGACGTAGAGATAGCCGTCGTCGTCGAAGCGGCCGATGTCACCCGTGCGGAACCAGCCGTCCGCGAAGGCGGCGGCGTTCGCCGCATCGTTCAAGTAATAGCCGCTCATCACGTTCGCGCCGCGCACGAGGATCTCGCCGTCCTCCGCAATCTTGACCTCGACGTGCGGGATCACTCGCCCCACGCTGCCGAGGCGATTCTCCGAGAGCGGGTTGACGGAGACCACGGGCGAGGTCTCCGTGAGGCCGTACCCCTGCAAGATCGTCAGACCCAGTCCTGCAAAGGTGAGCGCCGTATCGAGGTGCAGCGGAGCGCTCCCCGAGACGAAGAAGTGCAGGCGATCGAGCCCCATCAGCGGGGGAATCCTCTTCAACACGAGAGCCCGTGCAACGGCGTGCGCCAAGGCCAGCCCCAGCGGTGGCCGGCGATGCTCCACCAGAGTGGCGCGGGCGTACGCGCAACCCACGGCCAGCGCCCACGGCACCAGGCGCGCCTTGAGGCCACCTTCCTCGCGGGCCTTGCCGACGATCCCCGAAAGCATGCGCTCGAAGAGGCGCGGCACGGCCGTCATCACCGTCGGATGGACGTCCCGCAGATCGTCGATAAGCTCATCGGGGCTGTGGCAGACATAGACCGAACACTGAATGTAGAGGTAGCCATAGGTGATCATGCGCTCGTAGATGTGCGCGACCGGCAGCACCGAGAGCACCACGTCCTGCGCCTGCATGCCGCTCATCCCCGCGTTGAACGCATCGACCACGTTGCTGGTGAAGTTGCTGTGTGTGAGCATCACCCCCTTGGGATCGCCCGTGGTCCCCGACGTATAGATCAGCGTGCAGAGCGCATCGCCGGAGATGCCCTCGCCTAGGTGGAGCAGTTCGCCGGGGTTGGCGTCAGCACGTTGCTCCCCGCGCGCCTCGAGCGCGGCGATGCCTTCCGCGCCGTTTCCGCCGAAAACATAGGTTGGCGGAAGTTCGGCACCCGCTGCGAGCAGATTCGCGCGTTGAGCCTCGTCGTGCAGGAAGAGCGCGCGCGCCCCGGCATGCCGGATGATATACGCGACCTGATCGGCCGCCTGGGTGGCGAAGATCGGCACCGTGACCATGCCGGCGAACTGCACGCCCAAGTCGGCGACGATCCAGTCGATGCAGTTGGTCGAGAGCAGCGCGACGCGGTCCCCTGGCTGCAGGCCCAGCTCGCGCAGCCCCAGCGCGATGTGCTGGACGCGCCGCAGCACCTCTCCCGAGCCTACCTTGCGGAAGGGGCCACCCCGAGAGACGCGCTCACAGAGCAACTCGGGGACGTCGGCGCGCAACGCAGGTAACAGCAACTCCGGTAGGGAGCGCGTCTCCGCCCCCGCCGCAATGCTCGTGGAGGTAACCATGCGAGCGGGTTTCTCGGAGTATCTCTACGAGACATTTTGCAAAACGCGTCACGGTTGCAGGTATGGTGCCGCGCGCGCGAGCGAGCCCTCGGTGATCCCGGCTACGTCGAGCAGGTCGTCGACGGCCGCGAAGGGGCCATAGGTTTCACGATAGGCAATAATGCGGCCAGCCACCCGCGCATCGATCCCAGGCACCGTGGCCAGCGCGCGGGCGTCGGCGCGGTTGAGCGAGACGGGTTCTGAAGGCGGGACGCTGCGGCGCTGGCTGCTCCTGCCGGGGGCCCGCCGCCCGCGCTTAGCGGGGCGTGGGACGGCGGCTTGCGCACCGTGCACCGGCACGACGATCTCCTCTCCGTCCTCGACGCGCGCCGCGAGGTTGACGGCCACGAGGTCGCCCTCCGGGCGCGGCCTGGCCCGGGCGACGGCGGCGGCGACGCGCGACCCGGCCGGTAGGGTAATCAGCCCCGGCCGCGCCACCGCACCGGCCACGTAGACGACGGCCACTGCGACAGGCACCGCGCTGCGATGCTCCAGCGGACGCGCCGGTGATGCGAGGCGGACCCTCGTCTGCGGCGCGGGCGGCCAGGCCAGGCCGAAGCGCGCCGCCAGGAGGATGACGGGGAGAATGAGGAGCACGCCGGCGACGCGGAGCACGGGGGCAAGAGAGCGCATACGCCTCTCCTCTGCGCAGGTTGCGGCGATCGGCAAGCACTCGGGGCGTCGGAGGCGAAACGGGCTCGCTATGACCGAGACGACCCCGTCCCAGACGTACGACCACGCATCGATCGAGCGCCATTGGCAGAGGCGCTGGGAGGAGCGCGCGCTCTATCGCGCCCCCGACGACTCGCCGAAGCCCACGTACTACACGCTCGAGATGCTGCCGTATCCCTCAGGCGATCTGCACGTCGGCCATGCCAAGAACTACACGCTGGGCGACGCCGTGGCGCGCATGATGCGCATGCAAGGCTACAACGTGGTTCACCCGATGGGCTGGGACGCCTTCGGGCTCCCCGCGGAGAACGCCGCCATCCAGCGCGGCATCGATCCCTCCCACTGGACGCACCAGAACATCGCCAACATGCAGCGCCAGCTCCGGCTGTTGGGCACATCGTACGACTGGTCGCGCGAGATCGCGACCTGCGAGCCCGAGTACTATCGCTGGAACCAGTGGTTCTTTCTCAAGATGTACGAGCGGGGTCTGGCCTACAAGCGCGAGGCGCCCGTCAACTGGTGCCCCAAGGACCAGACGGTGCTGGCCAACGAGCAGGCCGAAGGCGGCGTCTGTTGGCGGTGCGGCAGCCAAGTGGAGCGCCGCAACCTCTCGCAGTGGTTCTTGAAGATCACCGCCTATGCCGACGAGCTGCTGGCCGGCCTCGACGATCTCCCCGGCTGGCCCGAGCGCATCAAGACCATGCAGCGCAACTGGATCGGGCGCAGCGAGGGCGTTACGTTCTCCTTCGAGGTGGAGCGCCTGGAGGAGCGCATCCGCGTCTTCACCACGCGCCCCGACACGACGTTCGGCGTCACGTTCCTGGCCATCGCCGCCGAGCACCCTCTGGTGGCCAGACTCCTCGAGGTAAGCAAGCGGCGCAGCGAGATCGAGCGCTTTATCGAAGGCGTCAAGAACAAGAGCGAGCTCGAGCGTACCTCGCTCATGGAGAAAGACGGCGTCTTCACCGGGATCTACGCCGTAAACCCGCTCTCCCACGAGCGCGTGCCGATCTGGGTCACCAACTACGTGCTGGCGGAGTATGGCACGGGGGCCGTCATGGGCGTTCCCGCACACGACGAGCGCGACTTCGAGTTCGCGCACAAGCACGGGCTCCCCGTGGCCCAAGTGATCATGCCGCCCGGCAAGACGGAGGCCGAGACTCTGCACGAAGCCTACGTGGGCGAGGGGCGGATGATCGCCAGCGGCGACTTCACGGGCATGTCCTCAAAGCGCGGGCTGCGCGCCATCGGCGATCGCCTGACGCAGATGGGCATCGGCGAGCGAACGGTCAACTATCGCTTCCGCGATTGGCTGCTCTCTCGCCAGCGCTACTGGGGAACGCCGATCCCCATCGTCTACTGCGAGGAGCACGGCGAGCAGCCTGTGCCGTACGATCAGTTGCCCGTGGTGCTGCCCATCAACATCCCGATTACCGGCGAAGGCTCACCACTGGCGCGGGACGAGGCCTTCGTGCGCACGACCTGCCCCGTCTGCGGAAAGCCGGCGCGCCGCGAGAGCGACACCATGGACACATTCATGGACTCGTCGTGGTACTACTTGCGCTATCTCGATCCGCACAACGCCAATGAGCCGTTCTCGGCGGCGCTGGCCAAGCACTGGATGCCGGTGGACCAGTATATCGGCGGCGCCGAGCATGCCGTTCTCCACTTGCTGTATGCGCGCTTCTTCTACCGCGTCTGCCGCGACTTGGGCCTGGTGGACGGCAACGAACCCTTCACGCGCTTGTTCAATCAGGGCACGTTGATCTACGGCGGCGAGAAGATGTCGAAAAGCCGCGGCAACGTGGTGGGCATCGACGCCACGGTAGAGAAGCACGGCGTCGACGCGATGCGCCTCTTCCTGCTCGCCGCGGGGCCGCCCGAGGACGTCACCGACTGGACGGACACGGGTATCCAAGGACGCGTGCGCTTCCTGAACCGTCTCTGGCGCTTGGCCGACGCGGCGGCGCCGCGCATACGCGAGCTGCCCGTCGATCTCGTCCCGAGCGCCACGACGCCCGAGGAGAAGGCACTGCTGCGCACGCTCCACGTGGCCTTCAAGAACGCGCTGGACGAAACGAACTCACGGCGCTTCCATTTCAACACCACCGTCGCCAGACTCGACGAAGTGCTCAACGCGCTCACCGATCTCTCGCGCACGCCCGGCGGCGCGGAGAACGTCGTCTACCTGCAGGTACTGCGCGGCACGATGCTGGTTCTGGCACCCTTCGCGCCGCACATCGCCGAGGAGTTATGGCAGCGCATGGGCGACGAGGAGAGCATCCACCTGCGGACTTTCCCGCAGCCCTGCACCGACGTGCTGGCGCTCGACGAAGTCACGGTGGTAGTACAGGTCAACGGAAAGGTGCGTGCGCGCCTCCAGGTGGCTCCACAGACCGATGAGGACACGGTTGCGGCACTGGCGCTCCAAGAGTCGACCGTGCAGACGCAGATCAACGGCAAGTCGGTCCGCAAGCGTATCTACGTGCCGGACAAGCTGCTCAACTTGGTCGTGAGCTAGTGTCCTGAACTAGCCCGGGGGCGCGCGCGCTCGAGGATCGTTTCATAGCCCAAACCATGCGGCAGCGTGCCGAAGGTGCGCCCCCAGTCGCCGCCCAGGCGGCTGGCGCAGAAGGCATCGGCGACCGCCGCCGGCGCGTGGCGCACCAGCAACGACGCTTGGAGCGTCAGCGCCATCTGCTCGATGATCCGCCGCGCGCGCGTCTCCATGTCGTGGCGTTCGACCAACTCGTGCTCGAGGCGCGCGATCGCCGCATCGAGGCATCCGTTGGCGCCGGCGGCCTCGCGGAGCTCCGCGGAGAATGCGGCCAGCGTCTCCGGCTCCTTGTTCAGTGCGCGCAGGACGTCGAGCGCGATGACGTTTCCCGAGCCTTCCCAGACGGCGTTGACGGGAGCCTCGCGATAGAGGCGCGGGAGAATCGACTCCTCCACATAACCGTTGCCGCCCAAACACTCCAGAGCTTCGTAGACGTGCGCAGGCGCGCGCTTACAGATCCAGAACTTGCCAACCGCCGTGGCGACGCGCTTGAACGCCGCCTCACGCGCGTCGTTGGCCGCGCGGTCGCAGGAGGCGGCAAGCCGCAGCATCAGCCACGTCGCAGCCTCGCTCTCCAGCGCGAGATCGGCCAATACGTCGCGCATCAGCGGCTGCTCGATCAGGCGCTTGCCGAACGCCGAGCGATGGGCGGCGTGGTGCGCCGCCTGCGCCACCGCTTGACGCATCAGCGCCGCGCTGCCGATGATGCAGTCTAGGCGCGTGTGATTGACCATCTCTATGATCGTCTGGACGCCGCGCCCCTCCTCGCCGATCAGCCAGGCCGCGGCACCCTCGAACTCCACTTCGCTCGAGGCGTTAGAACGGTTACCCAGCTTCTCCTTGAGCCGCTGGATGAGAAAGGCGTTATGCGTTCCGTCGGGGAGAACGCGCGGCAACAGAAAGCACGAGAGCCCGCCCGGGGCCTGCGCCAACACCAGAAACGCGTCGCACATGGGCGCCGAGCAGAACCACTTGTGGCCGGTGAGGCGGTACTCCGCGCCGGGGCCACCGCGCGCCGCCGGCTGCGCCTTGGTCGTGTTGGCGCGCACGTCGGAGCCGCCTTGCTTCTCCGTCATCGCCATCCCACAGAGCGCGCCGTCCTTCTCTTGCGGCGCGCGCAAGTCCGGATCGTAGGTCAGCGAAGTGAAGCGCGGCTCCCAGATCTCCGCCAGGCTGGGCTGAACCCGCAGCGCGGGGAGGGCGGCGTGCGTCATGGAGATCGGACAGCCGTGCCCCGATTCCACTTGCGACCACACCGCGAAGGCGGCGGCGCGCGCCACATGTGCCCCTGGGCCGGGCTCACGCCACGGCGAGGCATGGAGGCCGTAGGCCACGGCCGTCTCCATCAACCGGTGCCACGACGGGTGGAACTCGACTTCGTCGATGCGATGGCCGAACCGATCGTGCGTGCGCAACACGGGGGCGTTGGCATTGGCCTCGCAGCCCCAGCGAATCGCCTCCTCCGTGCCCGCGAGGCGGCCCAGCTCGTGCAGGGTCTCGCGCGCCCAGCCGGCGTCGAAGCGCTCGACGCCCTCGACGAGCGCCGCATCCTCGCCGAAGAGGTCGTAGTTCACCAGCGGCGGCGGCTGGTTGAAGACCTCGTGCGTCATAGGCGAGGCTTCCCGACGCCGGGACCACCGCTCCTTTCACGGATCGGCTGCATGGGAGACGCGCAGGCCAACACGTCCGCCATCGGCAAGCAGGCGGGAATGAGAGCCTTGCTGTTGGCCCTGCTGCTGGCGTTGGCCCTAGCGGGGCGCGCCCGGGCTGCACCGGCGACGGATGATCAGATCGCGAAAGCGGTGGTTCGCTACGCGATCGACGCGCAGCACCATCAGCTCATTCCCGCCGTCGACCACGTGGCCGTGGTGGGCAATTACGCAATCGCCGATTGGTCGTCCGGTACGATCAACGGCGAGTCACTCGTGGAGCGGGTACACGGCAGCTGGCGCGTAATCCTCGCGGGGGCGGTTGCTTTCGGGGCGCGCGAACTCGTCCACGACGGCATCTCCGCGGCAACCGCCAAGGCCCTGATCGCGAAGATCGCCGCGTTGGAGCGCAGCGAGACGGAGGCCGGCTAGGCCGATGACGCGTAGGGGAATCACCTTGCTGCGCAGATCGGCGCGCATTGCGCTCGTGCGCATCGACGCGCGCCGCCGGTGACTATGCCTTGCGGAAATACTCCACCGTCTCCCGCATCCCGTCCAGCAGTTTGGTCTGCGGCGTCCAGCCAAGGATGTCGCGCGCGCGCGCCGCGTTGAACTGAGCGTCGCGGGCGTCGCCGGGGCGCTGGGGCGCATGGGTGATCGGTGCCTGGAAGCCCGTGATGTTCGCCAGTGAGAGATAGATCTGGTTCACGCTGGTGCGCTTCCCGGTTCCGATGCAGAGGCATTCGCCGCTCGCCCGGTCGAGCGCCAAGACGTTGGCCTCGGCCACGTCGCGCACGTAGACGTAGTCGCGCGTCTGCTCCCCGTCCCAGTCGATGCGCACCCCTTCCTTGGCCAAGAACTTACCGATGAAGATGGAGATGACCCCCGCCTCGCCGTTGGGATCCTGGCGCGGGCCGAAAACGTTGCCGTAGCGCAGCGCGGTGAAGTCGAGCCCGTGTTGCGCTTTGAAGAAGCGCAGGTAGTGCTCGGCGACCATCTTGGTGATGCCGTATGGCGACTCCGGGCGCTGGGGCGTCGTCTCGTCGATCGGCAGGCGGTCGGGCGTGCCGAAGGTGGCCCCGCTGGAGGCGAAGATCACTTTGCGCGTGCCGGTTTTCGCGGCATTGACGAGGACATTGAGCAGGCCCACGACGTTGACCTGAGCGTCGAAGACGGGATCGCGCGAGGAGATCGCCACGCTGTGCTGTGCGGCGTGGTGCGAGACGACCTCGGGCTTGAAGTCCTGAAAGACGCGCGTGAGCTCTTGGTCGCGGATGTCCATGTGCACGAAGCTCGCGCGCCCGTTGACGTTCTCGCGGCGGCCCCCGCCGTGATCCCAGAGGTTGTCCACGACCACCACGTCGTGACCCTCCACGATATATCGGTCGACGATGTGCGACCCGATAAAACCGGCTCCACCGGTGACGATGATCCGCAAACATTCGCTCCTGTCGTCTTGACGCCGGCTTGCACCGCGCAGAGGGCCTCTGTGCGTCTTTGGTTACCAGCCCTCGCCGCTGCGTGCATCGCGGGCTCGTTGATGCCGCCGCCGTGGGCGCTGGGATGCGCCCTCGCCCTGGCGGCCGCCGCCCGCTGCGGCCGGCGAACGATTCTCTTCGCACTCGCGATTGCCCTGGCGGTTTCCGCCTTCGATACCGCATGGCGCGATCCCGCGGCGCGTACGCTGCCGCAGGGGCTCGTCACGGTAAGCGGCATCGCCGTCGAAGCGCCGGAGGGCGAGCACACAACGTTCACGCTTGCGCGAACCGCGTACGGCACCTTGGAAGTGCGAGCGCGCGGCGAGGTGCGAGCGGCCGAACGCGTCACGGTACGCGGACGCTTGCTTCGCTCGGCGCGGATGCGGACGCGGGGCATCACGGCGCTGCTCGACGGGCGCGTCGTGGCGCGCGAGCAAGGGCGGGGTGCGACAGCGACTGCGGCTCGCATCCGCGCGTGGGCACGTACGCGTCTGGCGGTCCTGCCCCAGCCGGCGGCCGCACTGCTCGACGGCGCACTGGTAGGCGAGCGGGGCGCGCTCGACGGCGGCATGGCCACTGCTTTCTCCGAAACGGGAACCACGCACGTGCTGGTCACCGCCGGCTTGCATTTGGGCGCGTTCGCTGCGCTGCTGCTGGTGACGTGCGAGGCGTTCGGCGCTGGACGTATCGCCGCGTCCTTGCTTGCGCTGTGCGGCGTGGCGCTCTTCGTGGTGCTCTCCGGCGTTCATCTTCCCGCGGTACGCGCAGGCATCATGTCCGCGTGCGCGCTGATCGCGCGCGCCAGTGGACGCGCCGCGCTGGGTCCGGAGGCGATCGCCGTGGCGGCCATCGCGGTGACGCTCTGGGAGCCATGGAGCGTGGGCGGCGCCTCGTTCCTGCTCTCGTTCTCGTGCGTCGGCGCAATCGCTCTCTTCGCGTCGCCGATCGCGCGCAGGCTCGAACGTCTGCAGCTGCCGCACCTGCTGCGCGAAGGGATCTCCTTGACGCTGGCAACGCAGATCGGCGTCTGGCCGCTGCAAGCCGCATTTTTCCTGCAACTCGCGCCGTATGCTCCGCTGGCCAACGCACTGGTGGTACCGATGGTCGCACCGGCCTTGGGCTTCGGAATGCTGACGCTGGCGAACCCGCTCTTTGCACCGCTCGCGGCGCTGGCGTGCGGCTGGATCCTCGGCGCCGTGCGGGCGATCTCCGCCCTGCCGTATGCCCACCTCGTGGCCACGCCGCCGCCCTGGTGGGCGATCGCCGCGTACGACGGGGCTGCTCTCTGGCTGGGCCTACGGGGTACGCGTGCGGCGCTCGCCTGCGTCATTGCGGCCGCTGCCCTCTGCCTGTGGCCGCCGCGGTTCGGCGAGACGGGCACGCACATCGTCGCGCTCGATGTGGGGCAGGGGCAGGCGATCGTCGTGCTCTCGCGCGGCCACGCCACGATGGTGGACGGCGCGCCGGCGCAGCAGGGAGCGCGCACGCTCGTGCCCTTCCTCGTACGCGCGGGCATCCACCGCGTCGACGCCCTGGTGGTCTCTCACCCGCACCAGGATCACTTCGCCGGCTTCTCCGCGGTGATGGATGCGCTGCGCGTCGATGACCTCATCGACGGCGGCTGGCCTTCGCATGGTGCCTTCGCCGCATTACTGCGAGATACCGAGTCCGCGCGCGTGCCGATAGCGCACCTACGCGCCGGCGCGGCGTGGCGCACGGGCGACGCCGAGGTAACGATCCTCGCACCGTTCGCGCAGCCGTTGCGAGACACTCACGACGACGTGGACAACGACTCACTGATCGTACGCGTGCGCACCGCCGGCTGCACGGCGCTCGTCATGGGCGATGCCGAGAGCGAGGAGGAACGCGCCCTCATCGACGCCTATCGGGCCGACGAGCTGCGCGCCGACGTACTGGTGGTTGGGCACCATGGCAGCGGCTACTCGTCGAGCGCCGCCTTTCTGGCGGTGGTGCGCCCGCGCGTCGCCATCGCCTCCGTCGGAATTCACAACCCTTACGGCCTTCCGTCGCCGCAGGCGCTGACAAGGCTGCGCGCCGCCGGTGCGCGCGTACTTCTCACCTCGCGCGACGGGACGATCACCCTCGACGCTGCGCGCGCTTGTGCTGCGCGCACCTCGCCGGTAACCTGAGCAGGCGGCTCCCCGATCACAGATCGAGAGAGAAGCGTTCCGCGAGCGCCTTGCGCCCGGCCGCGCTCATACGGATCGCGCGGCTCGCCTCAGTCCGTTGAATCCATGCTCTGTCGAAAAGGCCATCGAGGATCGCCGCTCCGAGCGAACCCGCGAGATGCGGACGGTGCTCAGTCCAATCGATGCACTGGCGGGCGAACTGGCGATGCTTCTTTCGCGCTTCGGCCACATCGATGCCGAACGCCGCGAGAAAACGATTGCCGGCACGAGTTACGCGGTATTCCCGCGGACCATCGGGCAGAATCACGCGTCGTGCGACGAGGGCTTCGGTCAATCCAACTCCCAGCCGGCCGGCAAGGTGGTCGTAGCAGGTGCGCGCGCTGCGCAGCTCCGATGCGATTCTCTTTTGGGTCAGCCCCACGATCTCCACTGGTTTGGCGATGACGGCCAGCGCCTCGACGGCATGGTAGAGGCGTTGCCGCCCCGAACGCTCGACGACGAGCAAGCCGTCCGCGAGAAGCTTCGCGAGGTGGGCGCTCGCCCCGCTGGGCGAGATCCCAGCCCGATACGCAAGCTCGCTCGCCGAGAGCCGGCGACCGTCGAGAAGGGACAAGAGCACCGCAGCGCGGCCTGGATCACCGATACGTGCAGCGACCTCGGCAACGTTCGGGCCGGATGAGCGTCGGGCAATGTGGCTCTTTGACATGGCGTCTCCCGCCCATCATACCACAGCCTTGCTTCTCTCTTTCGCGCTGCCTATCGTTCCCCAGGTGCGTGCCCGCCGGGTCCGGATGTCCGTCGATGAGGAGGACGCGTCTGTCCATACGGCGATGCTGCGACCCTCATACGAAGGGCACGTGACCGTCTCGCGAAACGTAACCAGCGAGCAGGCGCCGCCCGCGGTACTATGGCGACCGGGCTGGGTACGAACTCTCAATGTCGCACTATCTGACGATCCCGATCGTCCTCTTCGAGATCGCGTAATGGCGGAGAACCAGCTCAATCTCAACCACCTGATCTCGCTCTCGCACGTGGTTGAGACGGGGAGCTACAGCAAGGCGGCGGAGCGCCTAGGCCTCAGCCAGCCGGAGATCTCACAGCAGATCGAGGAGCTGACGCAGGCATGCGGACTTCCGCTCGTGACGAAGCACGGACGCACGATCGCCCCAACGCCGCTTGGGCAGGAGCTGGCACGCGTCGGGCGACGCATTCGCACGGAGAGCGAACACGCTGCGAAGATCGCAGCCGACCACCGCGCCGGGATCGGCGGCCGGCTTACCGTAGGCGCGAGCCTCACCGCGGGAGCATTCCTCGCCCCACTCGCGCTTGCGAATCTACGGCGCACCCATCCCGCGCTCGTCGTCAGCCTGCAGATCGGCTACAGCGGCGACATCGTCGAAGCGGTGATCGACGAGTTGGCCGATGTGGGGATCATCGAGGTGCCCGTTCAACGTTCCGAGCTCTTGGTCTCGCCATTCTATCGCGACGTACTGCGCTGCATCGTCTCGGCGGACCACCCGCTCGCCGGACGCACCGTGACCGCCGCCTCGCTGAAAGATGAGACGCTGATCCTGCGCGAGCTCGGCTCGGGGATGCGTGAGGCGGTGAGCGCGGCGCTTGGACAGGCCGGTCTCACCTTCGAACACACGATCGAGATCGGCAGCGCGGAGGCGACCCGGGCCGCGGTCGGAGTAGGGTTAGGCATCACGTGGATCTCAGCGCTGACGCAGATGGAGGCGAAGGGTCTCGCCGTGATCAGTATCAGCGACCTCTCGATCGAGCGCGCGGTGAGTGTGATCCGCCGCCGAGATCGTGAGCCCACGCCCGCTGCGCGCGCCTTTATCGAGGCGCTCGAGCACGCGGCTCTCGACATCGGCGAGAATCAATAGACGATGGAAGCGAGACGCTCCCTAGGCTCAACCACTCCGCCATCGCCTGAAGATCCGCCGCGAGGCGCGGCATGACCTCATCTCGCGCGACGCCATCTTCGAAATGGACGGCGTGTACCAGGAGGTTCGCCGCGGCGCGATCGGCCTTCATGTCGACGCGTGCGACGAGCGCATCGTCGAGCAGATACGGGAGCACGTAGTAGCCATAAACGCGCTTGTGCGAAGGCGTGTAGATCTCGAGCCGATAGTCGAAGCCGAAGAGACGGCTGGCACGAGGGCGGTGCCAGATCAGCGAGTCGAAAGGCGAGAGGAGCGCGCTCATCTCTCTGCGGCGCGGCCGCCTCCGCTCTGGATCCAGGTAGGCCGGGTGTCTCCAGCCTTCGACCGAGGCCACCAGCAGCTTGCCGTCCTCGACCAGCTCCGCGATGCGCGCCTTGGCGTCACTCGTGTCCAGGCGGAAATAGTCGCGCAGATCGGTCTCGGTGGCCACGCCGAGCGCTCGTGCCGCAACCAGCACGAGCTCGCGCTGCGCATCGGCTTCCCTCAGCGCGGGAGCAGCCAGGATCCCGGCGGGGATCACGCGCTCCACGAGGTCGTAGACGCGCTCGAAGCTGTTGCGGCGGCTCGCCGTCGTCACGGCGCCTGACCAAAAGAGATACTCGAGCGCACGCTTCGTGTCGCTCCACCCCCACCAGCCCCCTTCGCCCCTGGCACCGTCGAAATCGGAGGCGCTCAGCGGCCCGCGCTCCTCGATCGCCTTCCGTACCTTTGCGATGAAGCGCGGCTGCTCGCGCGCAAGTCGCGCGACCTCGGAGTACGTGCCGATCGCCCGCCGCGCGCGGTCCATGCGCCAGCGCAGGAGCGGGAACATCTCCAACGGCAGAAGCGACGCCTCGTGCGCCCAGTATTCGAAGAGCCTGCGCGAGCGCCCGTACGCCAAACGTTCGAGCACCGTGCGATCGTACGGCCCCAGGCGCGAGAATCCGGGGATGAAGTGCGAGCGAACCAGGACGTTCACGGAGTCGATCTGGACCAATCCCAACCGCGAGATCGTCGAAAGCAGCGTGCCTCGCCGCACGCCCGCCGCACGGCGAGACCCAAAGCCCTGCGCCGCCAAAGCGATACGTCTCGCCTCAGCGGCGCGCAACGACATGCCCTTCGTCATCAGCCTGTGCCTATGCCAGTCTGCCCGCTGGGGAGGCGGGGCTGGGCGGCTCGACGCCCACTTTCAGCGCCGCACAGAGCTCGCGCAGGAAGGCGGCCGCATCGGTCACCAAGCCGATGGTCTGGAAGGAACCGCGATCGGAGAGTTTGGTGACGCTGGCAGGGTTGATGTCCACGTTGACCACGCGCACGCTGGCAGGCAGCATGTTGCCCACGGCGATCGAGTGCAGCAGCGTGCAGATCATCAACGCCACGCCCACCTCCGGTACTACTGCGCGCATCGCCTTCTGCGCCTCCACCACGTCGGTGATGACGTCCGGGAGCGGGCCGTCGTCGCGGATGGAGCCCGCGAGCACCACGGGAATACGCGCGCGATAGGCCTCGTACATGATCCCGCCGCGCAGCGCGCCGCAGTCGATGGCGGCTTGGATACCGCCAACGGTACGGACGCGGTTGACGGTGCGCAGGTGGTGCACGTGGCCGTGCTCCACCGGGTAGGCGTTGTCGAGATCGACGCCCAGTGACGTGCCGAAGAACTGCGACTCGATGTCGTGCACGGCAAGTGCGTTGCCCGCGAAGAGCGCGTTGACGTAGCCCTCGCGGATCAGCGCCGCCAGATAACGTGCAGCCCCCGTGTGCACGACGGCCGGCCCCCCCACCACCAGCACGCGCTTGCCGGTGTCGAGGCAGGCGCGCAGCTCGCGCGCGATCTCCACCACCAGCGACTCCTTGGGTTTCTCGCTGGAGACGGCGCTCGACATGAACTCGAAGACGGCGCGATTGCGGGGGCGCTCGAGCGGCTTCACGCGCACCCCTTCGTGGCCCACCACCACGGCCTCGCCCGCGCGCACGTCGTAACCGGCGAGCGTGATCGGCCGCCCGTCGCGCACCACGATGGCGCAGTCCATCTCGGGCAGTGCCACCGGCACCCACTCGCCGCGCAAACGGACCTCGGTCTCCAGGTTGGTGGTGGCATAGAAATCGTCCGGCAGAACGCCGCCGGCCGGTGCCGGCTCGGTGCGCGCGTCGGCATCCTCTAGGACCGTGGCGCCGGTGGCGCGCAGATCGTCCAGCAACGCGGCAAACGGTTCGGGATCCAAGCCGAAGACGGTCACGCGCGCATAGCTTGGATCGGTCTTCGTGCGTCCGACGTCGAAGACGTCGATCGTGTACTCCGCGTCGGCATCGGCCATCGTCTCCAGCACGCGCTGGAAGATGCCCGAGTCGATGAGATGGCCGCGGAGCTCGACGGTCGCGGAGGTGCGCATGGGCGGCCTGTTCGAACGAGACGGTGTGGAGGCCTCCGCCCCGTCCGGGCGCATCGTGCTCGTCCCAACGCCGCTGGGCAACCTCGGCGACCTCACGTTGCGCGCGCTGGAGACCCTGCGCGCCGCCGACGCCATCGCCTGCGAAGACACACGTGTTACGCGCAAACTGCTGACGCGCTTCGAGATCGCGGGGAAGCCGCTCTACCCCTATCACGAGCACAATGCCCGCACGGCGGGCCCCAAGCTGCTCGCCTTGGCCGGCGCCGGGAAGCTGGTCGCCATGGTAAGCGACGCGGGGATGCCCGGCGTGAGCGACCCCGGTTCGGGCCTTATCGCCGCCGCACGCGAGGCGGGCATCCCGTTCGACGTACTTCCGGGGCCCTGCGCCTTCGTCTCCGCAGCCGTCATCTCAGGCTTCCCGATCATCGGCCTGCGCTTCGCCGGCTTTGTGCCTCGGGCGGCCGGGGAGCGGCACGCGGCGCTGCAAGCCGCCGCGTGCACCGCTGGAGTCAGCGCGTGGTACGAATCGCCTCGGCGCATCGAGCAGACCCTGCGCGACGCCGAGCATGCAAAGGTGGTGCGCTGTTTCCTGCTGCGCGAGTACACCAAGTTCCACGAGCAGCGGCTGTGGGGCAGTCCCCGCGAGGTGTTGGCCGGGCTGACTACCCCGGTCCGGGGCGAGCTGGTGCTGGTCATCGAAGGGGGCGCCGCCGCCGCTCAAGAGCCGCCGGACTCCGAGGCGGTGGACGCTCGCATCGACGCGCTCCTTGCCGCAGGGGAGGGCGTCTCGGCGATTGCACGCACCCTGGCTGCGGCGGGACTCGGCGAGCGCCGTACACTCTACGCCCGGGCCGCGCGGCGCAAGGAAGGCTCCTCGCCCTCGCGCGACTAACGACGAGGTTTCCGGACGATCGCCCCCTAGGAGAACACGGTGAGCCAGCGCGCTTTCTACGTCACCACGCCCATCTACTACGTCAGCGGCAACCCGCACATCGGCCACGCTTATACTACGGTCGCCGCCGACGTGATGGCGCGCACGACGCGCTGCACGCACGAGACGGCGCACTTCCTCACCGGTACCGACGAGCACGGCCAGAAGATTGCGGAGAACGCGCGAATTGCCGGTCTCGAGCCGCAGGCCTTCGTCGACAGCTTGATCCCGCGCTGGAAAGCGCTGCTCGACGCCTACCAGATCACGAATGACGACTTCATCCGCACGACCGACGAGCGCCACGAGCGCGGCGTTCAGCGCGCCTTCGAGATTCTGCGCGAGCGCGGCGACATCTACCCCGGCAAGTACGAAGGCTGGTACTGTACCAACGACGAGACGTTCTGGCCGGAGTCGAAGCTGATCGACGGCCGTTGCCCGAACCAGGAGTGTCGCCGCGAAGTAAAGTGGCTCTCCGAGGACGACTGGTTCTTCCGCCTCTCCGCTTACAACGAGCGCCTGCTGGCGCACTTCAAGGCCCATCCGCAGTGGGTGCGCCCGCATCGCGTCTACAACGAGATGCTCGCGATCCTGGAGAGCGGGCTCGACGACATCTCGATCACGCGCGCCACGCTCTCCTGGGGCATCCCCGTCCCAGGCGGCGAAGGCGTGATCTACGTCTGGTTCGACGCGCTGCTCAACTATATCACCGCCATCGGCTGGGAGTCTCCCGATGCCGCGCAGCGCGCGCTCTTCGAGCGGCTCTGGCCTGCCAACGTCCACCTCATCGGCAAGGAGATCGCGCGCTTCCACACCATCATCTGGCCGGCCGTGCTCTGGGGCCTGGGCCTGGCCGAGCCGGCGGGCGTGATCGCCAACGGCTGGCTGACTTTCAACGAAGAGAAGATGTCCAAGTCGAAAGGCAACGTGGTCGATCCGTTCGAGATCGCTCAACGCTTCACGTCAGACGCCGTACGCTACTTCTTGCTGCGCGAGGCCCCCTTCGGCCAAGACTTCAACTTCTCGGAGGAGGCCGTCGTTCGCCGCTATCAGGCGGACCTCGGCAACGATCTCGGCAACCTGCTCAACCGGACGCTGACGATGGTGGAGAAGTACTGCGACGGACGCGTCCCCGCACCCGTCGACGCTGCCAACCTCCCGATCAACGGGCTCGCCGAGCGCGTGGCCGCGAGCGTGCCCGCGTGCGACTTCCGCGATGCCCTCGAAGACATCTGGCAGTTGGTCACCGCACTCAACAAGATGATCGACGAGTCGAAGCCGTGGGAGCTGAGGAAGCGCGGCGAGACCACGGCGCTCGATGCCTGCATGTACCGCCTCTGCGAGGGGCTGCGGTGGCTGGCGGTATTGCTCCATCCGTTCATGCCCGCCAAGAGCCAGGAGATGTGGCGCCAGCTCGGCTTCGCACAGACGCCTGCCCAGCCGTGGACCAGCGCGCTGCGCTGGGGCCTGGCCGAGGAAGGGACGCGCGTGAGCAAAGGCGTCCCGCTCTTTCCGCGCTTGGAGACGGCGGTCGAGGGAGCCTAGCGCAGCGGTGATCGATACCCACGCCCACGTCCACGGTGCGGAATACGAGAGCGATCGCGCCGAGGTCCTCCGCCGTGCGCGCGCAGCGGGAGTGGAGGCAATCGTCGCCATCGGCTGCGACGCCGATGACAGTCGCGCTGCGATCGAACTGGCGCACACCGCGTTCGACGGCGCCCCGGAGCTCTACGCCACGTTCGGCATCCACCCGCACGAAGCGAAGGACGCTCCGAGCGACCTCGAAGCGTGCCTAGCCGCCGCGTGCAGTGATCCGCACGTGGTGGCCGTGGGCGAGATCGGGCTCGACTACCACTACGACCACAGTCCGCGCGAAACGCAGCGGCGCGTGCTGCGCCGCCAGATCCGCGCCGCCGTGGCGGCGGCAAAGCCGCTGGTCTTCCATCAGCGCGAAGCGGAGGGCGACTTCGCCGAGATCCTGCGCGAGGAGCTTCCCGCGGGCTATCCTGGGCTGATCCACTGCTTCACCGGCGGCGTAGAGGATGCGCTCCGCTGGACGGAAGAGTTCGGCCTGCTGCTGGCAATCGGCGGTGCGGTGACGTTCAAGACTGCGGCGAGCATCCGGGAGGCGGTCACCGCCGTAGGCTCCGAGCACCTCGTGTTCGAAACCGACTGTCCCTACATGACCCCCGTACCGCACCGCGGCACGCGCAACGAACCCGCATATGTGACGGAGATCGCCGCCTTCGTCGCGCGACTGCTGGGGATGCCCTTCGAGCGCCTCGCAGCGGAGAGCAGCGTTCGCGCCCGTGCCTTCTTCCACCTGACCGACAACGTCCAATCTCCCTCTGGGAGGTAGCTTTTGCCGAGAGACGGAGGGCCGTGCCCCGGAGCGGGGAGAACGAGCGGCGCAGGAGGAGGCATCCAATGGAACTCAGTCAGCTCGCGAATCTGACCGTCTACACCAAGGACCTGGGCTACGTCCGCTACGACGATGCCAAGGTCGGCCTGCTCACGCACGGCCTCAACTACGGCACCGGCTGCTTCGAAGGCATCCGCGGCTTCTGGAACGCGGAGGAGCGCGAGCTCTACCTGCTCCACTTGGCGCCACACTACGAGCGCATCACGCAATCGGCCAAGATTCTCGACATCAACCTGGGCATGAGCGTCGATGAGATGGTGGAGACAACCATCGAGCTCTGCGTACGCAACCGCTTCGAGAGCGACGTCTACATCCGTCCACTGGCTTACAAGGCGGGGCAGGACGTGGGCGTGCGGCTCCACGGCGTTCCCGACGCCTTCGCTATCGTGGCGATCCCGTTCAACCGCTACATCGACAGCGAAGACGGCCTCAACGTCTGCACCTCCTCGTGGCGGCGCGTCGACGACTGCTCGATTCCCGCGCGCGGGAAGATCACCGGCGCTTACGTCAACTCCGCATTCGCCAAAAGCGAGGCCCAGCAGAACGGCTTCGACGAGGCGCTGATGCTCTCGGCCGACGGCCACGTCTCCGAAGGCTCCGCCGAAAACTTCTTCATGATCAAGCGCGATGCGTTGGTGACGCCGGACGCAAGCCAGAACATCCTCGAGGGGATCACGCGCAACTCGATCATCGAGATCGCACGCGACCTGTTGGGACTCGAGGTGTGCGAGCGCTCGATCGATCGCACCGAAGTCTACGGCTGCCAGGAAGCCTTCCTCTGCGGCTCAGCGGCCGGCGTCGCACCGATCGTCTCGCTCGACCGCCGCGCGATCGGCAACGGAAAGATCGGCCCGATCACCCAGCGCATCATGGCCGCCTACGAGAATGCCGTGCGCGGTCGCGATCCGCGCTACCGTTCGTGGATCACGCCCACGTCCAGCGGGCGCAAGGTGTCGGCAGCCGGATAAGCCCGCCGCTTAACCGTCTACGTCCTGCCAGTCCAGCGCGCCTTCGGGTGAGGTCTGCTGCCAGACCGGGCTGCCCACTGCCGCGGCGGGGCGGACGATCGGCTCCGCCTGCTCCGGCAGTGCGACCGTGCCGTCGGCGCGCCGCGCGGCGAGCGTAGAGATCTCCTTGAACGTCAAACTCGAGACGGCGTGGATGAACGCGCGCCCCGAGTCGAGGCTGGCGAGATGCGTCGTCATGACGGCGATGGCATAGGGCGCGCCGGCAAGGTAGACCACACCGACGTCGTTGAGCGTATCGTGGAGGCTCCCCGTCTTGTGCGCCACCAGCACGTCGGCGGGGAGCGGCTGCGGCAGCAGCGTGTTGATCTGCTGCCCCGCCATGATCTCGAGCATCTCGCCGCAGGACCATTCGTCAACCAGCGTACCGTGCGCGATCATCGCCATCAGGCGCACCATGTCGGAGGCGGTGGTGCGGATGCTGCGGATGTCGCCATAGGAGCGAATGTAGTCGCTGAGCGAGGTGTTGCCGAGCCCTAGCGCGTGCATCGTCTGGTTCACGTGAGCGCGCCCCACCAAGCGAATCAGCATGTTCGCCGCCGTGTTGTCGCTCTGCGTAATCATCAGCCAGAGGAGGCGGCGCACCGTGTAGTGCGAGCCGGCGGGAGCATCCGCGAGATCGCCCCAGCCGCCGTCGCGGTCGGCGCTCGCGAGCGTCACGTCACGGTCGAGCGTAAACGCTCCCGCCTCCATTTGGCGAAAGACCTCGACCATGACGGGTACTTTGATCGTCGAAGCCGCGGGCAAACTCGCATGCGCGTTGTATCCGACGACTTCGCCCGTGCGTAGATCACGCACCGCGACGGCGACGTCGCCGGGTGCGTGGCGCGCAAGGCTGTCGAGGTGTGACTGAAGCTGCGCGAGCGGCAGCGCGATCGCCGCCCCCTCGCTCCGCGTGCCGAGTGCACACGCGGGAGCGACGACCATCGTGAGAGTGACGGTCAACGCGATGAGTGCGCGGCGAATCATGCGCTACAATACTCCCTTTGGGGGCGAAGGGATGGCGGATGGGAAGTACCGCGAAGAAGGCGGCGAACCCTCGCTGCTTCTGAAGCCGGCGAGCGGCTAGGCAGGGGTTCGGAGGGATGGCAACGCGGCGTCCCAAAGGGGAGTGGCCCATGCTGGAAACCAAGCGAATCGAGATCATCGGCGTGCCCATGGATCTCGGCGCTAGCCGCCGCGGCGTGGACATGGGTCCCTCCGCCGTGCGTTACGCCTCGCTCGGCGACCGCGTGCGCAGCCTGGGATTGACGGTCGTCGATCGCGGTAACGTCTTCGTGCCGGTGCGGGAGAGTGTGGAGCAGGCGGCACCGAACGCGCGCTTTCTCTCCGTTATCGAAGGCGTTTGCAGGCAGGTAGCCGAGGAAGTCGCCACCGTTGTACGGTACGACGGCTTCCCGATCGTCATCGGCGGGGACCACTCCATCGCGCTCGGTACCCTACAAGGCTTGAAGCAGGCACGCGGCCGCCAACCAGGCGTCATCTGGATCGACGCGCACGCCGACATCAACACGCCCGCAACCTCGGGCAGCGGCAACGTTCACGGAATGCCGGTGGGTCTGGCGATCGAGCGCGGCATCATCGATCCCGCGCGCATCGTGATGGTCGGCTTGCGCGACGTCGACCCCCCGGAGAAAGAGCTGATCCGCCGCGCGGGCGTGAAGGCGTACTCGATGAGCGATGTCGATCGGATGGGTATCGAGGCGATCGTCTCCTCCGCCATCGGGCGCATCGTGGACCCCGCGCATCCGGAGGATCCCATCCACGTCACGTTCGACATGGATGCCATCGACCCGTCGGAGGCGCCGGGTACCGGAACGCCGGTGCGCGGCGGCCTCTCGTACCGCGAGTCCCACTTGGCGATGGAGCTCCTGGCCGCGAGCGGGCGACTGGGCTCGCTGGAAGTCACCGAGATCAATCCTATCCTCGACATCGAGAATCGTACGGCGAAACTGGCCGTCGAGCTGATCCTCTCCGCGCTCGGCAAGACGATTCTCTAGCTAGGCGCGCTACGGGTACGCAAACACGAGCTGGCCCGAGGCACGAGCAACCGCGTCTTGCGCGGGTTGCGCTCCCGGAGGGGCTTCCAACTTCGAGGTCCCCTGATCGGGCCACGGTTTGTCACGGGTACGCAAACACGAGCTGGCCCGAGGCACGAGCAACCGCGTCTTGCGCGGGTTGCGCTCCCGGAGGGGCTTCCAACTTCGGGGTCCCCT
>SCRA01000079.1 GCA_004297985.1 bacterium | reverse complement strand
TGGTAGCCCCAGCGGGATTCGAACCCGCGTTACCGCCGTGAGAGGGCGGCGTCCTAGGCCTCTAGACGATAGGGCCTTGGCTCCCGCGCATGGATTCGAACCACGATAAACTGATCCAGAGTCAGTTGTCCTACCGTTAGACGACGCGGGACCATTCCGGTACCCCCTCGATCGCCCTCGTGCCGAGATCGAGCACGATCTAAGCCCATGCGTCGCGGGACAGGGGGCATTATAACAGCCGTCTCTCGCCATGGTCAACCCCCGTGGAGGCATTCGCGCCCCTGACCGCTCTAGCCCGAAAGACTAGCGCAACGCCCCGTGCTGGCTCATCACCCTCCTGCCTTCTCCGAAATAGACTGGCATCGAGGGTCGTGGATGATCACACCGAAGGGAGCCTTCAGCAGCGTCGCTCCAGGGTGTCCACGCGCACGATGGAGCCTTACCGCGCTGTGGCTGACCGCAATGCTCGTCGCCGGCTGCTCCCACAATGGCTCCGGCTCCGCCACGCTTCCCGCGGCGTCTCCCGCGCCGCAGAACGCTCCGGCGCATGCGCGCGTCTCCGTCACGATCCTGGTTCCGCGTGACATCCAGCACACGCGCCACCCGGCTTACGTCTCTCCGGCGACAAGCGCTCTCTCGATATCCGTCAACGGCGCGACGCCGATCGTCGTGCAGCTCTCACCGAGCTCACCGGACTGTACAACCACTATTCAGGGGCTGACCTGTACCGTAACCGTAGACGCGCCGGTGGGGCAGGACTCGTTCGCCGTCACCGCTCTCGACTCCAGCGGAAACGCCCTCTCGCGGGCGACCGTCCCCGCGGCGATCGTCGCAGGGAAGGCCAATGTGCTGCCCTTGACGCTCGACGGCATCGTGACGCAGATCGTGGTTATCCTCGCCAACCCGCATCCACCGGTCGGTACGGCCACCACGGTGCCGGTTCTCGTGAGCGCACAGGACGCCGGCAAGAATACGATCATCGGCCCCGGCGGATACGACAATCCGATCACGTTGAGCGATACGGACCCGCAAGGGGTAACCAAGCTCTCGACGGCGACCGTGAGCGCACCCTCGGCGACGGTGACGCTAAGCTATGACGGACAGCCCATGGCCACGCCGGCAACGATCGGCGCAGCGGCAGCCAACGTGCCCGCGAGCGCCGTGACCAGCGCCGTATTCGCACCGGCGCCGTCGCCTTCACCGGCGCCGTCACCCACATCGAGCTCGGCGTACGTCGACTGGTCGACCTTCGGCTTTGATCTTGCCCGCACCGGCAACAATCCGAGCGAGACGACGCTCGGCACGTCGAACGTTCCCAACCTGCACCTGCTGTGGTCGCAGAACCTAGGCGGCGCCACCGGCGGCCCCATCATCGCGGAACCCGTGGTGGCGCAAGGCGTCTCGATCGGGGGGAAGACGCAGAACGTGCTCTACGTCGGTACTCAAACGGGACTCTTCTCCGCCCTCAACGCCGACAACGGAGCGATCATCTGGCAGAAGACGCTAGGCACCACGGCGTATATCTGCTCCAGCTATCCCTTCGGTATCGCGGGGACGGCGACGTTCGACCGCAGGACCAATCGCGTCTACGTCGCCGACGGGCAAGACCAACTGCATGCGCTCGACATGGCGACCGGGGCCGAGGCTTCCGGCTGGCCCGTGACGGTCGCGACGACACCCAATCACAACTTTATCTACTCCGCACTCACCTTCAACCCAGCCAACGGCTTGATCTATGCCGAGACATCCTCAACCTGCGACATCTCGCCATGGTACGGGCGCATCGACGCCTTCAACACGGCCAACGGAACGCTCGCCGGCTCGTTCTTCCCCACGCAGCCGCAAAGCGGCGGCGGGATCTGGGGCTACGGCGGCGCGTCGATCGACTCGGCCTCCAACGTCTACATCGCCATCGGGAATGCCGACACGAGCACGGGCAACCCCCAGAACTACGGATACGCCGAAGACGTCGCGGAACTCTCGCCCTTGCTCTCTTTGCTCGCCGCGAACTATCCAAATCTGCCCGCTAGTCCCGATGCGGACTTCGGCGCCACACCGATCCTCTACCAAGGAGCGGGATGCCCCGCGCAGCTCGCCGCGATGAACAAGAGCGGCGTCCTGGTGGTCTACAATCGCGCGAGCATCACGGGCGGCCCCGTGCAAACGATTCAAATGTCGCCTTCCGGCAGCGACGCCGGGAACTTCATCGGTCTGCCGGCGTTCTCGCCGGTGACCAATATGCTCTACGTAGGGGTTCCGTCCGACTCGCCGTCCGGCACCTACCTGCACGGCTTGGCGGCGTTGCAGATCGATTCGGCGACCTGCACGCTGCGTCTGGGATGGCAACAGACGTTCGGCCCCAATGCCAGCACGCTCCCGTACGACTCGCCGCGCTCGCCACCGTCGGTTGCCAACGGCGTCGTCTACGCCGGCGATGGCACAGGGCGGCACGTGTGGGCCTTCAGCGCTCAGAGCGGCCAACACTTGTGGGATAGCGGGAGCACGATCACCGGGCAGACCTTCACCCAGCCGGTCGTCGACGGCGGCCACCTCTTCGTCAGCTCCTACGGCGGCACGATCTACGCATTCGGCCCGTAGCGGCAACGCGGCGGTGATGCGCCGGCAACCGCACGCGGATACGATCGTCCGCGATGGTCGACAGCGCAACGCTCGCCGAGAGCCTGGTAGATGCCCCTTCTCCCTCCGCGAAATTGGCGTTGGCCCGCACGCTGGCCCGATTCGGCACGCCGGCGCTCCGGTTGGCGCGGGCGCGCGGCGTACGCCTGATCGCGCTAGCGCGCGGCGAGCGGTACACCGCCCGCTCGCCGCGACTGCGCGACCTCGCCCCCCATCTCGACACGTGGCCCGCCCCGCCGGCCGGCCTCTTCGTCGTCGAGGAGCGTACGGCGTACCTCCGTTCGCGCTCGCCGTTAGCCGTTGCGCACGAGTTCGGTCACGCCTTGGACTGCGCACTCGGCCGCGGCGGCTATCGTTCAAACGACGACAGCGATCTGCGCTCGATCTTCTTCTCGGCAACCGCGTTCATCACGCCCTACGCGGCCACCGCGCCCGACGAGTTCTTCGCGGAGATCGTCCGCGCGTACGTCGAGGCCAACGACCGCCGCTCACCGTGGCCCGCCGCCACGCGCCGCCGCCTCCGCGAGGTCGATCCGCGGGCCTTCACCTACGTAGAGCATCTCTTCACGAAGGCATTCGTGGATGAGCTCGCACCACAGCCTTCGTTCACTGGCGGCCAGACGGTTTGTAGTACCCCTTGACGTCGTGGGCGCGTCGCGCAAGCTCACGCGGGACCTCCACGCTATGGCGCGCCGCCATCGTCGCGTCGACCACTTCATAGGTATTCCCGTGGAGCACGATCGGCGCCAGCCGCATCTCCGTGAGATCCTGACCGACGAAGAGCCTGGACGCCCGCACCAGCAGGTGCGCCAGCATGCTCTTTCCTTGGGTTCCATGGACGATCGCCTGCCGGCCGCGCAGGCGCTCGATCATGGCGATCGCCTCATCCTCACCGACAGGACAAGCCTGTGAAGTGCGCTCCGGTACGTCGCCTCCAGCGGCCTTGCCAACCGAGAGCGTCAACAGCGGCTCCCCGCGCCCGCCGAACGTCGCGTGAATCGAGATATGCGTTCCCTCGAGCGGGTCCCGCAAGGCCAGGAGTAACGCCGGCTCGCGCTGGGCGGCGAAAGGCCAGAGCCGCTCGTAGGCGCGACGGACTTGCTCCTCCCCCTCCGCCTCCACAACGATTGGCGTACCCTCCCCATCGTCGGCCCGCAACAGCACGCGGCCACCGCGCGCGAACGTCACGATGTCTTCGATCGTGCTTGCGTAGAAGCGTGGCGTCGTGCGGATACCGTAGTGGTGGAGCAGCTCGAAGACGTCCGCGGAAGCAAGATGCACGCTCATGGTCTCCCCTCCTCGTCCAGAGACTATCAAGGGCCTCGACACTTCGTGAGAAGATTCGAGGAGCGGTCTCACGGGCGCAAGAAGCGGGCGGCTACCTGAGCGACGCGCCGCATAGCAGCCGGCTGCAACCGGACTGCACGGGCCTCGCGGCGATCGTTGCCGCAGGGATTCCGCCTACGTCCGACCACTGCTCTGCCACATCGCGACACTACCGTGGCCACACGACGCTGCGAAGAAGGGATGGCGAACGGCATGTGAAGCGTTCAGGCGACGGCGGAGCCGCGCGCGGCATCGAGTCCGCTAGGCTCGAGTTGGGTCGCGAAGCCTTCCTCGATGAGGCGCCGCGCCACAGCAAGCGCCCCCGGGTCATGCTTGGTGAGCGCCGCAACCTCGAGGCTCGAAGTCGACGCCAGCTCGCGGATCACCGCGGCCGCACCGCGCGGCAGCTTCACCACCTTTCCGGAGAACAGGAGCTGCGTGCTCACCTCGTCCTCGCGGAGCTCGTAGAGCATGTGCTCGCGGATCGCGATGCAAGAGCGCTCGGAGAGCGCGGAGAGGTTCACCAGTTGCTGCAACTGCCCGTCGAGCACATTACGCCGCCCCGCCACCCATTGGCTACGCATCTCCTCGAGCGTCTTCAGGAGGTTCTCCGGAGTGAAGGCCTGCTGGATCGCTCCGAGCAGTGCCTCTTCTTGCCCGCCGCCGCTGAGCGCGGGCTCGAACGCGGTGCGGCGGAGGGAGACCTCGCCCAGCCCCGCGAGCTTCGCGGCCCGCTCGAGCACGTCTGTCCAGAGGACGGGATGAAGGCCGAGCGTCAGATGGAGCGAGATCTCCCCGGTGCACTTTCCCTCGTGCATCACCCCTCGGGGGAGGTAGAGCAGATCGCCGGGATGGAGCTCGACTTCTATCTGCACTTCGCCGCTTGGGTGTCTCTTCTTGTCGTGCTTCTGCGCGACGAGCGGAAGCTCGACTTCCGATCCGTAGATCCGCCAGAGCTTCGAGCCCTCCACCTGCAAGAGCACGGTGTCGTGCGTGTCGTAGTGAGCGGCGAAGCCCTGACTGCTCGCAGGTGTCAAGTAGAGATTGGTGTTGACCCGATGCCGAAAGAAGGCCTCGAGACCGCGGCAGAGGCGGAGCACCGAACTCGAATACGACTGCACCCTGTCGAGCACCACGGTGCAGCCGTGCGCGAAGAGCGCGCTGACCCGATCGGCGTCGATGCACGTGGCCGGAGGGAGACGCTGATCGTCCCTCTCGCTCCGTGCGCTGCCGCGAAGGTAGGTATCCGCCCGCACGAGGACTCCGTCTTTGACGACCCGCATGTCGTCGGACTCCAGCTCCGCGCCGTAGAGCACACGCTCCATCTCGCGGAGGCTGAAGTAGGACTGGAAGTGGTCGGGGGAGCGACGCTCGATGACCAACGGCGCACGCTCGTAGTAGGTGCTCGCGAACTCTTCGACCGTGTACGGCTGCAGCAGCCACGTCAAGAGGCTACGGTCGCTCCGCTCTTCGCTCCACATCTCCGCTCCTCCGTGCCCCGTCATCACCTCTCGTAGGCGAGAAGGGCTTCCGACGGAACGGAGGCCCTTCCCAGGCTCATTGTGCTAGCCGCCGTCGTCGGCCGGATTGTCGCCGTCGCCCAAGGAGCTGCTGAACCCGCTCACCGCTCCGAAGAGATTGGGAACGAAATAGGTGTTGACGATTTCCGGTGCAAGATATGTCATCGAGAACCTCCTAGAGATGTACAGTAACTCGAGGATCCTGCCCACGCATCTTTCAAGACGATACCGCAGCTCGGTTGCCCCGGCCACTCTCATGAAGCCCAGGTGAAGTAAGGCCTTTGCACTACAGGGCGCTAGGTCGCCCGGAAGTCTTAGCAGGTTTAGTGGACGAGATCGCGCGCAAGCACGAACTGCACGCCGGCCGACTCCATCTGTGGAATCATCGCCCGCAGCGCCGCGAGGGTCGTTGGCCGCGGATGGCCGATGGCGATCGCCGAGCCCTTACGTTGGGCGACCTCGACCAGCTTCTCCAACATCGCTTCGGTATAGACGATGCTCTCCTGGTTGTCGAGGAAGACGTCGCGCGAGGCCGTGGGGATGCCGTCCTCACCGGCCATCGGCCCCGCCACCGATGTGCCTGTGGTCAGCGAGTCGATGAAGAACTTGTCGCGCGACTTGAGTACTCCCAACACGTCGCGCATCACGCGCGGATTCGCGGTCGCGGCGCTTCCCTCGTGATTATTGACGCCGGCAGCCAGCGGCACTTGCGCCAGATCGTCCTCCACCTGCGCGGTGATCGCACCGTCGCTCATCTCGGTGGTGATCTTCCCCGGGCCTGGATTCATGTGCGAGAGCGGCTCCATGGGGAGGTGGAGCATGACGCCCTTGCCCGCATCCTGGGCCTCCTGCGCGATGGTCCTGGTATATCGGACGTCGGGGAGAACCGAGAGCGTGAGGGGGACCGGCAAAGCCAGAAAGCCGCGCTCTGTATCGATCCATTGGCCGCAGTCGTCAACGATGATCGCCACACGCGGTCTACCGGTCACCTTCGGAAGGTGGATGCCGCCGGCTTGCGTGGTGCTCACGGGGCGTGGTGCCGACGCGACGATGCGGGTATCGCGCTCCAGTCCGTCCCATGCGGGCAACGGCGCGGCACTGCCGGCGGACGCGTTCCGGGGCGAAGGGGAGAGCGCAGCCTCCGGCGCGGCGCGTACCGCGGGTGCCGAGGCGACGGCCGAAGGCGTCGCTACGGCGATGCTTTCCACAGGTATGTGATGGCGGGGAGCGCCGTACGAGCGGGCCGCCGCGCGGTGGTTCACGTAACTGGCCGTCAACGCTCCAACCACGAGCGCGAGAACCACCAGCAGCGCCGTCTGCAAGAACGTCGGTCCACCGCCGCGTGCGCCGTGCTTCTTCCGTTTCGCCATCGAGACTCGTCTCCCAAACCCTCTCCGCTAGAACTTGTGCGCCGTGCCTGCGTCGACGGTGAAGTCGATGCGCGTCGCCCCGACGACGCTGCCCGCGGCGTCGCGCAACTCCACCGTTGCGTACCGCGCATTACCGATCGTCACCTCCAGCGGGTCGATCGGCACATCATAGGCCCGCGTGACCCGCGCGAACGGTACGACGAAGACGGTCTTGTCGATCACGTCGGTACGCGAGTAGATCTGGACATCGTGACCGAGGTAGCGAGCCCCGCCCCAGAGCTTCACCTGCATCGAGGCGATATGCAGCGGGCCGATACCCTCGCCGGTAGCCGTGGCACGCACCACGGCATGAGTATCGGAACGGCCGAGCACCACGGGATTGGGATGGACGGCGAGCGCTAGATGGGGGGCGCATCCCGCAAGCGACCCCGCGAGCACCGCCGTGAACAGAAACAATCTCACGCGACGCGACCGCCCTCCACGCTGCGTCCCGACATGCGGCGCTGGCCCGCGCCGAGACCGCTTGCAATCCACACGAGACCGACCAACAGAAAGTTCGTTACCAGCGAACTCCCGCCGTACGACATGAACGGCAGCGTGATCCCCGTTAATGGGAGGAGACCCACCACGCCGCCGACGATGACGAAGATTTGAAGCCCCAGCATCGAGGCTAGCCCCAGCACGAGCAGCTTGGAGTAGAGATCGGGGCGCCGGCGCGCAACGCCGAAGGCGCGCGAGATCAGCACTGCGTAGAGCGCCAGAAGGATGCAGGCGCCGAGCAAACCCGCCTCTTCGCTCCACGCCGCGTAGATGTAGTCCGTGGCGACGTCGGGGATGGCAGGATGGCCCAAGCGCAGCCCCGTGCCGAAGAGTCCGCCTGCCGCCAGCGAGAAGAGCGCCATGAGCGATTGATAGCCGCTTCCCAGCGGATCGGCGAAGGGATGGAGCCAGACGTCGATGCGCACGCGCACGTACGCGAAGTGGCGTGACGCCACGGCGGCTGCGCCCGCGAAGACGGCCAGGCTGCCCACCACGAGGTCGACGCGCCGCGTCGCCGCATAGAGCATGGCGGCGAAGACGCCGAGGAAGAGTACCGCCATGCCGACGTCGTGCTGCAGCACGAGGATGGCCATCGCGCTCCCCCAGCCCAAGAAAAGCGGTCCCAGGTAACGCACGTTCGCGCGCAGGCGCCACGGTGCCGCCTGCGCGATGACTTCGCCCGTCTCCGCCAAGTAGGCCGCCAGGAAGAACACCAGAAAGAGCTTGATCAGCTCTACCGGCTGGAACGAGACGCCGGCGAAGCGCAGCCAGAGCTTCGCACCGTTGACTTCGGTGCCGGCGACCTCGACGATCGCGAACAGCGCGACCGAGAACAGTACCCACAGGTACTTCACCCGCGCCCAGCGGCGATAGTTTTCCAACAGCGGGCGCAACAGCACCAGCATGGCGAGCGAGACCACCACGCCGATCTCCTGACGGCGGCCCAGCTCCGGCGAGAGCCGCGTGACCTCCATCAGGCCAACGCCCGCCACCAGTACGGCGAGCGCCGGCAGCAGATCATCGCGGTCGTCGCCGGCGGGCTGGATCCCTACCCAGAGCAGAGCCAGGACGGCCGCGACGACCAGCAACGGCCGCCAAAGCGCATCGGGCGGCAGGATTGCCAACGCGAAAGCGTCGACGCCGAGCGCCGCGAGCATCGGGAGGAATCGCCGCGCGAGACTACTTGGCCGTAAGGCGCTCAACGATACGATCGGCCTGCTCCTCCGAGCCGACCGATGCCGCCTCGAGCGTTGTCAGCGCCTGTGCCTGCAGGCGATCTGCCTGCACATTATACACCTTCAGCACGCGCCAGGCATGTACGCCGAAGACGTCGGTGGGGTAGCCTTGCGCCAGCGCCACATGCCCGTGCACCACCGTGAAGTAATCATGCGACGAAAGCAAGCGGAAGGAGATCACGGTCAACAGCATCAGCCAGATCAACGCCAACGACGCCATGACGCGCGAGAGATTGAAGGAGAGCGGCTGCGCGCTTTGCACGGTGGGCTGGGTATGCAGGTTGAGCTGGCGCCCCAAGAGCGCGGTGCCGTTGTCGGCGCCGCCGCGACTGCGTGCGAGCACCGCCAAACGGTGCACCGCGTCCGCTGCGTTCGCATGTCCTTGAAGGGCGGCGCGGATCTCCTCCTCGGAGACGAACTTGTGGATGCCATCCGTACAGAGCAACAATTGATCTTCGGGCGTGAGCTCGAAGTGGACGACCGATGCTTCCAGCGCCGGCTGGGTTCCCAGGGTACGCGTCAGCAGTGCGCGGGGTGCCTGCTCCCCGGCGCCGCCGTGCGGCACCAAATCGGCGAAGAGCGAGTCGTCGACGGTCAAGCGGCGCAATGAATTGCCGCGCAGGATGTAGGCGCGCGCGTCCCCAGCGTGCGCCACGTAGGCATGCGATCCCACGATGAGGACCAGCGTCAGCGCCGCACCGCCGGCGACGAAGTCCTCGTGCGATCCGCTTTGCGCATAGAGGCGGCCATTGGCATGGCGCAGCGCGGCCAAGAGCGTCTGACGCAACTCGGGAATGGAGAGCGAGCGCGAAAGGTAGGAGCCGCGCATGTGGCGGCGGAGATATTCGCGGACGAGCGCTAGACTCAGGGCCGCCGGGCCCGCCCCGCCGCTGGCGATGCGCCCAAATCCGTCGGCGACGGCTAAAAGCGTGGCACCGGCGGTGATCCCCTCCGAGACATAGGCGTCATCGTTGTTGCGCCGCCGGGACCCCAGCTCGGAGCTGACCGCTACTTCCACGGTTCCATCCCCACGAACTCCACGGCCGAAGCACCCATCTCGATGCGATCGCCGGGCCGCAACTCCACCGCATGTTCGATCTGCTGCCCGTTGACGTAGGTACCGTTCCGGCTTCCCACATCTTCTACCCAGGCTTGGGCGCCGCGCCGTACGACGCGCGCGTGACTTCTGCTCACGCGCGGATCCTCCAAGACGACTGCGTTCTCGTGTGAACGGCCGATGATCGCCTCATCGCGTGCGCGAACGCTGCGGCCGTCGTTGAGTACGCGAAAGACCAGTGCCGCGGATCCACGCGGAACCCGGGGGGGGCGAGCGAGGGCCGCATAGGCCGTGAAGGCGCCGAGCGCAGCGAGTAGTTCGAGGGTCTCTTCACGCAGGAGCTCGGGGATCACGGTCTGGATGGCGCCTCTTCGACCGCGAGCAAGGTGTCCCCTAGCTCCACCAGGCTCCCCAGTTGGAGCGGCGCCCGATCCACACGCTGCCCGTCGACGACGGTGCCGTTGCGGGATTGGAGATCGATGATCTCCCAGGCGCCCCCAGCGCACTCCGCGCGCGCGTGCCGGCGCGAGACTCGCGGATCGAGCAGCACGAGGTCACAGGAAGCGTCGCGCCCGATCGTACCGCCGCGGTCGAGCGGGAGGCGTCCGCCCGCGGGGAGGCCTCGACGAACGACCAGGACGCGTGTCGGCGTCCCCGCCTCGCCCTCGAGCTCGACGTTTACCGTCCCCGGCGCTGCGAGGGGATCGGCGAGAAGCCGCACCTCGGGGCGCTCGCGCAGCGGCGTGCCGAGCGTAGCCGCCATCTCCTCCACCAACTCTCGCCAGCGCTCGGCCAACTCGGCGCGGTAGGGGGCCAAGCGCTCGAAGTCGCCGCCTGCAACGCGCACGACGAAAAGGCGCGGGGTACGGGTCCCGCGCTCTCCCAAGGCATACGCCTCGAGCGCTGCGGCCATCTTGCGCGCAACTTCCGCAGGCTGGACCTCGCTGGGAAAGGTCGTGGCGAAGACGCGCTCGACAAACGCGGCGCACGCCTCTTCGAGCCGGGCCAAGAAGCTCACGCCGCTCCCCTTACGCGGCGCCGGGGGGCGCCTCCCGCCGGACTCCCACGACTCTCAACCTCTCGCCAGGACGGCCACAAAGAACCCGTCGCGCCCCTCGAGGCCGGGGGGAATCAGCAGCCGCCGCTCCTCCGTGATCCCGGCGCACTCCGCCACGGCGGCAAGGACGCCCTCGCCCTCGCGCGGATCGGTCGAGCAGACCGCGTAGACGAGGCGCCCTCCCGGCGCGAGCGCGTCGACGGCGCGCTCGAGCAGGCCGCGCTGGACCTTGGCCAAGCGTGCCGGGTCCTCCGGGCGCTTGCGCCAGCGCGCCTCGGGGGCGCGCCCAAGGATACCCAGGCCCGAGCAAGGCGCATCGAGCAGGATGCGATCCGCCTCGCGCAGGCTCTCCGGCCAAGGCGCGCCCAGGTCTGCGTCGAGCGCGCGGATACTCGTGATCCCCGCTTGCCCAGCAGCCTCGGAGAGCGCCGCCAGGCGGCCGGCGTGGTTGTCGACCGCCCAGAGCGCGCCGCGGTCCTCCATCAGTGCCGCCAATTGGAGGCTCTTATGGCCGCGGCCGCAACAGAGATCGAGGACACGCTGCCCGGGCAACGGCGCCAGCAGATGCGCCGGCAACGCTGCCGACTCGCCTTGCAGGCTCCAGCGTCCCTGCTCCGCGAGCTCGAGCGAGCGCGGGAAGCGCGCCCCCACGGGGAGCAGCACCGTCGGTACCAGCGTCGAGATCTCGCTGTCGAACCCGCGCCGCGCCAGCAGCACGCGCGCGTCGTCGACGGTGGTGCGCAGCGTGTTGACGCGCAACGCTCCGCGCGCTGGGCGATTACAGCCCTCCAAGATCGCGACGAGCTGGTCACCGAATCGCTCGCGCCAGGCACGCACGATCCACGTGGGATAGGAGTGGGCGACGGCGAGATACTCGTCTTCGTCGGCAAAGGCGCCGGGGACGGGCGGCTCCGGCCGCTCGCGCTGGATGCGGCGCAGTACGGCGTTGACCAGTCCCGCCGTTCCGCGGTGGCCCAGGCGCCGCGCGAGATCGACCGTCTCGAAGACAGCGGCATGCTCCGCGATGCCGCCCGCCAACAACAACTGGAAGGCGCCCAGGAAGAGCAGCTCGCGAATCGGCTCCGGCAGGGTGTGGAGCCTCTCTTGGACGTAGGGCCGCAGATACCACTCCAGGAGACGGCGCATCTTCACGGTACCGTAGGCAAGCTCGGTCGCCAGAGCGAGATCGCGTTGGGGAAGCTCTGCGTGCGAAGCGCGATACTCCAGACTCTCCTGCGCCCCGCGCTGCGCGGAGCCGAAGACGTCGCGCAGCACGTGCAGCGCTAACTCGCGGGCGGTGCCCGCCTTAATCGAAGCGGGGATAGTCTTGGCCATTGCACCACCGCACGAGAATCGTGCGTCCGAAGTCGGCGCCGCTCATCGCGCCCTTGTCTTGAGGAATGACGCGCTGCAACGCGACGATACCGCCGCCGGCGGCTGCGACGTGGAGCTCGCCGCCCATTGCGCCGACCACGGTGCCGGGGGCACGGGTGACAACTCCGCGCTCCTCCACTACGCGCGCACGCACGCACTTGAGGCGATTCCCACCGATCGTCGTTCGCGCCCCTGGCAGCGGCGCGAAGGCGCGCACGCGATCGACGATACGGCGCGGAATCTCGTCCCAGCGCAGACTTTGATCGTCCTTGGTCAGCGGCCGCGTAAGAGTGCGTGCCGCCTCCGCAGCATCCCCCACTTGCGCGTGCGATAGCGGGCGCCCGTCGCGCGCCATCGCAAGCGCCTCCAAGAGCAGCGCCGCGCCGCGCGCGGCGAGGCGATCGTGGAGTGCGCCGTAGTCTTCGTCCGGAGCGATCGGCGTACGTTCCTGGACGACGATCTCACCGGTATCCATGCCTGCATCCATCAGGAAGATCGTTACACCCGTCTCGTGAGCGCCGTCGAGCAGTACGCTCTGCAGCGGCGTCGCGCCGCGATAGAGCGGTAAGAGCGAAGGGTGAATATTGAAAGCGCCGCGCGGCGGCACGGCCAGCAGCCCCGCCGGAAGGATGCGGCCGTAGGATGCGACGGCGAAGGCATCGGGGTCGAGCGTCCGCGCATCCGCGGAGAAGGCCTTCAACGCAGTAGGCTCGAGCACGTGCAGGCCATGCGCCAGCGCTGCCTCTTTCACGGGCGTGGGCCGCGTGTGTTGACCGCGCCCCGCGGGGCGATCGGGCTGGGTGACGACGCCGGCGACGTCGTGCGCTCGAACGCACGCCTCCAAAGCGGGTAACGCGAACGTCGAGGTACCGAAGAAGATCAGGCGCAGCGGGCGGCCTAACGCACGGCGGACTGCGCGTCGACGCGCGGATCGTAGGCCACGCCGCCTTCGTCGGCGGCGGCCTGCTCAGCCTCGTTCTCGGCTGGCCGCACGTTCGTCGCTTTGTCCGTATAGAGCACGCCGTTGAGGTGGTCCAGCTCGTGCTGGAAGCATCGTGCCAACAACCCCGTCGCGTTCACGCGCCGGCGCCGCCCATGGCGATCGAGGCCGCTCATGGTGACCTTCGCGAAACGCTGCACGTCGCCGACCATACCCGGCACCGAGAGACATCCTTCCAGCGAGACGACCTCGCCTTCGCCGTCCGAGATCTTCGGGTTGATGAAGACGTAGGGCTCGCTCTCCTCGTCCTGGAGATCGACCACGATCAAGCGCTTGCTGACATCAACCTGCGGCGCGGCCAACCCGATGCCCGGCGCCTCATACATGGTATGGAACATGTCGTCGATGAGCTGCTGGAACGCCGGTTGACGGATCTCGGTCTCCACGACTTTCTTGGCCACCTTGCGAAGCGCGGGATGACCATCGGTTACGATCGTGAGGAGGAAGGGCTTACCCATGGCACCCCCATTGTACCGCAGGGGTCAAACCACGGCGGTCGCGCGAGCAGCGCGCGGCGCACACCTCGCTCCGGGACCGCGGCTCGCACCTCCTGTGCGACCGCTTCGTTCCGCGCGCTTCCGGCCCTCCAGGCCTCGCACGCTCCATAAGTCCTTGCGCGAGGAATGCGCCACGCTCGCTCGCTGATGATTCCGGGCAACGAACCGCAGCCGCTGGCGGTGGGGCGTACGACGTCTCTCCCGAGGGGGCTCTGAGGCGCGCGCGGAGCCAGGATGGCGATAGCGCGCGCGAGGGCAGTAGGAGCGGTGCAGGAGAGCACCGCGACGCGCGTCCCCTCGGGAGAGATGTCACACGCACCGCCGCGGGCTAGAGGATGTAGTTCGAGAGATCGACGTTGGCGGCGATCTTCGCGAGCTTGTCGCGCACGTAGGCGGCGTCGATGGTGATCTCGCCAGCGGACTCGGGGGCCTCGAAGCTCACCTCTTCCAGGAGACGTTCGAGCACGGTGTGGAGGCGGCGTGCGCCGATGTTCTCGGTCTGCTCGTTGACCTCCATGGCGATCTGCGCCAACGCCTCGATGCCGTCGGGGGAGAAGCTGAGCGAGACGCCCTCCACGCCCAACAGTGCGCGGTACTGCTCGGTCAATGCGTTTTTCGGCTGCGTGAGGATCGTCTTGAAATCCTCGACGCCCAGCGACGAAAGCTCGACACGTAGCGGGAAGCGCCCTTGGAGCTCTGGGATCAGATCGGAAGGCTTGCTCGCGTGAAAGGCGCCCGCGGCGATGAAGAGGATGTGGTCCGTCTTCACGGCGCCGTGCTTGGTGTTCACGGTGGAGCCTTCGACGATGGGGAGGATGTCGCGCTGGACGCCCTCGCGCGAAACGTCGGGCCCACGCGATCCCTCACGTCCGGCGACCTTGTCGATCTCGTCGATGAAGACGATGCCGTGCTCCTGCACGCGGCGGATGGCCTCGCGCTTGACTGCGTCCTGATCGATGAGCTTGCGCGCCTCCTCCTCGGCGAAGATGCGCCCAGCTTCGGGGACCGTGACGCGCTTCTTGACGCGCTTCTTCGGCAAGAGGCCGCCGAGCATCTCACTCATGTCCATGCCCTGCGCCTCCATGCCCGGCATGCCGCCAAGCATGAGCCCGGGGGCGGCGCTCTCCTCGACGTCGATCTCAACCAGCCGAACGTCGTAGAATCCACGCTCGAGTTCGGCGCGCACGCGGTCGCGGGCCTCGCGTACTTCGGGGCCGGGGGGCGGAGGCGGCGGCTGGGGCGGCGGCTGCGGCACCGCGCCGCCGAAGATCGAACCCAAGGCGTGGAACGGATTGGAGATGCCGCTCTGGCGCGGCGCCGTCTCCGGCGCCAGCAAGTCGATGAGCCGCTCGACGGCCTGATGATCCGCGGCCTCGCGCACTTCCTCGGTGCGCTCTTCGCGCACCATGCGGATGCCCGCCTCGACCAAATCGCGGATCATCGACTCGACGTCGCGGCCGACGTAGCCGACCTCGGTGTACTTAGTCGCCTCCACCTTGAGGAACGGAGCCCCGGCCAGCCCCGCAAGACGGCGCGCGATCTCCGTCTTGCCGACGCCCGTGGGGCCGATCATCAGAATGTTCTTGGGGATGATCTCCTCGCGCATGGCTTCGGGGAGGCGCGAGCGGCGATAGCGGTTACGCAGCGCAATGGCCACGGCTCGCTTGGCAGCACCCTGACCAACGATGTACTTGTCGAGCTCCGCGACGATCTGGTGCGGAGTCAGTCTCGCCATGTCCTCGATCAGGGTTGACACGCTCAGATGACCTCCAGAGTGATCTCGGCGTTCGTGTAGATGCAAATCGCCGCGGCGATGCCCAGTGCCTCGCGCGCAATTGCCTCGGCGTCGAGATCCGTGTTGCGCAGCAGTGCCTGCGCCGCCGCTTGCGCGTAGGGGCCGCCGCTGCCGATCGCCGCCAGACCCTCCTCCGGCTCGATGACGTCGCCCGTGCCGCTGAGTATCAGGAGATGCTCCGGCGTGCCCACCAAGAGCAGCGCCTCGAGGCGCCGCAGCACGCGGTCCGTACGCCAATCCTTGGCCAGCTCCACGGCGGCGCGCACGACGTTGTCCTTGTACTCTCCCAGCTTGCTCTCGAACTTCTCCAGCAGCGTGATGCCGTCGGCAGCGGATCCGGCGAAGCCGGCCAAGACGTTGCCTGTGGTCAGCCGCCGTACCTTGCGGGCTCCATGCTTCATCACCGTGTTGCCGACCGTGACCTGTCCATCGCCGGCCATGGCTAACCGTCCATTGCGGCGTACGGCGATGATGGTGGTGCTGCGAATTTTCCCACTCACCGCGCTTCGCTCCGTTCGCGGGAGCCAATGGCTTGAAATGTTCCGGGCCACTCGGCCCGGGTTGTACCCATACTCATACGGCCGCTTCATACCCCGCGCCGCGCCCAAGAGTTTCGCGCAGCACGTCCACCTCCGCCAACGCGCGCGCGGCGAGCCGGCGGCGACGCTCCCGTTTCTCGCGCGTCTCCAGCTCCGGTCCGAGCGCTGCGACGTTGGCCCAGGTAATGTTGGAGGGCTGGAAGTCCTCGCTGGTTGCGTCTTGCAGATAAGCGATGATGCAGCCCAACATCGTGGTGGGCGCGAGATCCAGCGGCGGCTCCCCGCGAATGGCGCGCGCCGCCTCGAGGCCGGCGATCGCTCCGCTCCCCGCGGCCTCGACGTACCCTTCAATGCCGGTGACCTGCCCCGCGAATCTGACGTTGGGATGGTCGCGCAGGCGGAGGTGGCGATCCAGCAGCCGCGGGCTCTGGATGAACGTATTGCGGTGCATCACGCCCAGGCGCAGCCACTCGGCCTGCTCGAGTCCCGGCAGACGTCCGAAGGCCCCCCGTTGCGCGGGCCAAGAGAGGCGCGTCTGGAAACCGACGAGATTGTAAGCCGTCCCGGCAGCGTTCTCTTTACGGAGCTGCACCACGGCGTACGGTGTCTTGCCGGTACGCGGATCGCGCAAGCCGACGGGCTTGAGCGGGCCGTAGCGCAGCGTGTCGACGCCGCGGTCGGCCATGACCTCGACCGGGAGGCAGCCTTCGAAGAACGGTGCGCGGCCGCAGGCGGCATCGCGTTCGAACTCTTTGGGCTCATGCCGCGGCAGCGTCCTCAAGTCCTCGACCAAGCGCAGATACTGCTCTTTATCCAACGGAATGTTGAGGTAGTCGTCGCCTCCCTTGCCGTAACGGGATGCCGTGTAGAGGCCTTCCATCGCGATCGAGTCGGCGGCGACGATCGGCGAGGCGGCATCGTAGTAGTGGAGTCTCCCTCCGACGAGACGATCGATCTCCGCGGCCAGCGCCTCCGAGGCCAACGGACCACAGGCGATGATCGTGGGCCGTGAAGCGTCGATGGCGGTAACCTCCTCGCGGCGGATCTCGATCGAGGGGTGCGCGCAGACACGCTCGGTCACCAGTGTCGAGAAACGCTCGCGGTCGACGGCCAACGCTCCGCCCGCCGGGACCGCCGCATCGCGCGCGCTGCGCACGATCACGGAGTCCAGGCGCGCGAGCTCCTCTTTGAGCAGGCCGACGGCGTTCTCGAGCGCGGCACCGCGCAACGAGTTCGAGCAGACCAGTTCCGCCAAGCGGTCCGTGTGGTGCGCGGGCGTCATGCGCACCGGGCGCATCTCGGCGAGCGTCACGTCCACGCCTTGTTGGGCGGCCTGCCAGGCGGCTTCGCAGCCGGCGAGGCCGCCGCCTACAACCAGTAATCGAGCATCCATCGCGCAGGCCTTCTACCCCGCGCCGACCTCCTCCGGTTCGCCCGGCTCGCCGGCCTGCGACACCTCGTGCTCGGCGTTGGCCGCGCAGAGCGTCACTGGCCCGCCGCGCCGCTGTTTGACCACCAGGTGGCCGTTGCAGGCCGGACAACGCCCTGGAATGACGCGATCCCACGAGACGAAGTCGCACTGGGGGTAGTTGGCGCAACCGAAGAACGTGCGTCCGCGCTTGGAGCGCCGCTCGACGATCTTTCCGCCGTCTTTCGGACAATCGGCTCCGGTCTCTTTGAGCAGCGGGCGCGTCGTCTTGCACTCCGGGTAACCGCTGCACGAGATGAAGCGGCCGAAGCGCCCTGTCTTGATGACCATTGGACGACCGCAGGTGGGGCAGATCTCGTCGGTTGGCTCGTCCTCGATCTTCAGGCGAGGCAACCGCTCCTCGGCCGTGGCCAACGCGGTCGCGAACGGACCGTAGAACTGTCGGAGCAGGTCTACCCAGTCCTGACGCCCATCGGCCACCTTGTCGAGCCGATCCTCCATCGACGCCGTGAAGTTCAAGTCCATGACGTCTTTGAAGTGCTCGGCCAGCAGATCGGTCACGGCAAAGCCGAGCTCGGTCGGCAGGAAGCGGCGATCGCTCTGCTCGACGTAGTTGCGCGCTTGAATGGTCTCGACGATCGCCGAGTAGGTGGACGGGCGTCCGATGCCCTTTTCCTCCAACGCCTTGACGAGCGTGGCCTCGGTGAAGCGCGGCGGCGGCTCGGTGAAGTGCTGCTTCGGATCCAACCGCTGAAGGTCGAGCCGCTGTCCCTCTTCGAGCGGGGGCAGCGGGATGCGCTTGCCCTTGGCGCCGGTGGCCTCGGCCTCCTCGCCCTCGTCGTCGCGCCCTTCTTCATAGACTTTGGTGTAGCCCGCAAACTTCATCACGCTGCCGGTAGCGCGGAAGACGCAGCGGCCCGCCTCGATCTCGGCGGTCGTTTGATCGAAGACCGCCGGGCTCATCTGCGAGGCGACGAAGCGCTCCCAAACCAGCTTGTAGAGGCGCAGTTCGTCGCGCTTGAGGAACGGAGCCATGCTCTCCGGCGTGCGGGCGACGCTGGTGGGACGGATCGCCTCGTGGGCATCTTGGGCACCCTCGCGAACCTTGTACACCTTGCCGCCGTGATATGTCTCACCGTAACGCTCGATGATGAAGTCTCGCGCAGCCTGCTGCGCCTGCTCGGAGATGCGAGTCGAGTCGGTACGCATATAGGTGATGAGGCCGACCGTCCCATCCTTGCCGAGATCGACGCCCTCGTAGAGTCCCTGTGCGATCTGCATCGTGCGGCGCACCCGTAGGCGCAGCTTGCGTGAGGCCTCCTGCTGCAGCGTCGAAGTGGTGAACGGCGGCGCTGCGTTGCGCCGCTGCTCGCGCTTGCGCACCGAGCGGACGCGGTAGGAGGCACCGTCCAACTCGCGTAGGACGTCGTCGGCCTGCTCCTGAGAGACGATCGATGCCTTCTCGACGCCGATCTGCACCAGTTCCGCCGGAAAGACCGGCGGCGTACCGGGGCGCTCGAGGTGTGCGATGAGCGACCAGTACTCCTCGGGAACGAAGGCGCGGATCTCGCGTTCGCGGTCGACGATCAGCTTGACGGTCACCGACTGCACGCGCCCCGCCGAGAGCCCGGCACGCACCTTGGCCCACAGCAACGGCGAGATCTTATAGCCTACCAGGCGATCGAGGATGCGCCGCGCCTGTTGGGCATCGACGCGATTGCGGTCGATCTCGTGCGGATGCTTGATCGCCTCGAGGGCGGCCTCTTTCGTGATCTCGTGGAGCTCGATGCGCTTGGGGTTCGGGAGCTTCAGAAGCTCGGCGAGGTGCCAGGCGATCGCCTCGCCTTCACGATCGGGGTCGGTCGCCAGATAGACGTCGGTGGCGTCCTTGGCGGCAGCCCTCAGCTCCTTGATGACGTCGCCCTTGCCCTTGATGGTGACGTACTTCGGGGTGAAGTCATGCTCGACGTCTACCCCCAGCGTGCTCTTGGGCAAGTCGCGGACGTGGCCGACGGACGCTTTGACCACATAGCGCGCTGGGAGAAACTTCTTGATGGTCCGCGCCTTGGCGGGGGACTCGACGATGATGAGGGACTTTGCCACGTGGGCCTCCGGACGGGTAAACGCCCTTAGTATACGTCTGCCGTCAACCCGTCGTCCAGCGAGCACCCAAGGTCTCGCGCTCTCCCGCGCGTGCTCGCGCGCGCGCGAAGCGCGCGATGGCGCATGACTTCAAAAAAAGAGGTAAATTGCACTCTTGAGAGCGAACGCGCAGCAGTAATCGGCGTTGATCGACGCGAACGTGCGTCATCAATCGAATGATCGGCGGTTCAAACTGGGC
>SCRA01000078.1 GCA_004297985.1 bacterium | reverse complement strand
CGGCATCCGCGAGGATGTTCGCACCGCGCTCGAGCGCGCGGCGCGCGCTCTCGTCGAATACTAGTTCTTTCGCAGCCATGTTGTGGTTTTACAGCTCCTACAGCTTCGTGAGAGACGAAAATGCGTGCGACGCGGTCCTAGGCGTGCGCGGCAACCTTCTCGTCGGTGAAGACGGCCAGCACGTCCTTCTCGGGGATGATGAGGTACTCAGTACCGTCCACCTTGACTTCGCTGCCGGCGTACTTCGAGTAGATGACGCGGTCGCCAACCTTGACGGTCATGGCAATCGTCTTGCCATCATCGGTGACGCGGCCGGTTCCCACGGCGCGGACGACGCCCTCCTGGGGCTTCTCCTTGGCCGTGTCCGGCAGGAACACGCCGCCGGGGCTCTTGTCTGCCTGCTCGACGTGCTCGACGATCACGCGATCGCCCAACGGTTTCAGGTTCACGGGAATCCTCCTCAAAGTGCGAGATTTCGCATGGATTAGCACTCTTAGCAATTGACTGCCAGGCGCTAAGGATTCTAGCAGACGCACGTTGCGAGTGCAAGAGGGGAGCGGGCTCCAGCCTGCACTAATCTACCCCATATGTCGAGCATCATCGCGCCAGCCAAGCGTATCAACCTCATCCCCGCCGGTATCGTCGCCGGCATCCTAGGGGCGATCGCCATCGATCTCTACCTGATGCTCGCCCTGCGCGTGGGTCCGGGGGCGCTCTTCCAGTGGGTAGCTTCGAACTTCCGCGGGGAGGGCGCGGCGGCGCTCCCCGGGGCCGCCCTGCAGGGTGCCGCCGTCCAAGGCATAGCGGCCGTCGTCTGGGGCGTGGTCTACGCCGCACTCGCCCAAAGCGGCCGCCCCGCGATGGTCAACCGGCCCGTCATCTGCGGCCTGATCTATGGCGTCGCCGTGTTGGTGATCATGCAGGGCGTCCAGGTCCTGGCCCACCACTACAGCCCGCCCAACCTGCACTGGGGAACCTTCGCGCGCGAGGTCATCGGCCACGCCGTCTTCTTCGGCGTCCCGATCGCGCTCTACGTCAGCTTTGCGGCGCGCCGCGCGCTGCGCGCGTAAGCCGTCCGCGCAGCCTTTCGGTGCCGCTCTGTAACCTTCGGATCGATCTCGAGGCGATCCGCCGCAACGCGGCGCGCCTGGCAGAGCTGGTCGCTCCGACGTCGCTGGCCGTGGTGGTCAAGGCCAACGCCTACGGACACGGCCTCGTCCCCGTGGCCCAAGCCCTCGCCGGGCGCGTCGCGCGCTTCTGCGTCTACGAGCTGGGCGAGGCGTTGGCGCTGCGCGATGCCGGCGTCACGGACCCTATCCTCGTGCTGGGCCCCGTGCGGCGCGAGGATCTCGACGCCGCCCACGCCGCCGATCTTGCCGTGACGGTCTGGGATCTCGACTTCGCCCGGCGCGCCGCGGTCACGCTACGCCGCCGCCGCACGCCGCTTGCCATCCATGCCGAGGTCGACACGGGCGTGGCACGCCTCGGCTTTCGCCCGGAGCAGGCGCCGGCGGCCATCGCCGCCCTGCGCGAGACCCCAGAGCTGATGCTGGAGGGCTGCTTCACCCACTTGGCCTCCTCCGAAGACCTGGACGAAGGCTTCACCTCGCTTCAGCACCGCCGCTTCACCGAGGCCGTCGACGGCGTGTTGCCCACGGGGGCGATTCGCCACATGGCGGCCAGCGCCGCGGCGATGATGTGGCCTGAGACGCGCCTGGACATGGTACGCGTGGGCATCGCGCTCTACGGCGTCTGGCCCTCGCACGAGTCCCGCCTCTTCTTGCAGAGCCGAGCCATCCATAGCCTCCACGACGGCGACCCCACGGCGGGCCTGTTGGAGCCGGCCATCACCTGGACGACACCCATCGTCGCCTTGCGGGAGATCGACAACGGGGAGCCCGTAGGCTACGGCTGCACCTGGCGCGCCGCGCATCCCACCCGCATAGCGACCCTGCCGCTGGGCTACGCCGAGGGGCTGGACCGCGGGCTCTCCAACCGCGGCAGCGTGCTCGTGGGCGGACGGCGCTGCCCGATCGTCGGACGCATCTGCATGGACATGTGCATGGTGGACGTCACCGAAGTTCCCGACGCCCACGTCGGTCAGCAGGCGACGCTGCTGGGCCGCGACGGTGCGGAGGAGATCACCGCCGACGACCTCGCCGCGTGGTGCGGCACCATCGCCTACGAGGTGCTGGCTCGCTTGCCGCTCCATCTCCCGCGCAGCTACTCGTAAAGGCGACGATTCCGTTCGGCGCCACGTTGTGAGGACGTGACGATCTTGCGGGGCGCATGCGCGCTCCTTCTCGCGTGTACGCTGCTCGGAGCGTCCACGACGCCGAGCGTCTTGGTGGACGACCACCTGTTGGCAACCGATCCGCAGCCACAGGTGCAGTCCGGCCGCGTGCTGCTGCCGATGCGCGCCATCTTCGAAGCCTTGGGCGCACGCGTGGAGTACGACGGCGCGCACCACGCCGTCATCGCCACGGGCAGCGCGCGCGAGATCTACCTGCCCATCGGCGCGCGCTACGCCTTCGTCGACGGGAAGCGCGTAACGCTCGACGTCGGCTCCGCCGTCGAGCGCGGCCGCACGCTCGTTCCGCTGCGCTTCGTAGCCGAGTCCCTGGGGGCATCGGTGGTCTACATCGCCCAAGCGAACCTCGTGGCCATTCACCGCGCGTCTTCCAACGAAGTGGCAGCGGGCACACCAAGCGCGACGCCCTACCCGCAGGCGCCGCCGTACGCACCGACCGCCATTGCCCCGCCGCTGCAGAACCCCGCGCCCTATCCCGACAACGCGCGCACCAACGTCTACCCGTTCCTCCCCGCCGATGCGCAGGGTGCCAACGGTCTCTTCTTCGGTGTCATCGGCATCCCGGGGGGCTGGGGCTACTTCAGCGTCCCGGGCATGGAGGGGCAGTTTCCGCTGATGCCGTGGCCCGGCGTTCCGGGGCGCTACTACGGTGTGATAAGCGTTCCGCTGATCTCCGCGGCGGCGCTGGTGAACGTCTACGGCCGCTTCTACACGTCGCAGGGCCTCTCGCAGACGTTCAGCCTAGCCGTGCCGCTGGGCACGGGCGCCGCGGCGCCGCTGATCTTCGCCATCCCGATACCGACGCCGGCACCCGCTAAGGCGGCCGCTCCGATGCCTGCCCCGTATCGCACGGCGCTCCCGCCGCTGCGCCGCCCCGTTGCAACGCCTACGCCCGCCCAGCGCCACCTGCTGGGCAATCCGCCACCGCGCAGACCTGCGCCCAGGCCAACACGAACGCCTACGCCAGCGCTGTAACTGCCGCAGCCAGGTCGAGCGTCCCTTCGTAGATCGCGCGGCCGACGATCGCCCCCTCGAGGCTGGGGAGCGCCAGCGCCTGCAGCGCGCGCAGATCGCCGATGGCGTACGCGCCGCCGCTGGCCTGCACGCGCGGGGCGCCGCTTGCGCAGATGCGCCGATAGAAGTCGAGATCGTAGCCGCGCCCCGTGCCGTCGCGATCGATCTGCGTCGCGATCACGCGCTCGACGCCCCACGCCTCCAGCCGCGCCAGCAAGTCGTCGACGCGCACGCCGCCGCCGCGCTCCCAGCCGCGCACCGCCACCTCGTCGCCGCGCGCGTCGATCCCCGCGGCGATGTGTCCGGCGAACTCGCGCGCGATCTCCGCGGCCGTCTCCGGCTGCTCCACCAGCAGCGTGCCAAGGATGACATCGTGGGCCCCGGCGTCCAAGCGCGCACGCACGTCGGCGGACGTGCGCACGCCGCCGCCGGTCTGCACGGGAACGTCCACGGCTCGCGCGATCGCGCGCAGCACCTCGATGTTGGAGCCGTCGCCGAACGCACCGTCGAGATCGACCACGTGGATGCGCTCCGCCCCGGCGGCCACGAAGGCGCGAGCGCGCGCGACGGGATCGCCGTCGTAGACGGTGGTGCGCGCCTTTTCCCCCTGCACCAGGCGCACGCAGCGGCCGGCGCGCAGGTCGATGGCGGGGATGACGATCATCGATGCACCGCCGCGAAGGCCGGAATGATGAGGTACTGCACGAGCCGCAGAACCATGCACGGGAAGACCGACCCGCTCGCCGCGCGAGCGAAGACGAAGCCGGTGCCGAAGGCGGCCTCCCACGCTATGTCGCCGGTGGCGTACCCTCCCAGATACTCGAGGACGGCAGGGATCGCCAACGAGAGCACCGCCCCGACGCCTAGAATCGGCAACATCCCTTGCAGTAGGCCGCGCAGCAGCAGCTCGACGGCCGCGGCGGCGGCCACGGCATTCAGCACCAGCAGAACGGGTTGGGTGCTGAGCGCGAGCGGATACCAGCCAGCGGCGGAGCGCGCCAGCATCAGCAGCACTTCGTAGAGCAAGGCGATGCCGAAAACTGCCACGGCGCGCTGCGGCGAGGGCAGCGTGAGCCCAGCGAGCCCTCGGAGGTCACGCGGGTGCGTGGGCATCGATCGAGGCGAGGAAATTGGCGAGGATGCGCAGACCCGTGGTCTGACTCTTCTCCGGATGGAACTGCGTGCCCACCACGTTGTCGCGCGCCACCACGGCGGAGAACGGGTGGCCGTAGGTGCAGGCGGCCACCGTGTCGTCGACGACCGGCGCCGTGTACGAGTGCAAAAAGTAGACGTAATCGCCGCTGGCCACGCCTGCGATGCAGGGGTGACTCTTGCGCACCTCCAGCGTGTCCCACCCCATGTGGGGGACGCGCGGCGCATCCTGCAGGCGCGACACGATGCCCGGGAAGATGCCGAAACCGCGGTGCTCGCCGTACTCGTCGCTGCCGTCGAAGAGGATCTGCATCCCCACGCAGATGCCCAGGAACCGGCGCCCGCCGACAAGCGCGCGGCGCAACGCATCGTCGAGCCCGCGCTCGCGCAGGGCCTCCATCGTGGCGCCGAAGGCGCCATCGCCGGGGAGAATCACGGCGTCCGCCAAATCGACGGCAGCGGGCTCGTCGGTGAGCGCGAAGCCAACGCCGAAACGCTCCAGCGCGCCCGTCAGCGAGCCGAGGTTACCGCCCCCGAAGTCCACAACGGCGATCACTACTCCAGGACGCCTTTGGTCGAGGGCACCTCCGCCGTCCCCGTCCGCCGCTTTGCGGCGCGAAACGCACGCGCAAAGGCTTTGAACGAGGCTTCGCAGAGGTGGTGGGCCACCTTGCCGTTCAGACGCACCAGGTGGAGGTTGAACTTGCCGTTGTCGGTGAGCGCGCGGAAGAACTCGCCGACCAGCTCGGTCTTGAGGTCACCGAGATCTTCGACCTTAAGCTTCACGTCGAAGTTGAGGTAGTTGCGCCCCGAGAGGTCGACGGCGGCCAACACCAGAGCGTCATCGAGCGGGACGGCGGCGTCGCCGAAACGCTCGATGCCGCGCTTCTCGCCCAACGCTTGCGCGATCGCCTTGCCCAGTGCGATGCCGACGTCCTCCACCAGGTGGTGGTTGTCCATGCCGTCACCGCGGGCGCTCAGGCGCAAGCCGCAGTTCGAATGCTTGGCGAGCGCGTCGAGCATATGATCGAAGAAGGCGACGCCGGTCGCGATCTCGATCTCGCCACCGTCGAGGTCGAGCTCCAGGGAGATCTGCGTCTCCTTGGTGTGCCGCTCGATCTCGGCGCGCCGGGTGGACTCTGGTGCAAGCATGGGCCGGGTTTCGGCGGGGAGCGCGCGACTCCCC
>SCRA01000008.1 GCA_004297985.1 bacterium | reverse complement strand
ATCGTGAAGAACGCGAGCGAGGCAAAGGCTGTGCGGACGATGCGCGAGCGCGCGCTAAATCTGCTTCGTAGCGTGATTGACGATTGCCTCGATGCCGGCCTCCAACCGAACGAGATCACGTCCGCGGCCTGGCAACATGCTCTTCGCCCGGAGCAAGTCAGCATACGGGTGGCATTCGTCGAATGCAACGATGAGCGAGCGTTGTATTTCGCCGGCGAGCTTTCGCGTCACCTCGTGACTCCCGTTCGCCCACTGGTGCTGGGGGGATTTGATCCTGCCGAGGCGTTCGACGTTGACCTGATCGTGACGACGTTTTTCCATCTCGCCGAGGTTCGGCGGCTCGCCCGCAGCAGCCGGGTCGAGGTGATTGGCATCGTGGTCGGCCCTCATCTTCGGACGCTGTTGCGTCTTGCACAGATCCCCGCCAGTCATCGAATCGGTATCCTCTATTCGACAATCGAGCAAGCGGATCTCATTCGCCGATCGCTCATACAGGCGGGTCTGACCAACGTCGATATTTTCACCCCGGAGTCGATTGTCACGCCAGATGATGTCGAGGTGATCATCATCCCGAGCGAGATGCCGGAGATTCGCGCAAGGTTCGCGAATAGCATCGAGACGATCGAGTTCGGCAACGTTCTGGACGAAGCGTCGGTACGCATGCTGGAGCAGGTCGTCGAGGAGATACGCGAGCGCAAAGTCTCGCCATCGTCCACCCTCGCTGCACGCGCAGTGAGGCCGCATCAACCCGGTTAAGGGAGCCAGCTCACTGCGCGCTCCGCTCAACGCGTTTGTGGCTCTGACGCTCCCGTCGCCAGCCAAGAAACGACGTCGCCCGCATTCCGGTCCGGCGGGAACACCGGATAGAAGACGTGTTCGACGAAATGAAATCCTCAGGAAGCGACTCGTGCGCTTTCGGCGTCAGACGAGAAGATCGGCCACAAGGCGTCGCCGTCGAGCGCGCCGTACAGGTATGTTCCGAGGACCGGCGGACGAGCCTTGGTGAAGGAGAAGGGTCCATGGCGATGGTTGAGCGCGACGTCTCTCAGCTTCCTTGGGAGGCGACGAATGTTGAGGGCTACGAGCAAAAGTGGCTGATTCGACGGTCTGGGGCGTCGTTTAAGCTCGTGAGAATTCACGCCGGCGCTCGGTTCCCACTCCATCGGCACCCGGACCGAACCGAGTACGCGTACGTGCTGGAAGGCGTCCTGGATGCCACGATCAGCGGACAGACGCTGCGCGTTGGGCCCGGTGGATTTGCCGAAATTCCCGCTGGTGTCGAGCACGGGCTCTTCAACCCGGGTTCGAGCGACACGATCGTCCAAATCGGTGCGATCACGGAGAGCACGGAACCGTAGGCTCAAGCCAGCGCAAGGCATCGCGCAGCTCGGGCAGTGCGTCGCTATCGATTGGCTCGCCGTGGCCAACCACGATGCGCTGGATATCCCACGAGAAGATGCGATCCGTTGCGCGCCGCAGCGCGCCGCGATTCAGCACGGCAAGAGCGCGCAAGAGTGGAAAGACGGCGAGGCGTCCGTTGACGCCGGAGAGCTTGTAGGCAAGTCGCGTGAACGGCGGCGTATCGTCGCGCGCCGTGAGGTTGAAGAGAAAGTCCGCGATTACCAGCGTACGCGACCGTTCGTGGAAGAAGAGACACTCCTCGAACGCCAGCAGGCCCGGCAGTTGAACGTGCGGCATCTCGCTGTACCATGGCGTCCGCGTCGAGTCGTCGAGAACGCGGTCGATGAGTGTGGGCTTTAGCCACCGTAAGCGCGCCGGCGCCCAGAGAATCGCCTGCGGATAGGCCTGGCGATACTCGCGCAAGTAGAGATCGTGAAACCAGTTCGGCGCCACGACGTGAGCCACCGGACCGAGCGCCAACAAGCCCTCGTGCAGTTGCGGCGATGGGCGGCAGGGCGAGTGGACCAGCAGCGATCCGTCGTCGAGGCGAACCACCGTCATCGTATGCGGGAACCACGCGCCCGCGAAGCGGATCGGCATCGTCGCGATCCATAGCCCGTCAGCGAGCTGGTCTAATTGCTCTGTCGTGTTCTTCACCGTAAACTACGGCAACGCCGCGAAGTCGATCACTTGGAACGCGCGGCCGCCGCCGGCCTTGCGATTGAAGCGGTCGCGCGCCTATTCACAACTACCGGCCACCCTGCTTCTTGTCGTGCCGCTCTCGTGGTTTGGTCTGGAGCGCAGCCCAGCCGGGCCAAAGCCGTTTGGCGGTTGCTATCGACACCTGGCCGTCGACCATCGCCCGCACGACGCCGCGGTGACTGGGCAGCCACCCGCTACCAGCTAAGACGTGCGAACCGGCGGCAATAAAGAAGACCCAGCCGCTCAGCTCATGCACACGCAGGGTTAAGGAGAGCAGCCCGCTCGCGTTGCGCGGCGTGACGAGCAGCGCGACACCGGTAGCTGCGAGCAGGACAAGCAAGGCGCCCATGATTGCGAACAGCAGGCGTTGGGCGGGATCGAACCGGCCGCCGTGATAGGGCGGTCGGTTCCGATAGGGGTGCATCACGAATCGGACAATCGCCTGCGCCCAGCCGATATCGGCCCGCCGATAGGACAGAACGTCCTTTGCCAGTCCGGCGATGTTGTGCGGGGCGAGCAGAGGCGCTGCCAGCAGCGAGGCGGTCACGGCGAGTCCGAGCCGGCGGTGCCACACGGCCAATCCGTCGTGTCCGCCGAGCAGGCCGACAAGAAAACGAGGACCGCCGGTGACGAGCAGAAGACCGCTGGCCGCCAGCCCCAGCACTGCGGCTCCGAACACCGCATGCGTGACTACCGTGGCCAGCACGTGCCGGCGCAGCGCGCCCTGGTCGGTCATCGAGCGGGTTCGGTGACCGTGAACGTCACTCGTGCGCTGACACCGAGCGAGTCGTGCAGCGCGTCGGCGAGCTCGGCCACCACCGTGTGCTGCCCCGCGGGCAGCGGGGCGCTGAACGCGTCTTGGTACACCCCGACTTCCGGACCGCCGTCCAGCGAGATGTGCAGGTGATCCAGCCCTTGTTCCGGCGCGCCGAGGCGGGCGCCGCCGACTTTGAACGCAAATCGAACCGGGTTCGATACCATCCCTCCAGATGCCGGGGATTCCACGCTGAGTGAGAGACCCGCGGGTTGTTGCTGGGACTGGCGGACTAGTTGGACGACGACGAGTAGTCCGGCTGCGAGCAACAGAGCCGCTCCGATCCGGAACATCGTGGCCCACCGACGATGCTGTTTGCGAACACCGGTCTTCTGCATATGAGATTGCGATTCCAGGCGAAAAGCGGCCTTCCCTCGGCCCAAGGGGCGGTGAGCGCTCGCCACTTTTCGTCAAGGAGCACGGCTCCTCGTATGTATGAGTGCCGGGATACAGGGCAGTATACCAACGAGCGCATAGTATAGACTATGCGTACTCGTGGTCCCAGGGGCCAGCCCCTACGCGAACACATCGCTCGAGTCGCGGCCGAGCTGTTCTACCGTGACGGCATCCATGTGGTAGGCGTCGATCGCGTCGCCAGCGAGGCCTCCATAACCAAACGCACGCTCTACCGGCACTACCGATCAAAGGACGAATTGATCGCGGCTGCGCTGCGTGCCGCTCCGCGTATCGTGTTCCCAGTGGAAGGAACGCCGCGAGAACAAATCCTCGGTGCCTTCGGTGCCCTCGAAGCGTTTCTCGCCGGAACACAGTATCGCGGGTGCCCCTATATCATCTTCGCCGCCGAGCTGGCCGATCGGAGGCATCCCGCTCGTACCGTGATCGAAGCGTTGTTGGCAAGGCGCAGAGAGTGGTTTCGTGATCGTGCCGCGGCCGCCGGCGCCAACGACCCCGAGCTGTTGGCGGAGCAGCTCGACGTCGTCTTTGACGGCGCTCTGGCGAGCGGCTCGAAGCGTGGTGATGTGCGGCCCTTGCAGGCAGCCGCGCTAACGGCCCGCCTCCTGCTCGATTCGGCGTTGGACCGGGGTCGCGTGCTCTCCAAGTAGTACACAGGCCGGTATACGGGCCACTCGGTAAGTCCACGTGGCGTCGCCGGCACGGCGCACTCCACGGACGCTTGCCTCGAGGTGTTTGCAATGAAACGACCCGTGCACTTCGGCCTCCTCCTCGCCGCCGCCGCGGTGATCATGTCGGTCTCCTTAGGCATCCGGCAGACCTTCGGGCTCTTCATGACGCCGATGGGCTCCACGCACGTTGTGTCGATCGCGCTCGTCGCCTTCGCGATCGCTTTGCAGAATCTGATCTGGGGCGTTGTGCAGCCCTTTGCCGGCAGTCTCTCCGATAGGTTCGGGCCAGCCGGTGTTGTGGCGATCGGTGCGGTGGTGTACGCGGTTGGACTCATTGGAGCGGCGCTCCACCCCGACGCGTTCACCATCATCGTCGGTTTCGGGATCCTCGTCGGCGCCGGATTGAGCGGCATGACCTTCGCGGTCGTAATCTCCGCGGTGAGTCAGTCCGCCTCGGATGCGCAACGCGCGACCGCCGTCGCGCTCGCCGCAGCGGGCGGATCTCTCGGGCAGGTCGCGCTCGTGCCGATAGCACAGAGCCTCATTACCTGGTCGGGGTATCAACGGGCGCTCGTCGTCATGGCGCTTATTGCTTTGGCTGCCGCACCGCTTGGCGCGGTGCTCGCGGGGCGCCGGCGCAGGGATGATCGGCGAGAAGTGGCGCCATCCAGCGCCACGTGGCCGGCGATCGTTTGCGCGGCACGGGACCCGAACTACCTGTTCGTTACGAGTGGATTCTTCGCGTGCGGCTTCCAGCTCGCATTCATCTCAGTCCACCTTCCGACGTACTTGAGCATCTGCCACGTCGCGGTAGGCATCGGTGCGGCATCGCTTGCGACGATCGGTTTCTTCAACGTCATCGGAAGCTATGGTTTTGGCAAGCTGATGGATCGTTACGCGCCGCAGTACTTGCTCGCCGTGCTGTACGCGATCCGCGCAACCGCAACATTCGCGTTCATCGTCGTTCCTCCCACGGCATTTACGACGTTGGGCTTCGCCGTCATCATGGGCCTGACGTGGCTGGGGACGGTACCGCTCACCAATGGCGTGATCGCGCGATTATACGGCCTGTCGAACCTCGGAACGCTCTTCGGTGTCTGCTTCTTGAGCCATCAGGTGGGGTCGTTCCTCGGGGCCTGGCTGGGTGGTCTCACCCTCGCCGCAACGGGCTCCTACCAGCCGATGTGGGCCGCGACGATCGTGGTGGGCTTCGTATCGGCGCTGCTCAACCTGCCCATCCGGTACCGGGCGACTGCGGTAGCGGCGTGATCCGCATCGTCGCCGGAGCTCTCGCGGCACTCGGGGTTTGCGCGCTCGCATACCGCTACGGCGTGCCCTCGACCGTGGCGTTCGACGGCACGGTACAGGCGCGGCATATTCCGGCCATTGCCTATAGCGACGACCGGAGCCGGCCAGTGAGGCTCGACGCGCCGGCACACGGCGAGCTCATCGTGTTGGGCTACACCAGGTGCGCCGACGCGTGCCCTCTCACGCTCGCGAAGATCTCGGTGGCCGTCCACTTGTTGAGGCACGAGACGCCGCCGGCGATCTACTTCGTCACGGTTGATCCGGTTAACGACGACGCGGCGACGCTCCATCGTTACCTCCGGACATGGGGAAACCGGATCATCGGCATCACGGGCGACCCCGCGAGCCTGCGAAGACTCTACGTCGCGTTGGACGCGGGCGAGTCCCCAGACGCGCGCGACCACGATACCCGTCTCTTCGCGGTCAATGATCGAGGCGAAGTTCAGCAAGAGCTTTCAGCGAGCGCACAGCCGGCGGACATCGCCAGGGCGATGAGAGGCCTCTCTTTCGTCGCTCGGTAACGAGGTTCCGGAAATCGAGCGGCCCGTCAGTGATCTGCTCTATGCGTCCCGTTGCATTCGTCACGACAGGTTACGGCAACGCCGCGAAGTGCGGCAGACGCTTTGCCGCGCGCTGATCAAACGTGACGGTGGTATCGCAGCCGGCATCGTGGTTGGTGATCCCGATGAAAGCGTCGGCGAAGTCGACGCCGGCGCGGTACGCATCGAGGACTGCCCACACCGCGCTCGATGCCTCAATAGTAAGCCTCTGCGTCCGCAAGAGCGCCTCCAGGGCAGAAGCGGTCTGCTCGGTGGTGTAATCGTAGGCGCTTTCCAAGACCCAGACCAGCTCCACTATAACCACGCGATTGATGAACCCGGGCGACTCAGGCGTGCAATGGGTCTCGAGATACGCTTTCGCACGTGCCTGCTGCCCGTGATGGTCTCCGGTGAGCAGGCGCAGCAGAACGTTGGTGTCGAGGCCGATCACTTGGAACGCGCGGCCGCCCGGCGGCGAATGGCACGGTCGATCTCTTCGATCGAGAGCGTCTTTTCCGGCCGCGGCAAGATTTTCGTCAAATCGTTGAAGTCGAGCGTCACCGGCGCGAGCACGATACGATCGTCTTCCACGGTGACGCTGAGCTTGTCGCCGGCTTTGAGGTTAAAGCGATCGCGAACTTCCTTGGGGAGCGTCATTTGCCCCTTCGAGGTGAGTGTGGAATAGGACATCGTCTGTAGTCCTTACCTTGGATGGTAATCCTTACTGTAAGGTAAGTTGACCGGGACCGTCAACCATCACGGTCGTGCCGGAGCTCCTGACCTGAGAAGGAGTCGGGAAGATTGTGGGAAGGAAACGCTCGCGCGCCTAAGAATCAGGCTCGGACATCGCACCACCTGGTTCACGGAGCGAACCGATGCCAGAGCCGGCCCTGAAGACGATCGGGCGTGGACTACGCTTGCTCGATCACTTCGCAGAGCAACCTTGGGAGCATACTCTCTCCACGCTTTCGCGTGAGCTAGGGCTGAGCAAAGCCGTGCTGCAGCGGTTGCTGACCGCGCTCCACGCACATGGGTATGTCGTCCAGGACCCGATCACGCGCCGATACCGCCTTGGTGCCAGCGCGCTGCGCCTTGGAACTCTGCGGCCGCGCCTGGAGGACCTTCGTCCGTTGGCGCTCGAGGCGATGAAAGGTCTCGCGGAACGTACCGGCCTCTCGTGCTTCCTTACGGCACCATTTGACGACGAGGCCGTCTGCGTCGGCAAGGTGGAGCCCAACGTCCTCATACGTGTCTCGTACAACGTCGGCCGGCGCCACCCGTATCATGCCGGCGCGCCGGGAAAGGCGCTCCTGGCCTTTCTCCCGGCCGAGCGCCGTGAGACGCTCCTGAGCGCCGAGCTGGAGCGCTATACCGATCACACGATCATCTCGCGCGAGAGCCTGCTCGCTGAGCTGGCACGAATCCGCGACGACGGGTTTGCGATCTCGCACGAGGAGCTGGCCGTTGGCGTAAGCGGCGCAGCCGCCGTTGTGCTCGATCCGCTGGGTGAACCCCTTGCCTCTGTCTCTCTTGCCGGGCCGACTCGCGATGTTGACGACGCGCAGCTGCGCGCGCGAGGCCGGGAACTCGTCGACGTGGCCACTCAACTCTCCGCTCGCCTTGGGCGAGCCACC
>SCRA01000077.1 GCA_004297985.1 bacterium | reverse complement strand
CACGCCGGCCTGTGCGAGCAGGCTGATCTGCTGGCTAGCGGTGGAGCCGGTGAGCGAGAAGGGGAAGGGGTGCTCGAGCGCGCCGTAGCGGTAGGGCTCGCCGCGCGTAGAGCGGAGCGGCGAAGGAATTGGTGGCCGGGGTGCGGTGGTCATCGTGAAGCTGTATGGTGCGCCCAGCGTGGTGCCGTCGGTGGCTTGCGTGGATGCGGCGACGGTGATGGTGTACGTGATGCCGGGCGTCTTGCGGAACGTGATGGCCGGCGTCTTCCCGTAGTTCCAGAAGTAGGCGGAGCTGGGTGCGGAGGGGCTGATCGTGTAGGCGAACGTCGATTGGTTCAGCGGTTTGTTGAACGTGATTGCAACGTCTTCGCTGTACTCGTACGTGTCGCCGGAGTGATGGGCGAGATAGACGTTGCCCTGATAGCCGCCGAGTGACGTCACGCTCACGCCACCCGACGGGGCCGGCGTCGGAGTGGACGGAGCCTTCGCCGTCGGCGTCGGTGCCGGAGTCGGAGTTGCCTGCGGCTTGTGCGGCGCCGGTGGAGCCGGTGCCGCGAGGGGCGTCGTCGTGGGCGCGGGACCGGGAATATTCGGCAAGCTCGAGGACGTCGAGCTCGGCTTGGGTGCCGGAACCTTGGGACCCGTATTCTGCGGGGCCTGACTCGACGGGTTCGGCGAAGGGACCTGGCCGCTCGCGGGTTGAGTGACGGGAGGAATGGTACTGCTCGAGGCTCCCCCGCCTCCGCCGCCGCAAGCGGTGAGCGAGAGAAGCGTTGCCCCAAGCAACACCCGCACGCATGTGGGGTGCCGCATCTTTGAGCCGTCTCCTTGACGAGACAATCGTCCGTGACGAAGTCAGCAATCTGGCGTGGATCGGGCTCATCGACGCCGGTAGCTGCAACGAACGGCTCATGGGGCCGAGAATATTAGGCGATCAATGCCGCGGCGGCACGATCGTGCGCGTCATCACCGTGCGAGGTTGATGCGCGTTACGCCGTGTGTCATGTTTCTGTCAAGAATCTCCGACCATGCCTCGTCGACGAGCGCCCGCAGGCGCGCCGCGAAATGCTCGACGGAGAAGCGCTCGGCGTGATGGCGAAGCGCCGCCGGATCGAACGAGAGGCGCTCCAGTTGGAGCATCCCTTCGACGAAGGCCTCGACCGACTGCTCATCGACCAAGACACCGGTACGGCGGTCGATCACCGTCTCGAGGGCTCCGCCGCGCCCGTAGGCGACCACGGGGCGGCCGCAGGCCATCACCTCCAGCGGCGTCATGCCGAAGTCCTCGAGCTGCGGAAAGAGCAGGGCGCGACAACCGCGCATCAGCGCGACGAGCTCGTCGTCACCGACGTGGCCGAGCGCCTCGACGTGTGCCTCGCGCGCGAGGCCCGTTCCCGCACCGCCCACGATGACCACGCGCCGTCCCAGGCGCGCGGTCGCGGCGACGGCGAGATCGATGCGCTTGTAGGGCACGGGACGCGAGGCTACCAGGTAGTAGTCCCCGGCGGTGCCGCCGGGGGTGAAGCGGCCGACGTCGATCGGCGGCGGAATCACCGTGCTCTCGCGGCCGTAGTGCTTGGCGATGCGCCGCCGCGTGGTCTCGCTGTTCGCCACGAAGTGATCGACGCGCTGCGCGCATGCCGCGTCCCAGAGGCGCAGGCGGGCCAGCATCGCAGCGGCCAGCGGGCGCAGCGGCGCCGCGAGCGTGGCGAGCTCCTCGTGGGGGCGCTCCCACAACGCGCGCATCGGCGTGTGGCAGTAGCAGATGTGAACCTGATCCGCCGTGCGCAACAATCCCTTGGCCGCAGTATGGTGCGAGGAGATGATGACGTCGTACTCGTGGAGGTCGAAGCTCTCGATTGCCGCCGGATAGAGCGGGAGGAGCCAGCGATGGCGGCGATTGGCCCCGGGGATCCGAGCCAGCCACGACGGGATCACGCGATCACGCAGCGAGCGCGGTCCGCTGTGTTCCGAGTAGAGCAGCGAGTAGACGGGGGCCTCGGGATAGAGCTCGGCGATCGTCTGCACGACGCGCTCGGCGCCGCCGCGCTGCACCAGTGGATCGGAGACGATCGCAATGCGCGGTGCTCGTGCGCTCACGCGGCTGCCCGGCGCAAAATCGTCGAGACGCTCCGGGCGTGACGGCACGCGTCGTAGCGGGGGAGCAGGGCTCGCGCGGCCTCGCCTGCGGAGCGTCTGCGCCGCTCGTCGCACGCGAATGCCAGTATCGCGCGCGTCAGCGCGGCCTCGTCGCCCGCGGGAACCACGAGGCCGCTTTCGCCGTCGACGATCAGCTCCGCGGTGCCGCCGTCGTCGAAGCAGATCGTCGGCACGCCGGCAGCGGCCGCTTCGAGGCTGGTTCGCCCGAAGGGTTCCTTCGTCGAGCAGTTGCACAGCACGTCGAGCGCGGCGTAGGCGGGGCGCGGATCGGCCAGCCACGGCACGAACGTCACATGCGGCGTGAGGTCGAGGGCGGCGGCCATCGCATGGAGCTCGTCGACGAAATCGGCGTCGCGGAAGAGCGGTGCGCCGATGATCACGAAGTGCGCCGCCGCCTCGCCCACTACGGCCGCGGCGGCGCGCAAGAAGCGGTCATGCCCTTTCCAGCGGTTGATGCGGCCGATCATCCCGAACACCGGCGACTCGTCGGGGATGCCAAGCTGCGCGCGCGCCTCGGCGCGTGCGGGGAAGGTGGTGGCGGCGCGGAGATCGAGCGGGTTGGGAACGACCTCGGTGTGCGGCAGCGCATAGGCGCGCGCTACGGCCCGCGAGATGGCGATGCGCTCCCGGCTGCACGAAGCGGCCACCAGACGCATGGCGAGGCGGGAGCGTCCCTCGAGGATATCGCGGAAGTGGACGACGCATGGCACGCCGGCCAAGCGCGCGGCACAGGCGCCCACGACATGGGCTTTGAGCGTGTTGGTGTGCACGACGTCGATGTGCTCGCGCCGCAGACGCTCGGCCAGACGCAGCGCGGCGCCGGGAACCCCCAGTGCGCCGGAGAGCCGCGGGTGCTCGCGCGTGGATCCGGCGATGCCGCCGGAGACGGGCATGACCGTCACGCGCAGTCCCAAGGCGCGCAGGCGCGCGGCATAGGCACCTTCTTGAAAGAGCACGACCAGCGGATCGATGTCGCCGGGCAGATGGCGAAGAAGCAGCGTGAGGCTCTCCTCCGCGCCGCCCGCATCGGCGCCCGTCTGGTCGATGAACGCTACGCGGAGCACGGCAGGGTCGTCGCTCGCTCGAGGTCGAGGATGGTGGCGAGCCGCTTCGCGGTGTGCTGCCAGGTGTAGCAGGCCAGCGTGCGCCGCCGTCCCGTCAACCCCAGCGAGAGCGCCCACGGCCGATCGATCAGCAGGCGCGAGAGCGCGCGCGTCAATGCCGTCACATCGTTGCCGTCGACGAGCAGCCCCGTGGCGTTGTCGACGATCGCATCCTCGGCACCCGTGCCGCATCCGCCGATGGCGGGGAGCGCGGCGAGCGCCGCCTCGAGGTAGACGATACCGAAACCTTCGACGTCGCTGCCTTCGGCGCGTGCCGGCAGCGCGAAGCACCACGCGCGGCCGTACGCGGCATGGAGGGCTTCGTCGTCTACGGCGCCCAGGAAGCGCACGTGCTCCGCGACTCCGAGGTGCTCCGCCTGTGCCTCCAGCTCGCCGCGCTGCGGCCCGTCGCCAACGATCTCGTAGCGCACGGAGGGGAGGCGGCGCATGAGCGCCGGCAGTGCCGCGATAACGCGATCGAAGCCTTTGCGCGGGATGAGCCGCCCTACGGAGAGGATCGTCGGCTCGGCCGCGGGGTGGCGCACCGCCGACCACGCGTCGACACCGCAGGCGACGACGTCAACTCTCTGCGTGACGCCGGCTTGTGCGAGCAGCCGCGCCGTGAAGCGGCTGTTGGCAATGCGGTGGCCGGCGCGCGCGAAGACGGCACGCTGCAGGGCTAGGCGCAGCGGCGAGGCGCTGGGCGTGATCTCGCTGCCGTGAGCGAGGATCGCCAGGTTCATGGGGCTGGCGCGGTGATAGAACGCCGCGGCAACGCCGGCCGGGAGCCAGGACGAGCAGACCGTGGTGCCGTCGCCGACGAGGCGATGGGCGCGCGCGAGTGACTCGTACATGCGCAGCGGCTGCATCCAGCGGCTCGCCTCGCCGTAACGGATCACCGGGTAGGGCAGACGTTTTCCGGTGCGGCCTTCCGGCTGACCGGGGGCGACGACGACGATCGCATAGCCTTCGTCGTGAAGCGCGAGGGCCAACGCGGACACGTATCGCTGGATTCCCCCGCGCGCGGGTGGAAAGTCTGCGGTGAGCAGGACGGGCATAGAAGGGTGCGTCTCCTATGTGCCCATCTTACGCGCTCGCCCGTGAAGGGCGCAGAGGCAGCGGGGAAGGCCGCGTTGGGACCAGCGGCCCAGGCCGGTTGGAGGATTATCGCTCGCGCCTCTCCACGCGCCAACCCAGAATCTTCGCGATCATCTCGGCGCGGTTGCGGGACTCGGTCTTCGCCAGAAGGCGTTTGACGTGGTCGTGCGCGGTAGACTCGGCGATCGAGAGATGGTCGGCGATCTCGGCGCTGCTCTCGCCCTTGAGCAGCAGTCCGAGAACTTCGAGCTCGCGATCGGAGATCGAGAATCGGTCGGCCGCCCACATCAGCGAGTTGCGCGGCTGATAGCGCTCGACGATGACACCGATCCGCGGTCCGGCCGCGCCGTCCATCGGCACGGCTCGCACGATGAGAAACGGCAGCGGCATGGCGATCTGCACGGCGCGCCGCTCGGGAGCGTTGAACCAGCCCTCCGTCATCGCCCGCACCGCCTTCTCGAGGATCGGCGGCAGACGGTTGTTCTCGGGGCGCAGCAGCGCGCTCATGGTGTTGGGGCGGTCGTCGTGCGGGTTCCAGAACGACTCGACGCGCATCTCCTTGTCCACGACGTAGAGCGTCGGCACCGCGCGCTCGAGCGCGTGGCTCTTGGGGTCCCCGTCCACGTCGAAGATGCGCAGGCGCGCCAGCATGTCGGAGCCGCCGAGCGTGGCGCTCCACAGCGCTTGGATCTCGGTCGAGGAGTATGGGCCGGCGCTCTCGTCGCGCATGCAGACCAGCATCGCATAGGTGGCGCGCCGGTCGGCGAAGAGCATCGTGACGCCATAGGCGTAGGGTGCCACGGGTACGAGCGTTGCCGCCGTGCGCGGCCCGCTGCGTGCTTCACGTCTCTGACGAGTGCGCTCCTCCTGCAAGAGCTGGAGGATGGTCTCCACGTCGCGGAAGCGCTCGGAGACCAGGAACTCGCAGATGGCATCGCCGTCCGCGTAGCGTGCGAAAGCCCACTGCGTGCAGGGTACGAGGTCGACGGTCGTCTCGATCAACGCCCGGCTCCGGTCCGTGGCCGGCAGGTCCACGACGCTCCGCATCAGCATGCCGGCAACATGAGGGCTGCCCTCGTTCGATGGCGCCAACGGTACGTTCCCCTTGCATAGGTATCGGGCCGCGTGTTGGGAGAGTCGGACCCATCGCCGGTACGTTCTCCCCCAAATTTAGGGATTCAAATCACACTTTTAGGCATGCTATAACCAGCCCACAGTCTCCTGGCCCCCCTCCCGGAGACGTCCCCCAACCGACCTTCGACCCCCCTAAGAGGGACTGCTTCGGCGGACCCGTGTTCGCCCTTTGTCCCCTAGGCGATTCTGAGAGGATAGGCGGAAAAGATGGACGTTATGACGAGTACAATTCGGGTGGTGGTGGTCGAGGGGCAGGCACTCTTCGGAAAAGCACTGTGCCAAGTTCTCGCGACGGACCGCGCCATCGAAATCGTCGGAGATGCCGAGAGCGTCGCGACGGCCCCGTTGGCGGCTCTTCACCCCGATCTCATCGTTCTGGATCTCGACGGCCATGCCGTCGAGCTGGGCGAGGCGATGCGCCAATGCCGCGCCGCTGCGCCGAATGCCCGCATCTGCATCCTATCGGCCCATCTGCAGCCCGAGGTCATGCAGCGTTGCCTGACCGCCGGAGCCGACGGCTACATCGTCAAGGACGTCACGCCGGCCGAGCTCATCCGTGCGGTGAAGACGCTGGCTGCCGGCTCCTCGTACGTGGATCCGCGCATCGCTGGCCACGTGCTGCGCCGGCGCAGCATGAGCAACGGGCGGGCCGATCTCAACGAGCTCTCCATGCGGGAGACGGAGGTCGTCCGGCTGATTGCCGAGGGGCTCTCCAACAAGGAGATCAGCGCCCGGCTGAAGCTCTCGGAGAAGACCGTCAAGAACCACATCAGCCGCATCTTCTCCAAGCTCAACATCACGGCCAGGACCCAGGCCGCCGTTCACGCCATCAAAACCGGTCTCGTATAAGGCCGTAGGACCTCTCGATGGGTCCCAAAGGCCACTACGTCCCCGTCCGACCGGGCGTTAGACTTGAGGTCAACGCACGAGTCGGACGGGAGGCGCTGTGGAGCGGATACGATCGTACGTCGTCGAAGCCCAGGGGATCTTTGCTCCATATCTGGTAGCGGTACTCGCTGAGGCCGGGCTCGACGTCGTGCACGTCGGGAATTCCATGGACCTCCAGCTCATGAGCCATTTGGCACCCGACCTGCTGTTCGTTGATCTCGACTATGTCGACGCCGACCCGCTGGAGTCTATCCGCATGACGCGCTTTATGCTGCCGCACGCCGTCATCTGCGTCTACACCGGCGATACGCGCCCCGCATGGGCGGCGGCATGCCACCTCGCGGGCGCCAACTGCGTGCTCACCAAACGAGCGGACAGCGAGGAGATCGCTACGGGGGTTCGACGCGCGCTGACGGTCGGTGCCTATACCGACAAGCGTTTCGAGACCCCCGAGTCGCCGACGTGCTAGCGAGACAAAAAGGGATGGAGTGCCCGGCGTGCGCCGCCGATCAGCCGCGCCAACATCGAGCCGCGCCGGTCGTTCTCGGGATGCGCCGATGGGCGAACGTTCTCCCAGAGGAGTTCCAGCCGCTCGCCGGTGCGTTCGAGCCACGCCAAGCGCAGCCAGGTGCGAAATCCCTCGCCGTTCTCGAAGAAGGCCGCCTGAGCGCGGGGAACCAGGCGGCGGGCCAGCGGCCCGCCCCGCCCGCGCTCCAATTCCGTGACGACCGTCTCGGGGACGGGAGCCTCCAGCAGATCGCGCGCCATCTCGAGCGATGGAAGCAAGACCTGGCTCACGTTCTCCAGATGGGCCAATGCGCACAACTTCGACCAGTTGACACCCGCGCGCACCGTCTCCGCGATGTCGACCAGACCGATGGCATGCGCCGTAAAACCGTTGCCCCATGCCAAGTGGACGGCCAAGTGAATCAAACGGTCCTCGAGAGCGAGCACGAGCGTCCGCTCTCCGCCGACGCTCGTCGCCGACGCACGCTCACGCATGCCTTCATAGTCCAGACGGAACGGGTGCGGGCGCCGGGCCAGGCCCCAGTGCAGCTCGATCGTCATCCCGCCACTGCTGCGGCGCAACGGCGGCAAGTGATAGTAGTTGCGGAAATACCACGAGCGATCGTGCGGCGAGGTGGAGACGGTGTAGTCGATCTCGCGGAGCAGTTGCTCCCCGCTCTCGATGTCGTCCAGCGGCAGCAGCACATCGAGATCGCCGAACTGCCGAAGTCCCGCATCGCCGTACAGGCTCTCGGCCAGCGCCGTACCCTTCAGCGCGATCGGGGCCAAGCCGCCGGCGTGCAGGGCGTGCAACGCCGCCGCGGCGGCGCCGAGATAGATCACGTTGCGCGCGCGTCCCAAGCGCAGGCGCTGAGTCAGGGCTTCGCGTGCTTTGCGCGGTACGGCCTCGAGCCCCTCGCAGGCGCGCGAGAGCAGTCCGTCGCAGCGCAGATCGATGGCCTGGGCGACCACGCCGTCCCAGTCGCCGACCAGCCCCGCCAACTCCGCAAGACACGCGCGATCCACCTCCAGCCGCGAGCCGGCGAGGATGAAGCGGCGTTCCGGGGTGAGGGCTGCTGCGAGTGGCGACTGCATAGCTGTTCCTCGGGATCGGCCGATAGCGAAGACTCTCTTCACGCCGCGCCCCCCGTCGCCTTCTCTGAACGCGAGAGAACGCGATGATGTCCTGCATCATCGCCGAAGGCTTAGCCAAAGCCTATCCGGAGGTCATCTCGCTGACGGCATGGCTGCGCTCGCGCGGCAAACTAGCACGCCGCTCCGCGCTTCGAGATGTCAGCTTCAGCGTGCGCGACGGAGAGATCTTCGGGATTCTCGGCGCCAACGGAGCGGGGAAGACGACGCTGCTGAAGATCCTCTCGACGCTGGTTGTTCCCGACGGCGGCCGGCTCACTGTGGGCGGCCGCGATGCGGTACGCGAGCCCGCCGTCGTACGCGCGGCGGTCGGCCTCTGCCCGGCGGAGGAGCGCTCGTTCTATACGCGGCTCTCCGGGCGGGAGAATCTCCGCTTCTTCGGGCGCCTCCAAGGTTTGGGCGGCCGCGAGCTCGAGCGGCGCCTGGACGAAGCAGCGCGCAGGCTGGAGATCGCAGACCGCCTCGATAGCGTGGTGCAGGGGTACAGCACCGGCATGCGCCAGCGGCTGAATGTGGCGCGCGCCCTCTTGGCGGAGCCTCGCGTCCTCATCCTCGACGAGCCGACCAAGGCCCTCGATCCGGTCTCCGCGCTGCGGCTGCGGCGCTTCGTCCGCGAAGAGTTGGTCGGGCGCGACGGGCGCACGGTGGTGGTAGCCACCAACCAGTTGGACGAGGCGTGGTCCCTCTGCGACCGGCTCCTCGTGCTGAACGAGGGGCGCGCGGTCGCAGAAGGCACGCCCTATGAGTTGGAGGCTCTCACGCCGGAATCCAAGCGCGCCGGCGCGCTCGAGAGCTTTCTGCATCTCGTTGGGGGCGCCTGATGCTGCGCTTGATCTATGCCTTTGCGCGTCGCGACGTGATGGCGCGCTCCACCTCGCCGTTCTCCTGGGTGATCCAGGTGATCTCGATGCTCTTCTTCGCGAGCATGTTCTTCTTCATCGGGAAGACGTTCGACCAGAGCGTGGCGCCCTCGCTGCGCGGCTTCCACGGCCACTACTTCGCCTATGCGCTGGTGGGGCTGGTCTTCGCGCGCTTTCAGACGGTGGCGCTGCAGTCGTTCGCTACGGCGATCCGCGCCGACCAAACGGCCGGGACGTTGGAGGCGATGCTCGTCACGCGTGCGAGCGTCCCCGCCGTCGTTTTCTCTGCCAGCGCCTGGTCCTTTGCGTACGCGGGCGTTCAAGTCGTGCTCTATTTGCTGCTGGGGGCGTTGCTCTTCGGCGTCGATCTCCGCCACGCCGACGTCGCCTCCGCACTGCTCTCCCTGGTGTTGGCCGTGGCCGCGACCTCGCCCATCGGCATCCTCGTGGCGGCCTCCGTGGTGGCCTTTCGGCAAGGGAACTCTCTGCTCTCGGTGATTGCCGGCGCCACCAGCCTGCTCAGCGGCGTCTTCTATCCCGTGGCGGTCCTTCCGCACGCGCTCCAGGTCTGCGCCGCGTTCCTTCCCGCGACGCATGCGCTGGGCGCGCTGCGCCAGGCGGTACTGCTGGGCGCCGGCGTACCTGAGATCTGGCCGCACCTCTCGATCCTCCTGGTCTTTGCGGCGATCGGCATGCCGCTGGCGCTGGCGGTCTTCGCGCTTGCCGTGAGTCACGCGAAACGCGTGGGCTCTTTGTCCTACGTGTGAGGACGAGAACGGTCCCGTACGCTCCCCATTCGGCCCTTTGCATCAACCAAGCGAGTCCGTAGAATCACGACAAGATCGCTCGCGTCAAGGAGTGAGCCATGCGCAGGTATCGTAAGCCGACCATCGTGGTCTCGTTTCAGACCAAAGACATCTACGCGGCCGCCGCCGCGAGCTTCGGTTCGCCGGGAAGTGGAGAGACAATCGGATGAAGCTCTACGAAGCGCCTATCATCCGCGCGTCGTTCAGCGAGAACGACGTGCTCGGTACCGTCGCTGCGTTCCAATCGACCTACGTCAACTTCAACGACCCAATCCTCGATTTCGAGAACGGCTAGGAGGCGGGATGTTGTACGAACGCGTCGAGCACCTCGAGCTTCGCAAGGCAGGCGATGAGATGCTCGTTCACGATATCGCGAACGAGAAGATCCACGTGCTCAACCAGACTGCCGGGGACCTGCTGGAGCACTGCTCCAGAGCCTCGTCGGCCGACTTGGTGAGCTTCTTGCGTGCGCGCTACGAAGTCACCGGCCAGGACGTCGATCGTGACGTGCGCGAGATCCTGGAGCGCTTCGTGGAAGATGGTTTGGTCAAAGAGGTCGCAGTCTAAACCATGACAGGCGCCCGGACGGAGCCTCCCAACCGGGCTTCCGCGGGTTTGCGTCACCGCATCGCCGGCGTGACGCTGGCCTTCGGCTCCGACGACGAGCGGGTGGCGATACTCCAGTCTCGACGTTATCGGCGTATGCAGGCCGACGACGAGGGAAGCACCGACATCAACGCCTTCACCGTTTGTCGAACCGATGAGCCGTATGTGGTCATCGACGACGACGTCGTGCGCTGTTGCCGCCACGACGCCGTCGCCGGTGAGCGCAATTTCACCCCCGAGCTGATCGAGGGGCGGGCGATGCTGGAGGTCAATCGCCGCATCTTCGCACGGCGGCCGGAGCTGGTCGTCTGTCATGCCGGCGCGCTGGTCATCGACCGCAAGGCCGTCGTCATCGCCGGACCAAGCCGCGCGGGCAAGAGCACGTTGACCCTCTCGCTGCTGTTGGCCGTGCGGGGCCATCGCATGCTCTCCGACGAGTTCGCTCTCATCAACATCGACGAGGGTACCGTCGAGGCCTTTCCCCGCCTGCTCTCGGCTCGCGCCGGAACGCGACGCAGCCTGGGTCTCGGAGTACTCCATCTTGCGTGGGATGCCTTCGATCCCACCGGCATCTTCGTCGAAGGGTGGGCCGCCGAAGCGCCGATCGGCGAAGTCTTCATCCTTGCGGGGCGCGACGACTACACGCGCATTCGCCGCCTCGGCGACGCCGAGGCGATGCTGGCGCTCCTCCCCAACGTGATGGGCGCCGAGCACGGCTTGGCCATTCTCGACAAGGTCGAGGCGGCGCTCAAAGGCGCCACGGTCTACGAGCTGGTGGCCGGTCCTCCGCAGGAGGCCGCGGCCGCCGTTCTGGAGATCGTCCAGCATCGTGCCTGAAGGCACCATACCCCATCTCGACGAGATCGTTCGACTCGCCGCGCCCGGCGAACCGTTCGTCGTCTCGTTGGTGGGCCGCAGCATGCATCCGGCGCTGCGCGAAGGCGACCAACTCGTCGTCGATCCGCCCGGCGGGCGCCCGCGCCTGGGCGACGTCATCGTCTTTCCCTACGCTGGGCGTATGCTCGCCCATCGCGTCATCGGCTGCGGCGCCGATGGGATCCTCGCCGCCGGTGATGCGAGCACCGGACAGCGCGAGCGCGTTCGCTTCGAGCGCGTCGTCGGCGTCGTGCGCGCTGCGCGGCGCAACGGGCGACCCCTTTGGCGGCCGTCATCGCGCATGCGCGCGCTGTTTCTCCGTTTGCGTCTTGCGGTTGTGTACCGCATGCGCATGGGGAGACCGGCCTAACTCGCCCTGGGCCTCCTGCGCGCAGCAGACGGGCCGCTTTTCCGCGGCCGTTGGTCCGCGCGCACCTGCCGGTTGCCGTCCCCCCAGACTAGGATAAGGCGACGACAGATGGAGGATACATGCATGTCGCGTTTGCGCCGGGTTACCATGGCCACGTTCCTTGGTGTGGGTCTCGCCGCTCTGCTCGCCGGATGTGGAGGCGGCGGTGCGTCGAGTGGTATCGGTGTTACCGTTCCGCAGACACCTCCCGGGACCAACAATCCCCCGCCGACCAATCCGCCCATCGCGGGTGATCCCATCGGGCTCTCCGGCAACGCGGCGCTGCTCCAGCAGCTCTACGCCGATGCCAATATCGCTTTTACGGCGAGCGCCGCGCGCGCCCCGCAGAGTCTCTCTACGCAGAGCTCTTCGGGAAGTTTCGCCGCGCAAGTGGTCGCGGGGACGTCGACCATCGCTCGTCCTAACAACACGACGAACGCTAGCACCGGCTTCCTGATGACCTATCGTGACGCATCGGGGATCTGCGAGTGCAACTTCAACGGCAATCAGGCGTTGCCGAATCCTCCGGCGGCTACCATGGGCGCCGGCGGCTGGAACGGCGGCAAACCGTACAAGACGGTGGCTTCGTCGACGGTGGTGCTGCTGCCGTTTGTCGGCCCCAACCTTCCGCAGCCTGCGAGTGGACCGTACACATACGCGGTCTCCGCTTGGACGAACGACGCGTCGACGGTGACGGTGACCAGCGGGCTCATCAACCCAGGTATGGCGTTGCCGCGCGCCTCGACGCCGGCCATTACGGAGAACAAGGACGGCAGCGGCAATCTTCAATCGGTCACGGTCACGTGGCCGGCGGTTGTGGGCGCTACCGAATACTTCCTGAACTTCCTCACCGACGTGACGAGCACCGGTGCGAAAGTGTCGACGCACGTCGCGGGCGTGGCGATCACGCCCGGTACGAGCATCACGATCGCCGCTTCCGGCAACCTCTATGCGCACGCCGCCTACCAAGTCCTGTTGATCGCCTCCGATCAGTCGTGGCTCAACAGCGTGCTCCTCTCGACGGCGCAGGCGCCGCAGCTCCCGCCCCAGATCGACTGGTCCGTCTCCCAGCTCGCATCGTTCGCGACGCCATAGCAGCTAGCGAGGTATCAACGTGACATACGCCAAGATCGCCGCCCTCGCGTCCTTCGCCGTCGCAGCGGTATGGAGCCCGGCATTCGCCGCGCTCCACCCCGGCGACCAGCTCGCGATCACCGTTTACAATCATCCCGAGCTCCAGTCCAATGCGACCGTGGACGGCTCCGGCAACGTCTCGCTTCCACTGGCGGGGCAGATCGTTGCCAAAGGGCTCGATACGCAACAGCTCGAGCAGCGCATCGTCGTGGCGCTCGAGCCGTACGTCATCAAGCCGGCTGTCGACGTGCGCCTGGTCTCGCAGAATCCTACGGTCTTTCTCGCCGGCGGCCCCGGCGGAACGTTGGTCTACCATCCCGGTGACACGCTCGTTGGTGCGCTGGCCGCGGTGAAAGTCGGCGACGGCGTCGATGCCGATCGCGTGAAGATCGATCGCGACGGCAGGCTGATGGGCCCCTTCGATTTGGCGGCGCTGGTCGCTGGTGGCCAGGGTGGCCCGGCGCTTCAGCCGGGTGATACGATCCAACTGCCGAGCAAGCCGATCGCCGTCAAGGTCGGCGGCGCAGTACTCCATCCGGGCTTCGCCTATGTGAATCCCGGCGAGTCGCTGCGCGACGCTATCGATCAGGCCGGAGGCCCCACGCCGAACGCCGCGTTGACGCAGGTCGTGCTGGATCGCGGCGGCAGTCGCCAGGCGCTGGCGCTCTCCGGCAGCGACCTCTCGCAGCCGGCGAAGAACGGCGATCAAATCACCGTTCCCGATGCGGCGCAGGTCGAGGTCGTGGGTATGGTGGGCAAGCCCGGCGTCGTCACGCTGCGCAACAACTTCACGCTGCTCAGCGCCCTCTATCAAGCAGGCGGTCCCGGTCAATATGCGGACATCCGCTCCGTCGAAGTGATGCATGCCGGACAGAAGAAGACCTATGACGTCACCGCGCTCACGCACGGCGACATGTCGCAGGATCCCGCATTGACCGATGGTGACGTCGTCTTCGTTCCCGAGGGACACAAGGTCGACTGGCGCAATCTCTTCTCGAGCATCATCACGCTGCGCTGGTTCCTCCCCAACGGGCGGTTCTGAGGTCCGCGATGCAGCGTCCCGTCTACTTCGTCTATCGTGAGCGGATTGGGTATCGCCTCCTGCGCCGCGGCATGGATGTGGTGATCGCGCTTGCCGCGCTCGTCCTCCTCGCTCCGGTGCTGGCTGCGGCGGCCGTCGCGGTTCTCATCGACGACGGTTCACCGGTTCTCTTTCGCCAGCGGCGGGTCGGGCGCTTCGAGCGTGTCTTCACCATCTACAAGCTGAGGACGATGCGGCACGAGAACTGCGACGACGCGTACACCACGCGCGGCGAGGGCGATCCGCGAGTGACGCGCGTGGGGCGCTGGCTGCGCAGGCTCTCGATCGACGAGATCCCGCAGCTCGTCAACGTCCTACGCGGCGAGATGGCTTTGGTGGGGCCGCGACCGGAGATGCCGTTCGTCGTCTCGCGCTACGAGTCGTGGCAGCACGTGCGCCATCTCGTGACGCCGGGGATCACGTGCATCTGGCAGACCCGTTGCCGTTCGACGATCCCGCTCGACCGCCCCGAAGCGACGGAGTTGGATCTCGAGTATATCCGGCGGGCCTCTCCGCTCACCGACGGGGCTCTGCTGGCCAGAACGCTCGGCGCCGTGATCTCGGCGCGCGGAGCCTTTTGACACCCGCCATGAGGAGCACGATGTCCAAGAAGATCTGTATCGTTGGGACCGGCTACGTGGGGATGGCCAGTGCGATCGGCCTCGCCGAGCTTGGTTGGAGCGTCGTCGGGTACGACATCATGACCGAGCGCATCGCCGGCCTGCGCGCCGGGATCACGCCGTACCGCGAATCTGGGATCGACGAGCCGCTGCGCCGCCATCTCGCATCGGGGGCGCTCTCGTTCGTGACCGATCTCGCGGCCGCCGTGCACGATGCGCGCATCGTGATCCTCACCGTGGGGACGCCTTCGAGCTCCGACGGCTCGGCCGATCTAAGTGCTCTGCGTGCCGCGACCGATGCACTGCTGCGGGTCCCCTTGGCACCCTCGGCGGTCGTCGTCGTCCGCTCCACGGTGCCTCCGGGGACCACGGACGCGCTGGCCGGTGTTCTCGCCGGGCACGCGCGGGTCATCTACGCTCCGGAGTTCCTGCGCGAAGGCACGGCGCTGCGCGACTTCCTCCACCCGGACCGCATCGTGGTGGGAACGGAGTCGGTCGGCGCGGCGACGGCCTACGCCGCGCTCTTCGAGGCGCTGGAGGCTCCGGTGCTGCTCACCTCGCGGTGCAATGCCGAGCTCATCAAGGGCGTTTCGAATGCCTTCCTGGCGTTGAAGATCAGCTTTGCCAACGAGATCGCCAACCTCTGCGAGGAGTTGGGAGCGGACGCCGGCGACGTGCTGCGCGGCGTGGGCTACGATCGCCGCATCGGCGGTGCGTTCCTGGCACCGGGCATCGGCTTCGGCGGGCCGTGCTTCGAGAAGGACGTCAAGAGCTTGCGATGCGTCGCCGAGGGCGCGGGGACGGGCTACGAGCTCCTGGGCGCCGTGCTGCGCGTCAACAACGCGCAGCCTGCGCGCGTGGTCGAGACGCTGGCCCGCGAGCTGGGCGGTCTCGACGGAGCAACGATCGCTGTCTGGGGCCTGGCCTTCAAGGCCGGCACCGACGACGTGCGCGACTCCCTTGCGCTACGCATCCTCGGCGATCTGGTGGAGCGCGGCGCGCGCCCCGTGGCCTATGACCCCGCCGTGCGCACGGCGGTACTTCCCAAAGGATGCCGGCTGGCCGCGAACGCTCTGGAGGCGGCCACGGGCGCCGATGCGCTCTTGGTCCTCACCGAGTGGCCCTCGTTCCGCGAAGTCGAGCCAGTGGCGCTGGCGAGGCGTCTGCGCCGCGGCCTGGTGGTGGATGGACGCAACCTCCTCGATCCCGAGCGCTTCGTGGCCGTCGGTCTGCGGTACCGCGGCGTCGGCCGGAGCGTCGACCCAGTTCAAAGCAGCCTGGCCGTGGCCGGCTGAGAGAGGAAGAGAGCAATGGAGTTCAAGGAAGCACTGGAGATTCTCTGGAGACGGCGCAACGCGGTCCTCTACGTTCTGCTCCTCGGTGTGCTCGTCGGCGTTGCGGCGTTCTTCCTCGTGCCGCGCACGTATCAGGCGACCGCCTCGACCCTGATCGTAGGGCAGGCGGCGGGCCGCGATCCCTCGATGAGCAGCCTCGACATGCCGACGCTCGTGCAGAGCGAGTCCGTCATCGACGCCGTAGAGAAGAAACTGGATCTACGCGTGCCGCTCTCGGTCATGCAGTCGCGCATCTCCGCGAAGATGTCGCTTGGCTCGAGCGTCATGCCCATCACGTACCAGGATACGAGCCCACGGCGCGCGGTGATCGTGACGAACGCGTTGGCGAGCTCGCTCGTCGACTACTACCGCCACATCTCGGGACAGCGCTACGACGATCTCGCGCGCTTCCTGAACGGCGGCATGCAGAGCGAGCGCACGCGCATGGAAGACCTCGATCGTAAGCTGCAAGAGGCCGCCGTCAAGGATCCCGCCGTCGGCCAGGCGCAGGCGACGGACGTCATCACGAGCCATCTCTTGGCGTTGCAGGTTCAGCGTCAGCAGATCGAGGCGACGACGGCCGGCCATCAGGCGGAAGCCGCCATTCAGTCGCAGCAACTGGCGCAGTTCCGCCCGCTGATCGACCAGGAACTGGCCGATCGTGATCCGGCGTACAAGACGCTCGAGGATCAGACCGGGAGAGACCAGGCGCAGTTGCGGATCGATCGCTCGCAGTACACGGCGAAGTATCCCGGCTTGCCGGGCCTCGAGGCGAAGGTGAAGCTCGAGACGGCGGCGCTCGCTACCGCGGCCAAGGATGCCGCCGCGCGGCCGCCCGTCGCCAGCACCACCTTCATGGCGCTAGCCCAAAGCAAGGGGCGGACCGATGCCCAACTCGCCGCCGACCGCGCTCAGCTCGCCGCGATCGACGACCAGATCGGTGAGGCCCAGGCACATCTCGCGGCGATCCCCGGCGTGGGGGTGAGGATCGCCGCGCTGCGGCGTGACCGCGATGCCGCGAGCGCCTCCTATCAGCAGATGGCGCAGCGTCTGACGACGACGCTCGCCGATCAGGCGGAGGCCGCCGCGCTCGGCTCGGTGGTGGTGATCGATCGCGCTCGCTCGGCGCAGAGCGTCGTCTCCAAGCACGGGGCGGTGCTGATCGCCGGTGCCGTGCTCGGCTTCCTGGTCCTCGGTATCACGCTGGCCTTCTTGCTCGAGATCACGGACGCGCGTCTGCGTACGCCGCGCTCCGTGGAGGACCTGTACGGTCGTCCGGTGATCGCGACCATCGGCGGCGCGTAGCGCTACGCATCTAGCAGTGGAGGGATGAACGATGTTGCAAACCCTACATGAGAACTACCGCATGCTGCGCGTCTCCGTCGAGGCCGCAGTCGCCCCCCCGGGGCTGATCGTGGTCTCGTCGGCGCTCGCCGGCGACGGAAAGACGGAGGTTGCCAGCGGCCTGGCCCGCGCGCTGGCCGAGTGCGGCTACACGACCGCGCTGATCGACACCAACTGGCAGCACCCCGGCGTTGCAGCGAGCCTGGGGATCGACGAGATCGCGCCCGTCACGCAGCTCGAGCGCATCGCCTCGGGCGGCCACAACGGCGTGGTGACGAATCTCGAAGCGATCTCCATCGCCGACCGGCGCTTCCCGGCCCTGGTCTCGGCGGACCGCATGCGCGCACTCATCGCCGATCTGCGCGCCCGCTATCAGTACACGATCATCGACTCGGCGGCGATTCCGGTCGGCATGGCGGGCCTGCAGTTCGCGCGCTTCGCCGACGGCGTGCTGCTGACGGTGCGCCTGGGGCGTGCTCCCAAGCCTGCCGACAAGATGACGATCGAGACGCTCGATCGCGTCGGGGCGCACGTGCTCGGCATCGTGGCCACCAGCGCGCACGACGCGCATCGCAAGGACCTCCCCCAAGCCGCGTCCGGCGTGGCCGATGAGAGCGGCGAGCCCGTCCGCCTGATGGTTGGCGCCGGCGCGTGACCACCTTCGCGCGCGTGCTCCGGAACGCGGGAAACCTTGGCACCGCCGAGGCGGCTGGGAGGCTCGTCGGCTTCGCGCGGACGATCATCCTGGCACGCGTTCTCCACGCCGACGGCTACGGTAAGTTCGCCGCGGCCATGGCGTTCGGGGCACTGCTCGCCGTGCTCGCCGAAGCGGGCCTGGCATACTTCACGGCCCGCGAGGTCGCACGCGCTCCGCGCGCGGCGCGCCGCCTCGCATGGACGGCCTACGCGCTGCACCTGGCGCTCTGCGCCGTCATGCTCGCCGTGGGTGCGGTCATTCTTCCGCTCTTTCGCTTCACGGGTGAGACGGCGTTCGCCGCGATGCTGCTCCTGGCAAGCTCCTGTGCCGACGGCATGACGGGGCAGGCGCTTGCGCTCTTTCGCGGTCGCCAGCAGATGGGCGTCGAGGCGCGCGTGCTCACGTTCGGGCGCTTCCTGCTCTTGATCGGCGTGGTGGCCATCGCCATGCTCGCGCCGACGGTGCTCTGGGCGGCCGCTGTGGCGGCCATGACTTCGATCGTCACGGCGCTGATCGCCGTCGTCGTCGCCGCTCGCGCCGAGGGCCCCGTGCTTCCCAAGCGGCGTGAGCTGGCCGCCGTGACGCGCGGCGCGCTGCCGTTCGCGGCCAGCGGCCTGCTCAACTTGATCTTCTTTCGCGTCGACGTCCTGCTGCTGCGCGTGCTGGGCATCGCCGATGCCTCGATCGGCGCCTACTCCGCCGCGTACCGCGTGATGGAGGCGCCGCGCTCGGCGCCCGGCGTCGTTGCCTCCGGCTTCTTCCCCGAGGCCACGCGGCTGGCACGCGAGGGTGAGCGCCGTCAGTTGCTCCAGTTGGGAACGCGTTCGCTGACGCTGGTCGTGGCCGCGGTGGCCCCGATCGCCGTAGCCTTCGCCGTAGCCCCGGCCTTCATCACGGCGACGCTCTTCGGCTCCGACTTCACCGGCTCCGCGCCGCTGTTGCGCATCCTCGCGCCGATGCCCGTGTTGATGGCCATGAACGCAATCGCTATCGCCCTGGTGAATGCCTCGGGCGGTCAAACGCGCGTGGCGGGTATCTTCGCGATCTGCACGGTGGTCAACGTCGTCGCCAATCTCCTCATGATCCCGCACCTGGGTGCGACGGGAGCGGCCATCGCAACCGTGGTGACGGAGGCCGTGGAGGTGGTTTCGTTCATCGTGTGGATCCGCGGCAATATCGGTACGGCGCGCGCGCCGCTTACTGGCGTGGCCCTGGCCGGCGTGAGCGGTCTGCTTGCCGCCGTGCTGGCACCCGGGGAGCAGGGCATGTGGCGCATCGTCGTCTCCACGGGCGTCTACCTCGCCGTACTCGTGCCGATGCTGCTGATCGCTCGCCGGGGAGTGGCCACGGCATGAACATCGCACTGATCGCGCCACGCTTCCCGCCGTGTTACGACGGCGTGGGCGACCACGCCGAGCACCTGGCCGCGGCCTTCGCGCGCGCCGGCCACGCAGTGACCGTCCTGACCGAAGGGAGTCCGCGTCCACAGAACGCCTATCGTGTGCACAGCGTTGGAGCGGCGTGGAATACGCAGGCTATTCGCGAATCGTTTCGCCGCATAACGGAGTGCGCCGCGGACCTGCTGGTCATCGAGTACACGCCGTTCATCTTCGGTGCGAGCTCGATGGCTCCGGTGGTCTTGCCGATGATGGCGCGCGTACGCGGCATCCACGTGGCGGCGGTCGTCCACGAAGCCTTTCACGCCGAGCGCGCGGGCGTTCGCAATGTGGCGAAGCGGCGCCTTCTGGAGATGCGCGATCGCTTGGTGCTCTCCGGTGCGAATACGGTCTGCGTCGCCGCGGAGGCCCTGCGCGATCGGATCGCAGACGAAGTTCCCGCGGTCGCGAGCCGTGTCGCGCTGGTCCCCATCGGTGCGAACGTCGAGCCGCTTCCCCAGCAGAGGCGGAGGGTGCGCACCGGCGGGCGCGCCCGTCTGGCGACCTTCGGCGTGGTCATGCCGCGCCGCCGCATCGACGTGCAGATCCGTGCCCTGGCGGAGCTGGTGCGCGGCGGCACCGATGCCGAGCTGCACGTCTTGGGGCGGGTCTTCGACACCGAGTACGCCGAGGCGTGTCGCCGCCTGGCCATCGAGCTGGGCATGAGCGCGCGCGTCCACTTGCGCGGGGCCCTTCCGCGCGAACAGATCACGGCGGAGCTGCTCGATGCCGACCTCGCTCTGCACACGGCCGAGGAGGGGTGCATCCCCTCGAGCGGCGCGCTCCTCTGCCTGATGGCGCACGGCTTGCCGATCGTTGCGGCGGCGACGCCGCACGACGTCGCGCCGCTCACGGAGGCCGTGCACAGCGCGTCCCCGCAGGCGCTTGCCTCGGCGATGGCCAGCCTCCTGTGCGGCACCCTCGACGGTATAGCCCTGGGAAGCCGCGCGCGCGAGATCTACGAGTCCAGCTTCGGCTGGCGCGAGGTCGCCGCGCGTATCGTGACCCACGCCAGTTTGGAACGGAGCGTACGTCATGCAGCAGGTTTCTGAGCGTTGGACGCCGTCGTCGATCGCCGTCATCGTACTGATGAGCGTGCTTGCCGCCGCCATGGCGATCGGCGCCGGCTACGGTTCGACCAATGCCGTGGGCGCGCTGATGTTCCTTTCGGTGGCGATATGGTTCGTGCTCTCGTGGCGCTTTGGCGTCGGGGCTCTGCTCGTCATCTCGTGCGTGGACGGATTCATCAAGCTGGTGCATGCATCGACCGCCACCTACATCCTCAAGGACGTGACGTTGGCCCTGGTGCTGATCGGCATGGTGGCGGCGCTCGCCGTTCGCCCGGAGCTGCGGCCGCGCGGAACGTGGAAGGGGCTCTGGGTCTGGGGCTGCTTCTTCGGGTTTCTGGCATTGCAGGCCGTTAGTCCGTCGACCTCGCTCCACCAGGGATTGGCAGGATTCCGCGCCCACGCACTCTTCTCGCTGCTATTCGTCGTCGGCGTCGTCTACTTCGATGCACCCGGCCGTCTCACCAAGATGGCGAACCTGATCATCGGTGCCATCACGTTCGCGGCGTTGATCGGCATCGTCCAATACGCGATGGGCGATGCGTGGCTTACTATCGCGGGCGGCATCGCGGTCGCCAGCCGCCACTATGTCACCTACTCGCCGTTGGCCGCGCTGCTACCCGGTCAGAGCGGCTTGGTCTACCGCGCGTACGGAACGCTGGTCGACCCCGAGGCACTGGGTCTGGCGTGTGCACTCGGCGTCCTCTACGCCTCGGCGGCGCTGGCGCGTGCCCGTGGTCTAGCCGGCCTCTGGCTGTCGGGTGCGATCACGATCATGATGCTCGGCCTGGTGCTCGCCGGCGCGCGTTCGGCTATGCTGGGTGCCGCCGTCGGGATGGTGGCTCTGCTGGTCTTCGCTTTCATGCACCCCTCGATGCGCCGCATCGCATGGCTGACGGTCGCCATCTGTGCACTGGCGCTGCCGCTGGGCATCAAGGTGAGTAACGGCGCCTTGCAGGATCGTTTGAGCAGCGATGCCACCTCGTACGCCGCGGCGACGCGCGACCGCAGCGCCAATTTGGTGCTGCAAGCGGTCGTGCACAAACCGCTGGGCATCGGCCTGGGCGCCACGGGGGCCGGCGGCAAGTTTCGCACCGACGCGGATCCCAACCGCGTCGGCGTCGACGATCTCTACTTGGCCTATCTCTACGAGACGGGGCCGCTGGGCCTGGGCTTCCTGATCGCGCTGCAGCTCGGCATCCTCACGCTCACCTATCGCGCGATGCGGGCGGCCAAGAGCATCGAGACGCGTGCCACGTACGCGGGGATGGCCGCCGCGCAAGTCGGCTTGCTGACGGCGGGATTCATGACGCAGGGCGCCTTCGACTACGCCCCGGTGGCGCAGGCCTTCTGGCTGATGTCCGGCGCGATCGCCTTACCCGCGCGCGTGGAAGGCCAAGCCTGATGCAGGCGATCGTCGTTGGACACGCGATGATCCGCGCGGCCAATCGCCCCGTCTATCGGGCGTTGGCACGCCGCGGCGTCGACGTCACGTTGGTCGTTCCCACGCAGTGGCCCACGCCGCTTGGCGATCTGTGCGTCGAGGACGAGCCCGCGGGGAGCGGGGTGCGCGTGGTCGCGCGCCGCCGCTGGGGGCGTGCCCACTCGAACTGCTATCTGCTGGAGGGCAGCCTCTCACCGCTCGTCGCGCGCGCGGAGCCGGCGGCGATCTACGTGGACGAGGACCCGGCGGGCTTCGCCGCGGGGCAGGCGGCGCGCGCCGCGCGGCGCACCGGCGCGGGCCTGGTGGTACTGGCGATTCAGAACCTCTTCAAACGCTATCCGCCGCCGTTCTCGGCGCTCCAGCGCGGCGTCTTGCGCACCGCGCGGGCGGCCGTCTCGACCAGCGATCAGGCGGCGCGCACCTTGCGCCTGCGCGGCTTCGAAGGACCGATGGTGCCGATGCCGTTCGCCACGGATCTCGTGCCGCTCAGTCCCGAGCGCCGCGAGGCGGTTCGCGCAGTGCACGCACTGGGCGCGCCGCTGGTCGGCTACCTCGGGCGTCTGGTTCCGGAGAAGGGTGTCGACACGCTCATCGCCGCGCTGGCTATGGTGCCCGGTGCGCATGGGGTGATCGCGGGTGACGGCGTGCTGCGCAACGAGCTCGAAGCGCAGGCGCGCGAGGCCGGTCTGGAGTCGCGGATCCGTTTTCTCGGCGCACTCTCCCCCGTTCAAGCGGCGGAGGTGATGGGCGCGCTCGATTGCTTGGTGCTGCCTTCGCGGACGACGCGCGCCTGGTCCGAGCAATTCGGACGTGTGCTCATCGAGGCCATGGCCTCGGGTGTCCCCGTAGTCGCCAGCGCCAGCGGCGCCATCCCCGAGGTGGTCGGCGATGCCGGCCTCTTAGTTGCGGAAGGCGACGCATCAAGCTTCGCGCGGTCGATCGAATCGGTGCTCTTCTCGAGTGCCGGTCGCGACTACGTGAAGAGGGGGCGCGCGCGGGCTGCGCGCCTCTTTTCTCTCGATGCGGCGGCGGAGGCGCTCCACACGGCGCTTTCCGCCGCCGCACCACCGGAGGGTTCATGACGACGATGACCTATGGATGGGAGCAGCACGTTGTTGCCCCGACGCAACTGCGGCGGCTGGCGCACCGCATGCTCGGAACCTACGATCTCGGAGCGCGCGTGCGCTACCATGCCGTGGAACAGGCATTGAACGGCCTTGCGGCGCCCGTCTCGATTCTCGACGCCGGCTGCGGGCGCGGCCAGCTCTGCTTCGCCATGTACCGCCGTTGGCCGAACGCGCGGATCGCCGGCGTCGACTTCGAGGCCGAGCTGGTCACGCACTGTCGCGCGGTGCAGGCACGGGTGGCTCCGGCGTCCGCGATGCGCTTCGAGCGTCGAACCCTGCCCGAGGATCTGGGCGAGACCTTCGACCTCATCACCTCGGTGGACGTGCTGGAGCACGTCGAGGACGACCTCGGCTTTCTGACCACGCTCTTCCATGCCACCAACCCAAACGGCACGTTGGTGCTCCATACGCCGGCGGCGCCCCAGCGGCGCTTCATCGCGGAATTCGAGGAGCAGCACGACCACGTGCGCGACGGCTACGGTCTGGGCGAGTTGGCCGCACTGCTCCACCGAGCGGGGTACGCGCAGGTACGGGTGCGCCATACGTTCGGGACGCTGGGAGCGCTGGGCTGGGAGGGCTTTTCTCTGGCGCGCCAAGGCAATCGTGTGGCGCAGTCGATGCTTCCCGTGTGGTATCTGCTCTCGACGGCAGACGGATGGAGCGAGCCGCGCAGAGGCAACGGTTTGTTGGCCGTGGCGCGACGAGCGTAGGAACGGAAGGAGATACGCATGGCGGTGATCGTCACCGGCGGCGCCGGTTTCGTCGGGAGCCATCTCGTGGATCGTCTCGCCGCGCGCGGGGAGCGCGTGATCGTGATCGACGATCTCTCCACGGGGCGGCTAGGTAACCTCGCGGGGGCCATCTCGCGCTGCGAGGCGATCTTCGTCTATGCGGATCTCGCGGCGCCCGAGCTCGATCTCGGGCAGGCGGTTCGTGAGGCGACCAGCGAGCCCATCAGCGAGATCTACCATCTCGCCTCGCCCGCCAGCCCCGAGGCCTATGGCGCCCATCCGTGGGAGACGCTCGCCGTCAACTCGATCGGTACGATGCGTGTGATCGACCTCGCGCTCGCACACGGTGCGCGCCTGCTCCTTACCTCCACCTCGGAGATCTACGGCGATCCGTTGGTGCATCCGCAGCCCGAGAGCTACTTCGGCAACGTCAATCCGGTGGGCCCGCGGGCGTGCTACGACGAGGGAAAGCGTTTCGCCGAGGCCGCCGTCTCCGTAGCGGTGGCGCGCCGCAACCTGGACGGGCGCATCGTGCGCATCTTCAATTGCTATGGGCCGCGCATGCAGATGGGTGATGGGCGGCTGGTGCCGGCGCTCTTCACGGCGGCCGCGCAGCGGCGCCCCTTGCCGATCCACGGCAACGGTCAACAGACGCGCAGCATGACCTACGTCGACGATTTGGTTCGCGGCCTGATGGCCGTTGCCGCGACGCCGCAGCGCGCGCTGCAGCCCGTCAATCTGGGCAGCGAGGAAGAGGTGAGCGTCGAAGAGGTGGCGCGTGCCGTAGCCGGTGTCGTCGGGGTGCCCTTCGAGTTGGAGCATCTGCCGGCACGCCCGGAGGACCCGCAACGCCGCAAACCGCGTATCGATATTGCGCGCTCGCTGGGCTGGGAGCCGGAGACCACGCTGCGCGAGGGACTGCGTGCGACCTACGCGTGGCTCCAGCGTGACATGGCGCTCTGCTAGCGCCCCGAGCTAGAAGTCGCTCTCTTTCAGTCCCGGATCGAGCGTCACGTCGATGAAGTGCTCGTTCTTGACGATGGTCGTGCCATCGAAGCGCTGGCGCACCACGGGGAGGTGCGTCTTCGTGGAGACCAACAGGATATCGCGCGTCACCCCGCCGGTCTTGGTGGGATCGGGATCCGTGAGCGTGATCTGATCGGTAGCGGCGCCGTCGATCAACGGCCCCGCCGCTTGTGCTGCGTGGGCTTCGTTCGTACGGTAGTAGTCCAGGAGGTACTGGAACGAGGCGGTGTCCATGGTATCGCCGCGCAGGCTGGTTGCGCGGCCGTCGTGGATGCCGACCGTCAGATGGATGCCGTGCAGCAAGCCGCCCTGGTGGCCGCTGACCGTGTCTCCGCCGTGCCAGGATGCGCCGCCGCCGCGCCCGGGGCCGCTCTCGATGGAGATGGTGGCGAAGTGCGGTTTCTTGAATCGGTATCCGTAGGTACGGTCTTGGACCGCGTTGCCGTTGGTCTCGTGCGTGACGATCCTGCACGTGTAGTTGTCGATCTTGCTCCACGCGGCGGCGAAGGCGTCGAGCGCCGGGAGCGCATCGGCATGGGCCGGCTGCAGCGCGGGGAGCACGAAGGCGGCAACCAGCGCGGCGATGATGCTGGGGAATCGCAAATATCTCATCGGTCCCTCCTTGGAGATCGTAAGAAACATCCTAGCCAAAGCGTTCGGGAATGCGGCGGAACGCTTGAATGACTCGCTCGGCATCCGCGAGCTCGGTGCGCATGCGGCGGCCGTGAAAGATCAGGATCGCTCGTTCGAGCAGTTGGGCGCAGCGGAAGACTTCCTCGCGTGAAGTTTGCCCCTCGGTGGCCTTCTGCAAGACCATGAGCGCGAGCTTCAACGCCGTCTTCGCCCATTCGGTCTGCTGGCCGCCCATCTGCTCGAGCGTCGCCATCGCCGCGTTGTATGCCTCCTCCGCCTCAGCGTAGCGGCGGTTGCGGGTGGCCAGCATGCCGGCCATCACATCGCCCAGCGCCTGATTGAGCGATCGTGCGGGGCGAAGCGTCGCTTCGAGCATTGAGCGCACCCGTGCGCCGCCATCCTCGCTCTCCGGGTGCTGCCGTTGCGCCGTCGGTTGCTGCGGTGGGGTGGGCGACTCTTGAGCGTGCCGCTCGCCGGGGAGCACGGCGCGCAACTCGGCTGCGGTCTGGGCGGCACTCTGGGGTCGCTGCGCGGGGTCTTTCGCGAGCAAGCGCAGGACGAGTGCGTCGAGCGCCTCCGGGATCGAGGGAGTATGCGCGCGCGGAGGACGAGGCGGCTGGTTGATGTGGGCGAAGATGATGGCGACGAGATCTTCGTCCGCGCTCTCGAAGGGCAGACGCCCGGTGAGCAGCTCGTACAGCACCACGCCCAGCGAGTAGAGGTCACCGGCGACGTCGCCGGCGCGCCCGAGGAAGCGTTCCGGAGGCAGGTACGAGATCGTGCCCACGATCTCGCCGGCTTGCGATGACATCGAGACATCGGTAGTGCGCCGTGCCAGCCCGAAGTCCATCACTTTCAACACGCCTGAGGGCAGCACCATCACGTTGCTCGGCTTGATGTCGCGGTGGATCACGCCTTGCCCGTGAGCGTACTCGAGCGCCTCGCAGAGCTCGATGAAGAGCGAGATCGTGTGCTCGACGCTGGTTCCCTCGTCGATCAAGTCGCGCAGCGTGCGCCCCTCGGCGAGCTCCATGATGATGTACGAGAGCCCGTCGGACTCGCCGGCATCGTAGACCGAGACGATGTTGGGGTGGTTGAGGCGCGCCATCGATCGCGCCTCGCGCAGGAAGCGCTGGCGGATGTCGCCGCTGCGGTCGGTGAGGATCTTGACGGCGACCGGCCGATCGAGCGTGGCGTCGAGACCACGGTAGACGTCGGCCATTCCGCCGTTGCCGATGAGCGAGTCGACGCGATATCGCCCCGCGAGGACCGAGCCGATGGGAGAAGAGGTCAAAAGGCTCCTTCGAGATGGCGAACGGTGGTACGGATGCCGGATCTCTCGACCGTGACGACGTCAAATCGGGCGTAGGAGTTCGGCGCAGCCGTCTGGAGCCACTCCTCCGCCAGCCGCCGCAGACGCGCGCGCTTGCGTGCATCGACCGCGGACAGCGGGGCACCGAAACGGCGCGATGCCCGTGTCTTTACCTCGACAAAGACGATTGTCGCCCCATCCTTGGCGATGATATCGATCTCTCCCCCTCGCCCAAGGCGAACGTTGCGCGCCACGATGCGAAAGCCCCGCGCCGCCAGATGCTCCGCCGCGAGGCGCTCCCCTTCACGGCCGAGGTTTGCGCTCACTTCCGGCCGTCGAGGGCGTCGAAGAGGGAGAGCGCGTGGAGGTTGCCCAGGAAGCTGCGGCGGTGGACGGGGGAGGGGCCGTGGATGCGCAGCGCTTCGAGGTGGCGCTGGGTTGCATAGCCCTTGTGCTCGTCGAAGCCGTAGACCGGGTAGCGCTCGTGGAGCTCGACCAGAAGCCCGTCACGGTGAACTTTCGCGATGATCGAGGCGGCGGCGATGGTGGACGAGCGGGCGTCGCCGTGCACGAGGGCCTCCTGTTCGCCCGCGAAGCAGTCCAGGTGCATTGCGTCGACCAGCAAGAGCTCGGGAAGGGCAGGGAGGGCGGCGAGGGCACGCTCCATGGCCAGGAGCGTGGCGCGGTAGATGTTGAGGCGGTCGATCTCCTCGATGGAGGCGGAGCCGATCGCCCATGCGCTGCAGCGGGCGCGGATCTCCTTGGCGAGACGCTCGCGCCGCTCGCGGGGTACGACTTTCGAGTCGTCGAGGCCGTCGAGCAGAAGCGGCTCCGCGTTGACCACGCAGGCAGCGATCACCGGTCCGGCCAGTGGCCCCCTCCCGACCTCGTCTACACCGCCCACCAGCCGGATGCCGCGCGTGAATGCCGCCGACTCGTGGTAGTTGAGCGCCGTCAGACGACGGTGTTCGCGCCGAGGATCCGCGCGTCGCCCGCTCATGGGGCCGGGTCGAGGGTGAAGCGCCCGAACCGCCCCTGGTTGAAGTCGCGCAGGTAGAGCTGGGCCGCGCGATCGAGGTCCGGCAGCCCGCCGCGCTGGAGGCAGCCGCGCGCGGAAGCGAAGGCGGAGAGGTCGCGGGGCGCCTCGTCTTCATGGCCGGGGTGCTCCGCTAACCAGGCAGCGAACGCCGCGATCACGGCCTCGGCGTCGAAGCGCTCGAGCGGCACGGTGCCGCAGAGAGCCAGCCGCCACTGCGCCTCCGGGGTGTCGATCTTCGGCACGAGTACGCCGGGGGTGTCCATGAGCTCTAGCCCGGGGGAGACGCGAAACCAGCGCAGGTCTCGCGTGACGCCCGGGCGATCCTCCGTCTTCGCCGCGGCGCGGCGCAGCAGGCCGTTGATCACCGATGACTTCCCCACGTTGGGTATCCCGAGCACCATCGCTCGAACGTTGGGGCGCCCCGCGCCGGCTTGCGCGATGAGCCGGCCTAGGCGCTGGACGCTCCCTTGATCTTTCGCGCGTACGGCTAGCGCGCGCAAGCCCTGACGCTTGAAGTCTGCCAACCAGCGAGAAGTCTCGCGGGGCTCGGCGAGATCCTCTTTGGCCAACGCGACCAGATGCGCCCGGCGCCCCACCAGCGCTGCCAGCGCGGGATTGGCGCTGGTCACGGGAAGGCGCGCATCGCGCACTTCGATGACGACGTCGACGCCTACCAGGCGGCGTGCCGCGTCGCGTATCGCGGCGGCCATGTGCCCCGGGAACCACTGTATGGGCTGCATGGTCAGAGTCTGCCGACGTGGTCCGGGGGCCAGACGACCATCAGCGCCTGTCCGATCACTTGAGACTCGGGGACGAAGCCCCAGGCGCGCGAGTCGTCGCTGTCGGCACGATTGTCCCCCAATACGTAGAGATCGCCCGCCGGCACGGTGAGCGCCGCGAAGCTGCGATGGTCGGGATAGCGCACGTAGCGTTCGTCGAGCACCATGCCGTTGCGGATGACGTTCCCATCGTCGATCTCGATGCGGTCGCCCGGGAGGCCGATCACGCGCTTGAGATAGACGATAGGCGTGGTGGCGTCGTGGCTGAAAGCGATGATCTCGCCGTGCACCACCGGGCGGAAGTGGAAAGAGAGCGTGTCGATCAAGACGTGCTCGCCGTTCGCGATGCGCGGCTCCATCGAGAGCCCCGAAACCACCGGTGCGCGGAGGAAGAAGATGAGAATGAGGACGGCGAGCAACGCCACTTGCAGGGTGACGCTCGCTGCGTTGCGGATGCGTGAAACCGAGAGCACGTTGGGCCCTTCCGTTCGCCGCACGCCGGGCGTTGGCCTCGCTCGGCCGCGGGCGCGGCGCTAGTGGGCGAAGGGGCCGATGCGGTGCGGAGGCCAGAACCGGAACATGGCGTGGCCCACGAAACCCTTACGCGGGAGGAAGCCCCAGATGTGCGAGTCCTCGGAGTTGTTGCGATTGTCGCCCATCATGAAGTAGTAGCCGTTGGGGATGCGATCGCACGACTGCCAGGCGCTGCGCGGCGGAACGGTGGCCGGCGGCGATTGGAGCGGCACACCGTCGACGACGAGCTCGCAATTCTTTACGACCAAATCGTAGGACGGCGGCTCGGCGGTGTAAGGCTCGTCGAGCGCTGTGCCGTCGACGATCACCTTGCCGCCGTGGATGGCGAACGTATCGCCGGGAACGCCGATCACGCGCTTGATGAAGTCGTTGCTCGAGGGGATCGGAGGCTTGAAGACGGCGACTTGGAGGCGTTTGGGATCCTGGAAGTGGTACTGGAGCTCGTTGACGAGCAGAACGTCGTTGATTTGCAGCGTAGGCTCCATCGAGCCCGAGGGGATGTAGAACGTGCGGACGACGAAGGCGATGAGCACCAATGCAATCGCGCCCGCGACGATGAACGCGTCGAGGTACTCGCGGACCGCGACCAGCGTTCGCCCCTGCTGCTCCGTCTTCGGACGCGTGGCGATCACCAAGCGCACGACGGCGAATAGGGAGATGAGCCCGAGGAGCTGCAGAGGCGTCACGTGCGTGCGGAGCGCGGCTTACGCGGAGTTCCGCTCGGTCTTGCGCTCCTTGATGCGAGCGGCCTTACCGACCTTCTCGCTGAGGTAGTAGAGGCGGGCACGGCGCACGATGCCGCGCTTGGAGACTTCGACCTTCTCGACGCGCGGGCTGTGGATCAAGAACGACTTCTCGACGCCCACGCCGTGCGAGCTGCGGCGAACGGTGAACGACTCGGCGAGTCCGCCGCCCGTGCGCACCGTCACGACGCCCTCGAACATCTGAATGCGCTCTTTGCCGCCTTCGACGACCTTCGAGTAGACCTTGACGGTGTCGCCGGGGCGAAACTCCGGGACGCTCGCCTTGAGCTGGCCCTCTTGGACCAGCGTAACCGCGTTGCTCATCGATCTGCTCCTGAATGACCCA
>SCRA01000076.1 GCA_004297985.1 bacterium | reverse complement strand
GCCTGGCTCGCTGCCGGCGCCGCCGGGTTCGGGATCGGTTCAGCCCTTTTTCGCCCGGGCATCAGCGCCGACGATGCTTCCCAGCGCGCCACGCGCCTGGTCTCGGCGGTGAGAGCTGCTTCTTGACGTGTTCATTCGAATCACGTTGTTAGCGCGCACGTAGAGTAACGATGCGGTGCCGATAGGCGGGTTCGCGGCGCTTCTGTACTTTCCTTGCAAGGGATAAAATGTAAGGGTATAATGGCGCTATGAAGATGGACGCCAAGGTGACAAGTCGTGGACAACTCACCCTGCCCGTCGATGTCCAGCGCCGCCTAGGCGTCAAGCCGGGCGATCGCCTTATCTTCGAGCCCGACGACGACGGCTACCGCGTCCGCGTCGCGCGCCAACGGCCAGACCTATCGACCTTCGTTGGAAAGTACCGCGTCGGTCCGGGCAAGACGGCCAAGGAGGTCAACCGCTGGCTGCACGAGCTCCGCGGTCACAACGAATCGTGAGCATCGCTCTCGACACCAACGTCATCATCGCCCTGGTGGCCGGCACCGATCGCGAAGCTCATCTCGCGGCGGCAGCCATCGACCAAGCTGGCCGGCGCGGCGCGCTCCACGTCTCGCCGCTCGTCTACGCGGAACTCTTCGCGCACCCCGGCTGGAGTCAATCCGAGATCGACGACTTCCTCGGCCGAGCTGCCATCGACGTTCTCTGGCGCCTGCCGCGTACCGTCTGGCCCCTCGCGGGAACCGCCTTCGCGCAGTACGCCCAACGGCGCCGCCGTAGTCCCGCTGGACAACCACGGCGGCTGCTTGCCAACTTCCTCATCGGCGCGCACGCGCTCTGCGAAGGGGCGGCTCTACTCACCTCCGACGCCGCCTTCTATCGGCGCGCATTTCCGTCGCTTACGCTCATTTCACCAGGAGGCGCAGCCTAAGCCCTGCGGTCCGTTAGAAGCGGTCCGTGAATGCGAGCCACGCTGCCGTCGTACTGCGTTCTCTCTACATGCTCTCGAGGCGAGGGCACGCTAGGCCATTGTGACGCCTCGTGAGACACCCTTCGATTGCGGCTATGGCAACATGGGCTCGCATCTGATCAGCGGCTCCCGCAAGAATCTTGGCGCGGAAGAAAATATCCGGCCGGCTCGATTGCCGTCTGTGGAAAAGACGCCAAAGTGAGCTGAACATCATTACCCCGTCGGTCCGGAACATGCAGCGCCGGTCGCACAACATCTCGACGCCAGGCCGCCTCGTCCATCGACCTCTTCGAGGACGACGTACGTCTCCCACCGACGCCCGTCCGGGTCCGTAGCCCAGACTTTATTTTGGACCGCATAGCAGCAGGTCTCTTCGATTTCGACGTCGATCGGCAGCCCCGCGGCGCGTAAGCGATCGATCTGCTGCGCAACGGCGTCCGATGTGTCGACGACGATGCCGTAGTGTGCGGACTCGGCAGCCTTGGTTTGCGGGTCGAGAACGAGCGCTAGCTCGAGGCTGGGATCGCCGGCGATGAAGAGCGCGTAGTCTACGTAGTGCTTCACCGGCTCGATCCCCAGCATCGCGCGATAGAATGCCACGCTGGCATCGAGATCGCGCACATGCAGGCTCACGTGGGTTTTCATGCTCTCACCTTCTCTGGCAGGATGATATCCAAGGCGCCGGCTAGCCGCTCGCGTGCATCCGGGGCCAGAGTGTAGTACACCCATGTGCCAAGGCGTTCGCAGGCGACGAGGCCGGCGTCCCGGAGAACCTTCAAGTGATGCGATACTGTCGGCTGCCTGAGCGGCAGGCCGGCTGTAAAATCACAGACGCAGACCTCTTGGCCGGCACGGGCCAAGGTCGCGAGGATCGCCAGCCGATGAGGGTCCGCCAGCGCCTTGAACAGCGTCGTCTCCACTGTCATTCCGCGCTGGACGAGCTCGGTTGGCGGAGAGCATCGTTGCATCGACATACGTCGATACTAGGCACTGATTCGACGTTTGTCAATATAGTCGCCGCGTCGTGCGCTTTTCTCGCACCGCTGCTGGCCGCCGCGGCCGGTACGATGTTCCCGTATCTGTTGCCGAGTTTCCTCGCGAGCCGCGGGGGACTCGCATCTCCGGCGGAGAGGTATCGGCAGCGCGCTACTCCGCCATGCCGAGGCCTTGGCCGCTGGCGATAGCAGACTGAGAAGGCCGAGGTCAGACTGCCTGCTTCGACGTAGAAGCGGCAACGTCTTAGAGGCCATTGGGAATACATCGTTAGTGGAGCTGCGAAGAGTAGTGCCGCCGGGTTGTGCAACGGTCTTCGGCGCGGAGGCTTTGTTGGTATAGAGCGGCGTCAGCATGGCGCGCTCGAAGGCTTGCTCAAGCGCGGCTCCCTGGGCGGGATCGGCGGCGCAGGAGGCCGAAGCGACCATGCCGATGCGCCGGAGAAGCTTGCTTCCCCTATGGATTTTCTGCCTGGCCGCGGCCGTCACGGCCGCCGCGGTGGTCGATCCCATCATGGAGCGCCTCTCCAACACGGGCATCTTCGGGCCCGGCACCCTCACCGATCGCAGCAATCTCGACATCGTTCCCGCGCTCGGCGCCGCCGCGGCGCTCTCGCTCGTCGTCCTGATCGGCCTGGTGCGGCGGACGCTCGCAGGAGCGAGCCATGTGCCGGGCTGGCTGCACATCTCGGCGCGTGCCGCCGACGATGCGACGCTGCCTCGCGTGCTGCCCGCCATCTATGCGCTCCAGATCGCCACGCTTTTCGCGATGGAGACCGTCGAGCAGGTGATCGTGGCTGGCCATCCACTGGGCGGGAGCATCTGGCTAGGCGGCCCGCCGGCGCTCAGCCTGCTGCTCCATGCGGTCGGCTGCGTCGCAATCACCGTGGTCCTCTCCCGCGTCTTGCGCTGGTCCGCCCAAACGCTGCTCGAGATCGTGGCGATCGTGCGCGAGCTCGTCCTCGCCACCTTGGGCGCGCCGGCGCCCGCCACAGCCGCGAGCGCGTGGCGCACGACGATCCGCCGCCCTCTCGAGGAGATCATCGAGCGGCTCACGGGCCGCGCTCCGCCATACCTGTTCGCGTAGCCCGCGCTTCGCCGCGCGCCTTTCATCGGCAAACCCGAACAGGTATCGCACATGCATGCATCTTCCCCGGCACCGGGCCGCGCCCGGTGGCCGATCATCCTTGGGCTCGCGCTCTCGGTACTCGCCGGCTTCATCGGCTACGCGGTGTTCGCGCACCGCATCCCTTGGAACGCCGTCGCGCAGCGCACCCTCTTCATCCCGGATCCTCGCACGCTCTTCGGTAAGCCCATGCTCCGGGTTCTGGTGGTGGGACTCGACTACGACTATACCGACAGCGACCAGCCGTTCTCGAAGAACTCGCGCAGCGACATCATCATGGCGGTGAACCTCGATCTCACCAATCATCGCATCTACGAGCTGTCGGTGCCCCGCGACATGGTGGCGACCTTGCCTAACGGCCAGAGAGCCAAGATCAACCAGGCGCAGTCGGACGGAGGCATCACGGAATCGGAGGCAGTGGTCTCCAACTGGCTGGGCATTCCCGGATTCGACCGCTACGTCGAGCTGCGCATCAATACCACCCGGGATCTCATCGACGCGATCGGCGGGGTGGACGTCGACGTGAAGAACTCCGACGCGCTCATGCACCAAGGGCCGAATGGGCCCGTCAACTACGACGACACCTGGGGGCATCTCCACGTCCACCTGAAGCCCGGCCTCCAACATCTGGACGGCGGCCAGGCCGTCGGTTACGCGCGCTTCCGCCACGACTGGTGCAGCGATCCCTGCCGCATCATGCGTCAGCAGCAAGTGGCCAGGGCTATTCTCTCCAAGCTGGGCGGGGACAAGCTCAACACCTTCTTTCATCTGAGATCGATGATCGACGTGGCCAACCACGACGTGCGCACGAATTTCACGCCGACGGAGGAGCTGGCCATCGCCATGGCATTCGCTACCGTCAAGCCCAGCGAGATTCACACGGCACAGGTGCCGTACGTCGCCGACATCGACCTGCCCGGCTACGGCGACTCGATCCTCCCCGACACCGCGAAGCGGGCACGGTTGGTGCACGACATGCTCCTGGACCCGCCGCAGCCGGTCGCCGACACTTCGAAGCGCTGAACCCCAGGCGGAGCACTGTGTAGCGTGCGGTTCTCTGCTATTATGCAAGCTGTCCTACGATACTCGTCTCCGGAATAATGCCATCAGCAAAGATCTCGATTTCGCCGCCGGCTCGCAACTTATCGGGAAAAATTACGGCATTCGCGGCTTCCCTCGCCTTTTCAGATGGGACGATAAGGTACTCCATCGCAGCCGCCCGCGCCGCGGCGCCAAGCTGCTGCGTGATTGTCGGGCCATAGAGTTCGGGCGATGCTGGTAGCGCGCACGTGATAGTAACACATAACGCCAACACAGCCGTTCTCGGCGACGCGGAACAGATAGTGGTCCTCAGGACCAACGGTGATCGAGGAGTTATTACTGCCCGCGGATCGATTGATGATCCCACGACACGCGACGCGGCCTGCACGATCCTCGAAGGCGCACGAGAGGCATTTCAGCGTCGCGCCAGGATTTACGGCGTCGTATCATCATAAGGGACACTCTCGAGCCGGACTCTGCCATCGCCGCATTATGCAACACACGCACGCCGTTTCGACGTGAAAGATCCCGTTGTGACGGCTTTCGGTGGCAGCGCCAACGGGTTAGTACCCGCGGTCGAGATCGACGACGTTGAGCAGCGGATCTCCAGCCGCGAAGCGGCGCAGGTTCTCCACGATGGGGCCGGCGATGTCTTCGGGGCGATTGATGCCCGAGACGTGGGGCGTGACGAACACGTTCTCGCGGTCCCAGAGCGGTGAATGCTTGGGCAACGGCTCCTCTTCGAAGACGTCGACCGCGGCGCCGGCGAGCAGGCCGCGATCGAGCGCCGTCACGAGGTTGGCCGCCGGCAGGGCCGAGCCGCGCCCGACGTTGACGACGAAGGCGCTGGGCTTGAGCATGGCCAGCCGCTCGAGCGACATGAAGTCGCGCGTCCGCGGCGTCGCGGGAAGAGCCAGTACGAGCACGTCGCACTGGGGGAGAAACGCGGCGATCTCCTCCATGGCGTAGACGCGCTCGACGTGCGGCGCGGGGCCTTTCGTGCCCCGCATGCCGATGACGCGGGCGCCCAGCGCGCTGCACAGACGCGCGATCTCCGTCCCGACCGAGCCGAGCCCAACGATGCCGACGGTCTTGCCCTCCAGGCGTTCCGGCGGGAACGGCGCCCAGGCATGATCCCGCTGCTGCGAGAGCACGCGGCGCAGGCGCTGGAGGTGGGCGAGCGCGTAGGTGACGACGTATTCCGCAATGGGACGGCTGAAGACGCCGCGAATATTGGTCACGGTCACGTTGCGCAAGAGGTCTTTGGCCGGCGCGAGGCCGTCCACTCCGGTGCCGATGACTTGGAGCCACTCGAGGCGGGTCGCCAGACGAAGGATGTCCACGGGGACGCCCCAGGCAAGCAAGACGCGCGCACCGGGTATGTACCGGTGAAGCTCGTCGGCCGATGCGGCCGTGGCTAGGCGATAGCCGCGGACCTGCTGCGGGATCGCGCGCAGAAGATATGCGTCGGCCGACGGATCGCCGCTCGAGATCAGCGCGTCGATGGGGTCGTTCACGATGGGCACTTCTTCTCCAGCGATCGGCGTTGGCGCTGCCTGGCGGTAAACGGAGGGCAAGACAGCGGTTGGCGGGTGCCGGCGGGCTCATCGAGAACCAGCGCCCATGCGTACTGCTTGGATCGCTCTGGCAACTGCAGCCCTTTCGTTGGGGCTCCTGCTACCGAGGCACTCGATCGCATCCGCGCAGACGATGCACATGCCGACGGCTCCCGCGGGGGCGCAGATTGACGATCACGCCACGCCGGATGAGGCGGCCTTCGTCGATCGCGTGGCCACGACGCTGCTGCCCCGCTATGCCACCGCGGCGGACGCGGAGAAGGCCGGATACGTCCAAACCACCGGCATCGAAGAGGACGGCACGGCGGTCTTCTTCAACCGCGACTTCAAACACGTCGACGAGCAGCATCCCAACTTCCTGTGGTTCGACCGCCACAACAACTTGGTTGGGCTGGACTACGAGTTCCCGCAGTCGGAGTACCCCAAGGCTCCCGTTTCGCTCTTCCCGGTTCAAGCCGGCCGCTGGACGGTGGTGCACGAGCACGTGCACTTCGGCTATCGCGTGGGCAGCGGCGCGATCGTGCTGCGCGGCGCACGCGCCTACCCCAACTTACGCGGCGATCGCATCACGGCCGCCGCTCTGCGAGCCGATCATCTGCTGCCGGCGGGTGCGACGCTGGTTTGGGCCTATCATCATCCCGCTTGCTGGGATCTCGGCTTCTGGCTGATTCCCAACGCCGACGGCGCGTTCGCGGAGCGGAATCCGGACGTGAAGTGAGCAACGGTATGGAGAACGTGACACGCGAGCAGGCCCAGGAGAAATTTGACGCCGTGATGGACGCCATGCACGAGAGCGGACGTACGGTGCGCAAGGATGCCCACGGCGAGGACTTGATCGTCGGTCCGAGCGGGCACGCGGTCTGGCTCGAACTCGTACGCAACGACGACGGAGATTGGCTGGTGGGTGCCTCGTTCGACACGGTGATCGAGGCGGAGACGTCGTTTCGCGAGGGTGACGACGAGGTTCCCGACCGCATCTTCTCCGAGCCCACGACACCGATGGAGATGGTGCGGGTCATCGAAGACTATTTCCGCGCCTGAATGCGTGCGCGTTACCGACTCGCCCACCTCCTTGCCCTCCCGGACGGTCACGCCTTCACCGTGAACCGGCCGCGATCCGGGTACATTCGGAATACCGGCAGCTCACATCGTGGGAGATACCGGGACGGTACGGTTCGGAGGTACGTTGCATGGGCAAGTTGGTCGAACTCAACTCTCAGGGCGATACCACCACCTTGTGGGAGCCCGCTGATGAAGCCTCGCTGCGAGAGACGGACGCTAAGTTCCAGGCACTGATGGCTCGCGGCTTCAGCATGGTCGAACGCGCAGTGGACGAAGAGACCTTCCACCGCACGGAGCACTTCGATCCAAGCGCGGAAGAGGTCATCGCGATCTTCCCAATGACCGGCGGTTAGCCGCGAGATGAGCGTCCTGGCGATGCAGGAGGCGGCCGGCGGCGTCGCCGCAGTGGTAGGCGTTACGGCCGCGCTGCTCGCCGCACGGTTCGCCGGCAGGGCTTCTCCCGCACTACCGGTGACGCGGCGCGCCAACGAGGGGGCTGCGGCCGCGGCGCAAACCGACGTCGACTTCGCGGAGCCTTGGCGCCGCGCAGGCGACCGCGCGCTTCACACGCTGCTGCAGCACTTGAGCGAACGGCAGCGTGCCGAGTACGAGCAGAAATCGGCCTTTACCGTCGTGGCCCCTTCGGGCAACACGTATCATCTATCGCGCGACGACGTCGTTGCGAAGATCGGGAGACGCATCTTCCGGCTATGCATCCTGCCTTGCACCCGCCAGTCGATTCCGGTGTGGGACGTGGTATTGGCTCGCAAGCTGCTGATCGAGGCAGATGAGCAGGCGTTCCTGGCCACAGCGAGACGCTGGCCCTGGCCGAACGACTACCGATGACGCGGGCGCCGGAGGTCAATCGGTTATGTTGGCGCCGGGGATAAGACGGACCCACTTCGGCCGGGATCTCGGACGAGGCGGTTGAAACGGCATCGAAGGGTTCGATCTTTGTGTAACCGATATCTCATTAGGCGGCATTCCGCTTGAAGCTGCTGATACTCGGCGGTACGCGATTCTTAGGCCGCCACATTGCTGAGACGGCCAGCGCAGCCGGCCACGCGGTAACGATCTTCCATCGCGGCCAAACGCCGTGTCCACTGCCAGCTAACGTCCTGGAGCGGTTTGGCGACCGAACAACGCCTGACGTGGCAACGCTTGCACGTGAGCGATGGGATCTGGTCGTCGATACCAGCGGATTCGATCCGGAAACCGTTGGACGGGCGGCTCGCGCGCTCGAACCGGCTATCGGCCGGTACATCTTCGTCTCAACCATCTCGGTCTACGCGGATGCATCCATCCCCGACATCGCTGAAGATGCACCACTCGCTGCGCTTGTGCCGACCGATGAAGTGTCGGCTCGATACGGTCCGCTGAAGGCAGCCGCCGAAGGTGCCGCGCGAGATATCCTCGGTGCGCGCGCGACGATCGTACGGCCCGGGCTCATCATCGGCCCTTACGACCCCACCGATCGCTTTACGTACTGGGCCGAGCGGCTCGCGCGCGGCGGCAACGTCCTCGCGCCTGGGCGCCCCGAGCGACCTGTGCAATTCATCGACGCGCGAGACCTGGCATGGTGGTTGCTGCGCCTCGCCGAGGACGATGCGACTGGGACATTCAACGCCACCGGTCCGCTCGTTGCATCAACGATGGGCGAACTGCTAGAGACGGGAATCGCGGTGCTGAATCCGCCGAGAGGGACTCGATTGCACTGGGTCGACGATGAAGCCCTTCTGGCTGCGGGAATTGCGCCATGGAACGAGCTGCCGCTGTGGCTGCCCGAGTGCAGCGACCACCTAGGGTTCCTTCAAGTCAACATTGAGCGTGCCCGTGCTGCGGGACTACGCACGCGCGACGTTGCATCGACATTTCGCGACACCGCAGCATGGGCAGCGACGTTGCCGTCCGAGCGCGAGTACGCGGTCGGGCTGATACCAGAACGCGAGCGCGGCCTGCTCGAGTCCGTCGGTATCGTCTAGCGCTGCGGCAGGCGCCGTCGATACACTACTGAACCGCTCCGGGCTTGCGGCGAAGGGCGAGATTGACGACCGCGAGCACCACGGCCGCGGCGATCAGAATCTCGATCGCTCGCGCGGTGCTGAGCGCCGAAAATCCGATCGCCCGATCAACGCCAAGTCGACCGAAGCCAGCCACGGCAAAAGCAAGCGCACCTGCGATATAGAGGCCTGGCATCTCCCAGCCGTTGTTTGCGGCCATGAAACCGTTGGGCAGGTGTACCGTGAAGATCGCCACGAGCATGACCATGATGATGACCGCAGGGCCGAGAGCGCCGAGAAAGCCAAGCGCCGTCAGTAACCCTCCGCCAAACTCGCCGAGGCCAGCGGCTAGCGCGAATAACGTGCCCGGACGGAACCCTAGAGACTCGAAGAAGCCCCCCGTCCCCTTCAGGCCATGACCGCCGAACCAGCCGAAGAGCTTTTGGGCGCCGTGGGTAGCCAGACCCAGACCGACGATCAGCCGTGCAATCAAGAGTAGCGCGCTCATCGTTTCTCCAAACCTCCTCTCGTATGCAAGGGAATTGACTTCGGAACCTCGTGTTGGGCGAGGATCATGACGCCGCCTCGTGGCACGCTAACGCGCGCTCGATGCTGATGGCGCGGTTACGAGCCGAACGACGACCATACAGCCGCGCACAGAAACTCGTGAGCACCGCGATCAGGTCTTGCACGAGATCGTCGTTCATCTCCGATGCATCCACGACGATCAGCCGTCGCCCCGACGCGGCGAGTGGCGCTTCGAGATATTCCGAGCCGAACCGCGCGAAGCGGTCGCGGTGCTCAACCACCACCGCACCAACGCGTACGTCCGAAAGCAAACGAAGCAATTTGCGACGCTTGCCGTTCAGGCTGGAGCCGACTTCGCCGACCGATTCGATGACGTGCAAATCATGCTCGGCGGCATACTGTGAGAGGCGCGCTACTTGCCGGTCGAGGTCCGTGCGTTGATCGTGGCTGCTGACGCGCGCGTAGAGTGCAACAGCGGACGACTTCTCGTCCATCGGCGCATCGACCAAGATCGTTCCACCGGGCATCTGTCGCCAGGGAACTGGCATCGCGTCATCCTTCACCCAACGCCAGGCGGTCTTGTACGAGATGCCTTGCCGCCGCGCCCAATCGACCAACTTCACGCTCTCAGCATACTATGCGAACGCCTGTTTGTCTATCGTTGACATCGTTTTGGCAGCAGTCGCCTACCCCGCAACCAGGCAGAAGTGGCGGGCGAGACTAATTCGCTCGGCAACGGCCGATTACCACTGAATTGCCGCGAGGATAAACCATGCGCCGCCTGCTCGTCCCGACCCACCGACCGCCAGTTCACCCTGGTGAAATTCTCGTCGAGGAATACCTCAAACCGCTCAACGTTTCGCAGACCGACTTTGCGAAGCGGATCGGCGTGACGTTCCACTGTCTCAACGAGAATCTCGCGCGATACTCGGAGAGTTGGGCCGGGTCAGCCGGTGGAGCCGAAGGCGCTGGCGGCAGTCATCAGACTGCCGTGGAACCGGCGGCGTAGAAGCAGGAAGAAGTGCGTGGCATACGTGTCCACTCATTTCACAACGGCAGGAGTGCTCCGGCTCCCGCACAAGGAGAGGCGATGCAACTCACGCGCGTATGCGTCGCTGGTGCGACGGGCTGGACGGGAAGTCAGATCGTCAAGGCCATTCTGGAGTCGACGGAGTTTCAACTAACCGGCGCGATCGCGCGCAAGTCTGCCGGCCATGACGTCGGCGCGGCTTTGGGTATCGGGGAAGCAGGCATCGCGATCTCCGCTACCCTCGAGGAGGCGCTGACACAGCCGGCCGACGTCCTCGTCGACTACACGGGCCCGGGGTCCGTCAAGCACCGCATCGTCGAATCGCTCAAGCGCGGTGTGCGCGTCGTCGTCGGCACGTCGGGTCTCACGGCGTCCGACTACGACGACATCGACCGCGTGGCAAGGCAGCAGAACCTCGGCGTCATCGCGGCAGGCAATTTCTCCGTGACGGCTGCGCTGGCCAAGCACTTCGCGCTTTTCGCGGCACGGCACGTTCCATCGTGGGAGATCATCGACTATGCTGACGCCAACAAGATCGATGCGCCCAGCGGCACGGCCAGAGAGTTAGCGGAAGAGCTCGCCTCCGTCGCGCAATGCGATCTCGCCGTGCCGATCGGTCAGACGCACGGAGTCAAAGAGGCGCGCGGCGCCACCATCGGCGGAACGCAGGTCCACTCTCTGCGTTTGCCGGGCTACGTCATCTCCTTCGAGTCCATCTTCGGACTGCCCGACGAGCGCCTGACGATTCGGCACGACGCGGGCGCAAGCGCAAAGCCATACGTCGGCGGCACGCTCATGGCGGCGAAACGTGTCATGGAAGTGACCGGCTTGGTGCGCGGGTTGGACCGCTTGCTCTTCGGCTAACGGCTCTCCGGCATCGGGGCGAGCGGGCGGCCGCTCTCCAGCATGCGAGGTGGGGACATGAAGGACGTCATCGACAGGCTTACGACCGTGATTCGCGTGATGAGCCGCAAGCAGCGCCCGATGGAGACCTTGCGCCTCTTGCGGCGGCGCCCGGCGCTGTTGCTGGCCGTCAATCTCTTCGAGATGGCGCATCTGGCCAGTGGACGGATGCCGATCCGCCTCAAGGCGTTGGCACAGATCAAGACCTCCGCACTCATCGGCTGTCCATTCTGACTGGACATCGGCTCTGCCGTCGGCAGGGAGTTCGGTGTTCGCGAGGAGCAGCTTGTCGCGTTACCGCGCTACGAGAGGAGCGAGGCCTTCGACGCCGACGAACGCCTGGTGCTGGACTTGGCCGTCGCCATGGCCAAGACGCCCGCTGAGATTCCGAACGGGCTCATGGAGCGGCTGCGCGCGCGCTTCGCCGAGGAGCAGCTAGTGGAGCTGGCCGCGGTGATCGCGTGGGAGAACTATCGCGCCCGTTTCAATCGCGTCTTCGGCGTGCAGTCCTCGGGCTTCTCACACGGCGCGTTCTGCGCACTGCCCGAAGCCGCGCCTCAGCACGACGCGACGTAAAGGCCTCGTCTACTGCACTTACGGGGTGAGGAGCCCAAGCAAATCATTGGCGAAAAGGCCTGGGAAGCTGGTACGCCAGTCGAGCCCGCGGAGGGCCTTTTGAAGCACTTCAGGATCGTACACGACGCCGTGCAAGGCCCGTTCGATACGCCGCGCACCCTCCGCATCCAGATAGTCGCCCAAGAGGCGGACCTGCTCGATGTGCCCCTTGCGCACCTCGAGCCGCGCGTCGATCTCGCCGAAGGCGAACCGCTTTGCGCGCTGCTGGTTGAACCGCGGCTGGGCGCCGAAGTTCCACTCCGCGCGTCCGTAGCGCTGCTCCACGATCTCCCGCACGCCCGACCAATCTTGCGCGCTCAGTCGATACCGGCGGATGCCGGTCTCGGCAAAGATGCCCTCGAGCAGCTTCTCGCGGAGCGTGGGCACGTCCACCTCTCTCTCAGCGTACTCCGCGATGTTTGCCACACGGTCGCGGACGCTTTGGTGGCCCTTCGACTGGATCTTGTCGTGCTTGATCCTGAGGGCGTGCACGAACTCTTCGAGATCGCTGTTGAAGAGCAACGTGCCGTGGCTGAACATGCGCCGGCCCGTCGCGAATTGCGCATTGCCGGAGATCTTGCGGCCGTTGACCACCAGATCGTTGCGCCCCTGAAGCTGGGCGGCCACGCCCATCGACTGCAACACGCGCACCACCGGCTCGGTGAAGAACCGGAAGTTGTTCAAGCGATCCGGGCGGTAGTCGGTGATGAAGCTGAAGTTCAAATTGCCCGCGTCGTGGTACACGGTTCCACCGCCGGAGAGTCGACGGATCACGTGGATGCGCCGGTCCAGGACGTAGGGCAGATTGATGACGTCGACGGTGTCTTGGTTGCGGCCGATGATCAACGACGGTTCGTTGACGTAGAAGAGCACGTACGTGTAGCGCGGGTCGAAGTATCGCAACACGTATTCTTCGATCGCGAGGTTCGCCCGCGGATCGGTGATGTTCTCGTTGTCGACATACACGAGTTCCGGCGTCGCTTCGTCTCCGGCTCGCCGTGATGAGGTCAGAGACTGTGGGTCCTTCTCCACCTGCTTTTCGCGCCTCGGAATTCCTTATGCAACATTTCGTGTTGCATAATTACCATATTAGCCTTGCCTTATGAATGGCCGCCAGGCTCTCCTGCCGCCGGGTGGAAGCGTGGTTTGACGACAGCAAGGAGGGGATCATGGCCGAGAAAGCCGGCTGGCAGGGGCGATGCTACGAGGATTTCGAGGTGGGGGACGTCTACGTCCATCGCCTCGGCCGGACCGTCACCGAGGTCGACAACATCTGGTTCACGCTGCTGACGATGAACACGAACCCGATCCATTTCGACAGCCATCTGGCGGCGCAGACCGAGTTCGGAAAGCCGCTTGTGGACAGCACCTTCACGCTGGCGCTGGTGACGGGGCAGAGCGTCAGCGACATCAGCGAGAACGCCATCGCCAACCTGGCCTGGACGGACATCAACTTGCCGCATCCGGTGTTCGCCGGCGACACGATCTACTCACGCTCGCACGTGTTGAGCAAGCGCGAGTCGAAGTCGCGCCCCCATGCCGGCATCGTCGACGTGAAGACGGAGGGCTTCAACCAGGACGGGACGCTCGTCATCTCGTTCAAGCGGACGTTCATGGTCTTCAAGCGCGCCTATCGCATTCAGGCGCATCCACCGATGCCGCCCGTCGAGCCGGCGGAGCAGCCGCCGGAGTCGCGGCCTTAGCTTCTACGGTTTGATGACGCCGTAACCGCCGGCTGAGAGCACCGCCATCACGAAGGTAAGAATACCGATCGCAACGCCGACGCCGCGCACGTACCGCTCGCCCGCCCACGGTTACGACCACAAACAAACTGGTTGAAATCGCCGTACTCCTCCACGCGGCCGGCAAGAGAAGGGCGCTGGTTCTTACGATTCTTGTCGGCAGCTCGATCAACGCGCGCTGGATGCTCGTAGCGGGTCTGGGCGCTCGCCAAGCACCACAAGCACGAGCCCCGCGACGATGGCAACCATCCCCAAGCCCTCGATGCTGCCCGGGCGCTCACCGAGCTGGGCCCAGGCGGCTAGAACACCGACGACCGGGTTGGAGAGCGAGCCCATGCCGGCGACGTGCGTCGGTAAACGGCGAAGGACGAAGAGCCAGAGAAACCAGGCCACGGCGCTGCCCAGGATCGTGCTGTAGGCGAGCGCGATCAGCAGCGCGGGCGTCCACTGCGTCGGTGCGCCCGGTACCAGCAGCGCAACGGCTACCAGGGGTATGGCGCCAAAGAGCATCTGCCATGCCGTCACTCCCAGCAAGTCGAGCCGCTTCCTTGCGAAGAGCCGCTTGGCGATGACGGCGCTGATCGCCCACGAGAGTCCGGAGAGCAGCGCCAAGAGATCGGCACCGAGATTCCCGCCGAGGTGCGCCGGATCCAGGATCAGTGCCAGGCCTATCAGCGCGACGGCGACGGCGGCATACTGTACGCGGCCAAGGCGCTCACCGAGCAGCGGCCATGCCAGCAAGAGCGTCCAGAACGGCATCGTATACGCGAGAACGGCGGTCTGACCTGCGCCGCCGCTGACCAGCGCCCAGGTGCTAAATCCGGTGAAGCCGGCCGTCTGGAAGAGACCCAGCCAGAACACCGTCAGCGGGTATTGCGGTCGCAACGGCCTGCGCAGCGCGACCATGGCGGCGAAAATGGCCAGCGCACCCAGGAACGAGCGCAGCGCGCCGAAGGCGAACGGTGACATATAGGCAACGCCGACCTTCACGACCACCCAGTTGTAGCCCCAGATAAGCGCCAACGCGATGAGCGCGGCGAGGGCGGGCGCTCGCGGGCCGGCAGTCACGGCGTGCCGCGTGAAGGCACTACTCGCACTCTCCCTTTGGAGTGTTTCGAGATCAAGGTGATCGATGCCAGGGCCTTGTGATAATCGCTAGAGTTGCGTATCCGCTGGACCGCGGTGACTGTCCCATTCCATTCGCCCCAATGCGGCGTATTGCCGGACATCTTCCGCCGCTTGGGGATCGTGTGCGTGACGGTCGACGATGGCGGCGATGGCTTCGATCTGTTCGTTATCCAGTCGCCCCAGCATGCGCGTGAGATCCCCTTGGTCGATTCCGCGTGCCGAGTCGATCTTCATGAGCGTGAGGTACGCAAGCGGGATCACGCGCAAACCGGTTGTGTCGAAGGCTGAAGCCGCGCCAAAGGCTTCGCGTCCCCATTCTTGATCGGTGGATATGATATCGAGGCCAAGCGACGCGTTCGGGAAGGGCAGGTCGATGTTCTTCTTCCACCCGTCCGCCGCTAGCGTAGACGTCGCCTCGGCGAAACGCTCATGCTCGACCATGACATCGATGTCTTTGGTCTGGCGCTCGGGCGCATACGCACGCGTTGCGACACCTCCAACGACCATAACGGGAAGACCGCCAAAGAGATCGTCAAGGCCCACCGGCTCCTCCCCTCGCGGCAG
>SCRA01000075.1 GCA_004297985.1 bacterium | reverse complement strand
CTCCGAAGGGGGCGTCAAGGCGCCGCGGGAGGCCTGGATGGCCGGAGCGGCGCCGCAGCCGAGGTGACCGAGCGCGCAGGAGCGCGCGCGAGGGAACGTCCCCCGGAGGAGAGTGCCCCGCACGCGCGAGCGTGATGGGGAGGAATGTCGCACGCCCCGCTGTGGCGATGCGCCCCGCGAGCGGACGGCGTTAGACGTGCTTGCGGAAGAAGGCCAGCACGCGGTTGGATTCGGGCATGATGCGGAACTCTTTGAAGCCCCACTGCTTGGCCATGGCGATGCCCTTGATGTCGTCGGCGGAGAGGCAGAAGGTGAGCGTCGTGACCGACTTCTTGTGTGCTAGGACTTGCGCTTGTTGAAGCAGCTCGTTCGAGACCATGGCGGGAGCGCGCGGCGCGGTGCGCAGTGTCTCGATCATCGCGACGTCGAAACCGTTAGCGGCTTCGGGGTCGTTGTAGCCGGGGGGAAACTTGAAGACGAGCTGGACCATACCGACGAGCCCCGCGCGATCCTCCGCCACGAGGACCAGGCGCCGGCCGTTGCGCTGCTCGGCCATCGCCAGGGCAAGTCGCTGCTGCCAGGCGCTGGAATCACCGGCGGAGCCCGGCACCACGCTTCCGCCGATGAGGCGTGGGATGTCGTCGTCGCGCCCATAGCGCAAAAAGATCTTGCTCATAGACTCCAGCGAGCATTCGTTCACGATGCGGGTATGCTCCTATCGTCTGGAGCAGTACACGATGCGTCGGGGAGGAGGCAGTCTGCGCGCTTACGAAACGTGTGTGTTGGAGTCGATATCACATCCGTCGTTTTAAGCGGCTCAGATGAGAGGGGTGTTCCGGTTGTGAACAAGTTGATGACCGTCGCGGCGATGCTTGCACTCGCGGGAGTGGTGGCCACCGGGTGCTCGAAGGGATCGCAAACTTCGTCGACGTCGAGTGAAACCAGTGCGGCGGCATCGCCGGCTGCGGAATCCACAATGGCCGCCGCCGAGGCTTCGCCCGCTGCGGTCGCCGCCGCAGGTGCCGGCGATATCGACAACGGCAAGAAAGTCTACGGAGCCAACTGTGCCTCGTGCCACGGCGCCGACGGAACGGGCGGCGTAGGGCCCAACCTTCACGGGGACTTGAAGACTCCGGCGATGCCGCGCACACAGGCTGCGCTCGTGGCGTGGATCAAAGATCCCAAGCCGCCGATGCCCAAACTCTACCCGGATCCGCTGAAGGAGAAGGACGTCGCCGACGTCGCGGCTTACGTTCTCGCGACCTTCAAGTAGTCCGCGTACCAGGAGAGCTCACCAGCGGAGCGGGCGCTCGCCACATGGCGCGCGCCCGTTCGCGTTCTCTCCGCCGATCGACCCATGACCCATCGCGTCATCTACCGCTTTCGGCGTGACCTCAGGCTGGAGGATCATCTTGCTCTGGCACGCGCGCTTGCTGAAGGGCGCCTCGTTCCCGTCCTGCTCCTCGACGACGTGACGGTCGCGCGCATACGCGCAAACGCTCGCCGAACCGCCTTTTACTGCGCGGCCGTGGCCGCGCTGGATGAGGCGCTGCGAGAGCGGGGGGCGCGCTTGATCGTGCGGCGAGCCCGCCACGCGGGGCCCGCACTGGTCTCGCTGGCGCGATCGCTAGGGGCCGGGGCCGTCGCCTGGTCGTGGACCTACGACGGGCCGGGGCTGGCCGACGATCGCGATGCCGTGCAGGCGCTCGAAGAGGCCGGAATACGCGCGCTCGTCTCGCACGATGCTCCGGTGCTCTCTCCCGAGGAAGTCGATCTTCAGCGGCACGCCGCCGGTGAAGGATATCGTGCTTTTGCGCCGTTTTATGCCGCCTGGCGTCGGGTGGCGCTCGCGGGGGCGGCCAACGATCGCCTCTTGGACGGAGCGTTCGACGTTGCCGGGATCGAAGGAGAGGCGCTTCCCACATCGCACGATTTCGGCCACGAGCCCGCCGCGCTGGAGTTCGCCGGCGGGGCGCCCGCCGCGGCGAGCAGACTCGCCGCCTTTCTCGCGTACCCCGCGCGCGAGTACACGATCGCGCGGCGACTCTTTGCAGGCCCGTCTACGGCGCACCTCGGCCCCGACCTTGCCTTGGGAGCGATCTCTGCGCGCTGCGTGGTGCGCGAGCTGCGCGCGCTTGCGGGGCGGCCGTACGCCGTGGTGGAGGAGCGGCACTCCTATGCGGAGGCGGAGCGCTCCCTGGCGCTACGCGACTTCTTCCTCCAACTCTCGTGGCATTGGCCGCGTACCCACGAACGGCCGCTGCAAGAGAAGGCCACCGCGCTGCGCTTCGCGGAGGACGCCGTGGGCGTCGGGGCCTGGGAGCATGGAATGACGGGGTATCCGCTGGTCGACGCCGCGATGCGCGAATTGCGCGCGCGCGGGTGGATGCACCCGAAGGCGCGTGCCGTCGCGGCTTCGTTTCTCTGCTTCGATCTGGGTGTCTCGTGGCGGCGCGGGCGCGAGATCTTCGACCGCTATCTGATCGAGGACGATGCGGCGCTGGCGACTGGTAACTGGCAGTGGATCGCCGGCGTCGGTGCCGACATGGCGCAGTACCCGCGGATCTACAACCCCGTGCGGCAGGCTCGCACGTTCGACCCCGAGGGGCGATATGTGCGGCAATGGGTCCCCGAGCTTGCGAGTGTGCCGGCGCATGCCATCCATGCGCCGTTGGACGCTCCGCCACGGGCGCAGATGGAACTTGCGCTCTTCGAGGCGGCACGCTATCCGCGTCCGGTCGTCGACCACGGTGCCGCGGCGCGCGCATTCCTGGCGCGCTATCGTGCCGCGCTCTCGCACCCTACCTAGCGAGGGCGTTAAGCGTGAACGAGGCGATCGACGTAGTCGCTGACGATGGGGACGCGCACGTCGTCTCCGTTCCAGGTCTTGATGCCGAAGACGATGCCGGCGATCAGCCAGATGGGAAGCACGAAGGGCAGCGTCCCCCATAGCGTCCAGCCCAACAGCGGGACGGCGGCCATCAGGTGGAGGGCGATCCAGATTGCACCCATGCCGAAGTTGAAACCGAGGGCTTGGAGGCTCTGCTTTCGTACGTAGTGATCGCGTCCGTGCGAGGTTACCAGCGCCAGAAGCGCCGTGGGCCACAGGAATGGGATGTAACCTGCAGCTGCAAGGGCCCGCCCTTCGGGGGTGCCGATGATTGCGGTGGCTGCCTGCCCGGTGGGAGGAGGCGGGGCCTCGCTTCGGCGGCGCGCGCCGAAGAGGCGCGGCTCGCTCTCGCGCTCGAGGCGTTGCTGAAGGCGGCAACTCCCGCAGAGCGGCCCCTCGGAGAGGCACGTGGAACAGAGCGGCTGGTGACATCCGCTGCAGGCTCCTGCCGCGGGGACGGCGTCGTGATAGTAGCAGCCCATGATCGACTCCTTCGCTGTCCAACGCATGGATAGCGTCCTCGTGCGGAGGTACTCCAGGCCCTGGGAAAAGGTTTCGCGTTTGGGCTCCGGAAGCGTGGTGCCCCGTGGAGACCAAGGAGATCATACGGCGCCTCGGCGTCGAGGCTCGCCGTTACGCGGGGCGCCTCGGTACCGCCCTGCTGCTGGCGGTGCTTGCCGGACTTGGTCCGCTCTCCTATGCCAAGGCGCTCAACCCGCTCTTCAACGACGTACTGGGCGCCGGTCACGGCGCGCTCTCCATCGCGCAACGGCTGAGCGAGCTCTGGATCATCGTCGCCTTGCTGCTCGCTGCCAATACGGTGGCCGCGGCTGCTCAGTACGGAGCGAGCTACCTGACCGCCTGGAGCGGTCAACGGCTCATCGCCGAGATGCGCGCACGCCTCTTTGCCCGCATCGTCTACTTCCCGCTGGCGGAGTTCGACCGTTGGCGGCAGGGTGAGCTCTTCGCACGCTTCGAGCAAGATCTCCAATTGATGACCGATGCGGTCTCCATCTCGTTACCGCAACTGACCCAGAATACCGTTACCTTCATCGGTGCGGTCGTCGGTATGTTCGTCACCGATTGGCGGATGGCGCTCTTTCTCTTCATCTTCGTGCCGATCGTCTATTTTGCGGTGGCGCGGTTCTCGACGTTGATCACGACAGGGACCCACCGTGCCCAAGAGTCGATCGCGGATCTCTCATCCAACCTCATCGAGGCGCTGAGCAGCGTGCGCACCATCAAGGCCTTCGGCCGCGAGCGGCACGAAATCGCGCGTTTCGTCGATAAGAATGAAGCGTTCTTCGGCGCGTACATGAAGCTGACGCAGCTGCTGCTCACGCAGCCCGGTGTGGTGAGCGTGCTGATGCTGATCGCGTTTCTGGCGATCGTCGTCGTCTCGGCGCTCGAAGTGGTGGTCTTCCAGCGGCTCAATGTCGGCCAGGTCTTCCAATTCTGGACGCTCGTGGTGCTAGCGAGTAATCCGCTCAATCGCGGCGCGAACTTTGTCGGCGACCTCGCCAAGGCCACCGTGGGCGCGGGGCGCATCTTCATGATTCTCGACTTGCCGGTCGAAGACCCCGCGGCGCCGGGGGCACGCCGGGTCGTTGCACCGCGCGGCGAGGTGCGTTTCGAGGGCGTCTCGTTTGCCTTTCCTGGCACTGCCGAACTAACGTTGCACGAGATTACACTACATGCCAGCCCGGGCGAGACGGTGGCGCTGGTCGGCCCGAGCGGTGCGGGAAAGACGACGCTGGTAAACCTGATTCCGCGCTTCTATGAGCCGACCGTGGGGCGCGTGCTCATCGACGGACTCGACGCACGCTCGCTCTCGCTGGCCGATCTCCGCTCGGCGATCGCGCTCGTACCGCAGGAGCCGCAGCTCTTCGGCGACACCGTCGAGGAGAACATCCGCTACGGCCGCTTGGAGGCCTCGCCGGCGGAGATCCGTCGCGCCGCCGAGCAGGCCAACGTTACCGAGTTCGTGGATGAGCTTCCCGAGGGCTTCACCACGTACGTGGGGGAGCGCGGTGTGCGCCTCTCCGGAGGCCAGCGGCAACGTATCGCGATCGCGCGCGCTATTCTCAGGGACCCGCGCATCCTGATCCTCGACGAGGCCACCAGCGCCCTCGACTCGCATTCCGAGCGGCTCATCGCCGAGGCCCTGGATCGCCTGCTGGCCGGACGCACCACGTTCATCATCGCCCACCGCCTCTCGACGATTCGCCGGGCGAGCCGCATCGTCTACCTCGAGGCGGGTCGGCTGGTCGAGCAGGGGAACCACGACGATCTGCTTGCGCGCGAGGGCGCCTACGCGCGGCTCTATGCCGCGCAGTTCAGCGGAGCGTAGGCAGGCCGCTAAAGCGTGGGGCGCCGGGTGCCGATAGCCCAAACGATGGCAGATCCTCTCTTCGGCGCCGACGTCTCCATGCTCGGGAACGCTCTCGATGGGACCTCTCGCGCCCAAACGGCGATCGCCAACAACCTCGCCAACGCCAATACGCCGGGCTACCAACGCACGGAGGTCTCTTTTAAGGAAGCGTTGGCTAAGAGCATGGGCGTCGAGCCGGATCCCTCACAACTGCCGTTGACCGTCGACGATCCGATGCACATCGCGGTCGGCGGCGCCGCCCCACCAGTTCCGTTTCAGCCGGACGCCGTCGTCGACCGCACCACGCAGATGCGCGCCGACCGCTCGAACGTCGATCCCGACGAAGAGATGGCGAAGCTCACGGAAAACTCGATCTACAGCGGGGCTATCGCACAGTACCTGCAGGCGGACTTCAGCCGGCTGCGGGAAGCCATCCAGGAGCGCTTCTAGCGGTGGGCTTCTACGATTCGATCGACATCAGCGCGAGCGGTCTCACGGCCGAGCGTCTGGCGATGGACGTCATCGCCAACAATATCGCCAACGCCCAGACCACGCGCACGCCGCAAGGCGGCCCCTTCAAGCGCCAGTTGGTCGTCTTTGCCCAGAAGCAGGCGGCGGCCCAGAGCGAAGGTATTCCCGATCCGATCCCTAGCGACGGTCAGGGTTCTGCGGGTGGAGGCGGTGCCTCGATCGACGGCGTCCAGGCCGTTGGAGTCGTGCAGGACACGAGCCCCGACCATCTGGTGTACGAGCCGGGAAATCCCGATGCCGATGGTAACGGCTACGTCCACTACCCCAACGTGCAAGTCGTAAAGGAGATGGTTGATCTCATGGCCGCCAGCCGCGCTTATGAGGCGAACGTCACGGCCATCGAGCAGACCAAGACTCTGAGCGGCGACGTCCTGAACGTGTTGCGCGCATGAACATGCCGTCATTCTCCGACGCCATCCGCGCGATCAAGCCGGACACGTTCGTCCCGGATCTTCCCGTCGGTGGTGTGGCCCCCGCTGGAGTTGTCGGCGCGGCCCCCGTGCCGGCCGACCAGCCCACATTCAAAGAAACGTTGGGTCAGATGATCGGCGAGGTCAACACCCGCCTCGAGACCGCCGACACCAATGTGCGTGACTACGCTCAGGGGAAGAGCAACGACATGGTCAAGGTGACCACCAGCGTCGAGGAGGCGAACCTAGCCTTCCAGTTCACGCTGGCGGTTCAGAACAAGCTGGTCTCCGCGTATCAAGAAATCGAGCGCATGCAGATGTAGCTCCCCGCTGAGAGCTCGGGAATGGTCATCTCCGCTCCCGAGAGCTCGGGGACGGTCATCCCCGCTCCGGGGACGTTCGCCTCCGCGTCCTGCTCCGGCTCACTCTCACGCTCACTCGCTCCCTCATCCTGAGTGCGCTCGTTCGCGAGAGCCCCTGCGGGAGATAACCATCCCCGA
>SCRA01000074.1 GCA_004297985.1 bacterium | reverse complement strand
ATCCGAGGGGGATACGTAAGAAGTGGAAGAGCTGGGTACTCACATCGTCTGTGAGCTGTCGGGCTGCAACGGCGCGCTGCTCACCGATGTGGAATGTGTCCGCGACATTATGGTCTGCGCCGCGCACGAGGCGCGCGCCGAGGTCATGGAGGTAGCCTTCCACCGCTTCATGCCGCAAGGCGTGAGTGGTGTCGTGGTTATCGCCGAGTCGCACCTGTCCATCCACACCTGGCCCGAAACGGGGTATGCGGCCGTCGACATCTATACGTGCGGCACCAATACCCAACCCTGGAAAGCGCTCGAGCACATCGCTCGATCTTTCGAGGCCGCCACGATGCGGACCACGGAGGTAAAGCGGGGGATTCCCGCCGCGCCAGGGGAGTTCACGCACATCGTGCGCGATCAGGAGCAGACCCTGGTCACCGCCGTGAAATCGGCCTAGGAACGCAGAAGAGTCAACCCTCGGAGTATCGTCCCCTCGTAGGAGGGGAGCCGGCACGGGAGATCGTTGCAGAGGGCGTGCGCCGCGAGGCGTTCGCCCTCTGCATCTTGCAAAGGCCGCCGTCGAGGAGGTGTCGTAGCAACCGCGGCGCCCCTTGCGCGGGCGGATACGATCCCGCCGTTGACCCTCCCGAGGAGAAGAATGCCGAAGACCGAGCATTGGCAGTGGTACGCCGAAGAGTTCGCCCCCACGGAGCGCCATGAGCACGCCGTGGAAGAGCTGCTGGCCGCAGGTCGCTCGCAGTTTCAGCAGTACGCCGTCCTGCGTACGCCCGTCTTCGGTAAGATGCTGGTCCTCGACGGCGACACGCAGAGCTCGCAGGGCGACGAGCGCATCTACCACGAGTCGCTGGTACATCCGGCGATGGCCGCGGCTGACGCACTGAGCGAAGTGCTGATCCTCGGGGGAGGCGAGGGCGCCACGCTGCGCGAGGCCCTGCGCCACCCCGGCGTCGCCCGCTGCACGATGGTGGACATCGACGGCGAGGTGGTGGAGCTCTGCAAGCGCCATCTGCCGGAGTGGGGCGCCGGCGCCTGGGACGATCCACGTGCGCGCGTCATCATCGGCGATGCGCTGCGCTTCCTGCGCGAGGACCACGACCGCTACGACGTGATCATCAGCGACCTTACCGAGCCGCTGCCGGACTCGCCGTCATGGCCGCTCTTCAACGGCGCGGTCTTCCGAGACATCAAGGCGCGCCTGAGCGAAGGCGGCGTCTACGTGCTGCAAGCCAGCACCGCGGCATTCCACAACATGGCGCTGCACGTGAAGATGGCACGTACCTTGCGCAACTACTTCACGTACGTGCGCAGCTACTTCGCGTACGTACCGGCGTTCGACACAGCGTGGGCCTTCCTCGCCTGCTCCGATGCCGTCGACGTGCAGGCGCTGAGCGGCGAGCGCATCGCGCGCCATGTGGCCGAACTGCGCGGCGAGAACTTCTATTACGACGAAGAGACGCACCGGCGGCTCTTTGCGCTGCCGCTCTACCTGCGGCGGGCGCTTGCCGAGAAAGGCGAGGTCTTCTCATGAGCGGATGGAGCGGGAAGAGCGTGCTGGTCACCGGCGGCGGCAGCGGGTTGGGGCGTGCCATGGCGCAGCGCTTCGCCGCTGAGGGTGCCACGGTCGTGGTGTTGGGGCGCCGTGAGGAGCCGTTGCTGGAGAGCGTCGAGCTGATCGGTCAGGCGGGCGGGCGTGGGTTCGCCGTTACCTGCGACGTACGGGATCCTGAGCAGGTGCAGGCGGCCATTGCTTTCACCGCGGACCGCGCGGGGGGCCTCGACGTCCTGGTCAACAACGCGGCGGGAAACTTCATCTGCCCCTCCGAGCAGCTCTCGCCCAACGGTTTCAAGTCGGTGGTGGACATCGTCCTCAATGGCGGCTTCAACTGCTCGCGCTTCGCGTTCGAGCATCTGCGGCGCGCGCGCGGCGCGATCCTCAACATCGTGGCTACCTATGCGTGGCTCGCCGAGCCGGGCGTGGTTCACTCGGCAGCGGCGAAGGCCGGCTTGCTGGCGATGACGCGCACCCTAGCCGCGGAGTGGGGGCAGTTCGGCATTCGCGTCAATGCCGTGGCTCCTGGGCCGATCCATACGGAGGGAACCGACAAGAACCTCTGGGTTGCGCCCGAACTCGAGCAGGCGGTGGTGCGCGGCATTCCCTTGGGGCGCATCGGTCAGCCGTCCGACGTTGCCGAGGCGGCGCTTTGGCTGTGCGGCGAGCAGGCGGCATGGGTAAGCGGGACCTGTCTCACCGTCGACGGCGGGCAGTGGCTCTCCGGCGGCGTCTACAACTTTCGCACCGCGTACGAGCGATTCGCGGGCAAGGGATAGGTAGGCATGAAAGGCGGAAGCGCCTTCCTGGTCGGCGTGATCATCGGCTTGGTAGTCATGTTCGGCTTGGTGAAGCAGGGTTACGTGCGCGTTGCGAATGCGCCAAGTCCCTCCGGCACCGTAGTGGTGGGCGAGACGCCGTCACCAGCCGAGTCGTCCGCACCTGTCGCGAGCGCCGAACCTGCGGCGAGCAGTGAGCCCGCGCCGGCGGCCACCGGCGCGCAGGCGCCTTCGGCTTCGCCGGTGGCCGGGCAGACCTACGCCTGGACGGGGACGCAGGGAACCATTACCTACGCTTTCCACGGTGACGCCACGTACGACGCCACCTATACGGGAACGGAGGGCGATACGCACATCGTGGGCGTCTCGAAAGGGACGTACAGCCTCTCCGGAAGCGATCTGAGCACCCATGAGGCATCGGGTGCCACGCGGCGCACCGCCAACGGCACCACCAGCACGCGGCCGGAGGGCGCCGGCAACGTGACTTTCACGGTCGGGGACGGAACGCTGCGCGACTCCAAAGGCCGCACCTTTACCCCAATCCGCTAGCGCGGATTGGGGACCCCGTTACCTACGAAGCCCCTCCGGGAGCGCAATCGCATGCTGCGATTGCTTCGATAATCCGCTAGCGCGGATTGGGGACCCCGTTACCTACGAAG
>SCRA01000073.1 GCA_004297985.1 bacterium | reverse complement strand
ACGTCGAGCTTTAGCACTACACGCTATAGAGTCCCGAAGGCCTCAGCCGCATTAGGTAACGCCTTGATTCGGCGGTGCCTGGTCACCCGTTGGGGTCTCTCGACCTTTCCGGGCAGCGGCGTGTCATCGTGTAGACGCCTCGCCTAACGAGGAACTACCGGCCTATGATAGCCCGCGTCCCTCGGCGCGTCAACCCCTGTGGGGTGCCGCGGCGGGGCGCCAAGGGTACCCGCTGGGAAACCACGTGAGCTCGACGAAGCGCGCCACCAATCGCTCGAGCCCTTGCCGGTCGCGCTCCGTGAAGCGTGACGGGACGGGGCTGTCGATGTCGAAGACGCCGGCGGGCGCACCGCGAACGATGAGCGGGACGACGATCTCCGAGCGCGAGGCCGCGTCGCAGGCGATGTGATCGGCGAACGCGTTGACGTCGTCGACGACCACGGTTCTCCCGGAGGTGAACGCGGCGCCGCAGACCCCGTGCCCCGCGGCGAGGCGCACGCAGGCGGGCCTGCCGCCGAAGGGGCCGAGCACGAGATCACCGCGGTCGGGGAAGTAGAATCCCGCCCAGTTCACGACCGGCAGCTCATGATAGACGAACGCGGCGAAGTTCGCGGCGTTCGCGATGAGGTCGTGCTCGTCTTCGAACAGCGAGGCGACTTGCCGTTCCAAGAGATCGTAATCGACAGGCGCAGCGTCGTCGGTGGTCACGGAAGACATGGCTCTCCTCCCCAAGCGTGTTGCTTCCGCTACGAGCGCGACCGCCCCTCGCAGCGGCGCCATCAGCGCTCGGGGCGGACGAGATAGAGGCCGAGCGGCGGCGCGAAGTTCAGCGAGGGTGCGGCGGCGCCCTCGAATCCGCGTGCGCGCAGCTCGTCCTCCGAGGCGACGGCGACGTGGCCGCAATCCAGCACCGCAGGCAGGTTGGAGAAGTTCTCCGGCACCACGGCCAGCCACCACCCCGCGGCCGCCGCGTGCGGCGTCACCCGCCATCCCTCGGGCTGAGGCGGAGGCGGCCGCTCGGGATCGAACGCCGCGACGTAGCGCTGCAGCGCCGGAAGCAGTTGCATAGCCACCGCGCGCAGCTCCGCCGTGCACTCGGTGCGGCTCTCGACGGCGAGCGGCGCGCCGGGAGCGGCGGTGGGCAAGCGGTAGAGGCGGAAGGCCTCGCGACCGCCGCCCTCCGGAGGGCGGACCACATAGATCCCCGCCAGCGGCGAGAAGACCAGCGTGAAGCGCGCGAACGCGGTGGCCTCCGGTACGTAGAGTCCGAGCGCCCGCGCTTCGCCTTCGCTGCCGACGTGCAGCGGCACACAACGGAAGAGCGCCTGCGCCACCTCGATATCGACGGCGCGCAGCGTAAGCGCGTACGAGCCGGCGAGTCGATGGTAGACGGGCGCGATCCCCGGCACCGCAGGCATCTCCGCTGGCGCTTGCTCGGGATAGCCTGCGCGCGTCTTCGTGCGTTCCAGCTCCGCGACGTATGCGCGCAACGCCTCCGTCGCCGTCCGCGCAACTCTGGCATCGGCCGGCTCGCAGATCGAGCGCGTCTGATCCACCAGAAGCGGCTGAAGCGGCGGCGTATGCGGCAACGGCTGGATGAGTCCGACGGGTCCAGGCTCCGCGGGTCCGCTCACTCCCTTGCCAAGCCTAAGCGTCAGCGCCGCGCCAAGCGTTCGCGGCTGGAGCGGAAACGCGATCGCCGGTAACGGCTGCCCGCCGGCCGTCGCCAAGGGCACTGCACCGGCAGGCGTGGCGAAACGGCCGGCATGTGCGTTGAAGAGATTGCCGATGAAGGCGGTGAACGTGGCGCGCGGCGCCGCGATGCCGGCTGCGACGTCGAAGGTGAGATACGAGGGGAGATTGGCGGGATTGTTCGCCGAGGTGTACTGCGCGTCGGCGAGCAACTCGATCGGCAGGCGCGAAGCACGGTAGTCGAAGAGGAGCCCCGCGTGGTGCAACGGCACGTTGGGCAACTGACTCCCCGAGATCACCGGCGAGCTCGCGGCCGTGAGCCGTGGATCGCCGGAGAGCACCTTCGCCACTTCGACCGCCGCATAACCGCCCAGCGTCAGATGCCGCCCCACGCTGCGCAGAGCCGAGAGGCGCAGACCTTCGTAGATGCGCCGCGTTCCGGCGATGGGAACCACGAGGTAAACGTTCGCAGGGCCGAGAGCCGTCGCGCTGCCGCAGCCGCCTTCCGACGCGAACGTCGTGCTCACAGTCTGGAAATAACCGGGTGGAAAGTAGCCGGCGGGGAGCGCCGCACCGTTCACCGGCGCCTGGATGAGCGCGCCATGCTGCTCTTGCCGATAGAGCACGCCTTCGAAGAGCCCCTGTGGAGCGCGGTGCTCGAACACCAGACGCGCGGATGCCGAGCTGCTGGAGCCCGGCGCATCGCCGGGACCCTCGCCGAATGCTAGCCCGGCGGTGCACGAGAATCTCAACGCCGTGGGATCGCTGAGGATACGCGGCCCAACCGGCTCCGGGGCGATGCCGTTGAGATCGAACGAGGCGAGCACGGCATCCTTGGCGCCCACGCGAACGCCCGCGCTCACGCCCGCCGCCAGCGAGCCGCCCGGCGTGGCGCGTGCGGAGCCGCCGCGGAACGAGAGGCGTAGACGGGGATTCGCGCGCACGGTGTCCGTCAGCGTCAGCCACGCGTACGACGTCCGCACCGACGGGGAGAGCGGTGCCGAGCCCGGGCCGCTCTGCAGTTGCGACGCCTGCGTGCGCGTGGCGGTGCCCGCGAGTGTCAGCGTGTGACGGCGCGTGCCCGGAAATTCCGCCTCGAGATCGGCACCCTGCGTCTGCACGAGCGAGGCGTTGTTCAGCGGACTGAGCACGCCGCCCACGTAGCGATGCGAGAAATCTTGATCGCTGCGGCTGACGGTGCGGAACACGGCGACCTTCACGCCGACGCTCCCCAGCAACAGCGTGTCGGCCAGCGAGGCCGAACCGAAGTGCCCGATCGAGCCGTTGCCTGGCCCGTATCCGCACGGCAACGGTCCGGTGAAGAGCGTGCAGAGCGCGTCCTCCTCGTAGCGCGAGGAGAGTCCCGTTGCGGTGAGCGTCTGCGAGGCGCCGACGCGCAGACGGAGCTTGAGGAGATCACCGCCGGTCGCATAGGACCCGCCGTGCACGTACGTGAGGCCGCTCGTGTCGCCGAACGGTAGCCCCGCGAGCGGGCGCTCGTAGCCGCGAACCGTGTGCACGGCGGCGAAGCCCAGGCGCCCCGCCGAACCCTCGCTGGAGAACGTGCTGTACGATCCATCGTTGGAGTCTAGTCCGCTGGTGGCCCGCACTTGCGTGCGCAGCGTCGGTTCGAGCGTGCGGAAGTCGACGCTGCCGCCGAGCGCCGTCGCCGTCGGGGCGTGACTGATCGAGGCCGAGGCGAAGAGGTCGGGGTTGAGCGCGCGTAGATCGAGCGCCTGGCCCGGAGCATTCAGTGGAATGCCGTCGAGGCTGAGCGCGGTCTGCGTGGGATCGTGGCCCTCCAGCCAGATCGTCTCCGTCGGCCCCTGCGCATCGTCGCCGCTGGTGACCAAGACGCCGCCGAGCTTGCCCAACGCGCCGCCGAGGCCACCGGAGAGCTTGCGCGCCGAGCTCTCCTCTCCCACGCTCGCCTCGCCTAGTGATGGCAGAGGGCGCACGGTGATGCTGGCGATCACCAGCAGGTGCTCCTCGCGCGAGAGGTGCACGGCCACGCTGACCACGCGTTCGGGGAGCACGTCGAACGGCTCCGTGGTGGCGCCGGCGTAGCCTTCCCGCAGCACGCGCGCACGATAGATGCCGGACGGGGCCGCCTCGAAGGTCACCCGCCCGTCGGAGCCGGTGACCTCCTGCGCGATGAACGGGCCGTCGAGGATCACGCGCGCGTCGGCGATGGCGTTCTTGCCCGCGGCGTCGGTCACGACGATCTCGATCGTTCCGCTCTCCCCTTGCGCGCCGGCAACCGGCGGCAAGAAGACCAGCGCGAGGAGTCCCCACAGCACGAGCAGATACCCTCTCGTCATGTGACCCCTCCACGCTATCTTACATATGCCCCTCGCCGGCCGGCACACGCTCCTCTTCGACCGCGAGCGCGCGGCCGTCGCCTCTGCGGAAGAACCGGCGGCCGCGCCGCGAGGCCGACTTGATGATCACGTAGATGACCGGCGTGATGGCGAGGTTGAGGAACGTGGCGAGGATCATGCCGCCGCAGACCACCGTACCCAGCGAGTGGCGCGCGTTGGCGCCGGCTCCGCTGGCGAAGACCAGCGGCAGCACCGCCACGACGAACGCGATCGAAGTCATGAGGATCGGCCGCAGCCGCGTCTGGGCGGCGCGCGATGCCGCCGTCACGATGTCGGCACCCTCGCGCAACTGCTCGTTGGCGAACTCGACGATCAGAATGGCGTTCTTACTGGCCAGGCCGATCAGCATCACGTAGCCGACCTGCGCATAGGCGTCGCTGGGGATGTGGCGCACGCCCAGCAGCAGGAGTGCGCCCAGTAGCGCAGCCGGCACGGCCAACAGCACGATAAGCGGATCCGCAAAGCTTTCGTACTGCGCCGCCAGCACGAGAAACGTGAAGAGTATGCCCAACGCGAAGATCAACATCGTCAGGAATCCGGCCTCGATCTCGTCGAGCGAGAGGCCCGACCATTCGAACGAAACGCCTGGCGGATTGAGCTTCTGCGCCAACTGCTCCATCGCCGAGATCGCCTGCCCCGAGCCTTTACCGGGCGCGGGCTGACCGTTGATCTCGATCGACCGGTAGAGGTTGTAATGGTTGATGATCGGCGCCCCCTTCTCGATCGTGGGGCTCACGAACTCCGTTACGGGGGCGACGCCGCCCGTCGCCGAGCGGACATAGAGGTCGCCCAGCGAGGCGATGCGGTCGCGATACGGGACGTCGGCCTGCACGTAGACGCGGTAGGAGCGATCGAGGTAGTTGAAGTCGTTGACGTAGACGGATCCCAGATCCGCCTGCAGCGTGCCGAAGAGATCAGAGAGCGAGACTCCGACCGTCTTGGCCTTGTTGCGATCGACGTTGAGCAGCAGTTGTGGGGAGTCGATGCGGAAGGTCGTGAAGACGCTGGCGAGATCCGGATCGCGGTTGCCCTGCATCATGTAGCTGAACGCCGTGCCCGTGAGCGCGGGCAGACCTACGTTCCCGCGATCCTCCAGCTCGTACTGGAAGCCGCCGAAGTTCCCCACGCCTTGAATGGCGGGAGGATTGAACGCGAACACCTGGGCGCCGGAGATGCCGAAGAGCGGCCCCTGTACATGCGCCAGAATGGCCGAGAGCGTGTGGTCCGCGCCCTTGCGCTGTGCCCACGGCTTGAGATTGATGAACATGATGCCGCGGTTGGGCTCGCTGCCGGTGAAGCTGAAGCCGCTGACGTCGAAGATGTGCTGGACCTCGGGCTGGCGGCGAATGACATCCTCGACTCGATCGGCGATCTTCATCTCGTTGCCGAACGAGGTTCCCTCAGGCGCTTGTACCGTGACGATGAAGTACCCTTGATCTTCGTCGGGGATGAAGGCCGTCGGCGTCGTCTTGAAGAGCCAGCCTGTGAGCGCGAGCGCCAGCGCGAAGATGCCGAGAACTGCCCAGCGCGCGCGAAAGAGCGCCGGCAAGAGGCGGCGATACCACTTCCGGAAAGCATTCAACCCCCGGTTGAACCACACGAAGAGCGGGAAGTGCGCCTCGTGCTGCTCTTGGAAGAGTCGCGAGGAGAGCATCGGCGAGAGCGAGAGCGAGACGAAGAGCGAGATCGAGATGGAGGCCGCGATCGTCAGCGCGAACTGCTTGTAGAGCTGGCCCGTCGTTCCTGGGAAGAACGCCACCGGAACGAAGACGGAGATCAAGACTAGCGACGAGGCGATAACCGCTCCCTGCACCTCGTGCATCGCCGCCTCGGCGCCCGCGATGCCGCCCATCTTCTTCTCTTGGATGAATCTGGCGATGTTCTCGATGACCACGATGGCATCGTCGACGACGAGCCCCGTCGCCAGCGTCAGCCCGAAGAGCGTGATCGTGTTGATCGTGAAGCCGAAGAGCTTCATGATCATGAACGCGCCGATCAGCGAGACTGGGATGCTGACGGCCGGGATGAGCGTCGCCCGCGGGTCCTGGAGGAACAGGTAGATCACCAGGATCACCAGCACGATCGAAAAGAGGAGCGTGAAGAGCACCTCCTTGATCGACTCGTGGACGAACACCGACGTGTCGAAGGCCACGTCGTAATGGACTCCGGGGGGAAACGCCTTCGCCAACTGGTCCATCTGGGCGCGCACCGCCTGGCTGACGCTCAGCGCGTTGGCGCTGGGGAGCTGCAGCACGCCGAGGCCGATGGAGTTGGTCTTGCCGTCGAAGCGGATCGCCGTATCGTAGCTCTCCGATCCAAGATCGATCTTCGCCACATCGCCCAGGCGCACGTAGCCGCCGTTGGCACCGGCGCGCAGGATGATCTGACGGAATTGATCCGGCGTCGTCAGACGGCCCACGGCACGTACGGTGTAGGTATACGGTTGGGTGGCCGGTGCGGGTGGGGAGCCGATGGCCCCCGCGGCCACGTTGACGTTCTGCTCCTGCAGAGCCGCGATCACGTCGGACGAGGCAAGCCTATATTGCGCCAGCTTCCGCGGATCGACCCAGATACGCATGGCGTAGCGGCCGGCGCCGAAGACGCGCACGTCGCTCACGCCGGTCACGCGCTTGAGCGCGTTGACGAGGTTCAGGTCGGCGTAGTTGCTCAGGTAGAGCGGTCCGTAGGTGGGGTTATCCGAGACCAGCGCGATAGCCATGACGAACGTACCGGCGTTCTTGGAGACGGTGACGCCGGTCTGCTTCACGGCATCGGGCAGGCGCCCCATCGCCGTCTGCACGGCATTCTGCACATCGGTGGTCGCCGTCTCGAGGTTGGTTCCCAAGCGGAAGGTGCACGTGATGTTGGCAACGCCGTCGTTGGAGCTGGTCGAAGAGATGTAACGCAGGCCCTCCACGCCGTTGATCGCCTGTTCCAGAGGCGTTGTCACCGCGGATTCGACCGTCTGGGCGTCGGCGCCGATATAGGCCGCGCTCACCGTCACCACGGGCGGCGCGATCTTGGGATATTGCGCGATCGGCAGCGTCGGCACCACCACCGCACCGGCAATCAGGATGATGAGCGAGCAGACGGCCGTGAGAACCGGCCGGCGCAGGAAGAGGCCGATCACCGCGCGGCCCCCGAAGCCGGAGAGCCGCTCACGGCTACTGCGCTGCCGTCCTTGAGGGTGTCCGGCGGTCGAGCCACGATCTCAGTGCCGGGTCCGATCTTGGCCCCGGAGATCTCGGCTTGCGTATCGGTCTGCAGGCCCACGGTCACAGGAACGCGGGTGGCCTTACCGTTGTCGATGACGAAGACGGCCGCGCCTTGCGGGTCCTGCACCACGGCGGTCAGCGGCACGACGATCACGCCGTCGTGGCGTTCTTTGGTCAGCGTGGCGGTGACCAGCATGCCGCCGCGCAGCACGTTTCCGGGGTTGGCGACCCGCGCCTGCGCCTGGTACGAGAGCGTGCCTTGCGAGGGGATGGCGTTGACGGCGCCGATGCGGGCCGTGAAGGCGCTCCCGGACAGCGAGGGCGTGTGGAAGGTTATCTGCGTTCCCGCGTGCGCATAGGCGAGGTCCTCATCGGGGACGTTGAGATTCAGCCACACCGTCTCCACTTGCGAGATGCGCAGGACCGCTGTGCCGGGTCCCGCCATCGCGCCCGGATCCATGAGCCGCGCGGTGACGACGCCGTCGAACGGCGCGTAGAGCGCGGTCTGCGCGATCTCCGTGCGCAGCGTTCCCACCTGGGCGCGCGCGGCACGCTCGGTAGCGAGATCGGCCTGCGCGTTCAGCGCGGTCGCTTCGTTGCTTCCATTATTTGCGAGTGCGGCGCGATACTGGCTCTGTGCCTGCACGTAGGCCGACTGCGAGTCTTGGAGCGCGGTGAGCGAGACGTAACCCTGCTTGTAGAGTTGCTGGTTCTGCTGGTAGGTTAGCCGTGCGCTGTCCACTCCAGCCTTCGCGGCCTGCACGGCGGAGGAGGTCTGTGCCTGAGTGATGGGGATGCCGACCTGTGAGCTGCGCGCGTGCGCCGCGGCCTGCTGGGCTTGCGCCTCGACTTGCGCCAATTGGGCGCGAAGGGTCGACGCGTCGATGGTCGCCAACAGCTCACCCTTGCGCACGTGGTCGCCGACGTTGACGTAGACGGCGGAGATCGGTCCGGCTTGCTGGAACGAGAGCGTCGAGTCCAACAGCGGTGCGATCTGGCCGTCGAGCGCAACGACACGGGCAATGGCACCGCGTTGCGCGTGAGTCACCCCCACGGCGACGGGCGGCGGCGGCCCCTGCTCCGCGTTGCGGCGCGCGGTACAGCTTGCCAACACCGCCACCGCAGCCAGCACGACGAACAGCTTCGATGCCTGCATCTTCCCCCCAACAGCAGCGACCCGTAACCTCCCGGAGAACACGCACTCTCTTCCTTTGGTTGCGCTCCCCTCCGCCGCGCCTTCCCGTGATCTGCGCGGTGATGCCGTACTCTCATCATGATCTCACGCGATCAAAGGAGCGCCCGCATGAACGAAGCCCCGCGCTGCCAACCGTTGAGCCCCATCGAGCTCGCGATGGTGATGTACGGCCGCGGCCCGACGAAAGGAGCCGTACGGTCCCGGCTACTACCACACGGGAGCGCTACTCGGCCTCCTGGGCCCGGTCTGGCTCGTCATCGTCGCGGCACTCGCCCAACGTGGACCCAATGTGCCCTGAGCCGATCATACCTACCTTCAGGATGTGTCGCTCATTATACTGACCAGTGAAAAGAACCCTCGCACCGTGTTTGACGCCCCCACGATAGCGTGACGGCAAAGGAGGCTATTCCACCACATGCATCGCCACACTGCCCTTATTCGCGGCGGCTCGCTCGTCGCGGCTCTCGCCCTTCTGGCCGGCGTTTCCGCCGGACCGGCCGCGGCACAAACCAGCGTCGCCGTCTCAGATACCAAGCCGCTGGGGAACGCAACCGTGCAGAGCTTCACGCAGACCGACGCCGCGGGTCAGGTGGTCGCCATCGGCGTGACCTTTCCCGAAAGTCTATTGAACAGGCTCCCACAGGAAGACACCGAGACGGTCCTCGAGATCCCGCAGGCAACCGCTCAAACGCCGTTCACCCACATCGCCGTCGACTGGAATCCGCGCGGCCACGAGCCCTTGGACGTCTACGGCAAGCCGCACTTCGACTTCCACTTCTACACGATCTCGGAGCAGACGCGTGCCGCCATCACCGCCGCCGGCGACGACATGGCCCGTCTCGAGAAGAAGCCGGACCCGCGCGCCGTCCCCGCCGGCTACGTTCCCACGCCCGGCGGCGTGCCGAAGATGGGCGCCCACTGGATCGACCCGAAGAGCCCGGAGTTCACCGGAAAAGGCTTCTCGCTGACCTTCATCTACGGCTTCTACGACGGCAATTTCGCCTTCGCCGAGCCGATGGTCACGCAGACCTTCTTAGAGACCAAACCGCACGTCGATGAGGCAATCGCTCAACCGGAAATCTATCCCTCCATGAAGCGCTTCCCCACCCGCTTCACGATCACGTACGACGAGAAAGCTCAGACCTATACCGTCGCCCTCACGGGATTCCATGCACACTAGCGGGGTGCGAACCTGCTAGCGCTCGCCGAGCGTACGCGCCACGAACGCCTCGAGCTCCTCGAGGCGTTCGAGTGCATCTACCTGCTCGTGAAGGTCGCCGCAGGTCTCCAGAGAGTTGTCGAGCACCTCACGAATCTTCGCGAGGTGCTCCTCGAGACGCCGCTTTTCGTCTGATACATCCATGATCGCTTGAACCGGCGCTAGGGCCTGTGCGAGCCGGACCGGCTCGCTACGACATGCCAACTCACCCGCCGGGATATTCGAGATTCCGGCACAGCTCATCGATCTCCCGTCGCCGCAGCGGGGGAAAGTCGGCGAAATACAGCTCGTACGAGAGCGTGGGAAAGCCCTGCTCTTGCGCCGTGCGGAGAGCCGCGACGACCGTCGCCAACTCGCGTTTGGTGAGAACGACGGAGGCGAGCGCCTCCGGATCACTAGCTTCAGACATAACCCTACTACGGGGATACCACGGACGCGCGCCCCCCGCCTGCGACCATGCTCGCACGCGCAACCGGACTAGAGCCGACGCGCGCGCGGAAGCAGCCGGTGCGCGGAGCCGGCAATCACCACCGTCAGGGCACCCAGCGCAACGGGAGTGAAGGCGCTGACCGGGAGGCCGCTGGCATCCCACGCGGCGCCGCCGATCATAGGCAGCACGAACGCGTAGGCGTAGCCGATCGTGAACATCCCCGCCGAGAGCCGATGGACATCACCCGTCGGAGCCAGCAGCGGCGGAAGCGCCAGCGTCAAGATCAAGATCACCGCCGCGCAGAAGCCGAACATCGCGGCCCCGATCACGAGTCCCAGCGTCGACCCGCTGAGGAAGACGGCCAGCGCCACAGCGGAGAGCACGCCCGCGGCGACGAGCGGAACCCGCCTGCCGATGAGTTGGCGCGCCGCCACGGCCACCACCACGGTGGCAGGAAGCTGACCGACGTTGAGGGCGGTGAGGCATGGACCGACCAGTCCGGCATGGCCGGTTGCGTGGAGATAGCCCGGGATGAACGCGTTGGCGGCGAAGTAGACGCTGGAGCCGCCGCCCTGCACCATGCCCAGCACCCACGTGCTGGGGTCATGCCAATCGGGCATCCACGAGCGCATGCCGTTGGCGGCGACGTGATCGACGAGCGGCGGAGCCCAGCGCGCGATAGCACCCGTCGAGAGGATCACCGGCACGGCCCACCAGACCAGGCTGAGCTCCCAATTGCCGCCAAAGAGCGGGAGGACCAGCGGAATCGTCAACGCCGCGCTCAACGCTTCGCCGACGAGCAGACCGTTGGTATAGATGGCCGTAGCCAAGCCGACACTGCGCGATAGCCACTGGTTGATCAGCGTGGGCACCGCCGGTTGGACGACGGCGATGCCCACGCCCATGAAGAACGTCATGGCGAAGAGCATCGTCGTCGAGGGGCCGATGCCGCGCAGACTCGAGCTGAACGCCACAGCCAACAACCCGATGATCAGCGCACGGCGCGCGCCTAAGCGCGCGATCAGCATCGAACCGGGGATCGCCGCCGCTGCCAAGAGGAGCACGGGAAGCCCCGTCAACGCCGCAACCGCCTTTTCGTTCAAGTGGAGGTCGGCGCGCACCATGGGGAGGATCGGCGGGAGCGCCAGCAGCGTAAGGCGGAGATCGACGCCGGCCAGCCAGAGAAACAGATAGCGCAACGGGCCCGCATTCGGCACAGACGGGGCGTGGCCTCGTCGTTTCGTTGCCTTTTCCGTTTCGCGGAGCAGGTTGCGCCTGCGGCCACGAGAACGCCACCTCTCTTCGAGGAGTACGCACGTGAAGCAGTATCGCATCGCCGTCATCCCCGGTGACGGCATCGGCAAGGAAGTGATACCGGAGGGAATGCGCGTGCTCGACGCGGTCGGCCGGCGCTTCGCCATCACCTTCGAGTGGGAGTCGTTTCCGTGGAGCTGCGAATGGTATGCGCAGCACGGGCGGATGATGCCGGAGGACGGCCTGGAGCGCATCCGTTCGCACGACGCGATTTTTCTGGGCGCGGTAGGCTTTCCCGGCGTGCCCGACCACGTATCCCTCTGGCAGTTGTTGATTCCCATCCGGCGCGTCTTCCGGCAGTACGTGAATCTGCGCCCCGTGCGCCTGATGCACGGCGTGGCCTCGCCGTTGCGCGGGCGCGAGGTGGGAGACATCGACTTCTACGTCGTGCGCGAGAACAACGAGGGCGAGTACTCGGAGATCGGCGGGCGCCTTTACGAGGGCACCGAGGACGAGGTGGTGGTGCAGCAGTCCATCTTCACCCGGCGCGGCGTCGATCGCATCCTGCGCTACGCGTACGAACTCGCACGGTTGCGCCCCAAGCACCACCTCACGTCGGCCACCAAGTCCAACGGCATCGTTTTCTCCATGCCGTATTGGGACGAGCGCTTCGCCGCGATGCATGCGGAGTATCCGGACGTGCGCACGGACCAGTTCCACGTCGACATCCTTACGGCGCACTTCGTGCAGCACCCCGACTGGTTCGACGTGGTCGTGGGGTCGAATCTCTTCGGCGACATCCTCTCCGATCTCGGCCCTGCGGTCGCGGGGACGATCGGCATCGCGCCCTCCGCAAACGTGAACCCCGAGCGCGAGTTCCCTTCGATGTTCGAGCCCGTCCACGGCTCGGCGCCGGACATCGCCGGCCGAAACATCGCCAATCCGGTGGGGCAGATCTGGTCGGGTGCGATGATGCTGGAGCACCTGGGTCATCCGGAAGCCGCCGCCGCCGTCACGGCCGCCATCGAGCGCGTGCTCGAGCACGGTCCCCGTACGAGGGATCTCGGGGGAACCGCCTCGACGCAAGAGATGGGCGCAGCGATCGCCGAGGCGGCAGCGCAGATCTCGCGCGCATGAGGATCGTCGACATCCGGGAGATCACGATTCCGATCGCCTCGCCGATTCGCAACGCATACATCGACTTCTCGAAGATGACCACCAGCATCGCCGCGGTGGTTACCGACGTGGTGCGCGACGGACGGCGCGTGGTGGGCTTCGGCTTCAACTCCAACGGACGTTATGCGCAGGGCGCGCTGCTGCGCGAGCGTTTCATTCCGCGGCTGCTCGAGGCGCCGCCCGACGCCCTGGTCAGCGACGACGGCAGCAATCTCGACCCACACAAGATCTGGGCACGGCTGATGGACAACGAAAAGCCCGGCGGTCACGGTGAGCGCTCGGTTGCGGTGGGCGTGCTGGACATGGCCGTCTGGGACGCGGTGGCAAAGATCGAGGGGCGCCCGCTGTTCCGGGTGCTGGCCGGCCGCTACCGCGGCGAACATGCAGATGCGCGCGTCTTCGTCTATGCCGCCGGCGGCTACTACTATCCCGGCAAGGATCTCTCGGCGCTCCAGCGCGAGATGGGCTCCTATCTCGAGCGCGGCTACACCGTCACGAAGATGAAGATCGGCGGCGATACGCTCGACGAAGACTTACGGCGCGTCGAGGCGGTGCTTGCCGTCGTGGGCTCGGGAGACCGCCTCGCGGTGGATGCCAACGGGCGCTTCGATATGGAGACGGCGCTCGTCTACGCCGCGGCGCTGGCACCCTACGGCCTGCGCTGGTACGAGGAGCCCGGCGACCCGCTGGACTACGCGCTCAATGCGGAAGTGGCTTGCGCCTATGATGGGCCGTTGGCCACAGGGGAGAACCTCTTCTCCATGCAGGACGCGCGCAACCTCGTACGCTACGGCGGCATGCGCGCAGACCGCGACGTGCTGCAGTTCGATTGCGCCCTCAGCTACGGGCTGGTGGAGTACCTGCGTACGCTGGAGATGCTGCAAGCGCACAACTGGCCGGCGCGGCGCTGCATTCCACACGGCGGTCACCAACTCTCACTGCACATCGCGGCCGGCTTGGGGCTGGGGGGCAACGAGTCCTACCCGGACCTCTTCCAGCCGACGGGCGGGTTCCCCGATGGGGTACAGGTGATCGACGGCCACGTCACGTTACCCGAGATTCCCGGCATCGGCTTCGAGGCCAAGCGCGACCTGTTCGCCGTCATGAGCACGCTGGCGCCGGAGTTGTCGTAGCGCCCGGCGCCAACGTTCGGCACGCGTCCTACGACGGGTAGTCCATGTGGCAGACGGCCGCCTTCTCGGCGACGGTCTGCTCGATCTGATCGGCCTCCTGACGGTCCTTCACGTCGAAGATATCGTACTTGTCCTGCGGCGTTCCCTTGGCGCGGATCTGGGCGAACCACATCGGCCACATCAGTTGGTGGTCGGCTCCACGGTAGTACGGTGAGCCTTCCCATAGTCCACGGAAGTGCGCGTTCTCGAGCGTGCGTGCCACTTTGACGGCGTCCGTGGTCTTGGCCTGATTGATGGCCCAGAGCATGCGGTCCACCGTCGTATAGCCAAAGCAGACGCGCGCCGTCGGCGGCTCGTTGTACTGCTTGTGATACGATTGCACGAGCTCGGCGGCGAGCGCATTGCTCTTGCCGAGCACGAGATCATTCTTGTAGTACCACTCGACGCCCCAGTAGCCGACGCGGGCCTCGTCCGGAAGGGCCCACATCGTCTCCAGCTCGACTTGCGGCCCTGCCACCGGAAGCTTCTTGAGCAACCCGAACGACGAGGCTTGCTTGAGGAGGTTGACGAGGTCGTTACCTTGCGGCATGGCGACCAGGACATCGGGTTTCGCTCCCTCCACCTTCGTCAGATAGGAGCTGAAGTCGGTTGTCCCAAGCGGTGTCAGCTCGTTGGCGACGATCTGACCGCCGACCCTCTTGATGACGTCTTGATAGCCGACGGCCAGCGAGTGACCGTATGCGTAGTCGGGCGTGATCAAGAACCACTTCTTGCCGAAGAGCTTGGCAATCGAGTATCCGGTCGCGTGCGTCTCCATCCACGTGCTGTGGCACGTGCGAAATGTATTCCAGTGGCAGGATTTCCCGGTCACGTCGTCCGTGTGACCACCGGAGTCGATGTAGAGGATATTCATCGCGTGCGCAGCGCTGCTGGCAGAGAGCGCGTCGGCGCTGGAGACGCAGCCGAAGAGCACTTCCGCCTTGTCCTGGTTAACGAGCTTGCGCGCCTTCTGTACCGTAACGCCGGGGTCGCCTTGAATATCTTCCTTCACGAGCGAAACCTGGCGCCCCAAGACGCCGCCGCGCTTGTTCCAAGCATCGACTGCTATCTGCGCGCCACGCGTCTCGTTGCGGCCCTCGGTCGCGTACGTTCCCGTATACTCCTCGAGGACGCCAACCCGCAGCTCATCTGCTGCGTCGCCGCGTTGCGGAATGAACGCCGGAAATCCAGCCGAGAGCGCGGCGGCGCCGGCGGCGGCACCTTTGACGAACGTGTCACGTGAAATCGAAGCATGACGCATGATCTTGCTCCCTTCGAATGATGAGGCATCGTTGCGCCCACCCATACGCGTATCGCGCTTAGACGAAGGACATCCCTGCCGCCGAGCGGCGGAGCCGCCTACTTTTCCACCGCATGCAACACTGCAAGCGGCTGGCGGCAGGTTGCGCTTGCGGCGCGTTACAGCGCTAGCGGCGGCAGCTTCGCGCGCCTTGCTTCTCGAGATAACGCTGATGGTACTCTTCGGCGCGCCAGAACGTCCCGGCGGGTGCGATCTCCGTGACGATCGGCCGTGTGTAACGCCCGGACGCCGCGAGGCGGTCGCGTGAGGCGCGGGCGGCGCGCTCTTGCTCCGGGGAGTAGGTGAAGACAGCGGAACGATACTGCGTGCCGGCGTCCGGGCCTTGCCGGTCCGGCGTCGTGGGGTCATGCATCGACCAAAAGGCATCGAGCAACTGGTCGTACGTGACGCGCTCCGGATCGAAGGCGACACGCACGGTCTCGGCATGCCCTGTGGTGTTGGAGCAGACCTCACGATACGACGGATGCTCCGTCGAGCCGCCGCTGTAGCCGGCCTCCGCCTCGAGCACTCCCGGCATCTGTCGAAAGCTCTCTTCCACGCCCCAGAAGCACCCGGCACCGAAGATCGCATACTCCATGATCGAGCCCCTCCCGTACGCCATACGTGCGCGCCCGCCGATGGGATGTCCTCGTCCCAGATGGGTATCCTCCTCGTGTCATGGCCGAATCCACGCTGACCACCTATCGTAAGCGACGTGACTTCCGCCGGAGCCCCGAGCCGCGCGGCGCACGCGGCCGGCGGGCGGGCGCCCGCTTTGTCGTGCAGCTCCACCGCGCCTCGCACCTGCACTACGATTTTCGCTTGGAGATGGATGGCGTGCTGAAGTCATGGGCGGTCCCCAAAGGACCTTCGCTCGATCCCGGAGTGAAGCGCCTTGCGATGCACGTCGAGGACCACCCGCTGGAGTACGGTGCCTTCGAGGGACGCATCCCCGAGGGCAGCTACGGCGCCGGCGATGTGATCGTCTGGGACAGCGGAACGTATGAGCTGCTCAAAGGAGCATCGGGGGCGGCCGCCTATCGGCGCGGCAGCCTGAAGTTCGCGCTGCACGGCCGGAAGCTGCGCGGCGGCTTCGCGTTGGTGAAGATGAAGCGACGCGACCCCAACGCGAACGCGTGGCTGCTGATCAAGGAGCGTGACGGCGAGGCGGACCCCAGGTGGCGTGCTGCGGCCCATCCCGCTTCGGTGCTTAGCGGACGTACGCTCGACGACGCGACGGACCCGGCGCCCGCGGTAAGCAATCCCGAGAAGATCCTCTTCCCGGATGACGGCATCACCAAGCGCGACCTCGTCGCATACTATCAGCGCATCGCCAAGCGCATCCTGCCGTACCTGAGGGACCGCCCACTCATGCTCGAGCGTTACCCCGACGGCATCGGCGGTGCGTTCTTCTTCGCGAAGGACGTGCCGCGCGGCGCCCCGCCGTGGCTCACGACGGTAGCACTCGAGAGCGAGTCGGCCAAGCGTACCATCCGCTACGTCGTCTGCAACGACGAGCGCAGCCTGCTCTATCTGGCAAACCTTGCTGCGGTCACGCTGCACGTCTGGCAGTCTCAGGTGTCGTCGCTCGATTTCCCGGACGTGCTTCTCTTCGATCTCGACCCCATGCCGGAATGCCCGCTGCGTCGCGTTGCGCGCGTCGCGCTGAGCGTACGCGATATCTTGGCCTCGGTCGGCTTGTCGTCGCGCGTGAAGACGACGGGAGGCACGGGACTCCACGTCATCGTTGCGCTCCACCCAGACACGCCGTATGCTGCGGTGCGCCGCTTCGTAGAGCTGGTGGCACGCCGAATCGTCGATGTGCTGCCCGATCAGGTGACGCTGGACCGCACCGTCTCGCGGCGCCCGCCGGGAGTGGTGTATCTCGACGTCGCGCAAGTGGGGCGCGGCAAAACGTTCGCCGTGCCGTACACCGCGCGCCCACGCCCAGGCGCACCGGTCTCGATGCCGCTGACCTGGGAGCGCGTCGAGGCATGGCTCAAGAGCCGCATCGCGGATCCGGCGGCAGCCTTCGCGCAATGGCGGATCGAGAACGCCGCCGACTCCCCGGACCCCTGGCAATCGTCGTACGGGCACTTGCAGCGGCTCGAGCCCGCATTCGAGCGCGCGCGGAATGAATGGAGGAACGGCTAACCATGGCGCACGCGATCTGGAGCGGTACGATCAACTTCGGACTGGTCACGATCCCCATACAGCTTTTCACAGCGATTCGATCGAATGAGCTGCGTTTCCACCTCCTTCACGATCGCGACGGCGGCCGGCTGAGCAACGTGCGCGTCTGCGACACGTGTGGCAAGCCGGTCGAGTGGGAACACGTCGTGCGCGGATTCGAATACGAGAAGGGGCGGCACGTCGTGCTGAGCGATGACGACTTCAAACGCGTCAACGTGGAAGCCACCCAGTCGATCGACATCATGGAATTCGTCGAGTCCTCGGAGATCGACCCGATGTTCTACGAGACGCCCTACTATCTGGTTCCGGAGAAGAAAGGGCGGCACGCCTACGCCTTGCTGCGCGATGTCCTAGGGAAGGGGACCAAGGTCGGCATCGCGCGCGTGGTCATCCGGACGCGCGAGCATCTCGCGGCAGTTCGCCCGCACGACGATGCGCTGGTCCTCGAGCTGATGCACTTCGCCGACGAGCTGACGAATCAAGGAGAGTTCGACTTCCCGGCCAAGGCGGAGAAGGCCAGCGCGGGGGAAGTGAAATCGGCGACGATGCTGATCGACGCGATGAGCGCGAAGTTCGACCCCGCCGCCTTCACGGACAAGTATCGCGAAGAGCTGATGGCGTTGATCGAGGCGCGCGCGCACGGCCAAGAGGTCAAGACGCGCGCCGCCAAGCCGCGGCGTCCGACAAACGTGATCGATCTCCGTGACATGCTGGACGAGAGCGTTGCACAGACGCGCAAGCAGCGGCGAAAGACTCCGAAGCGGACGCGCGTGGCCTAAGACGCGGCAACTCGAGGCCTCTCGCGCTGCACGTCACGCGGCCGCTTGTCGGTACGCAAGCCGATGAAGGCGGGTTGACGGATGCTTCCGCCGCGCGTCCATTCGGCGAACCTCACTTCCGCCACCAGCCGCGGCTTCACCCAGTGTGCCGCCGCCGGCGTCGAAGGCGCCTTGTCGAAGGGAGTGCTCGGCGTTTCGATCGGGCTGAGCTGTGCCAGGATATTCCGTAAGGTGGCCTCGTCGAAGCCGGTGCCCACGTTGCCGACGTATCTCAGACGGCCGTCGTCGTAGACGCCCAGCAGGAGCGCCCCGAACCCCTGACGGCTGCCGCGCGGCTCCGTCCAGCCGCCGATCACGAACTCCTGACGGAGGTGTACCTTGATCTTGAGCCATTGCCGCGAGCGACGCCCCACGTAACGCGAGCCGAGGTGCTTGGCCATGATGCCTTCGAGCCCGGCGCGCTCGGCGGCGGCGAAGGCCGCACCCCCTTGTCCCCGCACGTCTTTGGAGAAGGCAAGCACGTGATCGGGCGCGACAATCGCCGCCTGCAGGATCCTGCGCCGCTTTTCGAGCGGGAGATCGCGCACGTCCCGCCCGTCATGCTCCAAGAGATCGAAGACAACGAAGTGCGCGGGGACGGCCTCCACGTCGCGCGGCGTGGGGCGCAGGCGGTTGATTCGCGCTTGCAGGCGCTGAAACGAAGAGCGCCCGCGTTCGTCCAGTGACACGATCTCGCCGTCGACCGTGATGGGCAGGCCCGAGAAGGCGCGGCGTAGGACGGCCAACTCGGGAAAGGTGCCCGAGAGGTCCTGTCCGGTCCGTGAGACCAGGGTCATGCCGCCGCGGCCGTCGATGCGGCACGTGGCGCGAACTCCGTCCCACTTCGTCTCGAAGATCCACTCCGGATCGTCGAACGGCTCGTCCACCAGCGTCGCGAGCATGACGTTGGGCGACTCCATTGCTCCCATTCTTCCCCAATGCCTCTCCGGCGAGTTGACGGCCGCTTAGTATCGCAAGAGATGGCACGAAGTCTCATCCATGAACGCGCAACGTATGCTCTGGTTCTCGCTGGCGGTCATACTCGGCGGCTGCTCATCGCCGCCTCGAGACCGGGCAACGGCGCACGCGGCGGCAAGCGCGGCGGCGCACCACAGCGTCGCCAATACCGGCCTCCCGATCGTGCTCGCGCTCGACCGCTTGCCGAAGATGCACGGCGGCTTCAGCGTCGACGAGGAGCGCGCCGCCGTGGGCTTCATCGGCCCCGACCGCACCATGATCGTCGCGGCGCCCATGAGCGCCGGTGGACGAGGCGGTGCGCTCGACGTCGGCCTCTTTCGCGTCAGCAAGAATCAGCCGGTCTTCCTGAGCGATCTCTCGCTCAACGGCGGCGTGCAGAGCGTGCGCATCGACGGCGGCCGCCTCATCGTCGCGACGGCGGCGTATCGGGCATCGGATCGCCTCTGCTGCCCGAGCGGCATGCGAACGTGGACCTACGGCATGGTTCGTGGAGCGCCGGTGCTGCTGCAGAGCAACGTCAAGTGGGCATCCCTGACCACCTCGACGCCGACTCCTCGTGGGAACGCGACCCCCCGCTTGGAGCTCGGATCGGCGCGCCAATCTCCGCCCGCACCGCTTCGCCTCGCCGTCAGAGCATCGCCGGCGCTCTCGACGCCATCCCTCGAAGGCGCGAGTAACTGCACGCCGGCAACGATCTATGCCGTCTCCGATGACGGCTCGACCATCGATACCACGGATGGCTCCGTCTACACGGTTGCCACCGCTGACCAGGCAATATCGAAGTCGTGGGGCCGCGGCGAGGGCATCCTCGTCTGCGCCGGCAGGCTCATCAACGAGGACCATGCGGGCCAGCGCATAGGTGTCACGTCACCGTAGTGGTATCGACAACGATCCCAGCCCAGCCGGCGAAGCTCTTGTTGCTTGCAATGATGGTTGACGCGCGTTCGGTACACGCCGGCGCGCCAGCGTCTCGCGCTGGGAATTTAGCATGATCGAACTTCCGCTTCTTCACAGAACCGGTGGTGCTCGTGCTTTGGAATTTCGGCTCCAAGCCGCGTTTCAACGCGCAGTGCGTCCGTCGTTTTTATCTGGAAGCGGCGGGGGCGCGGCGCGCTCGGCGGCCTCGATTGGCGTGCGAGCTTCCCGGGCTTCCCCGCCGATACGTTGATCGAGCTTATCCACCGGTAACGTCTCGGTCACGAGCACCATCGCTGGAAACAGAAGCCCCGCCAAACGTAAGCGTCGCGGGACTTCAAAGGATGGTGCCGAGAGCCAGAATCGAACTGGCGACACCAGGTTTTTCAGACCTGTGCTCTACCGACTGAGCTATCTCGGCCTACACGTTCCAGCGCCTGCTCCGCGTGGTGCGCCGATCTCCCGTTTCCCGGGTGACCGACGCACGCATCGGAACGATGGCGACGCTGATGGGGCTCGAACCCACGACCTCCGCCGTGACAGGGCGGCGCTCTAACCAACTGAGCTACAGCGCCATGGTGGGCACAGGTG
>SCRA01000072.1 GCA_004297985.1 bacterium | reverse complement strand
TTGAGGGGACCTAGGGCCTATGCTATACTGATGCCGCCGGACCACCGGTTACGAGCCTGAAGAGATGGGGTAACGCCAGACGATGCTAACCTCCGAGTTCTTCTGGAAGATCTTCAAAACGACAGGATCTATCAACGCGTACCTGCTGTACAAGCAACTCGCACCGGCTCGAGCCATTTAAGACGCAAGGATTTTCAAGGCGCCCCGGTTGAATAGCCGGGGCGTCATCGCGCTCATCGCACACATCCGCCGAAGCGGTTCGCACACGCCGAAGCCGCTTTCTTTTTGGGGTTATGGATTTCGAACGGGCACTCGCCGAGGTGTATACCACCTTCGAGCAACGGTTAGCCGCCGCGAACCGCGACGCTGACGTCGAGGAGCTTCGCGTCGCCTACCTAGGGCGCAGCGGGGAGCTGACCCTCATGCGCCGCGGCATCGGCAAGCTCCCTGCGCAGGAACGCCCCGCCGCCGGCCAGCGCATCAACGCGGTCGCCGAGCGCATGGAGTTACGCCTGGCCTCCGCGCTCGAGACGCTGCGCGCCCACGGACTGGAAGACGCCCTACGCGAGCGCGTCGACGCCACGTTCCCGGCTCGCGCCCGGCGCGGCAGCATCCACCCCATCCGCCGCACCCTCGAAGACATCTGCGACTTCTTCGAGCGCCGCGGCTTCGCCGTGGTGGTGGGCCCCGAGGCCGAGACGGAGTACCACAACTTCGACGCCCTCAACATCCCGCCCGATCACCCGGCGCGCGAAGGCTTCGACTCCTTCTATCTCCCCGGTGGCCTGTTGCTGCGCACGCACACCTCGCCGATGCAGGTGCGTACGATGCAGGCGCACCAACCGCCGCTGGCGATCGTTACGCCGGGCCGCTGCTATCGCCGCGACGCCCTAGATGCGCGCCACTCGTTCGCCTTCCATCAGGTCGAAGGATTGGTGGTGGCCGAAGGCATTACGATGGCGCACTTGAAGGGCACGATGGAGGCTATGTGCCGCGCGCTCTTCGGCCCCACGCAGCGTGTGCGCTTCCGCCCCTCGTTCTTTCCGTTCACCGAGCCAAGCGCCGAGGTCGACACCACATGCCCGGGCTGCCATGGCTTGGGCTGCCGCACGTGCAGCGGCAGCGGCTGGCTGGAGATCGGGGGTTCGGGGATGGTCCATCCCAACGTCCTCCGCGAAGTCGGCTACGACTCCGACCGCGTGACGGGATGGGCGTTCGGCCTCGGTACGGAACGCATCGCCATGGTGCGTCACGGCATCGACGACATCCGCACATTCGTCGAGAACGAGCCGGCCTTCTTGGAGCAGTTTTAGTGGAGATCGTGTAGTCAGAGCATGCGCGTACCGTTGGGTTGGTTGAAAGCATACGTCGACGTTCAGGAGAGCGCCGACGAGGCCGCGGAGATCTTCGCGCGTCTGGGCTTCCCCGTCGAGGCGATCGATCGCGCGCCGCGCATCGAAGGCGTGGTGATCGGCGAGATCGTGACGCTCGAGAAGCACCCCAACGCGGATCGCCTCGTCATCGGTAAGGTGAGCGTAGGGAACGGCGCGCCGTTGACGATCGCCACCGGCGCCGTCAACGTGGCCGTGGGTCAGCGCATCCCGGTGGCCCCCATCGGCGCCCAACTGCCCGAGATGAAGATCGAGAAGCGCGCGATGCGCGGCGTCGTCTCCGAGGGGATGATGTGCAGCGCGCGCGAGCTGGGCCTCGAGCCCGACCACTTCGAAGACGGCATCATGATCCTCGACGGCGAGGTGGTCGTCGGTGCGGACGCCGTCTCGGCGCTGGGCCTGGGTGAGGCGGTTCTCGATCTCGACGTCACCCCGAACCGCCCCGACTGCCTCTCCGTCCTCGGCCTTGCACGCGAGTACGCCGCGGCGACCCGCCGCACACTGCGTCTGCCGGAGCTCTACGCGGGATCCTACGCCGCACCTAGCGATGTCCGTGTGAGCCTGGAAGGCGCCGGATGCAACCGCTATGTCGCCCAGCGCTTCGAGGACGTGCGCGTCGGCCCGGCGCCGGCGTGGATGCGCGTGCGCCTCTCGCTTGCAGGTCAGCGCCCGATCTCCAACCTCGTCGACATCTCCAACTACGTGATGCTCGAAGTTGGCCAGCCACTCCACTTCTTCGATTGGGAGTCCGTGGCCGGCGGCACGATCGTGGTGCGCAAGGCGCACCCCGGCGAGCATCTGCTCACACTGGACGGCGTCGATCGCGTGCTCGACGAGCGTGTGCTCTTGATCTGCGACGAGGCTGGCCCCAGCGTGATCGCGGGCATTCGCGGCGGCGAGCGCAGTGAGATCAAGGATACGACACACAGCGTGCTGATGGAGTCGGCCAACTTCGACGGCCCCACCATCCGCCGCGGCTCGCTCTCACTGGGCCTACGCACCGATGGCTCGCTGCGCCACGAGAAGTCGCTTCCGCTGGCCTTCCCGGATCTGGGTGCCGCGCGGGCGGCGAAGCTGCTCGCCGACGAAGGCGCCACGATCGACGCGCCGCTGGCTGTAGGCAAATCGGTGCCGCCACCGGCGCACATCGCCTTCGCCGTGGCGCAGGTGCAGCGACTGCTCGGGCTGACGCTGCCGGCGCAGCGCATCGCCTCCAACTTGGGGGCGCTCGGCTTCGCAACGGCCCCCGTCGACGATCTTACCCTCGATGTCGAAGTGCCGCCGTGGCGCGCCGACATCCGTGAAGGCGTCGACCTCGTCGAGGAAGTCGCGCGCATCGAGAGCTACGACGAGATTCCCAGCGAGCTTCCGCCGATCGCCCAACACGGCATCGACTCCGACGACTGGCATCTCGAGAGCGACATCGCCCACAGCCTCATGGACATGGGCTATCACGAGATCGTCTCGTTGCCGCTTCACTCTTCGGCGATCATCGAGAAGTACCGCAACGCCGGTATCGAGCTTCCGCGAACGCCGGTGGAAGTGCTCAACCCGCTCTCCGAGGAGCAGCGCTGGCTGCGTTTTGCCATTCTTCCTCTCATGCTGCAGTGGCTGGCACGCAATCGTCAGCAGCTTCCCTGCCGCATCTTCGAGATCGGCCACACCTTCCGCGGCGGCGAGAGTCCGATCTCCGAGGAACCCATCGCCGGCATTCTCTTCGCACGCGAGGAGCGCGAGGAGAAGGGTGAGCCTGCCTGGAGCGATCGCACGCTCGTCGAGTTCCGCAGCGAGATCGAGTCGCTGCTGCGCAACCTCACCGGCGTCTGGCCCGACGTAGCGCAGGACGCTATCCCCGGTCTGCATCCCGGCAAGTCCGCCTCGCTTTTGTTGGGCCACGACAGCGTGGCGATGGCGGGGCGCGTCGATCCGCGCCTCTGCGGCACCTTCGAGATCCCGCTCAGCACGTACTACGCCTTTCTCCGCGTCGACAAGCTGCCGGCGCGCCGCGTGGCGGTCTACAAGCCCGTGCCGAAGTTCCCTGGTACCTCGCGCGACGTAGCGCTGCTGCTGGACGAGCACGTGCCGGCCGAAGCGGTGCTCGGTGCGGTGCTCCAAGCGGCCATTCCCCAAGTCGAGCGCGCGCGCCCGTTCGACGAATACCGCGGCCCGCAGGTCCCCGCCGGGAAGAAGTCGATCGCCGTGCGCATTTGGCTGCGCGAGCCGGAGGCCACGATCACCGATGCCATCGCCGATGAGGCCACGGCCAAGGTCATCGCTGCGCTGCGCGAGCGCCTGGGCGCCGAGCTGCGCACCTGATGCCGGCGGCCTTCCGGCATCTGGGCTGGCCGGACATCGTCCTGGGGGCGCTCCTGCTCTTCGCGTTCCTCAAAGGCATCAAGCGCGGCGGCGTCCGCGAGATCGGCGGACTGCTCGCCATCGTCGCGGCGATCGCCGCTGCGATCCTCTACCGCGGTCAACTCGATCAAACCATCGGCTGGATGACCCACGCCAGCGCCGGGGTCAATCGCCTCTTGGGCGTGCTGACCGCCGCGCTCCTAGGCTATGTGATCGCGCTACTGATCGTCAGCATCGTCGACCGCATTATGCACCTGCCCCTCCTCGGCACCGGCAACGCGCTCATCGGCGGTGCCATCGGCTTGGCCAAAGCCGCCGTGCTGCTGTGGGCCGTGCTCTACGTCGCGCTCTTCTTTCCGCTCTCGCCCGCGATGCGCAGCGACCTCGCGCGTTCGCCCGTCGTCGCCTTCATCACCTCGCCCAACGCACGCATCGACCATGGCCTCCAGACCATGCTCCCGCCGATCGTCGAGCCCTACGTGCACCCGCTCTTCCAACGCCACGCCCTCCATCGCACCTCCGCAGGCTGGTAACTGCTGCGCGTCGTTAGCCCGCGAGCGTTGCGCGGCGCACACCTCGCTCCGGGACCGCTGTGCCGCACATCCATGTGCGGCACGCTCTCGTTCCGCTCGCTTCCGGCCCTCCAGGCCTCGCTCGCTCCAGACAGTCCCTGCGCGAGGAATGCGCCCCGCTCGCTCGCTGACGTAGCAACGCGTAATCTCGTGCCAGCGCAACGTTAGCGGCGGGGCGCGCGACGTCGCTCCTGCGGGGGCTCCGAGGCGCGCGCGAAGCCAGGAGGGCGAGAGCGCGCGCGAGGGCAGTAGGAGCGGCGCAGGATAGCGCCGCGACGCGCGGCCCCGCAGGAGCGATGTCGCGCGCCCCGACGCGAGGTGTGCGCCTTGCGATGCTCGCGGGCTAGCGAACCGCGGAGGCGAAGCCTTGCGCGGCGAGGGTTTCGCCGAGGGCGGCGATGGCGCGTTGGACATCGGCCGGGGTGATGGCGCCCATCGTGCCCATGCGGAAGATCTTGCCCTTGAGATCGCCCTGCCCGCCGGCGAGCACGATGCCGTGGCGTTCGCGCAGCGTCTTGAGCACGACGGAGGCTTGCACGTTCTCGGGAACGCGCATCGTCACCACGGTGGGCGAGGCATAGCGTATATCGCCGAAGAGTTGGAGGCCCAGCGCCTGCACGCCGGCGCGGATTGCGGCGGCGTTGGCGGAGTGGCGCGCGTGAACGTTGGCCGTACCCTCCGCGTGGTAGCGGTCGAGGGCGACGTTGAGTGCGAAGACCTGCGAGATGGGCGGCGTCCACGGCGTCTGACCGTCGGCGCCGAACTCGCGCGCCTTAGCGAAGTCGAAGTAGAAGCGCGGCATCTTCGCGCGCGCCACGGCGTCCCACGCGCGGGCGGAGAGCGCAACGAAAGCCAGCCCGGGCGGTGCCGCGAGCACTTTCTGCGAGGCACCAACCACGGCGTCGAAGCCGAGACCGTCGATCGGCATGCGCGATGCGCCCAGGCCGCTCACGCTATCGACCACGCGCAGCGCGGGGTGACCCTCCATCGCGCGCGCCAACGCCTCCATGTCGTTCTGCACGCCGGTAGAGGTCTCGTTTTGCGTTAATAGGACGCCGGCGATGCGGCGCTCGCGATCCTGGCGCAAACGCCCTGCAAGGCGCGCGGGATCCAAGCCGTGGCCCGGCTCGGTATCGAGGATCTCCACGTCGGCGCCGTGGATCTTGGCGATGGCGGCTAGCCGCTTGCCGAAATTACCGACCGGACACGAAAGCAAGAGATCGCCGGGGGAGAAGAGGTTGACCACCGCAGCCTCGAGGCCGCCGGTGCCGCTGGAGCCCAGCACCAGCACTTCACCCGACGTCTCGTAGACGCGCGCCAACTTCTCGCGCACGGCGAGCAAGGCGCCGGCGAAGCGCTCCCCACGATGGTTGACCATCGGCTCGGCCATCGCGGCTAGAACCTCCGGGGCGCAGGTCACCGGACCCGGTATGAAGAGCAGATCGCCGGGCATCATCTTCTCCTTGCGAGGCAGTTGATCGCGCGCTATCGCTTGCGCACGGGAGTAGTCCGTCGTGCCGGTGCGCGCTTGATGGTCGCGCGGCCGTTGCGCCGGCTCTTGAGGGGAACCACGTTCGTGGCGTCGGCGGCGGTCTCCACTGCGGGGACGATCGGCGCACCCAGCGCTACCGTGAAGGCCCCCGCCAGATCGTCCAGAGGTACGAACTCCATCGTCTCGCGAACTTCCTTGGGAACATCCTCGAGATCGACTTCGTTGCGGCGCGGCAGCATCACCTTGGTGATGCCGGCGCGCTTGGCGCCTAGCACTTTCTCTTTGATGCCGCCCACGGGGAGAACTTGCCCCGTGAGGGTGATCTCGCCGGTCATCGCGAGATTGGGATCGACGCGCCGCCCGGTGAGCAGCGAGGCAATCGCCGTCGCCATCGACACGCCCGCCGAGGGCCCGTCCTTCGGCACGGCGCCGGCCGGCACATGGATGTGCAGGTCGTGCTTGGCAAAGAAGTCCTCCGGCAGACCGAGATCGGCGGAGTGCGCACGCAGGAACGAAACCGCCGCCGTGGCGCTCTCCTTCATGACGTCGCCCAACTGGCCGGTGAGCGTCACGGCGCCCTTGCCCGGCATGGCCGTCGCCTCGATGAAGAGGATGTCGCCGCCGACGGGCGTCCACGCCAGGCCCGTAGCCACGCCGACGGTGGCGACGCGCTTCTTCACTTCGTTGAAGAACTTCGGCTTTCCGAGGTAGTCGACGATCGACTCCGGCGAAATCTTCTCCTTGTACGTCGGGGTCTCGGCGACTTTGCGCGCTACTTTGCGCAACACGGTGCCGATCTCGCGCTCCAGGTTGCGCACGCCGGCTTCGCGCGTGTAGTCGTTGATGATCGTGCGTAGGATCTTGTCGGTCAGCGGCGCCTGCGAGGGGCGCAGGCCATTGACGGTCTGCTGCTTCTTGACCAAGTAGCGCTTGGCGATCTGCAGCTTCTCCAGCTCCGTGTAGCCGTGGAGCGGGATGATCTCCATGCGGTCGCGCAACGGCGGCGAGATCGTCTCCAACTGGTTGGCCGTGCAGATGAAGAGCACTTCGGAGAGATCGAACGGCAAATCGAGATAGTGGTCGCGAAACGTGAAGTTCTGCTCCGGGTCGAGCACTTCGAGCAGCGCCGACTGCGGATCGCCGCGATAGTCGGCGCCCACCTTGTCGATCTCGTCGATCATCATCACCGGGTTCTTCGTCCCGGCATCGCGCAGGGCGCGGACGATCGTACCAGGCATCGCACCGATGTAGGTACGGCGATGGCCGCGGATCTCCGCCTCGTCGCGCACGCCGCCCACCGAGAGGCGCACGAACTTGCGCCCCATGGCTTTGGCAATCGACTGGCCAAGCGAGGTCTTGCCGACGCCCGGCGGACCGACGAAACAGAGGATGGGACCGGTCATCTTCTTCTTGAGCTTGCCGACGGCCAGGTACTCGACGATGCGATCCTTGACTTTCTCGAGGTCGTAGTGGTCCTCGTCGAGGATCTTGCGCGCCTGCGCGATGTCGATCTGATCGGCGGTCTGCACATTCCATGGAAGCTGGGTCAGCCAGTCCAGGTAGGTGCGCACCACGCTGTACTCCGGCGACGCGCTGGGCACGCGCTGCAGGCGGTCGAGCTCGCGATCGGCGGCCTTGCGGACCTCTTCCGGCATGCCGGCCTCGTCGATCTTCTTTCGAAGCTCGTTGGTCTCGGCTTGCTGGGGGTCGACTTCGCCGAGCTCCTCCTGAATGGCGCGCAGCTGCTGACGGAGGTAGAACTCGCGCTGGTTCTTCTCCATCTCTTTCTGGATGTCGTTCTGAATCTTGTGGCCGAGCTCCACCACCTCCAGCTCCTTGGTGAGGAGCATGGTGAGCTTGCGCATCCGCTTATCGGTGTTGCGTTCCTCCAAGATAGCCTGCTTCTCGGCAACGTCGAGACGCATCGTGGAGGCGACGAAGTAGGTGAGAAGGTTGGGGTCCGCGATATTCTGGACCTCCATCTCCATCTCGCGCGGCACCTGCGGCAGATAGCTCAGCAGGCGCTGGAAGAGCGTGGTGAGGTTGCGGTGCATGGCAACCAGCTCCTCGCTCTCGCGCGTCTTGTCCGGGAGCTCCACTACGTCGGCTTTGAAGTACGGCTCCACTTGCGTGAAGGTCTCAATCGCGAAAGCCTGCGTACCGCCGACGATGCAGCGCAAGGTACCGTCGGGGACCTTCAGCATCTTCTGAATGATGCCGATGGTGCCGACGCGGCGCAGATCATCCGCGGTTGGCGTCTCGACTTCGCGGTCTTTGAGCACAACGAACCCGATGGGGCGCCCGTCCTTGAGGGCCTCCTCCACGAGCTGGATGCCCGCCTTCTTCACGACCGCCAACGGCAGGACGGTGTTCGGATAGAGGACGGCCTCCTGCAAGGGCAGGATGGCGAGGGTTTGGTGTGCTGATTCGTTTTTCGCTGGCATCTGGTGTTAGACCGGCATCCTTCGAATGGTCATGCGGAGTTCGGTGTGCAGGATCGGGGCAAGCTCGCGATCGCGCGCGATGGGGAGGCTGATCGTGAGGATGCCGTCGCGATAGACGGCGCTCACGTCGCTCTGCTCGATGGGGGACGGCAGGCGGATCTCCTTGGCAAAGTCACCGTGGCCGATCTCTTTGAGCAGAAGCGTGCCGCGGCGCGCCTTAACCGTGGGTTCGCGCCGTCCCGCGATGTAGAGCCGTTGGCCCTCCACCGCGACGCGGATGCGTTCGGGCTGGACGCCGGCAAGCTCGACCTCGACGACCAGCATGCACCCGTCGTCGGTCACGTAGGCGTCGGCATTGGGAACGAAGCCGCCGAAGCGCCGCGAACCGGTCATGCCGGTGAACAAGTGGTCGAACTCCCGGAAGAAATCGTCGTAGCTCATCTCGATCTCGCGCTCATTAGCACTCGGCGTATTCGAGTGATAGCCACTGAAACCCCGCCGTCCGGCTGATGGATGCACCCCGTCTATCCGATGTAAAGAACATATGAAACCCGCTCGAGCAGTCTACCCCTCTGCCGATGAGTTCGCGCGCTTCCTGAGCGACCTGCGAGGCTGGAAGCACAAGAACTTGACCCTCGACGAGACTATTAGCATGCTGGTCTCCCTGGCGAACCACCTGGTCGACAAGATTCAACCGTCAACCGCTCAGGCTGTGGCCGAGGCGGCCAACTGCTTGGCTCCGGACCGCCCCGAGCCCCTCAACGCCCTGGGGCGGGCGTACGCGCAGAGCAGGCACATGCACAAGGCGGTCCAGGCCTTCGAGCGGGCGCTGGAGATCAACCCCAACCCTGCCTATGTCGTGAACTTGGAGCAGGTGGCGCGCAGTTACCCCGGCGGCGAGCCCGAGTTCTGGACGGCGACCCGAGCCGCCGTCCCCGATGCCAGCCCCGAGCAGGCGTTGAAGCTGCTCACCGACGAGCAGCGGCATTCCGTGGAGCAGTACCTCGCCGCCGAGAAGGCGCGCAAGATTCTGGCCAAGCTCCGCACCGCCCGTAGGGGGTAGCAGTCAGTGTCTAGCCGCCGGGTCGCCATCTTTGCGGGGCCATCTCTCCCACCAGAGGACCGCACGGTGGTTCCTGGCTTCACGTACTTGCCTCCGGCGAGCCGCGGCGACATCGCCGCGGCGGCAGAAGCCTATGACGCTATCGTGTTGATCGATGGCGTCTTCCATCATGACCTTGCCCCCTCGCCCAAAGAGTGTCTTGCCGCCTGTCGGCGCGTTCCGATGATCGGCGCCGCCAGCATGGGGGCGCTGCGTGCGGCCGAGTGCTGGCCATACGGGCTGCGGCCAGTGGGCGCGATCGCACGGTGGTACATTCGGGAAGTCATCGATGGCGATGACGAAGTGGCGGTACTGGTTCATCCCGAGGGCCACCACGCGCTGACCGTGCCATCCGTGAACGTGCGATACGTGGCCTGGCTCGCCCGCCGCCGCGGCCTCCTCACCGTTGCGGAGTGCGACGCCTTCATTACTGGAGCGCGTAGCGTCTACTACATGGATCGCTCTTGGGAGAGCGCTCTCGAGCACGCGCCCGCCGACCTCCGCGATAGTATCCGAGCCATCGCAGAACGCGAGGGCGACCTCAAACGCTGGGATGCGCGTCTCGCGGTCCGCCTTATTCGGCGCTCGCCTATCCTATGTGCCTAGGTACAACGCGTGCGTAGCCAGGAAGGATAACCCGGCCATAGAACGACTGCTAGGTTCGCATACGGCGCCATCAAAGGGCCCCGTATATCTCTGCAAGTCACTACATGAACGAGGAGCTGCAGTACTATGAGCGACAACGATATTCGCCAGCTCGCTGCCCGTTATCTCGGGCACCTCATGTCCACCCCGGCATCTCGCGCGGAGTTCGCGTCGATCGACAAGACGAATCCCGCCGCCGTGGCTAGCCTCATACAAAAGCACCTCAACCTTCCCACGACGCCCTCGACTTCGGATGTAGCCGGAGTATTCAAGCATGCCGAGGAGCTCACCAAGCCGTTCCTCAGCGCGATCAAGGAGCACGCCCCCGAATACTACGAGATGACGCTTGCTGGCGTCCTCCTTTGCACGACGAGCCATTAGTTCGTAAGGCTACTGCAGGACAAACCAACGGGTCAGTTGCGTCCGCGAGCTGACGTCTAGCTTACGAAAGGCACTTGCGAGATGCGCCTCTACCGTCCGCTCACTGAGAAAGAGCGTGGCGGCAATTTCGCGGTTGGAGGCTCCTGAGGCAACCAGTTCAGCCACCTCGAGCTCACGTTTCGAGAGCACCGGCATCGCTGCCGATGGAGTTCTAGTCGCGGAGTTACGCCCGGTAGAGGTACTTCTCGCGACACCAAGGCGAAGAAGCAGAGCGACATCGTCATCGCTGGCCCAACCACCACGATCGGCGGCGATTGCGCCAAGACTAACCGCGCCGAGCGTTCGGAAGAGCGCCTCACTCTCTCGGATGGACGAGATGCCGCTGGCCTTGTTACCGGTATGAGAATGAGCCAAACCTATGGCCAAAAGATAGTTTGCCCTCCACCACATGCTGTGGTCCCCCGGCTCGGGCCTCCTGGCAATCCAACGCAAGATCTGCTTATCCCCTGCTTCGACGCCGTAAAGCGCCAACCCGAATAGCGCCGTCGCACCGAACACGAGACTCCACGGCAGCATGCCGTCCGGTAGACGCCCGAAGCTCCCCAATAGGCGCTCTGCAACTTCAGGTGAACGTTTCCCTTTCGCTGCTGCCACCCATGCGCCAAGGAGAACTGCCGAGCCAGTCCTTCCGTCTTGGTCTTCCTTTCGACTCATTGCAATCGCAGTCTCAAGGCGCTGCGGTATTTTCCGGGCGAGGGTCGCCATCATGAGGTCCACCACGAAATGATCGATATCGCCGACACCCTCTGCTGATAATTCTGCATGTTCCTCAATTACTGCGCGCACCGCGTCCCAATTTCCACGCATGAAGTCCAACACTATGATGGGAAACGACACTACGCGCTGGCTCGCCTTCCCGTACTGTTCTTCGAACGCTCGTATCCGTTCAACGGCGCGATCACATCCCTCATTGAATAAGGCATTGAGGACAAGTTGGACATCAATCACGCCGGTCTGAAAAGACTTCTTTGATTCCGCTCTCAACTGACCAATGTGCAAGATACGAGCGGCCCGCTCGCCTTCTCCAGACCGGATGAGGTTCACACCTTCCGCCATCGTGAGGAACGTCGCCCCGGAATTGGAAAGATGCTCCCGTTTCGATTCGAGATCCATGCGAAGGGGCTCAAACACCTCTCTGCGCCCCTCGTAGGCGTAGACCGCGGACATCAATGCCGTAAGATCCAGACGCTCGGCCTCATCACCCATAAGAGGCTGCATTTCACGAAATACTTGATCAGCAAGACCGTAATCATGATTCGACGTTGCCGCAAGAATGAGACCGTTCGCCAGAGGACCCTGCCCTTTCGATAGTCCTAACTCTCCCGCCCGCCGCGTAGCGCGCTCGAGCACCCGGTAGCACTCTGTAATCCGCAATCGCGCTCGTAGCGCGGTGCTGTACCTAGCATAGAACTCCGCGTATTCATCAATTGCGGGCTCAGCAATTTCGACGGCTCGTTGATATGCACCGATCGCTTCATCCCAGTTGGAGCTCCGGAGAGCTTGTGTCCCAAGCTCGACCAACACACGCCGTTCGACGCCGTACTCCGCGCAGGCATGCGCATGATATGCAATCCTGCGCATGAGCTCAGGCGGTCCATCGTCGATCTCTAGAAGTATCGTAAGGAGTTGCCTATGCAGCGGCTCCGGCAGCGCAATCGTTTCTAGAACTGCGCCCAGTATCTCATTGTGAACGAAGCTCAGCCGTCCATCCTGCACGCGAAGGTAGCGCACCAGCAGCCGGGAGATAGCGTCCACTGCTTCCGCTTCCGCGGAGAAGAGGGTACGTAGTATTCGATACTCGACCGGTTGCTGTAAGATCGCACAGAGCTGAAGCAGCTCCCGCTGCCGCGGCTCCATTGCAAGGAGGTCGCGTCTACAGATCGCTGCCACACTCTGGCCGACCCGCGATGGCTCAGTTACTCGATCCCGCTCAGCCTGCTCGGCGTTCGCAAGCAATGTCAACGGAACGCCGGCCGAGTAGGCGACGATGGCCTCCACGACATCGCCGCTTGCATCGGGATATACCGACTTCACCAAGGCCGCCGACGAAGCGGCATCGAGGGGTCCGAGCAATAACTCGCGGTCTCGCCTCATGCACTCGAGAGGGGGCAGCGTCCCGCCTCTCTCCGCGAGAAACACATGCAGTCGCGACGCGGAGTTCCGAACGACGATATTTCTGATGACCCGCGCCGTCTCCGTATCAACCCACTGTGCATCGTCCACAACGATCAGGACGGGCAAGTCGAGCAAGAGACCGTCGAGAAGCCGTGCGACGGCGCGTTCGACGATCTCTACGTCTTCGCGTTCAGCGGTGGGCTCACCCTGAAGAAGGCGCCGAACCGACGGTCCGAGTGCGGTCAGCCCCGGCTCGAGGCCGCCGACATAGCGGTTACGGATGGATATCTCGAGTTGAGCGAGCCCCGACGCCACAATGCGGTCGAGCGTTGCGTACGGGTTCTCGAGCTGAGCTTCGTAGCACGACGCGCGCCACACGGACCACGCTCCGTCGGCAAGGCTCTCGACCACCGCCTGCTGCAGTGTCGACTTGCCGATCCCGGCAGGTCCCGTGATCGCAGTGACCCGACAGATCTGATCGCGGAGCGAGCTTTCGATCTCGGTCAGCACGAGATCGAGCTCATGCTCGCGCCCAATGGAGCGACCGCGGAACTGTACAGACATCGATCCGACCTATCCTGTTCCAAAGGCGGCAACCTTGACGGACTTCAACAGGGGCATGCTCTGATCCCCGCCAATATGCGCGCGAAGCCCCAAGTTGGGGTCCGCCTGGTTCCCTACAGAGAATGTATCGTGAACGCCTCTTGGCTCTACGCGTCTGCGCTCAAGGCGCCCGGCTCGATGGATCGCGTACGGCCCTTGGAAAAGACGCTCGCACTCATTCCGGCGCTCCGAGAGCGCTTCCGCATAACCCGCCTGGGCGATACCACGCATTTGGATCGCATCGGCATCCCGACGATGTGTGCCGTCGTTCCGAATTCGCTGGACCTCATCAGCGTTTACAATGGCAAGGGCCCCACGCTTCAACACGCGACGTGCAGTGCCGTTATGGAGGCTGTTGAGCGGCAGTGCGCAACGTCGACGAGCTTGCCTATCACACGGTGTCGCCCCGCCGATCTTGACGACAGCTTGGACTTCCAGGCGATGGGCATGTTAGACGAAGCGTATGAACGCGACGTCGAATTCGTGGACGGACTCGACTTGATCACCGGACTCGTTGTCAAAGTACCGCTCGCTGCGGTAATCTCCCCCTGGTCCGGCACGCGGACCTTCCGCATGACTTCCACGAACGGCTTGGCATCTGGGAACACGCTTCTTGAGGCCACCTACCACGCGCTCTTCGAGTATGTGGAGCGGCATGGCTGGGCGATCGCACATACGCGCGCGTATGTGCGGCCGAGACTTCTTCTCGAAGGGATTGCGCGTGCTAGCGGTCAGACATTCGACCCCGAGGCCATGATAGACGATCCGGCCGTCACCGAGGTTCGCTTTCCAACGGGTGACCAATCTCTCGACTCGATGGCACTCAAGATTCGCGAGGCCGCGCTTACCCTGCGCTTGACCATTCTCGATGAGCCGCCATTGCCTATCGTCATGATGGCCACCATCAACGAAGATCACGCCACGCCAGTCATGAGCCACTTTGGTCTGGCGGCATCCTGGTCGCCGGTTCTCGCGGCGACGAGAGCGATTACTGAAGCTGCGCAGACGCGATCGGTTGACATTCAAGGGGCACGCGAGGATCTGCTTCGCGTCGGCGACGGTTCTCCAGTCTTCGCGCTCCATGCCCGCCGCCGAGCCCAGGCGCCGCATGGCCGCTGGTATTACGATGCACCACTACCGACGGCCGAGTTCTCAACTCTGTTGGATAGGTCCGATCCTTGCCTCGCAAAGGAGCTCCGGCAGCTCGTCAGCGCGCTTCGTGAGCTTGGGGTTCGTCACATCGTCGTCGTTGATCTCTCTCCAGACGACCTGCCCATTTCAGTCGTCCGCGTGCTCGTCCCCGATCTCGAGCACTCGCTCGTCGATGGACAGATCGGCCCGACCCTCAGAAAGATCCTGGAGACGTACCCAGCTCGCCCTTAGCGCGCGTCGCGATCAATGCGCCGTACCCGTAAGATCTATCGTGAATAAGGCGCAACATGAGATCGGACTCCGAGCGAAACGATTCTTGGATTGCTTCCGGCATGCTCGAGTCGTTACGCACCATCTCATAGAATGCCCGTACGCTGGGGACTACCGCCTCCGTAAAATCCCTCACGAACGCCTCGCCCCTGAGCGCATTGATCGCCTCGATGCTCGCCTCACTTGCTTGCTGAAAACTTCGCCCGGCACTCACGAGCGTGGCGATTGCCACACCGCCATCGGCAAGCGGACCGAGCATTGCGCGAGCCAAGTCCGCGTCGACCATCCCTTCACCGCTCGTCTCGATAGCGAAGACGGCGTCAAAGCTCCCTAGCTCGAGAGCGGTCTGGAAGTCGCCTAGGACGACTTGACCACGCGGAACGTTTCTACGTGCGGACTCGACGGCGCTGGGGCTGAAGTCTATGCCTACATAGTGAACCTGTAGCCCCCGCCACTCGAGCCAGCGCCCCAGGAACCCTCGACCGCACCCCAGGTCCAATACCTTCATTCCTGGACGGATGGGAATGCCGTCTAGCAGTGTTGAAAGCACGTCGTCGGTGATGTGTGACAGCCGGCCTACACCTGATGGATGGCTCATCGCCCGCGCGTAATGGTCAAGACGGCCATCTTCGATGCCCTGGTGGATCGACTCAAAGAAGGACAGACGCTCCGCATAGTTCATTGGGCTCATCGTGGTATGGATTTTCCGCGCACTCGGGGCGCGGCACCTCTCTTTCGGTGTATCGCATGAAGCGCTCAACTGCAGTTGCCCTCTTAGGCGGGTTTGCACTCTTTCCGATGCGCGGAGTTGCTCGGAATGCGGATCGGCCGTTTCGGCTCGCAGGCTTCGGACACTCCCCACGGCTTGACCCGTACACGACGCAAGTACCAGCGGTAAGCGACATGGCCTGGCTCTATGCGGATGGTCTCGTAGGCGTTGGGCCAAGCGGCCCTCTCGGTCTGCTTGCAGAGCGCCTGCCCAATAAGCGAGACGGGTCAATCGCAAGCGATGGGAAAAGCCTCACGTATACCCTGCGGCCTAACGTCAGATGGCACGACGGGCGGCCCTTCCTCGCTTCGGACGTCGTGGAGGCATTTCACCGCCTTCGTCCCGATACGTGGCGGAGTTACCGGCCGTATTCACTCGTTCGCTCGATTGAGGCGCGCGGAACGCGCACCGTCCGCGTCGCGTTGAAGGAAGCCGATCCGCTGTTCGTCCTTGGCTTCTTCTCGGCGTACGGTGATCCAAATCTTCCGCTCGTTCGCGATAGCAACTTGCCCATCGGAACAGGACCCTACGCGGTCCGGAGCTACTCATCCGCGACGGGCAACTACACGCTACGTTCATGGGCTTGGTCTCCACGATCCGCGCCGGTGAGTACGGAGATGACCTACCGCTTCGTTCCCGACCAGAACACCGAAGCCGCCGGCCTCGTTGCCGGGGAGTACGACGCGGCTCTCTTTGCGCCTCACGCATTCGTGGAGGGCCGTGGGCTGCGAACGGCACGCTACACTGCCGGCGCGGTCGTACTCTTTGCAAACACGACAGGCGCGTTGTCCTCCTTAGCATTGCGACGTCTGGTCATGAGCTCGATCGATCGCGAAGATATTCGGACGAAGATTTTTGGAAATTGGGGTATGCCGGCGGACACGCTCGTCTCACCGGGACTTGGGGGCCGCTTCCGTTTTCCAGCGCAGCGTCCAGATGCTGAGGCACTGCGGCAAGCCATTCAAAGGCTTCGCCCAAGCGGCATATCGTTGACGTTCGCCGGTTTGCCCGGACTCGGGGATCGCATCGGTCTGCTCTTGCAGGCCCAGCTTAGCGCCGTCGGCGTCGATCTCCGCGTCAAGAGCTTTTCGCCACAGGAGTATTTCGCGGAGAATGGGCCGTTGCACACGGGCTTGTTCGATCTTGCCCTGGACGGCATGAGTTACAGCCGCGATCCAGATCTCGAAGCAACGTTTTCTTGTACTTCGGCCACTGCACCGGGGCTGAACTATTCACGGTTCTGTGATGCTGGACTCGACCGGGCGCTCGCGCAGGAGAACTTTGACGAAGCAACTCGCATCCTCCACGATCGGGCCGTGGTGCTCCCGATCTCGCAGATCGTAAGCTGTATGGGCCTAGGGCCCAATGTTCGCAATTTCCACGTGCAAAACTACGTTCCGGTCACGTACTTCTGCAACCAGTGGGCACTCACATGACGCCAACGCTGCCGCCGGGCTTCACCGCTACCGCGATCGCCCACGTGGATGGCGCGCGTGAGCTGGCCGTCGCCCCCAACGGAGATCTCTTCGTCGGCACGGACGGCGAGGACGTCTACGTCGTCGAGCGCGCCGAGGCACCGGCCCCGGGCGTGACGCGCGTCTTCGTGCACATCGCCGATGCCCCGGTGGCCGGCGTCCTCCTTGCGGATAACGCGCTCTTCGTCGGCGGCCAGTTCCACGTCTGGAGCGTCCCCTTCCGCACGGGCGACCGCAAGCCCGAGGCGGCGCCGAAGGCCATCGCTCACGTGCGCACCAGCGGCCGCGCGCGCGATCACCTCACCACGACGCTCGCCTTCTCCAAGGGCATGCTCTACGCGTCCGTCGGCTCCTCGTGCGACGCCTGCATGCCGGAGCTGGATGACACGCGCGCTACCGTGCAGGCGATGGAGCCCAACGGCCACGGAGTGCATCCCGTGGCCGTGCGCATCCGCAACGCCATCGCCCTCGCCGCCGATCCCGTCACCGGCAACGTGTGGGCCGGCGTGGCGGGGCAAGACGAATTGGAGCACGGTCACCCCTACGAGATCTTCGATCCCATCACCGCGCACCGCGCCCCCGCGGACTACGGCTGGCCCGTCTGCGTGGATGACCGCAAACCGGTGCGCCCCGGCTTCGACTGCAGCCAGGTGGTGGTGCCGCGCGTGGTCTTCCCCGCCTATACCACGCCCATCGGCGCCGTCTTCTACCAGCCGCGCCCGGGCGGGCTGCACCCCTTCCCGCGCGAGTGGTCCGATGGCGCCTTCGTGACACTCCACGGCTCATGGCACCGGCCGCTCGTGCCGCCGCTGGTCACCTACGTCCCGATGGCGCGCGACGCGCCACTGCGCGCCGTCGCCTGGAGCGATCCCACACGGCAATGGCGCGAATTCGCCGGCGGCTTCCAAGACGCCAACGGCACGCGCAGCGCACGGCCCACCGGTATCGCCGAGGGGCCCGAGGGCGACCTCTTCCTATCTGACGACCAGAGCGGTACGATCTGGCGCATCCGGTATGAGGGCCACTAGCATGCTCGTCTTGCGCGAACGCGATATCGTCCCACTGCTCCCGATGCGCGATGCCATCCACGCGGTGGAGCGCGCGCTGCGCGCCCAAGCCGACGGCATGGCGCGCATGCCGCTGCGCGTCGGCGTGCCGGCACACGCCGGCATCCTCGCCGCCATGCCGGGATCGCTGATCGCCGGTGGCGGGGCGCTCGGTGCAAAGCTGGTGACCGTCTTCGAAGGCAACGCGGAGCGCCAGATTCCCACGCACCAAGGCGTCGTGATGCTCTTCGACCCCGGCACCGGCACGCCGATCGCGCTGCTCGACGCTCGCTACCTCACCGAAGTGCGCACCGCCGCCGTCTCCGCCGTGGCCACGCGCCTGCTTGCCAACCCGCAGGCGCACGTGGCCGCCATCCTCGGCACCGGCGTACAGGCACGCTCGCACGCGCTGGCGATGCGCGAGGTGATGGCGCTCGACGATCTACGCATCTGGGGCCGCAGCATCGAGCGCGCGGAGGAGGCGGCGGCATGGGCACGCGAGCAGGGCCTTCCCGCTCGCGCCGTTGCTGAGGTGGATGTTGCGATCCGCGGGGCGCAGGTGGTCAACACCGTCACGTCCGCGAAGGCGTCGATCTTCGACGACGCCGCCGTCGGGCCGGGCGCGCACGTCAACGCCGTGGGCAGCTCCACGCCCGTCGCCCGCGAGGTCCCCGGCACGCTCGTGGGCCGCGCCCGCCTCTTCGTCGACTCGCGCGAAGGGGCGATGAACGAGAGCGGCGACATCTTGCTCGCCATCACGGACGGCGCACTCACCGCGCATCCCGAACTGACGCTGCTGGGCGACGTGCTCACCCAGCGCGCCCACGGGCGCCGCTCGCCCGAGGAGATCACGCTCTTCGACTCGCTGGGCATCGCCATAGAGGACGTCGCCTGCGCCGCCCTGGTGGCCGACCGCGCCCGCGATCAGGGCGTGGGCACGGAGATCGAGTTCCCGTAAACGACGAGGGGTGCGGCGGATGCCGCACCCCTCTCGACGCTTCGTAACCGAGCCTCAGCTCAGGTTACATCATATCGCCGTAGTCGCCCATGCCGCCGGGCATACCCCCCGGGGCACCGGCCTTCTTGGGCTCGGGCTTGTCGCTGATCAACGTCTCCGTCGTCAGGATCAGGGCCGAGATCGAGGCCGCGTTTTGCAGGGCCGAGCGCGTGACCTTGAGCGGGTCGATGATGCCCGCCTTGGTGAGGTCGACGTACTCGCCGGTCAGAGCGTTGAAGCCCTCGCCGGCGGGGAGCGTCTTGACCTTCTGTACCACCACGCTGCCCTCGAAGCCCGCGTTGTCGGCGATCTGCCGCAACGGCTCCTCGAGCGCGCGCTTGATGATCCGCACGCCGATCTTCTCGTCGTTGGCGTTGATATCGCCGTTCTTGGCCGTCTCGAGCGAATCGAGCGACTTGATGGCGTGGATCAGCGCCGCGCCGCCGCCGGGGACGATGCCCTCCTGCACGGCCGCGCGAGCGGTCGAGAGCGCGTCCTCGATGCGGTGCTTCTTCTCCTTGAGCTCGGTCTCCGTCGCGGCGCCCACCTGGATCACCGCCACGCCGCCGGCCAACTTGGCCAGGCGCTCCTGGAGCTTCTCGCGGTCGAAGTCGCTGTCGGTCTCGTCGATCTGACGCTTGATCATCTCGATGCGGCCCTTGATCGCAGCCGCGTCGCCGGAACCATCGACGATCGTCGTCTCGTCCTTGGTGATCTTGACGGTCTTGGCACGGCCGAGCACGTCAACGCCCACCTTGTCGAGCTTGAGACCCAGCTCTTCGGAGACCACGGTGCCGCCCGTGAGGGTGGCGATGTCCTTGAGCATCTCCTTGCGGCGGTCACCGAAGCCCGGCGCCTTGACGGCGACGGTCGTGAACGTGCCGCGCAGCTTGTTGACCACCAGAGTCGCCAGGGCCTCGCCCTCGACGTCCTCGGCAATGATCAGCAGCGGCTTCTGCATCTGCACGACCTTCTCGAGCAGCGGCAGGATGTCGGCGATGGCGGAGATCTTACGCTCCGTCACCAGGACGAAGGCATCCTGGAGCGTGGCTTCCATGCGCTCCATATCGGTGGCCATATACGGCGAGATGTAGCCCTTGTCGAACTGCATGCCGTCCTTGGTCTCGACGTCGGTCTTCATCGACTTCGACTCTTCGACCGTGATGACGCCGTCTTTACCGACCTTCTCCATCGCGACGGCGATCAGCTCGCCGATCTCGGGATCTTTGGCGGAGATGGAGGCGACTTCGGCGATCTTGCTGCGGTCGGTCGCGATCTCTTTCTTCTGTGCATCGAGCGACTTGACGACCGCGTCGACGGCCTTCTCGATGCCGCGCTTCAAGTACAACGGGTTGGCACCGGCCGTCACGTTGCGCAGGCCTTCGCGGATGATGGCCTGAGCGAGCACCGTGGCGGTGGTCGTACCGTCACCGGCGATATCGTTGGTCTTGGAAGCGACTTCCTTGACCAACTGGGCGCCCATGTTCTCGAACGTGTTCGGAAGCTCGATCTCCTTGGCAATCGTCACACCGTCGTTGGTGATGGTGGGCGAGCCGAACTTCTTGTCGAGTACGACGTAGCGGCCTTTGGGGCCGAGCGTGACGCGCACGGCATCCGCGAGGATGTTCGCACCGCGCTCGAGCGCGCGGCGCGCGCTCTCGTCGAATACTAGTTCTTTCGCAGCCATGTTGTGGTTTTACAGCTCC
>SCRA01000071.1 GCA_004297985.1 bacterium | reverse complement strand
CGTTTCACTTCGCTCGCGGGAGCCCTGTTTCACCGAAGTCCCTCCGGGGGCGCAATTGCGCGAGACGCAATTGCTCATCCCACTCGCTCCGTTTCACTTCGCTCGCGGGAGCCCTGTTTCGCTGAAGTCCCTCCGGGGGCGCAATTGCGCGAAACGCAATCGCTCCTTGATCTCGCATTTGGCAGACGAGGTGCTTGCCCCTTTGCCGGCGAGTGAGGGATCCGTACCGCGCTGCGGCGGCGTATTCGGGTCATGAAGCACCAGAGCATGGCCGTCTTCGCCGCGATGATCGCGCTGAGCGCCGCCGGCGCTGCGGCGCAGGATGTCAGCCCCGTTCCGGAGGCCACGGTCACCATCGCCGATTTCAAATACGCCCCGACGACGCTCACGGTGCCCGTCGGCACCACGGTGCGTTTCCGCAACGACGACAGCGATGCGCACACGGTCACGGCTGATGACGGCTCCTTCGATTCAGGCGGGCTCGACCCGCACGGCGCCTACCAGCATACGTTCGACAAGCCAGGCACCTACCGCTATGTCTGTGCCATCCATCCGTGGATGAAGGGTGCAGTCGTGGTACGGCAGTGAGGAGCAGATGATGGATCGCAAGCGGTTTCTTTCATGTGCCGGCTGGTTCGGTATGGGGCTCGGCTGGACGCTCGCCGGCGGGCTGCCGGTACTCGCGGAGGCCAAACCCGGCGAGTTCTCGTTCGTCCAGATCAGCGATAGCCACCTCGGCTTTACGGGCACGGCCAATGCGGACGTGGAGGTGACGTTTCGCGAGGCGCTCGCGCGGATCGCAGCGCTGCCGCAGCGCCCAGATTTCGTGGTTCACACGGGCGACGTGACGCACCTCTCGAAGCCGGAGCAGTTCGCGCTGGCCAGGGATATCCTCGCCCAGGCGAAGACTGAGCTCATCGTCCTGCCCGGCGAGCACGATCTCATCGGCGATAAGGGTGCGGCCTTCTTCCAGGCATTCGGGCGCAGAGATGCCGCGGACGGCTGGTTCAGCTTCGAGAACAACGGCGTGCACTTCGTGACGCTGATCAACGTGCGTGCCTTCGAAGGCATGGGCAAGCTCGGCGCCGACCAACTCGCCTGGTTCGAACGCGATCTCGCGCACCTATCCAGCGATATGCCGCTCGTTCTCTTCGCGCACGTGCCGCTCTTCGCCGTCTATCCTGCCTGGGGGTGGTCGACTGCCGATGCCACGGCGGCGATGGCGATGACCAAACGCTTCGCGTCGGTGACGGTGCTCAACGGCCACATCCACCAGATCCAGCAAAGCGTCGAGGGGAACGCGCGTTTCTACACGGCTCGCGGCACCGCCTATCCGTTGCCGGCGCCCGGTCAGGGCGATCACCCTGCGCCGGTGACGCTAGCCGCCGCGGAGCTGCGTCGCGTGCTTGGATACCGCACGGTAGAGATCGCGCCGGTGGGGGATGCTAGAGTCAGCGATACGCCCTTCGCGTAGCGAAGAGGGGGAGTCGGCTCTGCACGAACCGCGCTTGGAGCAGATCTACCGCGAGCACGGCCGGCGCCTGTTGGCGATCGCCGCCGCCATCGTGCCGCGCGACGAGGCGGTGGATGTGCTCCATGACGCCCTCCTGACGTGGTGGAGCCGGCCCCGCCTCTATGACCCCACGCGGGGTTCGATCGGCGCGTGGCTAGCGATGGTCGTGCGGCGCAAGGCGCTCGATCGCCGGCGTGCGGCACAGCGGCGCGTTGTGCGAGAACGTCGATCCCTCGAGGAGCGCGTGATCGATCCGGAAGACGAGCTCGTCGCGCGTGATCCTGTTGAGATCGCGCATCTCCGGCGTTCGATGGACGCGCTGCCTGCCGAACAGCGTCAGGCGCTCCAACGCGCCTACTTCGGGGGCGAGACGCACGTGGAGATCGCTGTCGCGCTCGGCCTGCCGCTGGGCACCGTGAAGAAACGCATTGCGCTGGCGATGCGGCGTCTGCGCCGCGATCTCATGGAGGGAGACGATCGTGCATCTCGATGAGCGAGCGGAGCTCTATGCACTGGGCGATCTCGACGAGCGCGAGCGCCGAGACGTCGAGCGCCATGCCGCGTCATGTCCCGCGTGCGCGCAGCGTCTCGCCGAGAGTTGCGAGACCGCGTACGCCCTCTCGGCCCTCCTCCCCGATGCAGGAGAGCCGCCAGGCTTACCGGGGCAGGCACCGGCGCGCGTGCGTGGCACCTGGAGCGCGCTTGCCGCAGTTGCCATCGCCGCCGCCGTTGTGCTTGCTATCGTGACTGGGATCTTACTGCAAAGGCTCGATGCCCAGCGCAGCGAGATCGCTGCGTTACGCGCGCCGCAGATCGCACTGGCGCAGGGGCACTTTGCGCACGTGCCGCTGCGCGCCCAGGCTGTTGCAGCGCCGCGCGGCAAGGTGATCTACGCGCTCGACCGTTCGTGGTGCTATGTGCTGATCGACGCTGCGGGGCCATACCAGCTCTGGGTGCGCCGCGGCGGCGGCTGGCGCGATGCGGGCACGGTGAGGGGCAATCCCGCCTACGCGCTGGTGCGCGGTGCCGTCGAGGAGGTCGCGGTGAGCGCGCCTGGGGCGCCGCAATCGTCGGCCTTGCTGCGCGCGAGCCTGCCCGCCGTGGCGCCCTCGGGCGTGCGCTAGGCGTAGAGGCGAAACGGCGCCGCGGCTTTGCGGAACTCCTCGGTAGCCGCCGACCATCCTTCGAGGACCCGCCCGGCGGAGTCTCCGGCTTCGAGCGCGCGGCGGAATGCAGCCGTTCCCCAATCGCGATCGAGCGCCGTTGAAAAGCGTAGGGCGTGCGGCGCCAGATCGCGTAGCGCGACGGCGATCTCCACCGACGTCGGTACGCCTCGATAGACGCGATAGTCGTAGATCTGCAGATCGACGCCGGGCACCGTCTCGTGCGCGAAGCCACCGAAGAACGGCTGCCAGAACCCGGCGCGGAACCAGACGCCCGGGAGACCGCGAGCATTGAGCCGCATCGCGAGACGCTCGGGATCGATGCCGCGCGCACCGGCTATGAAAAACGGCTTGGTGGTGCCCACGCCGTTGAAGGCGCCGAGCGCATCGAGCAGGCCTGTGGTGAGGAAGGGGAAGCACGTCTCCCACGTCGGGATGTTCGGCGAGGTCTGTACCCACTGCAGGCCCGTGTCGCCCCAGATCATCGCGCGGCGCCAGCCTTCCATCGCCACGATGCGCAAGGTGCAGCCGATGCCGAAGTGCTCGTTCATCATGCGCGCCAGCTCGCCGATCGTCAGACCGTGGCGCATCGCGATAGGGTAGAGGCTGATGAAGGAGCGATAGCGCGGGTCGAGCACGGGGCCCTCGACGGCGGAGCCGCCGACGGGGTTGGGGCGGTCGAGTACCCACACCTCCCGGCCATGCTCCCGCGCCGCCTCCATCACGTTGGCCAGCGTCGAGACGTATGTGTAGTCGCGATCTCCGACGTCTTGAAGGTCCACCAGCAGCACCTCGACCCCTTCGAGCATCGCCGCCGTGGGCCGGCGTTGCGCGCCGTAGAGCGAATAGACGGGGAGCCCCGTGGAGGGGTCGATGGACGAAGCGACATGGGCGCCGGCGGCAGCCGCGCCGCGCAAGCCGTGCTCGGGTGCGTAGAGCGCGTGCAGGCAGATCCTCGGGTCGCCGTGCACCGCGTCGACGACGGAGGTGAGGCGCGAGGTGACGCCCGTAGGGTTGGTGACGATGCCGATGCAGCGGCCGTGCAGACGCTCGATATCGCGCGCCAGGAAGATCTCGTCGCCCGGTGCCACGCTCGCCGGCGGCAACGTCGCGCGTGCCGGTGCGCACGCCGCGCCCACCGCTGCCGCGGCGAGCGTAGCGACGAAGCTGCGCCGTCTCACCGCACGCCGATGACTTTGTGGGTCTGGATGGAGAGGCGATAACGCGTGGGATTGGCCAAAGCGGCCTCGACCGCTAGTGCGATGTTGGAGGCGTTGTTGCCCTCAGGCTGGAGCCAGATGACGGCGTCGGGGGACCACGGTGAGGAGAGCCACTCCTCGGGTACGCGCCGGTCGACGATGAGCTTCACTTCGTTCGCGCGCGCGGCCATGCGCGCATCGAGGCGCTCCTTGGGCGAAACGGTGAGCCAGACCGCCGGCGGAAGTTCGATGAACGTGGTGCCGTTCGACTCGATGTGCACCTCGTAGCCGAGCTCGAGCATGCGGCGAATCAGCACCTCGCTCTCGCGTTGGAGCGTCGGCTCGCCCCCCGTCAACACCACGAAGCGGCAGCCTTGGCCTGCGTGCTCGATGCGCGCGATCACCTCGTCCACGCTCGCGTCGAACTTGTACGAGTAGTCGGTGTCGCAGAAGCGGCACGCGAGATTGCAGCCGGCCGTGCGGACGAAAACGGCCGGCGTCCCTGTCCAGAGCCCCTCGCCCTGCAGCGAGTAGAAGATCTCGTTGAGCTTCATCGCTCGATGGCGGCGTAAGCCGTCGCCGTCTCCCAGAGGACCACGCGGCGCAGAGCCGGCAGCTCCGGCTCCAAGCGCCCCCATATCCACGCGGCGATCTCCTCCGCCGTGGGGTTGGGGATCTGGGCGTTGAGGTCGCTGTGGTCGAGCACGTCGATCACGGTGCGCCGCACCACGGCCTTGAGGTCGCCGAAATCCATCACCATGCCCGCAGCCGGGCCATTCTGCTGCAGCGGCCCTTCGACGACGATTTCCAGCCGGTAGGAGTGGCCGTGCAGGCGGCTGCACTTGCCGGGGTGGTGGGGGAGTATGTGGGCGGCCTCGAAACCAAAGAACGTTCCAATCTTCATGGTACCGTCCGGAGCGTTCCGCCCGGGGGCGGTGCATCCTTGCCTACAGAGGTTCGCTCATGAGTCCACGCACCAATCGTGATCGCCTGCTCACCGTTGCCGTCGGCGGGGAGGTCGCGCCGGCCGCCTTTGGCATGAATCCCTACGACGTCACCGCCGACGGGCGAGCGATCATCGTGCCGGGTATGGGGAGCGTCAACCTCAACGTGCGAGTCGGCGATCCGGCGCTCGGCTGGGTGGCCGACCACGTCGAGCCGGCGGTGAGTGCGCGAGCCAAGGACGACAAGGAGAACGTGGGTTTCTGCCTGCTCTCCTGCGTGGGCAATCGCGCCACGGTGACGAGCGGTGAGGCCAAGGGAGCGACGGGCGTGGTCACCGGCAAGCACGGCGGCATCGAGCATGTGATGATCGACTTCCCGGGCGAGGTGCTCGAGCGTCTGGCCGTGGGCGACAAGATCGCGGTGCGTGCCGTCGGGCAGGGCCTGGCGCTGAGCGATCTGCCGACGGTGCGCCTCTTCAACATGGACCCTGACTTCTTCGAGCGGTTGAACTGCGAGATCGCCGGCGGCCGGCTGCGCGTGCCGGTCGCCAAGATCGTTCCCGCGGCGGTGATGGGCAGCGGCCTCGGGCGTGACAACGTCTACCGCGGGGACTACGACATCCAGATGTTCTCGCCCGACATCGTCGAGCAGTACGGCCTGGCTGGGATTCGCCTCGGCGACATCGTGGCGATCATCGACGCGGAGCACTCGTACGGGCGCATCTACAAGACGGGGGCGGTCTCCATCGGCGTCGTGGTGCACGGCGCCTCGGCCATCGCCGGCCACGGCCCGGGCGTCTCCTCGCTGATGACCTCCGGCGACGGGAAGATCGAGCCGGTGCTCGATCCCAAGGCCAACCTCGCCGACATCCTCGCGCTGCGCTAGGACGCCTAGGCCCGCGCGGGCTCGAGCAGGTCCAGCCAGGCGAGCTGACCGCTCTCGAGCGCGAGCAGAGCCGCTTTGATGTCGATACCGCCGCCGAAGCCGGTGAGCGCGCCGCTGCTGCCGATGACGCGATGGCAGGGCACGACGATGGGAATGGGATTCGCGCCGTTGGCCAGTCCCACCGCGCGGGCGGCATTGGGCTTGCCCAGGCTCTTGGCGATGGTGCCGTAGGTGGTGGTGGTCCCATAGGGGATGCGCCGCAGCTCTTCCCATACGCGCAACTGGAACGGCGTGCCATCCGGAGCGAGCGTGAGGTCGAACGCGCGGCGCTTACCGGCGAAGTACTCGTGGAGTTGGCGTACCGCGGCATCGGTGCGCGCTGCGTGGCGCTCGAGCGTCACCCCCGCGCGCTCCATGCGCTCGAAGAGGCGATTGTGGTGCGTGCGCCCGAACTCGACCTCGGTGAGCGCGCCGTCGCCGTCGGCGACGACGATGAGCGGACCGATCGGCGAGTCGAGCGTGGAGACGTAACGGGTCATGGCCACTCCTTGTCGTGTATCCCGTCGATGATCTCGATCAGTCGCGGGTAGACACGCGAGACCGGCGTCTGCGGGCGCCCCGGCTCGAGAATATCGTGGAGCATCGGCAGGCCGGTAAGGGTTTCAACACGGACCGCTCCTCCGTGGTTACTCTGCCAGCTCTGCGCCAGGCGCAGCGCGTCCCCGGTGTTGCAGGCCGGCTCCCGGCGATGGACCACGATGGTGATGCGGCGTGCGGCCGCCGGAGCGGTGCGGGCTCGATGCATCGTCTCCTCGGCGAGCGCCAGCACCGCGGCCAGCGCATGCGTGGCGACCCGCGGGTAGCCGTGGGGTGTGACGCGCTGGCGCTCACGAAGCAGCGGGTCCCACCAGATGAAGCGGTTGGGGAGGCGGCGCAGCACGTGTGCCAGTCCGGTGCTGCTGCCCCTGGGCAGCATGGCGACGCCGAGAAAAGGAGAGATGGCCACGGCGTGGTCGATCTCCGCGCGATGTTGCGCGAGCCAGGTCGTGAGCGTGCCACCCATTGAGAATCCCGCGACAGTGACCTTCTCACCGAGGCCGCCGGAGATCTCCAGCGCACGCGTGGCGCTCGCGCGCAGGCTCTGCGCGGTCAACTGCGCGAGCTCCTCGCTCATCGGGTCGTCGTGACCGTGACGTGGAAGCCGTGGAATCAGGACGTTCCAGCCCCGCTGGTGGAGCCGCTCGCCGAGCAAGGCAAACTGGGCGGGGGCAGACGCCAGCCCGTGGAGCAACAGAACGGCGCGCTCCGTCTGCCGTCCATGGAGCAGAGCGCGCGTGCGCGAGTTGGGTTCGATGCCATGGCCATCCTCGGCACGCAACGCTTCCAGCGTACGCAGCGCCGCATCGTAGGCGTTCGTCAGAGCGAGCCGGTGGGTCCCATCGCCTCCAACCCGGCCTTCAGGGCGTTGAGGAAGCGGCTGGCAATCAAGCCATCGATCACGCGGTGGTCGAGGCTGAGGCAGACGTTCATCATCGAGCGGATGGCGATGGCGTCGTCCTTGGTGACGACGGGCTTCCTGACTACCGTCTCCATGGTGACGATGCCCGCCTGGCCGCCATTGATGATCGGCGCCGAAGCCACCGAGCCGTTTGCGCCCACGTTGTTCACGGTGAACGTTCCGCCTTGAAGATCGTCGACCGAGAGGCGATTGCGGCGCGCTTTCTCGATCAGTTCGCCGGCGGCGATCGCCAGGCCCTTGATCGAGAGGTGATCGGCGTTGCGAATCACCGGAACCACCAAATTGGTTTCCAGGCCGATGGCGATGCCGAGGTTGATCTCCGCGTTGACGTGGATGCCTTCGGGCGTCCACCTGGCGTTGAGCAGAGGATGCTGCCGGATCGCTTCGGAGACGGCGCGCAGCATGAACGGGAGCAGCGTGAGGCTGTAACCGGTCTGCTGCTGGAAGCCGTCCTTCTCGCGGGAGCGCCACTTCCACACGTTGGTGACGTCGACTTCGACCATCGACCAGGCGTGCGGCGCGGTGTGCTTCGACTCCACCATGCGCTCGGCGATGATCTTGCGTGCCGGCGTCAGCGGGATCGTCTGCCCGAACTGCGGGTTCGCGTACATCGCCGCCGCGCCGTGCGGCACTGGGGCAGGGGCACCGCCGATCTGCTGCGTGGTGTGGAAGGCTTCGCCGGCGTAGGGCATCGCCCCGAGGGCCGCCGGCGCCGGGGCACCGCCGCGTTGTTTGGCGTAGGCGATCACGTCGTCGGCTGTGACGCGGCCGTTCTGCCCGGTGCCGCGGATCTCGGCGATGACCAGGTTGTGCTCGCGCGCCAGCTTGCGCACGGCGGGTGAGGCATGAGCGCTCGCCGATGAGATCACGGCCCCCGAGGGCGTGGTGGTCTGGGGGCCGGCGGAGCGAGCCGCACCGTTGGCGGCAGGCGTCGGGATGGCCGCGGCGATCTGCTCGCTTGGCGTGCGGGCATCTGCCATCTGCGCCGGTTCCGCGATGCTTGGCGCGGTGGCGCTGGGCGCTGGCGCACCGGCAGCCGCGACGTCCTCGATGACGGCGATCGGTGTCCCCGTGGCCACCGTCTCACCTTCGTTCACGAGGATCCGGCTGAGGATGCCGGTGGCCGGCGAGGGCACTTCGGCGTTGACCTTGTCGGTCGAGACTTCGACGAAGGACTCGTACTTCTCGATGGGGTCGCCCACGCGTTTGAGCCACTGCGCGACCGTGCCTTCCGTGACGCTCTCGCCTAGCTGCGGCATCGTAATGGTTGTAGCCATTAGAATTTCACCATCTCGCGCATGCGCTGTTTCATGCGCTCCGTGGAGATCATGAACTCCTCCTCGAGCGGGAGCGCGTAGCCCATAGGCGGTACGTCCGGGCCGCAGAGGCGGTGGATCGGCGCGTCGAGATCGAAGAGCGCCTCTTCGGCTACCATCGCCGATATCTCCGCGCCGATGCCTCCGAATTTGTTGTCCTCGTGGATGATCAGCAGCTTGCGCGTCTTGCGTACGCTGGCAAGGATCGTCTGCTTGTCCATCGGCCGGATGGAACGCAGATCGATCACCTCCACCTTCAATGCCTCATCGGCTTCGAGCTGATTGGCGGCCTCGAGCGCCTGGTGGACGTTGAGCCCGTAGCTCACCACCGTGAGCTGGTGACCCTCCTTGCGTACAGCGGCCTTCCCGATGGGGATCGTGTAGTGGCCGTCGGGTACCTCGCCCTTGATGAGGCGATAGGTCTTCTTGTGTTCGAGGTAGAGCACCGGGTCCGGGTCGTCGATGGCGGCGTTGAGCAGCCCCTTCATGTCGGCGGGCGTCGACGGTGCCACGATCTTCAGGCCCGGCACGTGATAGAAGAGGGCCTCCACAGAGATGGAGTGCGAGAGCGAGCCGCGTACGCCGCCGCCATAAGGCGTGCGGATCACCAGCGGACAGGTGAAGTCGCCGTTGCTGCGATAGCGCGTCTTGGCAGCTTCGCCGACGATCTGGTTGAACGCCGGGAAGATGAAGTCGGAGAACTGGATCTCGGCAATCGGGCGCAGCCCCTCCATAGCCATGCCGACGGCGATGCCGACGATCGATGCCTCGGCCAGCGGCGTATCGAGCACGCGCTGCGGCCCGAACTCGTCGAGAAAGCCCTTGGTGATCAAGAAGACGTTGCCGCGCGGGCCCACGTCCTCGCCCATGACGAGCGTGCGCGGATCGTTCTTCAAGGCCTCGTAGAGCGTGGCACGCACGGCCTCGACGTTGTTCATCACGTTCGTTCCGGTTGTCACTGCCACGGCTCCCAAGCTCCTTCCACCAGGTTCGTGTAGAGTTCGGAGGCTTGTGGGTAGGGCTCGGCCTCCGCGGCGTCGGTGCACTCGTTGACTTCGCGCAGAACGTCTTTCTTCAGCGCTTCGACTTCGACGGTGCTCACGACGCCGTGCTCCACGAGCCAGCGCTCGAAGCGAGGCACCGGGTCGTCCTTACGATGCGACTCCACTTCCTCTTTCGAGCGGTAGGTGCGGTCGTCGTCGTCGGTAGTGTGCGAGAGGAAGCGGTAGCACTTCGCCTCGATCAGCGTCGGGCCGCCGCCGCTCGCGGCCTTTTCGCGTGCCGCGGCAACGGCGTCGTAGACGGCGATGGGGTCGAAGCCGTCGATGATCACGCCTTCCATGCCGTAGCCGGAGGCCTTGATCGCCACGTCCTTGACGGCCATCTGCTTCTCTTGCGGCGTGGAGATGGCCCACTGGTTGTTCTCGCAGAGGAAGACGATCGGAAGACGGTGGAGCCCAGCGAAGTTCATCGCCTCGTGCCACTCGCCTTCGCTGGTCGCTCCCTCGCCGAACGTGCAGATCACCGCGCGGTCACGTTCGTTGCGGTACTTGAGCGCATAGGCCGCCCCTACAGCGTGCGCCATATGTCCGGCGATGATCGAGCTGAAGCTGAAGATGCCCGCTGACTTCTTGGTCAGGTGGCTGGGGAATTGGCGGCCGCCGCCGTTGTCCTTGGCGCGCGCGAAGAGCGAGTAGAAGACTTCGATCGTCGGAAAGCCGCAGGCCATGCAGAGCCCAACGTCGCGATAGTAGGGGACAAGGAGGTCCCTGCCGCGTTGGAAGGCCATACCGGCTCCCGCTTGAACGGCCTCATGTCCCTCCGAGCCGGCCGCAAAGGGGATCTTCCCCTGGCGGTTGAGCTGGAATCCGCGGTTGTCGACCGTCCGCTGAAGGAGCATGCTGCGGAAAATAGCGCGCAACTGCTCCTTCGAAAGCTCGTGGTGTGAGGCGGCTACCGCGGGCGCAGGCGCATGCGCCTGCGCCGAAGGGGCTTTAGCCATGCCAACGTTCCTCCGACGAAGTGGGTTTAGAGCCACGAAGCATAAGGCAACACCGTCTCAGAATCCTTGTCCCCAACGGGAAGGCGTTTCACGGGTACGCGGCGCTCCTCGTCGTGCCGAAGATAGAGGAGAGCAGATGGCCGAGATCCTTCATGTTCCCGTCGTGGAAACCGTTCTCGTTCCCGAAGACGTCGAGCTCTACGCGGCAGCACTCGACATTCTTCCCTTTGGACTCATGCTCTATGACGAGCGTGGAACCTGCGTCTTCGCCAACAAACGGGCCCTCATCCTCATCGGGCTGACAGGGCGGCCCGCCGAGGCCGGAATGATTCAGGCCGTCGACCGCACGCGCGCCGCGGGGCCACGGACGGAGCACTTGCGCGGCCAAGGCGGCGCGCTCTACGAGGTGGCCGGGGAGCCGTTGGCGATCGGCGGCTTGCGCCTGCATGCGGTGCGTATTGCCGATCTCACGCTCGAAGACGACGTGATGCGCAGCCAGGCCACGGCTGCCGGCGACCTGGTTCACACGCTGCGCGGTCCGTTGACGGCGCTACGCGGCTATCTGGAGCTCTCCGTGGAGGAGCCCGATCCCCGCGGCGACTACGTCCAGCGTGCCCTTGACGCGGCGTTGCGCGTCCAGCAGATCGTCGACGATATCCTGTCGCTGGCGACGCTCGTCTCCTCGGGAATGGAGGAGCGCGAGATCCGCTGCGAGGACGTGGGAGCCATCGCGCACCAGGCGGTAACTGCCTTCGAGCCGAGCGGACGTCTCTTCCGGTTGCGCATCGAGGACGCCATCCCGCCGGTGGCCATGACCTCGGCCGAGGTGCGCATGGTATTGCTCAATTTCATTGGCAACGCCGTAAAGTACTCCGAGGCGCCGGCCCCGATCGACGTGGATATCGCGCGTGAGGGGTCGATGGTGGTCTTCGCCGTACGCGACTACGGCCCCGGCATCGAACCGCAGAAGCAGTCTCTGATCTTCCGCCGCTACCACCGCCTGGGGGTGCGCGGCGTGCAGGGCACGGGGCTAGGTCTGGCCGCGGTTCGTGAGTTGACGCTGCAACGTGGTGGCGCCGTCTACGTCGAGAGCGAGGTTGGTTCCGGCTCGACGTTCTTTGTTCGTATCCCGGTAAAGGCGTGAGGGCGCGCGCCCGTAGAACGCACGGGCATGACGACGCCGTTACCGCTTCCCGATTTCACCGATCCCGTGGCAGTGCGCCGCTACCTCCACCGCTTTCCCGAACTCTCGATGCAAGAGCATCGGACGGCCGTGTTCGTGGCGGAGCGGCTGCGCAGCCTCGGCCTACGCGTGCGGGAGGGCGTTGGGCGGACGGGCGTGCTGGGCGTGCTCGAGGGAGGGCGCCCTGGGCAAACCACGCTACTGCGCGCCGACATGGACGCACTGCCGGTCCGCGAATTGAACGATGCGCCGTATTCTTCCGCTACCGAAGGCGTGATGCACGCCTGCGGCCACGACGCCCATATGGCGATCCTGCTCTCGGCCGCCGCGGAGCTGGCGGCCCGCCGCGCCGACGTGTCCGGCCGGGTCGTCTTCTGCTTTCAGCCGGGTGAGGAGGGGTCGGCCGGCAACCGCCTCATGATCGAGGACGGCGCACTGGAGGACCCCCACATCGATCGCTGCTTCGCGCTCCACGTCTACAGCGGACTCGACGTCGGCAGGGTTGGTGTACGCAACGGTGCCTTCTTTGCCTCCGCCGACGAGTTCACGTTGACGATCGAGGGCAAGGGGGGCCATGGCGCGATGCCCCAGCTCTCCGTCGATCCGATCGTGGTGGCCTCGCAGATCATCTCGGCGCTGCAGACGATCGTCAGCCGCGAGCTGCACCCGAAGGATCCGGCCGTGGTAACTGTCGGTAGCATCGAATCTGGGACGACGTTCAATGTGATTCCAGATCATGCCGTGCTGAAGGGAACCGTACGCAGCTTCGACCGCGAGGTCCGCGCCTCCATGCCCAAGCGCATCGAGCGCATCACCGCGGGCATCTGCGAGGCCATGCGTGCCTCCTACGATCTGGACTTCCGCTTTAGCTACCCGTCGACCGTGAACGACCCTGCGATGACCGACTTGGTGCGCGCCGTGGGTGCCGACGTGGTAGGCGAGGGGAACGTGGTCGAGCACGACGTGGTGCTGTGGTCGGAAGACATGTCCTTCATGCAGGAGCAGCGCCCCGGCTCCTACTTTCTGCTGGGGGTGCGTGGTGGCCCGGAGACCTCCGTACCGCATCACAATGCCCGGTTCGACCTCGACGAGCGCGCGCTGCGGGTGGGCATCGACATGATGACGGGGATCGCTGTCTCCTCTTAATTCTCCCTCGCCGGAGGGATGTGTTGCACCATATGCAGAGGCGCCGCGCATGCGGCGCCTCTACGTTGTTACATCTGTCGAATGCTAGCTCGCGGTTTACTCTCTAAACTATTAAAGAAAGCCACCCCGGAGGTTTCCCGTGTACCAGGATCCGCAGGAACGCGACGCCTGCGGCGTCGGCTTTCTCTCTAGGCTCGACGCCGCCCCTACCCACGAGCTCGTCGAGCTCGCACTGCGCGCGGCAACGGCGATGGCCCACCGCGGCGCCCGCGCGGCCGACGGCCGTACCGGCGATGGAGCGGGGATCACGCTCGAGCTCTCTCCGTCCTTCTTCGCACGCGATCTCGCCGCGGCGAATCTGCGAGCCCCGGAGCGGCTGGGCGTCGTCACGACGTTTCTGCCCGCCGAGCCGTTCGCGGCCGCGCAGGCGCGCGCCGCAATCGAGTCGCGAGCGCGTGGCTTGGGATTGACCCCGCTGCGCTGGCGTGAAGTCCCGCGCGATGCGCGCGTGCTGGGCGCCCACGCGCTGACCGCGGCGCCAGCCGTGGCGCAGCTCTTGGTGGATGCGGGCATGCCGGGCGAACGCGGCATGCGCAACGTCCACGGCACGATCGAGGGAGCGGAGATCGTCTCGTCGTCCACGTTACTCGTGACCTACAAGGCGTTGCTCTCGTCGGAGGACCTTGCCGCCTACTACGCGGATCTCCGCGACCCGGCCTACGCTTCTCGCTTCGCCGTCTTTCATCAGCGCTTCTCGACCAACACGGCGCCGTCGTGGCGCTTGGTTCAGCCGTTCCGCTTTGTGGCGCACAACGGCGAGATCAATACTCTGCGTGGTAATCGCGCCTGGATGCGCGCTCGCGGCTTGAAGGTGGATCTGACGGCGTCCGACTCCTTCAATTTCGACGAGGCGCTCGAGGCAATGCTGCGTGCCGGCTGGAGCGTCGACGACGCCGTCGATGCGCTGCTCGCGCCCGCCCCCGACCGCGACGACCTCGCGCTGCGAGCCTACTACGACGCGCGACTGGCGGTGGTGGAACCGTGGGACGGCCCCGCCTGCATCGCTTTCACCGACGGGCTGAAGGTGGGCGCCGCGCTCGATCGCAGCGGCTTTCGTCCCTCGCGCTGGTGCGTGACCAGCGACGGCTACGTGATCTGCGCCTCGGAGACCGGTGTCCTGGACGTAGCTCCCGAGCGCATCGTCCGCCGCGGACGCTTAGGCCCCGGCGACCGCATCGTGGTCGATCTCGCCACGGGAGAGCTGGTGGAGCCCAGCGCCTTCCGCGCGCGGCGCCGCGCCGAGGCCGGCGGCCATGTGGCGCACCTCTGGCGCTTCGTGGGCGGCGAGCGAAGGTCCCAAGATGCCGACGCGGAGTCGCTGTGCCGTGCGCAAGTCCGGAGCGGTTGGGCGCTGGAGGATCACAAGGATGTCTTGATCCCGGCGGCCCGTACGGGAAACGAGGTGATCTTCGCTATGGGCGACGACGCCGCGTTCTCGTTCCTCTCGCGCCGCCAGCGGCCGCACACCTATCTCCGCCAGCGCTTTGCGCAGGTTACCAATCCACCCATCGATCCGCTGCGCGAGGCCGTCGTCTGCGACGCGCGCACGTTCGTCGGGGCGCGCCCCGGGTTCGACGGCAGCGCGCGCGACGCCAATTTGGTGGTGCTCGACCGCGCCGTGGTCCACGAATCGGAGCTTGCCGCGCTGTTGGTCGACGGTCGCCTCCAGTCTCGTACGGTGCGTCTGGGATCGCAGGCGCGCACGCTGCGCGAGGCGCTTGCGGACGTCGTTGCTCGCGCCGTGAAGTTGGCGCGCGCCGGCGCCACGCTGGTGGTCTTCGACGACCGCTACGTCGCCGACGAAGAGTTGACTGTGCCTGCGCTGCTGGCGGTGGGCGCGTTGAACGCGCAACTGGTCAACGAAGGTCTGCGTCTGCGCTGCTCCATCGCGGCCACCGACGGTATGGCGTTCGACTCGCATTCGGCGGCGATGCTCTTGGCCGCCGGGGCCGACGTGGTCTGTCCGTGGCTTGCGCTGCGCACGGTGCGTGGAGAGGGCCTCGACGAGGTGCGGCTTGCCGAGTCCATGGGCGCGAGCATCAAGAAGGTGCTGGCCAAGCTCGGCATCTGCACGCTGCGCTCGTACATTGGCGGTCAGGCCTTCGACACGCTTGGGCTAGCGCGCGAAGTGGTGGAGCTCTGCTTCCCTTCGGCCGCGTGCCGGCTGCCGACTATCGGCTTCGACGAGTTGGAGCAGGATCTGCGCGCCTTCCGCGAGTTCTCGCGCGGGGAGAAGCCGGCGCTGGTCGATCGCGGAAGCTTCCGCTTCCGCCGCGAGGGGCTCAAGCGAGCCTACGAGCCCATGGTCATCAAGACGCTGCGTGCCAGCGCCATCGACGGCGACGAAGATTCCTTCTACGCGCTCTCCGATGAGATGGAGAAGCGCGAGCCGCGCACGGTGCGCGATCTCTTCGACGTCGCGCCGCTGGGGCCGAGCGTACCGCTGGAGAGCGTGGAGTCCGAGGAGGGGATCATCGCGCGCTTCACGACCTCCGCCATGTCGCTCGGCTCACTCTCGCCGGAGGCGCACGAGGCCGTGGCTGCCGGTGCCCATCTGGCTGGCGCGCGCTCGAACGCCGGCGAGGGCGGTGAGGATCCCCGCCACTATCGCGACCGCTCCCCCGGCGCGCCGTACAACGCGGTGCGCCAGGTCGCCAGCGCGCGCTTCGGCGTGACCGCCGAGTATCTTGTAACCGCGGAGGAGCTGGAGATCAAGATCGCCCAGGGCGCGAAGCCCGGCGAAGGCGGGCAGATCCCCGCCAACAAGGTGACCGTCGAGATCGCTACCCTGCGTCGCGCACAGGCCGGCCAGCAGTTGATCTCGCCGCCGCCGCACCACGATATCTACTCGATCGAAGATCTGGCGCAGTTGATCTACGATCTGCGGCGCGTCAACCCGCGTGCGCGGATCGCCGTGAAACTGGTCTCGCAGACCGGCATCGGGGCGGTCGCCGCCGGTGTGGCCAAAGCGCTGGCCGACGTCATCCACGTGGCAGGCCACGACGGCGGGACCGGTGCCTCACCGCTAGCGTCGATCAAGCACGCCGGCAGTCCGTGGGAGTTGGGGCTCCTCGAGAGCCACCGCGTGCTGGTGGAGAACGGCCTGCGCAGCCGCACTCGCCTGCGCGTCGACGGCGGAATCAAGACGGGCCGCGACGTTGTCGTCGGAGCGCTCTTGGGGGCGCAGGAGTTCGGCGTCGGCTCGACCGTGCTCGTAGCGATCGGCTGCGTCATGGCGCGGCAGTGTCACCTCAACACGTGCCCCGTCGGGATCGCCACCCAAAAGGCGGAGCTGCGCGCGAAGTTCCCAGGCAAGGCGGAGCATGCCGCCAACTATCTGCGGTTGCTGGCGCGCGACGTGCGCCGTCGCCTGGCGGCGCTCGGCGCGCGCTCGCTCGACGATCTCATGGGGCGCACCGATCTGGTCCGTCCGCGCGAGGGTCATAGCGTCGACATCTCGGAGCTGATGGGGCTTCCTGCACCGGGCGCGCCCGCCACCACGCTCGCGCCGCAGAGTGCCTGCCTCGACGATGCCCTGGCGGCAGAGGCCATCCCCGCGATCGAAGGGCGTGCCGCCGCCTACGTCGCCCTGCCGATCACGCCGGGCGACCGCGCGGTCGGGGCGCGAGTGAGCGGACTGGTCGCGGAGCGCTTCGGCGAGCGTGGTTTGGCAGTGCCCCTGCGCGCCACGTTCCGCGGCACGGCGGGGCAAAGCTTCGGCGCCTTCCTGACGGCGGGGATTTCGTTACGCCTCGAGGGCGACGCGAACGACTACGTCGGCAAGGGCATGTCGGGCGGCGAGATCGTCATCGCGCCGCCGTGGAAGATGCCGTGGCAACCGGTGGCCGGAAACGCTTGTTTCTACGGCGCGACCGGCGGGCGGGCATTCTTGCGCGGCAGCGCCGGGGAGCGTTTCGCTGTGCGCAATTCCGGGGCGTCGTTGGTCGTGGGCGGCGTGGGCGACCACGGGTGCGAGTACATGACCAGCGGCGAGGTCGTTATCCTCGGGCCCACGGGGCGCAACTTTGCCAGCGGCATGACGGGCGGCGTGGCCTACGTGTTGGATGCGGAGGGTGCCTTCCCGGCCCGCTTCGCGGGAACGGCCGTGCGCGCGACGCGCTTGGGCGGCGACCCGCGCCGCGTGGAGCGAGTGCGGATGCTGCTGGAGGTGCATGCCGAGCGCACCGAGAGCGAAATGGCGCGGACCCTGCTGCGTGCCTGGCCGGCATCGGCGGCTGCGTTCTGGCTGGTCGAACCGGTGGCGGTGCGGGCGCCAAGCGAGCTTCCCGAGGAGGCCTTGGAGGGCGTATCGAGCGTGGCCTAGTATCGGTTGGTCGTACTTCGTGGAGGAGGGGACGATGCGCGACACTGAGCTCACCTACCTTGGTCATGCCACGTTCACGATCAAGAGCCATACGGGCAAGCGGATCCTGATCGATCCCTGGGTTCAAGGCAACCCGGCCGTTCCGCAGAGTCTCAAGCGGATCCCTTCCCTCGACTACGTGCTGATCACGCACGGGCACTACGACCACATCGGCGACGCCGTTGAAATCGCGGCCACGCACCCGAGCGCCGTCTTCGTCTGCAACTTCGAAACCAGTGTCTGGTTAGGCGCCAAGGGTGTAGCCGAGGCCAACCTGATCGGCATGAACAAGGGCGGTACGATCGAACTGGACGGCATCAAAGTCACCATGGTCCACGCCGACCACTCGTGCGGCATCTTGGACGAGGGCAAGATCGTTTACGGCGGCGATCCTTGCGGCTACGTCGTCGCGTTTGACAACGGCCTCACGCTCTACCACGCGGGCGATACCAATGTCTTTTCGGACATGGCGCTCATCCACGAGCTCTATCGCCCCGAGGTCGCGCTCCTGCCGATCGGCGGCCACTACACGATGGGGCCGCGCGAGGCGGCCAAGGCCTGTGAGTTCCTTCAAGCGCCCACGGTGGTGGCCATGCACCACCACACCTTCCCCGTCCTTACGGGCTCCCCGGAAGAGCTGGAGAGCCTGGCCGCCGGCCGCTGGCGGATCCTCGGGCCGCGCCCCGGCGACCGCCTCTAGCAGCCCATTGGCAAGAGGGCTACCGAACAATTAGGTGATTTCCCGGATGCCGCGAGGCGCACATCCCGGCTATCCTGAGAGTCGGACGGGAGGGCGGCGCATGCTGTTCAAGGAGCGGGAGGTCGTCGATCCGCGGGAGGCCGCAGATCTGGTGGAAGCGAATCTTCGGGCCCTCACTTGGCGCGTCGCGGCGCTGCCGGCGGAGCGCCGGCCGGGCTTCGAGCAGGTCATCCAGCAGGCGCGGGCCGCGACGGCCGACCAGCACGTCGAGTTCGCGGAGGCGCTGGCCTCGGTGCTCGAGGTCGCGGTCGGCGAGGCCGAGGACGATCAGCGGCGCCCGAGATTCATGCCGCGGCGCTGACATGCATTCCGCAGGCAGGGCTTGGGGGAGCCCCGCCTGCGGGATAACCTAGCGGAGCCTTCTCCGCGAGCGGGAATCCATACAGGCGTATGGATTCTTTGATTGTCGTCCCTGGAGGCCAGCCCCCGCTCTACGTCGTGCGTGACGATCAGCTCTCGATGGGCTCCAGTCTGGGCAACTCCACCGCGTGGCTCACGTTACGCGGCACGGGTTACCCTCAAGCACTCTTCGACGTGCGTGCGGCCAAGCAGGTCACTTGGAGCAGCATCGTCCGCTACGCCAGCCATGACTACCGCTTCATCGAGCCCGCCTGGAGCAGAGCGGCCGCCGGCACGGGCCACCACGCCCTGACGCCGCTGGGACAGTTGGGCGTGGGCGAGTTTACGATTCAGCCGGCCTATCAAGAGCACCGCTTCGAGCTTCAAGGGCACCTCCAGGTGCGTGAGCGCGTCTTCGTGCCGCGATACGGTCTCCGCGGCGATCCGCCGGGCTTCTTCCTGGAGGTGACGATCCACAACGCCAGCGGCGTGCGCCACCACCTGCTCTGCGTGTTGGCGACCAAATTGAAACCGGAAGTCGACCCGTCGCAGCGCCCGGAGCGCAATTTTCGCGCGCGCTGGGCGGAGCGCGAGGGGGTGCTCTTGGTATCCAGCGAGGAGAATCCCACGTGGACGCGCGCTTTTGCCGCCAGCCGCCGCCCGTCGCGCTTTGGCGCGAGCCTCGATCATGCGCGCTCCGCCGACCCGTTGTTGATGGCTCCGCTCGATGGCGACACCGGTTCCGTGGGGAACCTGGTCGCCGAGATCGCCGTCGACGTCGTGCTGGAGCCGGGAGGCGAGGACCAGTTCGCCTACTTCGTGGCCTTTGAGCCGGACGGCGAAGAGGCGGCGCTGGCCACCGTGGAGCGCGAAGGCGATTACGTATCGGCGCTGGAGAAGACCGTGGCCTTCTACCGCGCCGGTGTCGATCTCGCACGCATCTCGACGCCGGATCCGGTGATCAACCACGGTGTGGCGTGGTCGAAGGTCAACATGCTGCGCGTCATGGTCGACTACCCCAATACGGGGCTGGCCTTCACCAACGAACCCGGGGTGAGCTCGAACGTCGTCGTGCGTGACGTGGCGTGGTTCGTCTACGGCTGCGACTACCTCAAGCCCGAGTTCTCGCGCGCGCTCTTGCGCCGCGTCGCCGCTGCGCAATACGAGAGCGGAAAGGTCCCCGAATACTACAACGGCCTGACGGCGGACGTGGAGGACTACGGGCTCAACATCAACGACGACACGCCGCTGTTCGTCTTGGCATGCGTGCACCACATCCACGCCACCGGCGACGACGAGTTCGCGCGCGAGATCTACCCGCATGTGCGCAGTGCCGATGAGTATATTCTGACGCAGCGTGACGAACGGGGTCTGGTCTTCTGCACGGCGCGCGGCGAGAACGTGTGGGGCGTGTGCTCGTGGCGCAACGTGATCCCCAACTACACGCTCTCCGGCGCGGTCACGGAGATCAACGCCGAATGCTACGCTGCGTTGCGCGAGGGGGCGATGTTCGCCGAGCGGCTGGGAGAGAAGGGCGACGCCGAGCGCTACCGGCAAGCCGCCGCGGAGCTGAAGGCGGCGATCAACGAACACCTGCGCGATCGGCGCACGCACCTCTACCTCTTGGCGCACGACGCAGACGGCGTAGCGCGAACCGACGTCACCTCCGATATGGTTTTTCCCGTGATGTTCGGCGTCGCGGACGACGCGGCGGCGCGCGAAGTCATGCGCCGGCTCCAGGAGGAAGACTTCTGGACGGCGGCGGGATTACGCACCGTGCCGCGCGGCAGCCCCGACTATCATCCATCGAAGAACCTCGGCCTCTTGGGCGGGGTCTGGCCCGGCGTCAACTTCTGGTACGCGTTCGCCGCTGCGTTTCACGACAGCACGGGCATGGTGCGCGCGCTGCGCTCGTCTTACGAGCATTACACCACGGACCCGAAGACCAACTGGACGGTTCCCGGCCAGTTCAGCGAGTGGTTCGACGGCGAGTCGCTCACCAACCGCGGGATGCGCCTCTCGCCGTGGGAGCCGCCGCGTTACCTCTGGGCGGCCATCGAGGGTATGTGCGGCATCAACTTGCTGCAGAGCCGCCACTACGAGCCCTTGGTCCCCGCCGAGTGGCCGTGGCTGGCGATCGCCAACCTGCCGCTGCTCGGCAAGTGCCTGACTTGGTTCGCGGCACGGATCGAGGGGCATCTGCAGTTCTTCTCGGGCGGTGAGCCCGCGCCGCGCGACCCGCACCGCCACTATAAGGACGACGTGACGGCCCGCGTGCGCTCGCTCAACGAGGACGCCGAGGTGATAGCGCTGCGCAAGCGCGGTGAGCTGCTGCTCTGCGTGGGCAGTACGGCCGAGTACCCCACCACCGTGCCGGTTGATCTCTCCGGGCTGCTCGAGGAGGCGGAGCGCTACACGCTCACCGTGGCCGACGAGGACGGCTGGGATGCCCCCGGGGAGGCCCTGGGGCGAGAGGTGTCTCGTCTTGCCGTACGCGTCGCCCGCAAGGGCTTCAAGCTGGTTCGCATCGTTTCACCGTCCGCGGCCACCTGAGTCGCCCGGCGATCGGCGGCCGGCTCCGAGAGGGCGCATTGCGCGTTTCCCAAAAATTGCGCTTCACGCAAACGATTTGGACGATGCGCGTCGTATCATCGAGGGAGAAGAGGGACGCAATGAGCGAGCAACCATCGAACTTCATCGCGCGCCTGCGCGCCGTCGTCGGCGATGACGGGCTCTTTACCGAGCCGCAGCAGTTGCGGCTCTACATGTACGACGGCTCCATCGACCGCGCGCTGCCGATGGCCGTCGCGCTTCCGCGTACGGCGGAGCAGGTGGCGGGCGTGGTGCGCCTCTGCCACGAGGAGGGCGTCTTCCTGACGCCGCGCGGTGCGGGGACGGGGCTCTCGGGGGGATCGATTCCGCTCTGCGGCGGCGTGGTGCTCTCGACAGCGCGCATGAAGGCGATCCTCGCCGTCGACACGGAGAACCAGACGGTTACCGTCCAGCCGGGCCTGGTGAACCTCGATCTCACCAAACACGTCGCCCCGCTAGGCTTCCAGTACGTGCCCGATCCCTCGAGCCAAGGCGCCTGTACCATCGGCGGCAACGTCGCGGAGAACAGCGGCGGTCCCCACACGCTTACCGGGGGTGTGACGACCAATCACGTGCTAGAGATCGAACTCGTGATGGCCGATGGCGAGCGCGTGCGCATCGGCTCGCCGGCCCCCGACCCGCCGGGGCCCGACTTCGTGGGCGTGACCTGCGGCAGCGAGGGGACGATCGCCGTCGTCACGCAGATCCTCTGCCGCATCGTCCGCAAAACGGAGTGCGTGCGAACGATGCTCGCCGCTTTCGACTCCTGCCGTGCCGCGAGCGAAGCGGTGAGCGCGGTGATCGCCTCGGGCATCGTGCCCACGGCCATGGAGATGATGGACCATACCGCGCTCGCCGCCATCGAGGCGTTCTCCCACGCGGGCTACCCCGTAGACGCGGGCGCCGTGCTGCTGTTAGAGCTGGAGGCACTGCGTGAAGAGGTGGAGGACGCTGCGCCGCGCGTCGTCGAGATCTGTCGTGCCAACGGCGCCTCCGAGGTGCGCGTTGCGCAGAACGACGAGGAGCGCGAGGCGCTCTGGAAAGGGCGCAAAAAGGCCTTCGGAGCGATGGGGCGCATCGGTCCGTCGTATTACGTGCAGGACGGCGTCATCCCGCGCACGCGCCTTCCCGAAGTCCTCGAGCGCGTGGAGGAGGCGGCACGCAAGGTCGGCCTGCGCGTGGCCAACGTCTTCCACGCGGGAGATGGAAACCTCCATCCGCTGATCCTCTTCGACGATCGCGATCCCGGCCAAGCCAAGCGGGCCATCGCGGCCGGCGAGGAGATTCTGCGCGCCTGCGTGGAGGCGGGCGGAAGTATTACGGGAGAGCACGGCGTGGGGATGGAGAAGCGCGATTATATGGTTCTGCAGTTCCCCGAGGCGACGCTCGCCGCGTTCACGGCCTTCCGCGATGCCTGCGATCCAGGGCATACGCTCAATCCCTACAAGCTGCTGCCCAGCGGCCTTGGCTGTGCCGAAGGTGGGAAACGTCAGAAGACGATGACGCAGATGCAGGAGCTCGCAGAGCGCAACGCAGCAGTAGGGGATGCGTACTGATGAACGTGATGGAGCGCCTGTGTCCCAGCTCGTACGACGAAGCGTCGCGGATGCTGCACGAAGCGAGCACGGGCGGCAACACGGCGATCGTGGGCAGCGGTTCGCGCGATGCCTGGTTTCCGCCTGCGCGCAGCCCCGTCGTTGCTCTTGACAGCGCGGCACTGAGCGGCATCGTACGCTATACGCCCGCAGACCTCACGATCTGCGTGCGCGCCGGAACGCCGCTGGCCGACGTTCAGGCGGCGCTTGGGCGGGAAGGCCAGCGACTGCCGCTCGATCCCTGGCCACAGGGCACCGTGGGCGGTCTGATCGCGTCGAACGACAATGGCCCGTTGCGGACGCGCTGGGGTGGCGTGCGCGATGCGCTGATCGGCGTGCGCGTGGCACTGCCCAACGGAGAAGTAGCGCGCTTCGGCGGAGACGTCGTGAAGAACGTGGCCGGCTACGATCTCACCAAGGGCTACGTGGGAAGCGCCGGCGCCTTCGGCATGATCGTCGAAGCGACGTTCAAAGTGCAGCCGCAGCCCGCGCGCGGCACGAGCACGGCGCTGTCGGGCACGCTCGATGCCGTCGCGGCGGCATGGCGTGCGTTGCGGGAGCGTGCGCTGCCCTTCGCGGCCATCGAGGTCGTGCGCACGGAGGACGGGTGGACGCTCTACGCGCTGGCGGAAGGCGACGGCGTGATCGTCGAACGGTTGATACGCGAGTGCGGGGAGGCTGCGCGTAACGCGGGATGCTCCACGCGCGAAGCCGGGCACGACGAAGTAGTGGAACAGGCCCGCAAGCCCGCCGGTGCGCGGACCTGGCTGCGCGTGGGCGTCCCCCCGGCGCAGACGGCGAGCGTGTTGGCGTCGCTTGCGCCCGATCAGCGCGCAGTCGCGCGGCCCTGGGTTGGCATCGTCGAGATCTTCGGCGAGGCGCTCGGGGAGGACGGTCTCATGCCGGTTTTGCGGGGCGCGGTCGAAGCGCGCGGCCACGCGCACGTGCGCCGGGCGGACGACGGCCTGCGCAGGCTCCTTGGCTGGTGGCGAATCGAGCAGATCGAAGGCGGGCGCACGATGTTCCCCATGCTCAAGAACGCGCTCGATCCGGCCCGGCGCTGCAATGCCGGGCGTACCATCTACGACCAGTTGGATGAGGGATGACGATGTCCGGCGAGACGATCGATCTGGGCAACTACCTCGAAGGCGTGGCGGCGCCGAGCAGCGAGGGACTGAATACCTGCACGCACTGCGGGCTCTGTCTCAACGCCTGCCCCACCTACCGCGTACTTGGCCGCGAGATGGATTCACCGCGCGGGCGCGTCTTCATGATGCGTCAGGTGCGCGAGGAGCAGATGCCGCTCTCCGAGCTGATCGCCGACCACCTCTACATCTGCTTGGACTGCCGTGCCTGCGAGACGGCCTGCCCCTCCGGCGTGCCCTACGGCGAGCTCGTGGAGGCGGGCCGCGCGCAGGTTGAGGCGGCGGGGGTGACGCCGCGCCGTTGGCGCCTCCTGCGCTGGCTGCTGAACCGAGTCATCCTACCGCGCCCCTGGCTGACGCGCGCGGTTTTTGCCTTCCCGCGCCTCTATGCCGGTTCGCCGCTGCGGGCTCTGGCCGGCTTGCTCCCGCGGCGCCTGCGCGCCTGGGAGGCGGCGCTTCCCCGGCCGCGGGCGCCTATTCCCGTGCGCCGGGAGCCTCGCCCAGGGGGAGCGCCGGAGAGCGGTACCGCGCCGCTCGTGATGGCGTTGACCGGCTGCATGATGGAGGCGATGCTTCCGCACCTCAATCGGGCGACGGAATCGGTGCTCCGCAAGGCGGGCTACCGGCTGGTTCCCCCGCATGGCGGCTGCTGTGGGGCACTCAACGTCCACGCAGGTGAGCGCCAAGCCGCCAAGGACATGGCCCGCGCGACCATCGACGCATTCGAGCGCAGCGGGGCGGAGTATTTCGTTTCAAACAGTGCCGGATGCGGGGCGCAGTTGAAGGAGTATGCCCACCTCTTCGAGCAGGACGACCCGTGGCGCGAGCGGGCGGAGCGGTTTGCTTCGCGGGTTCTCGATTTGAGCCAGGCCCTGGCCACGCGCGGGGTCGCCGCAACACGCGTGCTCGATGTACCGGTCACGTATCAGGATGCCTGCCACTTGGCGCACGCGCAACGGATCCGCGCGGAGCCACGCAGCCTGCTCAAGGGGTGCTCCGACGACTTCCGCGAGCTGGGCGACGATCAGTGTTGCGGGAGCGCCGGCATCTACAACCTGACGCATCCCGAGATCGCCAACGAGTTGCTGCGGCAGAAGCTCGAGCGGATCGAGGCCACGGGGGCGCGCTTGGTGGTGACGGGCAATCCCGGCTGTCTGCTCCATCTCCGGCGTGGAGCCGCGGAGCGGGGAATGAACGTGGACGTGCGGCACATCGCGGAGGTCATGGACGCAACGCTCTGACGGGAGGCAGCCGATGAGCGCAGTCGAGCAGTCTGCGGTCTCGAGATGGAGGACCGATCTCCCGGCCCCCGCCGTTGGGCGGGCGTTCGTGGTCTTGGAGCGCGTCGCCGCGGGGACGCGCAGCATCTCGGCGTTGGCGCGCGAGTTGGGTGTCAGCAAAGGCTCCGTGCACGCCGTGGTGCGCAGCCTGATCGGCGTAGACGCTCTTGCTACCGCCGCAGACGGCTCGCTGCGCATCGGCACCAAGCTGCACGAGCTGACGGCGGCCGGCGCGGGCCCCGATCTACACGGCGTGCAGACCGTGCTCGACCGCATCGCGCACGAGCAGCCGGAGCTGACGTGCTACTTCGGCGTTCCCGACGCAGACGGGGTGACGATCCTGGCACGCGCCGGCAAGGAGAGCGGCTTCGCGCAGACTGCACCCGTCGGCATGCGCCTTCCACGCAATGCCGGGGCGCTCGGCAAGGTGCTGCTGGCCGGGGCGCGCGTGCCCTATGCGTGCGACGATCAGGAGTACCTGCAAGGCGTTCGCGCCGTAGCCGCACCCGTCGTGCGCGCCGGAAGGATCGCGGGGATGGTCTGGGTGGTCGGCGGGGTCGGCATGTTGCACAAGCAGGAGATGAGCGCGCTCGGAGAGTGGCTGCGCGGGGCGGCCGCCGAACTGGCCGAGCGCCTCTGATGCAGCCGCCCGCGCGCGACGTGGCCATCGTGCTGCTGGCTGCTGGACGTGCGCTGCGCATGGGCCGTCCTAAGCTTGCCGAAACGATCGAAGGGCGTACGCTCTTGGAACGCGCGCTCGATGCCTGCCGCCACCATCCTACCGTCGTGGTCGTCGGCGCCGAGAGTGAGGGTAGCCTGCGCCGCTCCGGCCCCCCGGCGCACGTCACGACGATCGTGCGCCAACCGGCGCCCGAGCGCGGCCTCGCCTCCAGTGCGCGCCTGGGCGCATGTGCGGCGCCGCGAGGGGTTGCGCTGGCCGTCATCCTGGCCGACCGGCCATTCCTGACGTGCGAAGTGGTCGATCGCGTGATCGAGCGCTATCGCGGCGGCGAAGCCGAGATCGTCTATCCGGTCGTGGGCGGCATACCGGCGCACCCCGTCGTCTTCGGCCCCTCGATGCGCGCGCGCTTGGAGCAGGCGCCCGATGGAGAGTCGTTGCGCGAATTGCGCGACGCACCAGGCGCTGCCGTCGCGCGCGTGGAGCTGGACGATGCGGGCGCGCTCTTCGACGTCGATACGCAAGAGGATCTCGCGCGCGCTAGGCGCTGGGCCGCCGGCACGGCGGGGATTGTGCCGGGGCAGCGAAACGGGGAGCATGACCCCTCCCGTTCTGAAACCTGAGTACGAGGCGCTCGTCTCCGCGTGGGCGGAGCTCGCCGATAGCGGTATCGTACGCCTCAGCAGCCTGCCCGCTGGAGAGGAGGAGCTCCTTCACGCGGTGATCGAGCGCCCAGGTGCGCCGTTGGTCGCGATCTCTGCGGGAGTTCACGGTGACGAGCCGGCGGGGCCCAGCGCGCTGCTGCAGGTGGTGCGCGAGGGCTTGCCCGAGGAGTTCTCCTACGCGCTATGGCCGTGCACGAATCCCGCGGGCTACCGTATGGGAACGCGCCGTAACGGCGGGGGGCGCGACATCAACCGATCCTATGGCGGCGAGATGACCGCCGAGAGCCGCGCGGTAGCCGACTCCTGGCCTAGCCGCACACCGATCCTCGCGCTCGATCTCCACGAAGACCCCGAGACCACGGCGTTCTACTGCTACGAGCGCATCGCCGTAGGTGAACATCGCGCGGCGGACCTGGTGGAGCGGCTCGAGTCCGCCGGCATCCCCATCCAGCACGACCTGCGCGAGGTCGATCTCGGCCTCTCCAGCGAGGAGGCCGGGCGCCTCGGTCTCTGGCGGCTGGAGCGCGGCTGGGTGCGCTCGCTGGGGCACGATCCGGGGGCGATCATCGGCGGAAGTCCGTACTCGGTGTGGGCGGCATCGCATGGAGTTCCGCATTCGTTCACCTTCGAGTCGCCGGGTTTGGGAGCATGGGAGACGCGCGTGGGGGCGCTCGTGCTGGCCGTGCGTACCGCGCTCCACTTCACGTCACGGGAATGAGACGCGCGGATGGCGTGGAAGCATGCTTGAGTCGTTAACTCTCATCACCTCATCTCTCAGGGGGTCGAGCCTTCATGCATCAGCTCTCACGCGGCGCACTGGTCAAAGGCGCCGCCGTTGCGGCGGTCGCCGCGGGGTTTCCTGCCATCATTCGCGAGCGCGGCGAGGCAGCCGACACGCTCAAGCTCGGTATGGTGGCCGAGCTTACCGGTGTCTATGCGGGATTGGCCAGCCACCAGTTGGCCGGCGCCCAGATGGCGGTCGCGGCGTGGAACGCGCGCGGCGGCGTACTCGGCAAACGCGTTGAACTGATCGTCGAGGACGACCAGAACAACCCCGGCGTCGCCGTGCAGAAAGTGCGAAAGCTGGTCAACGAGGACAAAGTCGTTGCGCTCTCGGGCAGCGTCAACAGTTCGGTGGTCCTCGCCGTCAGCAACGCGGCCGCTGAGAACAAGATGGTCTACATCTCGTGCGGCAGCGCCGACGCGATCACCGGCGCAAATTGCCACTGGACCACGTTCCGCGTGGGCCACAGCACATGGATGCTCACCCACGCCAGCGGCTACAGCTTCTCGCAGAAATTCGGCAAGAAGTGGTATGCGATCACGCCCGACTACGCCTACGGCCACGCGCTCGTCGACGGTTACAAGGACGTGCTGGCGAAGATCGGCGGAGAGCTGGTCGGTAACGATCTGGTGCCGCTGGGGACGGCCGACTTCAGTCCCTACCTCACGAAGGTTGCCGCCGCAAAGCCGGACGTGATCCTCGCGCTCGTGCAGGGGGCCGACTACGTCAACATGCTCAAGCAAGCCGGCTCGTTCGGGCTGATCGCGAAGTTCCCCATCTGCACGCCGCAGCTCTCACTCGAGTACGTCTGGACATTGCCGGAGGAGGCACGCGTCGGCTACGGCTCGACGGAATGGTACTACCACAGCGATCTGGTCTTCCCGCAGAGCGATACTGCCGCCGTGGACTTCGTCAAGGCAACGCGCAAGAGCTCCGGTAAGCCGCCGACGAACTACAACACGTTCGGCTACATTATGCTCGATCGCCTGATCTGGTCGATCCAGAAGGCAGGCGGCAAAGATGCCGCCAAGATGGCGCGTTCGCTGGAGGGGGCGAAGTTCACGGGTTTCTTCCCCGGCGACGCATACTTCCGCGCCGTCGATCACCAGTTGATGTGGCCGGTGTGGGTGGCGAAGGTGCGCTCCAAGCCGCCGGTGAGCGACCCCTACGACGTCTTCGACGTGATCGATCGCCAGCCGGCGGAGAAGATCGAGCAGTCGGCGGAGGAGAAGGCCAAGGTCTGCCACCTCGGCTTCCCTTAGGGGAACCTTTGCTCGACGTCATCCCATCGTTGCCAAGAGGCTCATGTACGTTAAGAAGTACACGTCGCCTCTTGGCGCCTTGGTCTGACTATCGATCAAAGGCTCCCCGGAACGCGCTAGATTGCGCTCTCGACGCCGATGAACGGCACGGTATACGGTCCCTCGGGAAGTACGGCGACGGTGGCGTTCGGCCCCGCCGCGCGCAGCGTCTGCGCGACGGCCTCGCCCACGTCGTGGATCGGCTCGAGCAGTGCGGAGCGCACGACGTGGTCGTCCAGCAGGCTCTTGATCTGAATCTTGGCGTGGAGCAGGACCTGTGCCATGCTCTGCGCGCTCCACTGATCGAACGTCTTGAAGCCGGGCGTGAGGATCATCTGCAGCAGGTCGTGCGCCGTCGCACGGCTGCGAATCAGTTCCTTGAAGTTGCCGTGGTCGGGGAGCCCATCGCTGCATTCACAGGCTAGCACGATGGTGCCGCCTTTCTTGACGATGCCCATGGCCGCCGTGAGTCCCTTGATCGACTGATAGAGATTCTGATCCAACGGATACCCACCGTTGGTGGTGACGACGATGTCGAAGCGTTCCGGCATCGGACGTGAGGCCGTCTCGCGGCAGAACTCGCAGCCCTTGCGGTGCGCCTCGATGTAGTGGCCGCAGAAGACCCCCGTGATCCCCTTGGTGCGATTGAGCGTGACGTTGACGCAGAAGTCCGGCGGACACATCGCGGCGACTTCGCGCGCCATCCGCTGCACGGGGCTCCCCTCGAGGTTGAGCCACGTCGTCGCGGGATCCGAAACCTTGCGTGCGTTGTGGAAGCAGGTGATGGTGTCGATGTCGGCGATCGCCGGCATGATGCCTTTGGCGCCGCCTGAGAAGCCGGCGTAGAGGTGAGGCTCGATGAAGCCGACCACGATGCGTTTGTCGGCCTCGACCCACTCGCGGTGAAGGCGCGCGAGTTGTCCCTCCGCGGTCGTTCCCACCGCAACGGTCTGCTCGAGATCGAAGGCGTCGTGGTTGACGATGCGCACGCGATGCGCCGTCTGCGCGCCGAACATCTGAATAATCTCCTCGTCCGTCTGCGCGCGATGCGAACCCAGGCCGATCAGCACGGTGATCTGCTCCGTGGGGACATGCGCGAGTTCGTCGAGGACCCACGGGATGAGGCGCTCGTTGGGCGTGGCGCGCGTGATGTCGGAAGTGACGATGCAGACGCGATCACCGGTGCCGACGATCTCGCGCAACGGGCGCGTTCCGATGGGCGCGCGGAACGCTGTTTCCACGGCGGCGTGCTCGTCGGGGAGCGCGGGGGCGTCGATGGGCTCGATCACGACGGCGGAATCGGGAAGTTCGGCATCGATACCGTGACGACCGTACGCAAGGTGGACCTTCATCTGTAACCCCCTCCTCTTGTGCACAGACCTTATTCGCCAGCTCCGCGGGCTTCGCCCCGCATTCCTTTTCGTGGACCGAGAAGCGTGGCGGCTCGTGAAGGCGAACAGTGGCGCGTTGCTTGCGAGAGGAGTGTCTGCCTTGTCCACGACGGTTGGGTTCATCGGTCTGGGCGCCATGGGCGAACCCATGAGCGCTTCATTGCTGCGCGCCGGTTTCTCGTTGACGGTCTGCGCGCACCGTAACCGCGCGCCGCTCGGGCGGCTGGTTGCCGCCGGAGCAGTCGACGGCGTCGATCCCAGGGGCGTGGCGGCTGCCAGTGAGGTCGTGGTGCTCTGCGTGCCCGACGCTCCGCAAGTCGAAGAGGTTCTCTTCGGCGAGCGCGGCGTGGTAGCGGGGGCCGCGCGCGGGAGTTTGGTCATCGACTGCTCCACCATCGCGCCGACCTCGACGCAGGCCTTCGGCGCGCGTCTGCACGAGCACGGCATCGCCATGGTCGACGCACCGGTCTCCGGCGGCCCCACGCGTGCCGCCAGCGGTACGCTGGCCATCATGGCCGGCGCGGACGCGCAAGATTTCGCGCGCGCCGAGCAGGTGCTCAAAGGCATGGGCAATCCCCGTCACTGCGGGCCGCTGGGCATGGGCGAAACGGTGAAGCTGGTCAACCAGACCATCATCGCGGTGACGATGCTCGCGAATGTCGAAGGCTTGATCTTCGCAAAGAAGGCGGGCGCCGATCTCGGCGTGGTGCGCGAAGTGTTGGCCTCGGCCACCGCCTCCAACTATCTGCTCAACGAGTGGCTGCCGAAGACGTGGCTCTCGGGGAGTTACGACGGCGGCTTTGCGCTCGACTTGCTGCGCAAGGACGTGCGTGCCGCGCTCTCCTCCGGCCGCGCATTGGGCGTGCCGATGTTCGTGACGGCGCTCTGTGAGCAGCTCTACCAGAACGCCTCCAGTGAGGGCCACGGCAGCGAGGACTATACGGTGGTCGCCCAACAGTACGAACGCGCCGCGGGGGTCCGCGCGGGCGGCGAGAAGTAGGGCCCGCCGGAGCCGGGCTAGGGGCTTCGGCAGGTCCGTGGACGGGTATATTAAAATTATCACATTGACGCGGGCCCCGGCCGATGCCGTGGTGACGTACTCCGGGACGTGGGAGCGAGAGCGAACGAGATGGCCGAGCGCGATAGTCTAGAGGTGGACGTACTCTTCGTCGGTGCGGGGCCGGCGAGTCTAGCGGGGGCGTTGCGCCTCAAGCAACTCGTCGACGCGCACGAAGCACGCGCCGCAGCCGGCCAAACCGAGAGTTTGGGCGAGCTTTCGATCATGGTCATCGACAAGGCCGGCGAAGTGGGGCAGCATGGTCTCTCCGGTGCCGTGATGGATCCGCGCGCCATCGACGAGCTCATCCCCGATTGGCGCGAGCGCGGCTGTCCCGTAGAGTCCCAGGTCACGGGCGACGAGCTGTGGTTCCTCACCGGCGGGGGCACGATCAAGGCGCCCGTCGTGCCGCCAATGCTCAACAACCACGGTAAGTACGTCGCGTCGCTCAACAAGCTGGTGGTTTGGCTGGCGGGCCTGGTCGAAGCCTCCGGCGTCGACGTCTTCCCGTCGTTCCCCGGCCAGGAGCTGCTCTACGACGGCGACCGCGTGGCCGGCGTGCGCATCGGCGACAAGGGCGTGGATAGAGACGGTAACCCCAAGCCGAATTACGAGCCCGGACCCGACCTCTTCGCCAAGGTCACCGTACTGGGCGAAGGGCCGCGCGGCTCGCTCACCAAGACGTTGATCTCGCGTCTGCGCCTGGATGCCGAAGCCAATCCCATGGTCTACGCCACCGGCGTCAAGGAGATCTGGAAGTGCCCGCCGGGGCGCGTGCAGCCCGGTCATGTCATCCACACGATGGGCTTCCCGCTGCCCGGCGAGACGTTCGGCGGCGGCTTCATCTACGGCATGCAGGGCGATCTGCTGGACATCGGCTTCGTGACGGGGCTCGACTACCGCGACCCCTCGACCGACATGCATTACTTCCTGCAGAAATTCAAGACCCATCCGGCGATCAAGGCGATGCTCGAGGGCGCGGAACTCACGCGCTATGGGGCGAAGGCGATCCCCGAAGGCGGCTGGTGGGCAATGCCCCGCCCCTACGCCGACGGCGTGCTGCTGGTGGGCGACACCGGCGGCTTCCTCAACGGCGCGCGCCTCAAGGGTATCCACTTGGCGATGAAGAGCGGCATGCTTGCGGCCGAGACGGCGTTCGACGCTCTGCTTGCCAAGCGTTTCGACGCCCAGCAATTGGCGGCGTATCGCAGCCGGATCGAGGCGTCGTGGATCAAGCAGGAGCTGTGGGGGGCGCGCAACTTCCACCAAGGCTTCGAACACGGCCTCTTCAGCGGCATGTTGAACGTTGGACTGGGCATGGTCAGCGGCGGGCGCGGCTTCGGCATGAGCGACCGCTTGCCTAATAAGCCCGGTCACGAATACATGAAGAAGCTCTCCGAGCTGCCCGAGAAACGCGAGGAGCGCATCACCTTCGACGGCGTCACCACGTTCGACAAGCTGACAGACGTCTACAAGAGCGGCACGATCCACGAGGAGAACCAGCCGTGCCACCTCCACGTCGCCGATACCAGCATCTGCCGCGACCAGTGCACGGAGGAGTACGGTAATCCCTGTCAGCACTTCTGCCCGGCGAAAGTCTACGAGCCGATGTTCGAAAAACAAGCCGACGGCTCGTATACCGGCCATCTGCAGATCAACTTCACCAACTGCGTGCACTGCAAGACCTGCGACATCGCCGATCCCTATCAGATCATCACCTGGGTGCCCCCGCAGGGCGGGGAAGGCCCCGTTTACACGAATATGTAGGCATGGCGATCGACCTTCAGCAGGTCCGGTGCTTCAATGCCGTCTACGAGTCGGGGAGCTTCACCGCAGCCGCCGAGGCGCTCGGCATCACCCAGCCCGCCGTCAGCCATCACATTCGGCGCCTCGAGCTGCAGATCGGGGTGCCCGTCTTCGAGCGGACGGGCAAGCGCGTGCTGCTGACCCCGGTGGGCCGGCGCATCCTCGAGGACATTCGGCAGATTATCTCGGGCCTTCAGCGCCTGGAACTGCGCGCCGCTGGGGGGCGGGAGCTGATGGAGGCGCGCGTGGCCTGCGGGGTCTTTCCCTCGCTGCGGAACGAGCTGCTGACCGGCGTGTTGCGCGCTTTCCAGCATGAGTACGGCGAGGCCGAGCTCGTTCTCGACGAGCAAGGGGAGCCGGAGATCGCGCAGGGCGTCCGCCTAGGGCGTCTCGACATCGGTGTCTTCCCTGCTGCGGGCGCGGCCGCTAGCCTCCACCTCGCTCGCCTCTACGATGAGGAGCTCTGCCTCTTGGTCGCCGACCACCACGTGCTCGCCGGCCGCGGCGAAGTGGATCTCGCCGAACTCGAAGGCCTCGATGTCGTGCTTCCGGCGCGGCGCTATGCGCTCCGCCAAGTGGTCGACAGCACCTTCCGCGCGGCCGGCATCGAGCTGGGCACGATCATCGAGGGAGGAGGCGGCGACGCCGGGCGTGCCCGGCTGGTGCCGGTCTTGGGGGCGACCCTGGTAGGGGCGTCGTCGTGCGAACAGATACCCGGCGGCACCGCGATGGTCCGGCTCGCCGGCGCCCCGCTGATGCGCAGCGTTCACGTCGGCTGGCGCGAAGATCGTATCCCCAGCCCTGCGGCGGGAGCGCTCCTCGAGATCTTCCAGCGTGAAGCCGAGCGCCTAGCTGCCTAGCCATAACTAACTTTATTCGACAATATAGACAAAGATAGTTGTCCGGGTGGCTCTCCCCTGGTAAAGTCACGGTGGAGGCGAGCGAAACAATGGACAGCTCGCCCTATTGAAAATTGGAGGCAACCCGTGCTTTCTGTGAAGTCGCGACTTTACGGAGGGCTTCTCGTGGCGGCATTGGCGGCGACTACGGTCGCGCCGGCGATGGCCCAGGAGAATCCGTTCCGTGACGTCCCCACGAATAGCTGGGCGTACCAGTCGATCCAGAAGCTCTATGCCGATGGATTGATCGAAGGGTATCCCGGCGGTTACTTTAAGGGTCAGCGCCCTCTCACGCGCTACGAAGCGGCCGTGCTCACTGAGCGCGTCGTGAAGAAGCTCGAGGAAGAGCTCGCGAAGCCCGAGGAGGCCGCGAAGGTCAACGCCGACGACATCGCTGCTGTCAAGAAGCTCGTCGACGAATATGGGTCCGATATCAAGGACCTGCAGAAGGATGTCGCCGGCCTGAAGGATCAGGTCGCGAAGAACAGCTCG
>SCRA01000070.1 GCA_004297985.1 bacterium | reverse complement strand
TGCGCTGCGCTCCATTCGTGGGAACCCTTCCGCTCCCAAAGCCCCTCCGGGAGCGCAATCCGCGCGACGCGCGATTGCTTTATCCCACTCATTGCGCTGCGCTCCATTCGTGGGAACCCTGCATTTTCATGCGCCTCATCACTCCGCCAACCACAGCTTGACCAATTTGGCTACCGAATCCGGATTTTCTTGAGCCACGGTCGTCACGTACTCGATCATCTGCTCGCGCGTCAGATCGGCGGCGCTGCGTATCGGCGCGGCGAGTCCCGGCGCCTGCTCCAGCATCGGATGCTCTTCAAAGGGCGGGAGCTCTTCGGCCAGCGTCGCGTCGAATGTCGGCAGATCGGCTCCCAGCGAGGGAGCAAACTGCCGCCCGCGCATCATGCGGAAAGCGGTCGCACCGCCGCCCAGCAGGAGCAGAATCACGAGCGCAGCCAGCGCCCAGCGCGGCAGTCCGAAGGGCATGGCACCTGGCGCAAACATCGTGGGCTGGGTGAAGACGCTGGGGTTGAAGGCGATACCTTCGACCGTTACCGAGTCGCCGCGTGCCGGATCGATGCCGGCGGCGGCAGAGACGGCATTGCGCACCTTGGTGATGTCGGCCGGCGTGAGCGCATAGGCGGTGGGGCTGCCGGCCGCGGGTACGGCGTTAGCCGACGGAGCCGCCGGCGGGACGTTCACGAGCACCGCCACGGAGAGCTTCGTCACCTTGCCGGGTGCATCGATGTGGTGGACCGTCGACTCGGTGACCTCGTAGTTGCGCGTCGTCTGCGACTTGGAGTAGTTGCCCGTCGCCGTCTGCTGCACGCCCTGATAGGTAGGAATATTGGACGTGGTTCCCGGTACGCCCGCGGCGGGTCGCCCGGCGGGCGTACCCGCGTAGCGCTCGCGCGAGAGCTGCTCCGAGCGCACCACGCCCTGCGGCGCGTATTGCTTGCTCTCGGTGGAGTTTGCATCGAAGTTCATGTCGGCGCTGACGCGCGCTACGGCGCGGTGGGAGCCAAGAGTCATGTCGAGCATCGACTGGACGCTCTGCTGGATCGACGTCTCGTAGCGCTGCTTGGCCACGAGCTGCTCCGCCGTCAGATTGATCGCGTCGTCGGAGCCGCCTTGTGCCGCTTTATCGGGGAGGAGTACGTTACCGTCCTGATCGACGATCGTCACGTTCTCCGCCTTCAGACCGGGCACGGCGCCCGCCACCAACTGGGTTATGCCGCTGACCTCGGAGGACAGAAGCGTCATCCCGGGCTTCGTGGAGACCGCGATCGAGGCCGTCGTAGGTTGCTGAGCTGCCGTATAGAGCTGGGCCTCCGGCTGAGCGATGTTGACCCGTGCCGACTGCACCGGCGTCAACCCCTCGATCGTGCGCTGGAGCTCCCCCTCGGTCGCGCGCAGCTTCATGACCTGCTCTTGGAAGGTGGTCATGCCGAGATTGGTCTTGTCGAAGAGCTCCCAGCCCGAGCCGTTTCCTTTGAGCGCCCCTTCGCCGGCCAGCTTCACCCGCTCCGCGTAGAGGCTATCCATGGGGACCCGGACGGTGCCCCCACCCTCGCTCAGCTCGTACGGCACCTTGTCATCGCTGAGCCGCTGGATCACCGATGCCGCGTCTTGCGCTGAGAGGTTGGAGAAGAGAACGCCGTACGAGCGGTGTGCCGGACTATAGAGCCAGGCCACCACGGCGATGGTAGCGATGAGGACAGCGGCGCCGGTGCCAACGAGAAACCGCGTGTTGCGCGGCTGCTCAGCCCAGATCCCTTGCGCCCGGCCCGCCCAGTCTCTCCATGTGGTGGAGAGGCGATCCATTAGCTCACCTACTTATGGCCGACGCCGTATCCGCGCCGATACGATGCCGAGGAGCTCGCCAACCGTGGCCGAGGAACGGGCCCCTCCTTGGGCACCGCATCTACACAAGTAAGGTTTCGGCCGTCTAACCTCCGCCTTCTCCCTTACATCATCGCCAAAACGGTTAGCTTTATTTAACATTCGGCCTCGCGAGCGTGCCCGCGCCGGACATCCCAGCGCGCGTCGACGTTCGCGGGCCGCCCCAAAACATGGACGGCTCGAGGCCACGGCCTCGGTTCGCACCCCTCCCGGCTCGGGGCTTCGGCCCTCATGGGCCGGCTCTCACACCCTCCTCCCGCTCTCGGTGATGGAGATCAACGCCGACCGTTCCGCGCCGACAGATATCCACCCCACTGGAGTATCGGTCGCTTGTTCCAACGCCTGAACGTACGTGCGCGCAGTGTGCGGCAGATCCTCAACCCGCCGGGCAGCGCTCACGTCCTCTTTCCAGCCGGGATACCACGTGATCTCCGGTGTGACACCCGCTTCGCCCAGTCGATCCACGCCGACCGGCTGCCCATCTTTGACGTACGCGGAGGCGATGCCCACGCGCTCCAGACCGCTCATCACGTCCAGCTTGGTCACCACCATGCGGGAGACGCCATTGAGCTGGCACGCATAGCGTGCGGCTACGGCGTCGAACCAGCCGCAGCGCCGCGGGCGCCCCGTATTCGTTCCGTACTCGTTGCCACGCGCGCGCAATTGTTCACCCACCGCGTCATCGAGCTCGGACGGGAAGGGGCCGGCGCCCACCCGCGTACAGTAGGCCTTGGTTACCCCGATGACCTCGCGTACCGCCGTTGGGCCGAACCCCAAGCCGACGCAGGCGCCTCCGGCGATCGTATGGGACGACGTGACGTAGGGGTAGGTGCCGAACTCGACGTCGAGCATCGTCCCCTGCGCTCCTTCGCAGAGGATGTCTCCGCCGCGCTCCAACACGTCGTGCGCCAGCGCAACACCGTCGACCAGATGCGGAACCACGCGCGCCGAGAGCGCCGCCAGCTCGTCGAGGACGCGCCCGGCGTCGATCGCCGCGCCGCCTTCACTCAGCCGGTTACCATGGATCGCGAGCGCCGCGCGCACGCGCTGGGCCAAACGCTCGGGTTCGCGCAGATCCGCGGCGCGCACGCCGCTGCGCGCTGCTTTGTCGACGTACGTCGGCCCGATACCGCGTCCGGTGGTCCCGATCGCACCCTTGCCGCGGGCCTGCTCGCCGAGGCGATCGAGCGCAATGTGGTAGGGCAACGTGAGGTGCGCCCGCTCATCGAGCTTGATGCGGGAAACGTCGACGCCGATCGCCGTCAACTCGTCCAGTTCCTGGATGAAGCCGGCCAGATCGATCACTACTCCCGCGCCGATCAGCAGAGGCTTGGGGGCATGGAAGATCCCGCTGGGCACCGAGCGCAGCACCACCTTGCGCCCTTCCACGACCAGCGTATGCCCCGCGTTGTTGCCGCCGCCGAAGCGTGCGATCATCTCGGCCCGATCGGCCAAGACGTCGACGATGCGCCCCTTGCCTTCGTCGCCCCACTGGATACCGACCACAATTGTTATTGCGCTACGCATGTCGCTCCTCACTCGCCGCGAAACTCGAGATCGCTGGTATCGCCTTGCGGCAGAGGCGTCCGCCCACCAAACGAGGTCATGACGAACTCGCTGAACAGGGCGTTGGGCCACCCGAAGTCCACGCGCGTGAACTTTGCCGGGTTATTTGGATCAAAGGACTCGTGCAGTAAGCGATCCCCCGGATCGCTGTCGAGGAGCTCCTTGAGCACCGCCCGCCGCTCGCCGTCCGACGTCGCCGTCATGCCCTGCATCAGCAGGGAGAGCGGCCACACGTAACCGTCGGGTGTGTGCGCGCTGCCGATGCCGCGGGCATTCGTCCCTGCGTAGTAGTACGGGTCGTTCTTCGACAACAAAAAGCGCCGCGTGTTCCGGTAGACCAGGGCATCGGGCTTCGTATAGCCCAGATACGGCGCCCCGAGCAACGATGGAATATTGGCGTCGTCCATCAACACCGAGTGGGCGAGGCCGTCCACTTCATAGGCGTACACGTAGCCGTAGTTAGGAGTGAACACGATACCGAACTGCTGGATGCCGTCCTGCACCTCCGATCGCAGACTCTTGGCCCGTTCCGACTTCAGGACGTTACGGTAGACCTCGCGGAAGATGTCCTCCAGATCGCCGAGCGCCACCACGGCCATCATCTCCGAGGGGATGAGGTAGTTGTAGACGCAGGCGTCGTCGGAGGGACGGAAGCCGGTCCAGATCATCCCCGTGTAGGCGACGGGGTTTCCCTTCCCGCCGCCCGGTATCTCTTTGTGCGTGTAGCTCGAGGAGCGCGCGTGGTCTTGCTCGCGTTCCATCGTCTCAAGTGCTTTGGTGAGCGCGCTCTCCATCGTGGCATCGAAGATCGAGGCGTCGCCCGCGGTCTTCCAGTACGTCCAGGCCAGGATGATCGGATAACACAGCGAGTCGAGCTCGTACTTCTGCTCCCAGACCCTGTAGTCGAGAGCAAAGGCGTTGGCGTACGGGTCGATGGTCAGATAGTGCGCGTGGCGAGCAATGATGGCACGCAGGAGCTTCGCAACGGCGGGATCCTCCTTCGCGAAGAACAGGTACGGGCGCACCTGCGCGCTCGAGTCGCGCAGCCATTCCGCGGGGATGTCGCCCGTCTTGACGTACGCCGTGCCGTCGGCCGCATACTGCGCCTGCTTGGTCGTGTTGAGCAAAGCCGCTCGGAACATCGCCTGCAGATGGGCGTCGGGGCTGCGGAAGGCCTCGGCTAGAGCCTGAATCGACGGAAGCTCCAGCGCGTCCGCGCGCGAAGCGGGGATCATCGTAGCGGCGATAGATGCAGCAAGCGCCGAAGTCAACAGGATCCGGCGGTTCATCGGCAGTCGGACGGAGCGAAGGGACGCACGGGCTCTGCTGTTTGCCGCCCGGCAGGCAACAGCCTTCTCTCTGCGGCTACAACGCGCGCAGCGGACGGCACGGGGGCTTTTCCGCAACCTGTTAGATTGCCAAACGCCGGAGCTCGGGAAGATGGCGATAGGCCTCACGGTAGTCGAGACCATAGCCGACCAAAAACTCATCGCCGATCTCGAATCCGCGATAGCGCAGCGGCACGTCGACGATGCGGCGGTGGGGACGGTCGAGCAGGCTGCAGACGGCGATCGATGCCGGGAGACGCACCCCCAGCCTGCGCAGGACATACTGCAGCGTCAGGCCCGTGTCGACGATGTCCTCGACCACGATGATGTGCCGCCCCTCGAGCGGCATGGAGGCGTCGGTCTCGAAGCGCACACCGCCGCCCCGCTCGCTAGCACGGGTATACGAAGAGATCGCTAGGATGTCGAACTCGATTGGGATGCGAATGGCGCGCGCTAAATCCGCGAGGAAGATGGCCGAGGACTTCAGCACGCCGATCAGCACCGGCCGACGCCCGCGGTAGTCACCTTCGATTTCCCGCGCAAGTTCGCCCACGCGCCTGCCGATCGTCTGGGCATCCAAGACGACTTCGGCCAGGAGCGGCGCCGCCGGACTATCCATCGGATGCCACGCCGTACTTGGCGAAGAGCGCGCGAATGTCGCGGTTGTAGAGCAGTTTGATGCTCACGTGAGGGTAGAGGGTTCGCAGCAGGCGCACCTTGTGGTTCTTGCGCGTCACCAGCGACTGCTTGAGGACGGTGACCTCGACGTAGAGGTCGTAGTCGGGGAGGTAGAAGTCAGGCGTGAACGACTCTACGATATGTCCCTCGTCGTCCCACGCGATGGGAAACGAGTGCGGCTCGTACTCGTAGCGCACGCGGTAATAATCGAAGATCCTCGCAACCTCCGCCTCGCTCGGATGGGCGTACGTGCGCCTTCCCCCCATGGGGTGTGTCTACGGCACCTTACCGCTCTGGCCCCGCCGGGAGCCGCAGACGCACCTGGGCGCCGCCGTGCGAGGAGGCGGCCAGCGCGACGCCGCCGCCGTGGAGCGCCGCGACGGCGGCAGCCAGCGCGAGTCCTACGCCCAAGCCCGCGATCCCTCGAGCGGCGGCGCCGCGGCGCCCGAAGACCGGCCCCGCGCGCAGATCTTCGGCATCGAATCCAGGGCCGTCGTCGTCGACGGTGAGCACGATCTCTCCGCGCGCGGCGTGCGTCTCCACCCAGACGCCGGAACGCGCGTATTTGATCGCGTTGTGGATCACGTTGAGCACGGCCTGCGCCACGCGCTCCTCGTCGAGTATGCCGGGCGCGCTACGCAGTTCCCGGCGCAGCGTCACGCCGCGGCGCCGCGCCTCCAGGGCCAGACTCTCCAGCGCTGCGCGCGCGATCGGCACGAGGCTGCCTTCGCTCAGCCGCAGCGGAGTCGCCCCCGTCTCCAAGAGCGAAAGTTCGAAGAGGCCATCCACCAGGCGCGCGGCGCGCAACGTCTCCCGCTGTGCGATCTCGAGGAACCGCCGTGCCTCGGCGCGTCTGCGCGGAGGATCGGAGAGCAGAACTTCGAGATAGCCGCGGACGGAGGTCAACGGGGTACGCAACTCGTGGCCCACGGCGCGGAAGAGAGCGCGACGCTCGCGCTCGAGCCGGCCGCGTCTGAGCGCTTCGTCCTCGAGCGCCGCCAGCGAGGAAGGCGCGAGGCTCTCGACCTCCAGCCAGCCGACAGCGGGAGCGGCGCGCTCGCCCAGCGCGCGCTGCAGCGCGCCCTCTAAGCGTGCCGCCACCACGCGGAGATCGGCGGCGCCGCGAGGCGTGGCCGAGCGAGGGGGATCGAGCACGGCGATGACCCAACGCCCCGGCGTGCTCCCACGCATCAGGAGGTCGCCCGCACGCAGCAGCGGCAGCAACATGGCACGCCGCGCCCCGCGCGCCTCCACCACGACGACGGCAGAGGCGCCTTTCATGGCGTCAGCTTGTAACCGTAGCCTCGTACCGTGGCAATGAGTCTCGGACGCTCCGGGTTCTCCTCCACCTTCGCACGCACGCGCCGCACGTGCACGTCGACGGTGCGAGCGTCGCCCTCGAACTCGAAGCCCCACACGCGTTCCAGCAGCGTCTCGCGCGAGAAGGCGACGTTCGGATTGGCTGCCAGCAGCGCGAGTAAAGCGTACTCGCGCGGTTTAAAGGCCAAGGCCCGCCCCGCGCGGCGCACCTCACGCGCCGCTTCGTCGATCTCCACATCGCCCACGCGCAGGGTACGCGAGCGCACCTGCGCTGGAGCAAGGCGGCGCAGGATGGCATGCAGACGCGCTACGAGCTCTCGCGCCGAGAAGGGCTTGCTGAGATAGTCGTCGCCGCCGAGCTCGAGCCCCAGCACCCGATCGACCTCATCGCCGCGCGCCGTCAGAATCAGCACCGGCACGTCATGTCCCTCGCGGCGCAGAGTCCGTAGAACCTCCAATCCATCGACAACGGGGAGGCCCAAGTCGAGAATCAGCGCGTCGGCGCCGCTACGCGCCGCGCGAAGGGTGGAGGGACCATCGGCGACCGCATGGACGACGTGGCCGTCTCGCTCGAGCGCGTAGACGAGGAGCTCGCGGATCTCGCGCTCGTCATCGGCCACGACGATGGTGCTCACACTGCCATGAGTGCCCCCGCGCGGCGACGCTTAGACGCTGCCCGGTCCCTCCTCGGACAGCGGGCCGAACTCAGCGGCGTGGTCGCGCAGCACATCGTAGATGAGCGGTGTGGGAAAGCCCAGGCGCTCGAGCGCCCGCGCGAGCGAGGCATAGCTGCGGTTCGGTTCGACTCGCAGCATCCGCTGGACTGCGGCCTCGGCGCGATCACGCTCGGGGCGCTCTCCAGCGGAAGCAGCCGCACGTGCCGCATCGGGATCGACGCCTTTGCGCACCAACTCCGCGACGATCCGCCGGTCGCCGACGTTTCGCCGCTCGAGAGCGCTCTCGACGTGCAATTGCGCGAAGAGCCGATCGTCGAGATAGCGTTCCACCTTGCAGCGCGCGACCGCGGCACGCACCTCATCTTCGGAGAACCCCTTCCGCTCCAGCTTGGCGAAGAGCGCCGCCTCCGTGAGGCGGCGCATCGTCAGCATTCGAAGCGCAGTGACGTAGGCGCTACTCGTCGCCACCCTCGCTTGCGGCGCCCACTCCCGCCGCCACACTCGCACCGTTGCTCGAGACCGTTCCCTTCAACTGCTCGCGAATCGTGGTCTCGATCTCGCCGGCGACCTCGGGATGCTCCTCGAGGTAGCTCTTCGCGTTCTCGCGCCCCTGGCCGATGCGCATGTCGCCGTAGGTATACCAGGAGCCGCTCTTGCCGATCAGATTGAGCTCAAGTGCCTTGTCGAGGATGGAGCCGATCTTCGAGATGCCTTTGCCGTAGGTGATATCGAAGTCGGCGACGCGGAACGGCGGAGCCACCTTGTTCTTCACGACCTTGACGCGAGTACGTGTGCCGACGACGTCCTGCCCCACCTTGATCTGCTCGAGCTTACGTACGTCGAGACGGACGGAGGCATAGAACTTGAGCGCTCGACCGCCGCTGGTCGTCTCCGGGGAGCCGAACATCACGCCGATCTTCTCGCGGATTTGGTTGATGAAGATCATGACGCATTTCGAGCGCGAGATTGCCGCCGTTAGCTTGCGCAGCGCCTGCGACATGAGACGCGCCTGGAGGCCGACGTGGGCGTCGCCCATATCGCCTTCGATCTCGGCCTTCGGTACCAGTGCCGCCACTGAGTCGACCACGATGACGTCGACCGCATTGGAGCGGATGAGCATCTCGGCGATGTCGAGCGCCTGCTCCCCCGTATCAGGCTGGGAGACCAGCAGGCTGTCGAGATCGACGCCTAGGTTGCGCGCGTATTGCGGATCGAGCGCGTGCTCGACATCGACGAAGGCGGCCGTACCGCCGGACTTCTGCGCCTCCGCGATCACGTGGAGCGCAAGCGTCGTCTTCCCGCTCGACTCGGGACCGAAGATCTCGACGACGCGGCCGCGCGGCAGGCCTCCGACGCCGAGCGCGAGATCGATCGCGATCGAGCCCGTCGAGATGACGTCGAGCGCCATCTTCAGGTGGGCCTCGCCCATCTTCATAATCGACCCTTTGCCGAATTGGCGCTCGATCTGCGCCATCGCGGCTTCGAGGGCCCGCTCTTTCTCGCTCTGTGCCACCGCTCCCAATTCCCTTTCTCGTACGCGGCCGCTCGACCGCTGTCCTCAGGTGTAGTCTACCGATGCACTGTGCCATCTGTGCGGCACAGTACTTTGACAAGGGGCTACGCTTCGAAGAGTGCGTCGACGAAGGCTTTGGGCTCGAACGGCTCGAGCTGCTCGACTCTCTCCCCAACGCCGATGAACTTCACCGGAATCCCCACGCGATCGGCGATCGCCACCACGATTCCGCCCTTGGCCGTGCCGTCCAACTTCGTCAGCACGAGCCCCGTCAACTGCGTTGCCTCGTTGAAAAGCGAGGCTTGCGAGAGCGCATTCTGCCCCGTGGCTGCATCGAGCACCAACAGCGTCTCACAGGGTTGGTCGGGAAGCTCGCGCCCGATGATCCGGCGAATTTTCTTCAGCTCCTCCATGAGGTTGATTTTCGTCTGCAGGCGCCCCGCCGTGTCGACCAGGCACACGTCGTAGTTGCGCGCCTTGGCAGCCGTGACGCCGTCGAAGACGACGGCGGCGGGATCGCCTCCCTCACGCCCGCGGATCACTTCGGCGCGCGCGCGCTGGCCCCAGATCTCGAGCTGCTCGGCTGCCGCGGCGCGGAAGGTATCGCCGGCGACCAACAGCACGCGCTTGCGCTCGCGCGTCAACCGCGCCGCCAACTTGCCGATCGTCGTGGTCTTGCCGCTCCCGTTGACCCCGACCACCAGGACCACGGCCGGCTTTCCCTTCAACATCAGCGCCTGGGCGGGGCGTGTCATGAAGGCCGCCACGTCGGTGCGAAAGCGGGCGACCGCTTGGTCAGAAGTACGCCAGAATTCCTTGCGCGCCACCTCGCGCAGGCTGCCGAGAATCTTCTCGGTGGTCTCCACCCCGAAGTCGGCGGCGATCAACGTCTCCTCCAACTCCTCCCAAAAGGCATCGTCGAGCGGGCCGCGCTCTCGAGCGAGCTCCTCGACACGCGAGAGGGCGGTGCGCGATTTGAAGAGAGCATCGCGCAGTTTTGGCAACGAGAACCAGGCCATGCCCCTCGGTTGACCCGCCGCGACCTCAACCCCTCCGCACGCTATCATCGAACGTACGTTCGTTTTTACTGAGAGGCATCCTTCCCGTCGGTGCGGTAGACGAAGACGAGCACCTCTGCGACCACGGCGAAGAGCTCGCGCGGAATCAGCTCTCCGGCATCGAGGTGTGCCAAGGCCTCTACCAGCGCTCCATCTTCGTAGAGCGGGATGCCGTGCTCGCGCGCCGCTTTCACGATCTCCTCCGCGACGCGGCCCCTACCAACGGCCACCACCTCCGGCGCCGCCGGGCGAAGCGGATCGTAGTGGAGCGCCGCGGCGGTGGGGCGCGGCGCTCCGTTGCGCCGCAGATCGACGCGTCGATCGCTCATGCTTGGAGATCCAAGCCGCGAGTCCCGTGTCCAACTTCCCGTTCCGCCGAGGCAGGGGGAGCCGCGTCGCGCACGGGGGCGACCCCCGCCGCGAGCCGTACGACGCGATAGGCCAAACGCTCCAGCCGCGAAGCCAAATCCGGGAGCCCGCGCTCGAAGGCCGCGGCCGCGCTCTCGCCTTCGGCCTTCACGTCGACGCTGAGGGCGCGGTCGGCGCAGAGCAGCTCGATCGCCACCGTGCCGTGGTGACTCGTCTCGAGGACCAACGCCAGGTGAAAGCTCTCCGCGTTCAACGGCTCTCCCGCGCGTCGCCCGTCGCGCGCTACCCGAAGATACGCCTGCTGCCCTCCGGCGGGAAAGGGTAACGGGAGCGGCACGATCAGCGCCTGGGGCGCCGCGTTCTGGAGGGAGAGCGTCTGGATTTGGGCAGCGGTGACGGCCGTCAGCGTGCCCTGGAGCGCCGCTCTTGCCGCGGGGTCGCTTGGGCCGTCATTCAGCAGCGCCATGACGTGGGTCTTGAGATTGGCGGCCACCGCCTCACGGGTGACCGCCGTGCGCGCCTCGGCGATCTCGAGCGGGGCCACGGGCGGGGCCGCAGGGGTGGGGTTACCCTGTTCGGCTGGCGTCTGTCCCGCGCTCTGCGCAAGCGAGCCGGGTGCGGGCGCCCCCTGGGTGGTGGAGCTCGGCGCAGGCGCTGCTGGGTCCCCCTCCGCGCGCGTCTGCGCGGGGAGGAGCGCTTGGTGCAACCGCGCCTCCTGGCTCAAGACGTGCTCCACGTAGGCCTCGATGCGGGCCGGGAGTACGTCGGGCTTGGTTGGATCGAGCGTGCCCACGAACTCCGCAATCGTGCGTAACTGGCGCACGCGTGGATCTCCGTTGCCGTCTGGAAGGGCACGCTGGAGAGTGTCCAGGGCCGAGGCTACGCGGGTGCTCCCCTCGAGCGCGATGCGCGCGGCGGCCAACGTCGTGGGCGTAACGGGGATGCGCAGCGAGCGCAGGATCGCGGCGCCTGCCACTACGCGCTCCGTCAGTACCGGTGCAGAAGCGGCGGAGGCCTGCGCGGCTGGCGCATCCGGCGGTGGCGAAGCGGGAAGCGGTGGGGGAGTGCGCCGCGGCTGCGGGAGGGCGCCGGAGGCAGTGGAGAGCCGAAATGCCGCAAGCCGCGCGCGGAGGTCGCTCATCTCGACGACGGCGGCGAGCCCATCCGGCGGGGTCGCTTGCGCCGGGGGTACCTGGGGCTCCGACGGCGCCGTCGGCGGCGGGGCGGTGGCCGCACGGGGGAGCACGACGGGCTGCGGCGGAGTGGCTGGAGGCGGCCACCCGCCCTCGGAGGGTGCCATGAGCGTGGCGGGGGTGGGTTCTGCAGCCGCCGGCGCAGCCACCTGGGCCAAGAGCTTCAGCAGCACCTGGTCCGGAGTGAAGCCCTCGACACGCACTTGGAGCAGGTCGCCCGGAGCGACGTCTTCTGGGAGCGCGGCCAAGACGGGGCGCCCGGCTATCTCGATCATCGGCCGGCCGACAGCTCCGGCGAGGACTTTGACGGTTAGAAGATCGCCGACGTCGAGCACGGTGCGGAGCTGCGCAGCATCGAGCGGGGGGCCCCCCGCCCCAGGCAGCGGGGCGAGCGGCAAGAGCGCGCGGATCAACCCGTTGAGACCGCTCACGTACGCCGACCAGCCTCAGGCCGAAAAGTCGATGAGGTGCTCGTCGTCGGCGAAGGCGGGGCCCTCAGGAGCGATTTGCCTGCGCCCCTGATGCCGATTGGACGCCCCATCCTGCCCCGGCTCGCCGCCCGCCTCGCGATCGTCGGCGCGAATGCGCGAAAACTCCGACTCGTCGACGACGCCGACGCTCTCCTGGCGCTCCTGGACCTTCGCGGCAAACTGCTGCTGCGTCGCCGCCTGCGCGGCAACCGGACCCTCAAGCTGCTGCTGGGCCACGGCGGCGGTTTGCGTCGCCTGCAAGATCGAGAGCTGCAGGTCGACGGGTCGCAATGCCATCCTTGGTCGCCTCCCCTTCCCCCAAACCCACTCGATACTAGCATCGGTTCAAACGGTAAGGATTCGCAGACCTGTGGTACCGTCGGACTATCCGGCCGCCTCTTGGGGTTTGTTCCGCCGAACGTACTTCTGTTTGATGTTAGGGTCGTTCTCGCGATACCCCAGGTCCTGCTTGAGCTGGCGCAGCGCAACGCGCAAGTGGATGACGGCTTGCGCGTGGATCTGCGAGACGCGCGACTCGGAGACTTCGAGCACGCTCTTGATCTCTTTGAGCGTCAAACCCTCGAAGTAGTATAACGAGATGACGGTGCGCTCTTGCGGAGGAAGCCGGTCCACTGCCAGATGCAGAGACTCCTTGACCTCCTGCGACTCGATGACAGCCGTGATATCGGCGCCGTGATCCTTCAGCGTATCGACGAGCGGGATCTCGTAGCCCTTCTCGTTGGGGAGAAACTCCTCCAGTGAGAGGATCGTCGTGCCTTTGATGCGCAACAGGAGATTGTGGAGTTCAGGAAGCTCGATTCCCAAGTGTGACGCCACTTCGGCGTCGCTGGCGACGCGACCGAGGCGGCCCTCTAACTCTTGGTACGCTCGCTCCAACTCGCGCGCACGCTGACGCACCGCGCGCGGCACCCAATCCAGAGCGCGCAATGCGTCGAGAATCGAACCGTTGATGCGGGTGATCGCATACGTCTCGAACTTGACGCCGCGCGCATCGTCGTACTTCTCGATCGCGTCGATCAAACCGAGAATGCCCTCGTTGATGAGGTCGTTGATCTCCACGTTCGGCGGAAGGTTGATGGAGATGCGCCCGGCGACGTACTTGACGAGATGGAGGTACTTATGGACGACCTCCTCCCGGGTGTACGTCGCCCCGCCGATCGTGTAAAGGGCGGGGACCCCGGATCCACTCAAACGCGTACGCTCCTTGCGGATGACCGCGGAGCGAGGTTTCCTCCACGAAGGAGGCGGAAACCTGCCCTACTCGGTCCTAATGTTCAACAGGCCAAACGACCTATTGCTTGCCGCTCTCGAGCGTCTCGACGATGGCGCGGGCTACCCCGCCGAGCGGGACAACGCGGTCGACCACGCCCGCGAGCGCGGCCGCTCGGGGCATTCCATAGACGATACAGCTCGCCTCGTCTTGGCCCACCACGTAGCCGCCCTCGGCTTTGATCCGCTTCAGGCCCTCCAACCCGTCTTGCCCCATGCCGGTCATGATAACGCCGATCGTCTTGTCGTGGAAGACTGCGGCGGCGCTGCTCATCATATGATCGACGCTTGGAACGTGGAGCGAGTGGCCGGAAGGCTCGATGTAGAGCCGGCAGACCCAGCCGCCGTCGCCGCGCACGATGGCAAGCTGGCGGCCCGCCGGGGCGACAATAGCCGTCCCCGCGCGCAACGGCATCCCGTCCTCGCCTTCGAGGACGGTAAGCTGCGAGGCGCCGTTGAGGCGTTCTGCCAGGGGGCGCGTGAAGCCGGGAGGCATATGCTGCACGATAATCAGCGGCACGGGAAGGTCGGCGGGCAGAGCGGGAACGACCTGCGAAAGGGCCACGGGTCCACCGGTCGAGGTGCCCAGAGTCACCACCTCGTAGCCCACGCGCCCAGCGCGCAGGCGCGGCGTGGGAAGGACTGGCGGCATCGTTCCGGCCGCCGGTCGCGACGGGACGCTGGGAGCCTGGACGGGGGCGGCGAGAGCCGCTGGCGGCGGAGTGAGTGGACGCTTCGAGCCGCCGACGGCACGCACTTTGGCCACCAGGTCGCGGGCGACGTGCAAGATGTCCATATACGCCGCGGTAGGCTTCGGAATGAAGTCGACGGCCCCCAGCTCTAGCGCACGCAACGTCTCCTCCGCGCCCTCGCGCGTCACGGAGCTGATCATAATGATGGGCGTGGGGTGGGAGAGCATGATCGAGCGCACTGCCTCGAGGCCCCCGATGCCTGGCATCTCGACATCCATCGTCACCACGTCCGGGCGTAGCGCCGCCACGCGCTCCACGCCCTCCTCACCACTGTTGGCGGTGCCGATCACCTCGATGCTGGGGTCGTTCTCCAGCATCTTCAGCAGCGCGCGGCGCATGAATGCGGAGTCGTCGACCACAAGGACGCGAATGCGCTCTTTCATCCCACTCGCTCCGCTGCCGCAATTGCTCATTTGCGCCCCTCCTTCACCCGGCGGCGATAGACGATCGTGTCGGGTTGAAGGATCGGCTCGTAGAGATCGGTTACGTGGAAGAGCGACTCCGCATGGCCCAGGAAGAGAAAACCGCGCTGGGTGAGCCGTTTCGCGAATGACTCGACCACGCGCTTCTGGGTCGGACGATCGAAATAGATCAGCACGTTGCGGCAGAAGATCGCATCCATCGCCTGTACCGCAGCCATGGCCTGCTCGTCCAAGAGGTTGAGGCGAAAGAAGCGCACGTGGCGCTTGACGTCACCCTTCAATTTCTGTTCGTTGCCGATGGGTTCGAAGTATCGTTGAAGCATGCCGGGCTCCGTGGCGCGAAACGAAAGGCTTTGATAGCTGCCTCGCTGCGCCAGCGCCAGGACCCGATCGCTGATGTCGCTAGCATAGATCTCGAAGTCGCCGTTGCGCAGTCGCCCCGACTCCATGAGGGTGATGGCCAAGCTGTAGGGTTCCTCTCCGCTGGAGCAGGCGGCGGACCAGATGCGGAGCGGGCGTGCCGGACGCTCTTTGAGGATCTCCTCGAGCACGCTCCCCACCAGGGCTCTGAGCTGAGCACGCTCGCGAAAGAAGTACGTCTCGTTGTTGGTGAGCACGCTGGTGAGCTCCCGAATCTCGGACTCACGCGTGCGAGGATTGCGAAGCAGCCCGCAGTAGGCCTCGAAGCTCTCGAGACCGGCCTTCGCAAGGCGCACTGCGAGGCGCGACTGCAAGAGAAACTGCTTGCCGTCGTCGTAGAAGATTCCAAACTCTTCGCGTATCATGTCGCGAAGCGCGCGGAACTCTCCCTCGGACATCGAGCATTCCAACCATCCACCCCTGTCAAGCCGACCTGCGTCCGCCCCTAGGGGAGTTTACGGCCGCCGCCTACGTTCGTTTTAGCTGTAGCGGATGCGTGGGTTGGCCGCCGCGTAGAGCAGGTCGACGATCGTGTTGACGACGACGAAGGTTACGGCGAAGAGCAAGATGCAGCCGTTGACCACGGGGAAGTCGCGATTGGAGATCGCCTCGAACGCGAGCCGTCCAACGCCGGGCCACGCGAAGATGCTCTCCGTGAGCACCGCTCCACCCAGCAACAGGCCCGTTTGCAGCCCCACCACCGTGAGAATAGGGATGAGCGCATTGCGCAGGCCATGGCGCAGGACTACCGCGCGCTCGTCCAAACCCTTCGCGCGCGCCGTGCGAATGTAGTCGCTGCCCAGCACCTCCAGCATGCCGCTGCGCGTCATTTTGGCGATGATCGCCACGGGTATCGTTCCCAGCGTCACGGCGGGAAGCGCGAGATGCCAGATGCCGTCGGCGGCGGCGCCCCAGTTGCCCTCGAGCAACGCATCGAGAATCACCAAGTGGGTGATGGGACTGACCGTGTACTGCAATGCCAGGCGCCCACTGATCGGGAAGAGATCGAGATGCCAGCGGTCCGGAACGACGCCGAAGAGGTAGACCAGCATCCAGCCGAGCCAGAAGACGGGAATCGAGACGCCCACCAGGACGAGAGTCATGATCGCGGCATCCAGCCCCTTGCCCCGGTGCACGGCTGCCGCCACGCCGGCCGGCACGCCCACGAGGATCGCGACGAGCATCGCAGCAAGCCCCAGTTCGATCGTGGCCGGAAAATACTGCAGGAGCTTGCCGGTGACCGACTGCTGATCGAAGATCGAGGCTCCGAGGTCGCCGTGGGCGGCGGACCCCAGGTAGCGCAGGAGCTGCACGTACCAGGGATGGTCGAGGCCCAGTTGAGCCGTGAGCTGTGAGACGGCTTGGGGCGTGGCGTGCTCGCCGAGGCGTACCGTGATCGGGTCGCCGGGGATCACGTGCATGAAGAAGAAGCTGGCCACCGTAATGGTCAGAAGCACCCCTACAAGCCGCAGGAGGCGCTGTGCGACGAAGCGTGCCATAGCGTTCCGGCGGTGTTGGCGCGCCCGGTCGCCTGTCCCTTTCTGGCAGGGTAGGCGCCCAAGCATGCGAAAGCGTGGCCCGTTGAGCCCGCGCCGCCCTGCGGTTTGGTCATTCCAGGCCCCGGCCTCCTCCACAGAGGCGAGGCCTTTGGCGTGCGCGAGCCCAAACGAGCGAAACCGTGGGCGCGATGTCGCCCTTAGTGGAGGAACATGTCTAGTAGCCTAGGGATCCTGTTCGCCCTGATATGCGGACTCATCGCGATCGTCTACGGCGCAATCCTCATCGCCTGGGTGCTCAAGCAGCCCGCCGGTAACGAGCGTATGCAAGACATCGCTCGCGCGATCCAGGAAGGCGCCATGGCGTTTCTGCGGCGTCAATACACGACGGTCGCCATCGCGGCCGTCATCGTCGCGATCCTCATCGCGATCGCCCCGCCGCTGGGGTGGAAGCCGGCCGTCGGCTTCCTGATCGGCGCCATCCTCTCGGGGGCCGCCGGCTTCATCGGAATGGTCGTCTCCGTGCGCGCCAACGTGCGCACCACCGAAGCGGCCCGCAAAGGCCTCGCGCCGGCGCTCGCCCTGGCCTTCCGCGGCGGGTCGATCACCGGCCTGCTGGTCGTGGGCCTGGGCATCATTGCCGTCGCCGGGTACTACGCCATCATGCTCAAGGTGACAGGCGGCGATATCGCCGAGTCGCTCGCGGCGATGGTGGGTCTGGCCTTCGGCTGCTCGCTGATCTCCGTCTTCGCGCGTCTGGGCGGCGGTATCTTCACCAAAGCCGCCGACGTCGGTGCCGACCTCGTCGGCAAGGTCGAGGCGGGCATCCCCGAGGACGATCCGCGCAACCCCGCCGTCATCGCCGACAACGTAGGCGACAACGTCGGTGACTGTGCCGGCATGGCGGCGGACCTCTTCGAGACCTACGTGGTGACCAGCGTCGCCGCGATGCTGCTGGCCTCGCTCACACTGGGCAAGATCGTCCCGGGATCGGAGACGTTCCCGCTGTGGCTTGGCGGCATCTCGATCGTCGCCTCGATCGTCGGCACGTTCTTCGTGCGCAAGTCGGCCAACGGCTCCATCATGGGGGCGCTATACAAGGGCCTCTGGATCGCGGCCGTCCTGGCGGTGATCGCCTTCTATCCGCTGGCCAACGCTTTCTTCGGCAACGCCGCCGTGATCCCGTCGCTCGCCCATCCGCTGAGCGCCATGGACGTCTGGCTGAGCTGCCTGGTCGGCATGGCCATCACGGTAGCCATCGTCTACATCACCGAGTACTACACCGGTACGCAGTACTCGCCGGTGCAGCGCATCGCGAAGGCCTCGACAACCGGACATGCCACGAACATCATCTCCGGGCTCGCGGTCTCCATGCAGTCAACGGCGCTCCCCGCGCTGACGATCGTCATCGGCATCCTGATCGCATACGCGCTGGCAGGACTCTTCGGCGTGGCGCTGGCGGTCATGGCCATGCTCTCGATGGCCGGCATCATCGTCGCCATCGACTCTTTTGGACCGATCACCGACAACGCCGGCGGCATCGCCGAGATGGCGGAGCTGCCCGAGGCCGTGCGCGGCGTCACGGACCCGCTCGACGCCGTCGGCAACACGACCAAGGCCGTGACCAAAGGCTATGCGATCGGCTCCGCGGCGCTGGCCGCCGTGGTGCTCTTCGCCGCATATCTGCAGGAGCTCACCAATCACGGTCTCACCGGCCTGCAGTTCGAGCTGGGCGATCCGTACGTGCTGACCGGTCTGCTCTTGGGAGGCTTACTGCCGTACTTCTTCAGCTCGCTCTCGATGGAGGCGGTCGGCCGCGCGGGAGGCGCGGTCGTCGAGGAAGTGCGCCGACAGTTCCGCGAGATCAAGGGCATCATGGAGGGCACCACGCGCCCCGACTACGCGACCACCGTCGATATCGTAACCAAGGCGGCGTTACGCGAGATGATCGTCCCCGCGCTGATCCCAGTGCTCGTGCCGATCATCGTGGTGCTGATCGGCCTCGTGCTCCCGGCCACCGCCGGGGCGCGCCTCTTAGGCGGCATTCTCGTGGGCTCGATCGTCACCGGTTTCTTCCTCGCGGTCTCGATGACCAGCGGTGGCGGCGCCTGGGACAACGCCAAGAAGTACATCGAAGACGGGCACCACGGCGGCAAGAAATCGCCTGCTCATCAGGCCGCCGTCACCGGCGACACGGTCGGCGATCCATACAAGGACACCGCCGGACCGGCCATCAACCCGATGATCAAGGTTCTCAACATCGTCGCGTTACTTCTGGTCGGCTTCCTGACCGCCCACTAAGACGCTCGCAGGGGGAGGGGCGACTCCCTCTCCCTCGCGGAACCCGCGGCATCCACTCTTCCGTTCCCCTTGTTGAAGGGATGAACCGAATGAAGAGACTGCTCGCCGCCTTCCTCGCCGCGATGCTCGTGGCGGCCCCTCTGATCTCCCGAGCCGACGATGAAGAGGCGCAGATTGGCCGGCAGGTCTACGATCAGTTGAAGGGCCAGGGGAAGATCGTCGCCGACTCCCCGTACTACAAGGTCCTCGACCCGATCGCCCACCGCATCGCCGAGATCGCCGATCCGCAGTACCAGTACCCGTTCCACTTCATCCTCGTCAAGGATAAGCAGCCCAACGCCTTCGCCGTACCGGGCGGGAACGTCTATGTCACGCTGCCCTTGATGACGTTCGTCAAGAACCAGGAAGAGCTGGCAGGGGTGCTCTGTCACGAGACCTCGCACGATATCCATCACGACGTGATGCATCGCATCAACGTGGACCGTAACTTGAGCATCGGAGCGACGCTGCTCGGGGCCATCCTGCATGTGAACCAGCTCGGGGCCCAGGCCATCAATCTCGCGGCAAACCTGCAAGACCTTCACTTCTCTCGCGGCGTGGAGCAGAACGCCGACCACCTCGGTGCCTACACGTGCACCAAGGCGGGATACAATCCGTGGGGCATGGTCTGGCTGATGGAGCGCTTCCAGTCGGTCGACCGGAATGCCGGACCGGAGTTCCTCTCCGACCATCCGTCCGACAAGGCCCGGATCGACGCGCTGCGCCAAGAGTTCCGCGACAACCCTTCCGAGTTCGCTCGCTGGAGCTCGTCGATCTCGCAGGCCGCGCACTCGCTTCCCTCGCCGTAGCGCAAACGAGGAGGGACGCGATCAAACGATCGCGCCCCTATCCCCATTACTTGAAAGGTTCCGGGCCACTCGGCCCGGCTTGCAACACCGCGGACGTCGAGCCGGTGAAGGCTACTTGATCTCGACCTTCGCGCCGACTTCTTCGAGCTTCTTTTTGACGGTCTCGGCCTCTTCTTTGGTCACGCCCGACTTGACGGGCTTGGGGGCCGATTCCACGAAGGCCTTGGCCTCGGTGAGGCCCAGGCTCGTGAGCTCGCGGACGACCTTGATGACCTTGATCTTCTCGGCGCCGACTTCGGTCAGCACCGCGTCGAACTCGGTCTGCTCCGCGGCAGGGGCCGCCGCGGCGGCAACAGCGGCAACGGCCACCGGCGCGGCAGCCTGCACGCCCCACTTGTCCTTGATCGTCGAGACGAGCTCGTTGAGCTCGAGGACGGTCAGCTTCTCGATCTGTTCAATGATCTCGGCAACAGCCATGATGATC
>SCRA01000007.1 GCA_004297985.1 bacterium | reverse complement strand
CCGTCATAATGCGCTGCCGGACGAAGACAGTCGGAAAGCCGTGTGCGGGAAAACCGCACGCACGGTTTGACGAGGGGTCCCTGGGGAGATCACTGCTCAAACTTGGGACCTACTCTACGAGCGCGTGGAGGCAGGAACGATGCTTGCAGTTACGGGTGCGAAGCCTCTGTGGTCGTCGTGCGTCGAGGAGATGGTCGACCGGCATCTTCTCTCCCTCCCGGGAGCCTGTCAGTCGCAGAGGGTGTCGATGATGCTCGTACAGGACTGCGTCGCACAGCATGCAGGGTATCTGACGGAGCAACTACTCTCTCAGCGCCGGACGAAGGATCTCGCCTTCTGGCGGCACGTAGCTATGTACCTCGCCTGGGAGCTTTCGGATGCCTCTCTGCCTCAGATCGCGGCGGCGTTCCGCAGGCGGGACCACACGACAGTCATTTACGCACGTGACCGCATCCTGGCGAGGGTAAAGGCCGACACGATATTTCGCGAGCGCATCGATGAGCTGCGTGAGCTCATCTTGTCCATCCATCATGGGGTCGTTGCTCGTATCTCGCGCGTCGAACGACGCTGTGCGTGTGGGAATCGGATTCCATCGGGGCGCCTGGTGTCATGCAGTGCCCGGTGTTACGTGCAGTGGCGCAGCACGCTGTCGCCGAGGCATCGCGCCCCATCACCAAAGGCGATGGATCGGGCCTTCGAATGCCGCACGCCCATCCCGGCGGCTTAGGCAGTGTGTGCCATGAGAAGGAGCGCGTGATATGAGCACTCGACCGCGCAAGATCTACCTACTCCACTTTTGCCGACCGTTTGGCCACGCTGAGCACTATCTCGGAAGCACCGATCACCTCAGCCACAGGCTACGCAAGCATGCGCGAGGTGAGGCCTCAACGCTTGTACGCCACGTGGTCGCCGCGGGAATCCCGATCGTGGTGGCGGACGTGCGCGAAGGCGATCGCACTGAGGAGCGGCGCCTCAAGAACCGCGGAGGGTCTAAGTCCAGGCACTGTCCGATCTGTCGTGGCGAGCTCACGCTCGAGCAAGCCATGAGGCGGATTCGGGCCAATCGCATCCTGGAGTCCGAGGGCGTGGCGCCGGTAGCGGATGCCTTGTACCAGCTCGCAGCCGGGGCGTAAGGAGAGGCGAGTGATCCGAACGGTGCGTAGCTCACGTGTCATGACGGGTGCGGCTATCGAGACGGGGGCGGATGAGTAACGTGCGTCCGAGCGCCCCACTTCCGGATCACAAGGCCGCCGCGCAGCGCTATGCGCACGGGACGCGCGCTCGCTACCAGCTCGGCAGGTGCCGTTGCTTCTCCTGTCGCGTGGCGAACGCGAACTACGAGACGCAACGCCAGGCTGAGCGCCGCCGGCCGTGGCGCGTCCATCATGTTGCAAATGGAAGTTTCTGGATCGTTCGCAACAGGGAGACGGGCGAGATCGCGCTGCGCGCGGCGAGCCGCGCGAGAGCATTCAGGTGCCGCGATCGCTTGAATGCTAGTCTTGAGCCGCCAAGGCCGGCCAATCAGCTAATCGACACCAAGGCGGTTATTCGCCACTGCGTATGGTTGAAAACCGTGGGCGTTGGCCTGCGGACCGTATCAGTTCGCTCGGGCGTATCGCGAGGCGTCCTCTGTCGCATCTTGTCCGGGGACATCCGCAAGACGCGCCGGGGAACGGCGGATAAGATCCTCGCGATCGGGCCATCAGATCGCCCGGGGGCAGCGTTCATTGATGCCGCCGAGACGTGGCGACTACTGGAGGATCTGATAGCGTTGGGTTACCGCCGCGGCTGGATCGCCCAGCAGTTGGGGGCGCGACGACCTGCCCTGCAGCTCCGGCGCGATCGAATCACCGTGACGACGGCACGTAAGGTGCGTCGACTGTACCTCGAGATCTCGAGGAGAGACGCCAGGCTGCAGAAGCGTTTCGGAAATAAGGTTGCCGGCGAGCAGTCGACACGCGAGCGTGTCGCCACAACGTTGCGTAGTATGCCAATGGACGAGATCGCGAGAGGGCTAGCCCGATTGCTTCAGACCAAGTGAAATGCCGCCACGATGGCGGTGATGCAGGCATGGAGTGTGAGTACGTGGGCGAGACAATAGAAACTATCATCGTTCATGGCCTGGACCCCAAGGATGATGCGCTGATCAAAGCGGTGGAACAGCGGTGCTCGGCTATGCCGGAGATCCCGGTCGAGCTCCTGGACCTCGCACTAGATTTCGTGCTCTTGGAGCCAGAAGTTGGTGCGGTTGGGGGTCGGAAGGCTAGTCTCTACTTCGCCGAATGGGCTGCCGCCGTTGGCCTGGTGAAGAGGAAAGCGATTGGGCGTATCGCTCCGCCGGATCTGTGGGTGCTGTATGAGGACGGGTTTCGGCACGTCGGGATGCGTGGTAGCGACCTGTCGTTGCAGCCGAGCGAGTTCGATACTAGAACGACGGCGCATTGGGACAGCACGATCCTGCTAACGTTTCCCGCCGCCTGTGACCCCGATACAGCGTGGGCGCGACTGAAAGCGTTCCGGAGGTGGCAGCCAGATACCGCCGGTGTCCTTCATAGCGCCAGCGCTCCATACCGGCACGGCGATCTGAAACCGCGCTGGGTGCGATGCAAGCCAAGGCACAAGAATGGAGGCTCCAATGTTTGATGGATGTTCACGCCTAGAGCTACCGCCAGAGCTTCACCCAAGCACGCAGCGGCTTGTCGTGAACTTCGCGTCCGCGCTTGCGGCTAAGCTACGCGCTGCGGAAGAGAAGTATGGGTATGCCGACTTCTGGAGCGCCCCCGGTTGGGTGGAGGAATGTCGCACGAAACTGCGTGAGCACCTAGAGAAAGGCGATCCGCGTGATGTGGCGGCGTATTGCGCATTTCTTTGGTATCACGGCGAAAGCACGGTATCTTTGGCCGGCGCGGAGCCCCGGAGTGGCAGGGACGCCAGTGAGCGCAAGCTGATGAGCGGCGAGATGGTCGCGACGTGCATTGGCTGCGGCTGTACAGATCTACATGCCTGTGCTGGTGGTTGCACGTGGATCCAGGTCGACTATGGCATGGGGCTCGGCGTCTGCAGCAAATGCGCCGCTCATTCTGAGAGGTGGCTGGCCGGCGATCTCAACCTAACGTCAGAAGCGAAGCAGGCGCGTGCGATTGAGGACGAGGTTCGGAGAGATCTCAGTGACGAGGTGGAAGGGTTCCTCCTCGGACGCTTGCATCTTCGCGGCGACAGGGCGCATGAACTGGCCTGGGAGCTTGCTGTGTTCTTATCGAGCCGGCTTAGCCGTCATTATACGGTGAGGTGTGAGCCCTGAGGTGAGGGCGATAGCCACTGATCTCGGCGATGTCCGAGCGAGGTATCCCGGCTCTTGGGGAAGGATGTCATGCGGCGATGCGTAGGGTGTGAGAGCCTGACCGGTGGCGCCCTTCGAGCGACGCGCTGGCGCTGACAGCGTCTGACGGGGCGGCGCGCGCATGGTATACTGGGTTGGATCACTGGCATGACCGCTGGTGGCAAAACGGAGGACGCACGTGCCGCAGCGGACACTCTTAGCCGAAGGTTCATCCAGAGAAGGACGGGGGAGGCGGTCTCGGCGGTGGACCGAGTTGGAAATCTACCGCGCCGCGGATGGAACCTATCTCGCTGTTGAGCGTGGTCGATCCGTGGTCGCTGGTGAGATCGAGAGAGTGCGCCAGACAGTGTGTGCCGATGGCCACGCCGTCTATGAAGCGTTCCGTGTCCATGGGCGCCTCACGAACCTCGCGACCGAAGTACTCGACGTTGCAGCTGGTCAGGATCCACGATTCGCCGGGGCGCTGGGGGATCGCCACCACGTGGAAGATCTGGAGCGCATAGCGGCGGCCTCCCCCCAAGTGGCAGGGGAGGAAACGCACGAGATAGTTCTCGACCGAGACGGTGATCGCGCTCTACGGTTCCGAGGGCTATGCATCGGCTCCGCGAGCTCGCGGCAGAGCGCAGAGCTGGTATGGTCTGAGATCAGCGTCTACGTGACGATCGACGGACAGTACGTGGTCCAGAAGGCCCAGCGAACGTTCGAGGAGTATCGCAAGTCGCTAGTGCGCGTCGTGCGCACGTCGGATGAGGTTATGCAGGCTCTCGTCAGGCCCGAGACGGCGTGGGTAGAGCGAGCGGTGCTCCAAGCACTGCGTCAGGCTATACATGAGGATTGGGGATTCCGGCAGCTCATGGGTGAGTGGCTTGGCCGGACAGGCGGCGCGCGCAGTGCTGTATCCGAGGTACCACAAATTGGCGCGCGGAGTAAGGCCGTTCTCGAGGCTATGGACGGGCGAGGCGAGTGTCTCATTGAGGAGCTCGATGAGCATGGGTGCGGGGTATCCGTACGATGGGCATCAGGACAGCCTGAGTTGCCGAGGGTCCCGTGGCCGGTGTTCAGAGCCCTCTCAAGACAGAGGCTCTTGCGCTGTCTGAGCCGCGGCGCCGACGTGCAGCGCTGGACAATCTCGAAGAGAGGGCAGCGTGTTTTGAGCGGGCTAACGGAAGGACGGGTGTCGAGTCTATGACATTGCGAGAGTTGCTCGACCTTACATGGGAGACCTTCGCTATCGTCCAAATTGTAGAAAAGGACGTCGGATCGTGTGTGTTCGGACATTTGCGCAATACTGGCAGATCACAACAGATCTTCAAATTGGATGCTGAGGCGTGGGCGCAACTGCAAGACGATATGCACTCGATATGGGACATCGAGCACAACGGAGCGCTGGCGCAGAACGCTATCATGCACGACAGAGATCGGTATCTTGGCGTCGCTGTGTTGCACGCGTACAATTCGCGCACGACTATGACGTTGTGGTATGGACTCACAACATGGGAGCACTTCGACCGGCGGTGGGACGCGCAAGCTCGCATACGACGGGCCTTCGATCGCCGGTTTGAGGGGGCAGAAGAGTACGCGGATGAGGCGCGCCGTACCCTAATTGACGCGCTAGGGGTCATGCTGGAGTTGGAGAGGTTCGATCTCGATCGGTTCGCTGACGAGCATGGTTGGCTCCTACGCCAGCCAGACCCGTATGATTTTGAGGTTGATGCGACGGTCGATGCTGAAGTATATCGCCGCGCCCCTCAAGCTCGCATGCTCGAGCGAGAGCGTATTAGAGAAACGATCTTGATCGAGCGCTATCGCGCAGCTCTACAGTCTAGCATTCCGACCGATGCGCGCAAACGCGTCGAAGAGAGCCTTGCGGGGTACGAGCAGATGGAAGCCGCACGAGTATACGAAGATAAGGTTCAGGCCGGCGAGGGTCAGGAGCCTTTTGCGGAGGAGAGATTTGTTGGAGCACTAGCGGCGCTCGAGGGCGTATTGTCGAGTCTCGATCTGTCTCCAGACAATATCGCATTGAAGGAATCGGTAAGAACGGCGCTCGCAGCGGTTCTACAAATTGAGCCGCTAAATCGGTGGAACAAACAAGCACATACGAAGAACGTCGACGAGTTCATCGAACGCGTTAGTGACGAAGTGTCCAGCTGGTACGGTGAGCCCACGATGCCGCCATCTCGTGTCGTGCTCGGCGAGCTATTTGGGCATACTGAAGATGTTTGCGGCGCAGTGCGACGAACGGAATGGGAACGCGCGGCGCGGCGTGCTCGCGACATGGTATATGAGGCGAGAGCGCACGTCAAGCGAGACATCTTCCGCAAGTAGTGGCTGCTTGAAACCCGGCCATCGGTCGGTGGCCAATGCGCGATGACTGGTCTTCGTTGGGAGTTGCTCGTGCAGGCCTAGTCTTGCCTCGGCAGGGGCACTCCACCGGTATGATAGACCTAGACCTCTCGACGATGCTCTGTGATCTTCGCTCTCCCGAAGGTCGTTCACGCGGTGATACGTCAGCAGCAGTGTGGCCATGGTTGGAAGCTGAGTTGCGGGAGTGGCTGTGGCGGTGGACTTAGGGGGGTCGCTGGTGCAGCGCTACACGTACGCCTGCGAGCTGTCGCGAGCGCACTTCGGCCTGAGAGTCTTGCGCGGTGATGGTTATCGTGGGTGTGGTAAGCTAGGCGTTCCGGTGTGGTGGAGAGCTGGAGATGACGTCGCGCTGCGCGCCGGCGCCGGCGGTGGCCGGCTCGAGCGCAGT
>SCRA01000069.1 GCA_004297985.1 bacterium | reverse complement strand
GCCTGGCTCGCTGCCGGCGCCGCCGGGTTCGGGATCGGTTCAGCCCTTTTTCGCCCGGGCATCAGCGCCGACGATGCTTCCCAGCGCGCCACGCGCCTGGTCTCGGCGGTGAGAGCTGCTCTTGTCTAGGTGATCTTCCGCGTCCGAGTCGACCGGCGCTTCTGCTTGGTCTTCGCCGGAGCCACAGAGGGTATCGCAGCAACGTCGTACTGGGAGAGTCCCTTGTCGAGCGTCAGGAGCACGGCGTCTTCGATCATCGCCTGGGCGACGATGAGGCGATCGAAGGGGTCGCGATGATGGAACGGCAGCGATTGAACCGCGGCTGCGTGACGCTCGGATATCGGCAGAATCGTACATTGGAGCCTCGTGATCCGCGACGCCACGTACTCACCCACGGGTAGGGGGAGTACGAGCTTCCCGAGCGATGCTTTGATCGCCATCTCCCAGATCGATGCGACCGAAAGGAAGCGTATCTCAGCCGTATCTACCGCCGTCCGCACGGCCATTGGCACGCGCTCGGGCTCCGCGAGCAAACCAAGAAAGACGTGCGTATCGAGCAGGGTTCGCACGCTTACGTATAGTCCACGAAGTCGGCCGGGGTCTGGTCGAAGTCCGGTGCGATCTTCACCAGACCACGATCCATCCCGAACGCATCGCCGGGCTTCCGCTCTTCGACGGGAACCAAGCGCACGAGCGGCTTGCCGCTCCGGGCAAGAACGACCTCTGCGCCTTGCAGCGCCTCGGAGACGAGGGCGGAGAGATGGGTCTTGGCGTCGTAAAGGTTGATGGTCCGCATGGGTCTAGTCTACCATACTAGACCAAGACGGAAAAGGCTTCAATGTTGGAGCACGGGTGAGTTGGCCCAAGGGCGCCGAACGACTGAGGATGACCACGAAGCAGCGCCCAGCCGTCGTCGCGTGGGGGTGCGCAGGGCTGACGACAGCCTATGTCAGCCGCGGCCTGCCTTATCCACCCGCCATGCTGACGGAGCCGTCGCGGCAAGAAGGTTAGCGCAATGGATCGTTACGACCTGATCGTGATCGGGGCGGGAATGGGCGGCGTCTCGGCCGCCTTCAGCGCCACCGAACGAGGCATGCATGTCGCGTTAGTGGAGCGCGCGAAGATCGGCGGCACCTGAATGAACGTGGGGTGCATCCCCACCAAGGCCCTGGTCAGGACCGCAGAACTGATTCACTTAGCGCGCCGCCCGGAGAACGCCGCTTTCGGCTTCACCGTGCACGGTGTGAGCGTCGACTTTCCCCAGGTGATCGTGCGTAAGGACGGGGTGGTGGCAGACGTGGTCGGCCGCCTGACACGCTCGTTGGAAGATGCCGAGCATCTCAACCTTATTCGCGGTGAGGCGCGTTTTACGGACGCGCGCACGATCGTTCTCGGCGACGGGCGCCAGCTTTCCGCGCCCGGGAGGGGCTGGAGATGGTGCCGCGCGCGAACGTGCTGCGCGTGGAGTGGTGAGCAACCGGCGACGGAGGCGCGCCGCGCATCGTGATCGCGATGGTCGACGGGCGCGAGCGGCAGTTCCCGGCCGACGAAGTGCTCTTGGCCATCGGGCGCGAGCCCAACGCGGCGGCGCTGAACGTAGCGAGCGCCGGGATCGCGATGACTGCCGCCGGGTGGATCGACGTCGATCCCACCATGCGCACGAGCGCGGACGGAGTCTTCGCGATCGGCGATGCGATCGGCAACACCAGTGGCAGCCAGTTCTACACGCACGTCGCCGTCACGGAGGGCGGCATCGCCGCGCGCAACGCGAGCAGCGGGGGAAGCGAGCGCTTCGACCCCACGGTGATTCCCGGCGCGGTCTTCACCGAGCCCGAAGTCGCCCGCGTGGGGCTGACCGAGGAAAGCCACCGGCAGCGCCAAACGTCTCGAGATCCTCGACCTGTTGTGCCAGGGAGAGCGGTCCGTGGAGGATCTGGCGCGACTGGCGCAGCTCGAGGCGAAGAATGCGAGCGCCCATCTCAAGGTCCTGCGCTCCGCGAATCTCGTGCGCGCCCGACGCGATGGGAAATCCGTCTACTACGGCATCGCGGACGACATGGTCGCGGAGTACTGGCTGCTGACGCGCTCGATGGCGGAACATCGTTTCGCCGAGATCGATCGTGTCGTCAAGTGCTATTTCAGCCAGCGTGAGCTGATGTTTCCCACGGACCGCCGGGTGCTTCTCGGCAAGGCACGACGCGGCGAAGTCGTCGTACTCGACGTTCGGCCCGCCGCCGAGTACAAGGCGGGGCATCTTCCGCACGCGAGATCGGTCCCGCTGTCCGAACTCGAGCACGAGCTCGCGACCTTACCGCGTGACGAGGATATCATCGCGTACTGCCGCGGGCCGTACTGCGTACTCTCGCAAGAGGCCTCGATCATGCTGCGCGAGCACGGATTCAACGCCTTTCGACTCGAGGATGGAGTGCTCGAGTGGCAGGCAGCGGGCCTTCCGGTCGTGCGGCCTTCTGCCACATGGAAGAGATGACGATGACAGCCCTAATCATCTTGAACGACCCTCCCTACGGCACCGAGCGCAGCTACAACGGATTGCGGCACGCCGGGTCGCTGGCCCGCGCATCGGAGCAGAGCGTCCTGGTGTTCTTGATCGGAGATGCGGCGGCTTGCGCGAAGAAAGGGCAGCGCGTGCCCTCCGGGCGACGATCGCGCTCTCGATGGGCAAGCCCTTACCGAAGGCGGGCGTTTTCGCTCACGGCGAAGCGAAGGTCGTCGCGCGAAAGGGCGCGAGCTTCTGGACGAAGATCTTCGCCGTCAACTTCGCCGCCGGCGCGGATGCACTGAAGCTCTTTCCGGCCGAAGCATCGTCGCCCGCAGCGTTGCGCGCGATGCTCACCGTGCTGCCGCCACGTAGCGCCGTACTGCCGGTCGGCGGAATCGGCCCGGAGGTCATGGGTGCCTGGCTCGCTGCCGGCGCCGCCGGGTTCGGGATCGGTTCAGCCCTTTTTCGCCCGGGCATCAGCGCCGACGATGCTTCCCAGCGCGCCACGCGCCTGGTCTCGGCGGTGAGAGCTGCT
>SCRA01000068.1 GCA_004297985.1 bacterium | reverse complement strand
TGGGGGCCATTAGCTCAGGTTGGTTAGAGCGCACCCCTGATAAGGGTGAGGTCTGTGGTTCGACTCCACAATGGCCCACCATTCCCCCGCATCGGGCCTGTAGCTCAGTTGGTAGAGCGCCTGCTTTGCATGCAGGAAGTCCGCGGTTCGACTCCGCGCAGGTCCACCACCGCTACGGGGATGTAGCTCAGCTGGTAGAGCATCGCGCTGGCAGCGCGAGGGTCAGGGGTTCGAGTCCCCTCATCTCCACCATCGTTATGAGAGAGAGGTACGATCGCGCCTCTCTCTTCTTCGATATATGGTGGGCCCGCGAACGTATCGCGGCGTTCACGCCACGGCCTGCGTCTCGGCTTGCGCGGCACCGGGGAGCAATGCCGCGATCATTTCGCGGCGGCGACGGCTATCCCAGGCGATGACCCAGCCCGCGCCAAGCATGAGGGCCGCGCCCAACGCCTGCGCGGCGCCCAAGCGTTCGCCCAGTGCCAGCGCACCCAGCAGCGTGGCGACCAACGGCTCCATTCCGAAGACCACCGAGGCCGCGACGGGGCTGGTGGCGCGTTGGCCGTGGGCCGCAAGCGCGAAGGCTCCCAGCGAAGCGAACGTCCCGAGGTAGAGCGTGCCCATCCACGGCCCCAGCCCGTGCATGGAGAACCCCTCGCCGCTCAGCGCCGCCCCAGCGCTGCAGACCAGTGCGACGACCGAGGCCTGTACGACGACCAGGACGAGCGAGCGGCCGTTCTGCACGGCCATCTTCGTCGCCACGATGGAGAGTGCCGCGCTGAGCGCCGTTCCCAGCGTCCAGAGATCCCCGGCGACGATGCGCTCGAGCGGCCATCGTACCGTCAACAAGCCCGTCCCCAAGAGCGCGACGGCTGCGGCAGCCAGCTCCATCCGGTGGGGCAGCTGCCGCATCGCGATCAAGGCGACCACGGGAACCAGCGCGATGTAGCCGGCGCAGATGAAGGCGCTCTTCGAAGCGGTCGTCGTCTCCAGGCCAATCGTGTTCGTAACCTGCATGGCAGCGGCGATGACGCCCAGGATCAGCCCCCATCGCCACTCCTCGCGCGTGGGCCGCTGGCGAAGCACCACCAGGGCGCCCGCACCCAGGAGTGCGGCTACGAGAAAGCGGTCGGCGAGCAGCGACCACGGGCCGGCGGAGACGAGCACCGCGCGGATCACGACGAACGTCGTGCCGAAGATCAGCGTGGCCAGAGCGATCGAGGGCATGATCCGATTGTAGCAATCGGTGCCAAGCTTGCCACACGAAAACGCGGGGCCCCGCTCGAGATGTGTCGAATAACAAGTACGGGGAGTATGCTGGGCCAACGCGCCGCAAGGTGAGGAAAGTCCGGGCTTCGCAGGGCAGGGTGCAGGATAACGTCCTGTCGGGGTGACTCGAAGGAAAGTGCCACAGAAACATACCGCCCGCGCGCGTCGCGGGTAAGGGTGAAATCGTGAGGTAAGAGCTCACGGCGGGACCCGAGAGGGCTCTCGCGGGTAAACCCCACCCGAAGCAAGACCGGCAGAATGGCCCCGTTCAGGGGCCCGGGTTGCCCGCCCGTTCTGCCCACGTCGCATCAGGCGACCGGTGACGGTCGTCGCAGAGAGATGGTGGCCACCGGCTTCGGCCGGCACAGAACCCGGCTTACAGGCATACTTCCCCATGGCGCGTGCGCGCCATGGGGACCCCGATCCTCTGAAGGTTCCGGGCCGCACGGCCCGGCTTGTAAGCGCGTGCGCGCCATGGGGACCCCAATTCCTTGAACGTTCCGGGCCACTCGGCCCGGCTTGTAAGCGCGTGCGCGCCATGGGGACCCCAATTCCTTGAACGTTCCGGGTCGCACGGCCCGGCTTGCAAGGGGCGGCGCGCGTTCTATGCTACAATGATGCCGAAGACCCGTCAGTAACGTTCATAGAGAAGAGGTTCCAGGCCGTGTCCGCAACCCTGTTTACTGCCGAGATGACCGTTGAGCAGGCCTTTACGATCCACGCCGGCGCCCGCCGCGTCTTCGCGCGCTACCACCTGGGCGGCTGCACGCATTGCGCTATCTCCGAGTCGCACCGGATCGGCCAAGTCGCCGAAGACTACGGGATTCCCCTTGAACTGCTGTTAGGCGACCTCAACAAACTGGCAGCGCAGCCGCTGCTTCGGCTCGGCGACCACGTCCGCATTCCAGAGCAGATCCGCTCCAAGGTTCCCGAACTTGAAAGCGTCCCGGAGATCGGCGAAGTGAAGGGCGAGGAGCATGGAGCCTACACCGTCGAGTTTGGCGACGTGCGCCTCCAAGGGCTTGCCGAGGACTTTATTCCCGTTCATTGACGCCTGCGGGGGCGTTCACGCCATCGTGGCGAATTACGCTAGCGGTCTCCGCGCTGAGAAGCCGCCTTCGAGATCGTGCCAGTAGGCGATCTCCGGCTCACCGGCCCTCCAGCAGAGATAGACCGTACGCCCGCCACGCGTGCTGGGGAAGTCGATGAGTCCGAGGTCGATGTCCTTGACGATACAGCCGAAATGCTCGATTCGCTCGATGAGGCGGACGATCTCGTCGCGCCGCTCCCCGATCCCGGGGGTATGGCCGCGTGGTACGGCGCGCATCTCGTACTCGAGCTGGACGATCGCCAGCTCGCGCCGTTTCTCCCAGAGCTGGTCTACCAACGGGCGAATCCGCGGCAAGAGCGCGTTGGCTTCGTCTAGCGTAAAGAGCCGCATCCCCTCACCTCCGCGTGCGCTCGGAACTCTTCAAGCCGCATGATGCCCAACCTGCGTCCCAGCGGTGAAGCGGCACATCAACATGCTGGGGCGGCGCGATTCGTCATCGTCACCGGGCTCTCGGGTGCCGGGAAGAGTCAGACGATGAAGTGCTTCGAGGACCTCGGCTTCTTCTGCGTCGACAACTTGCCCCCGTCGCTGATCGCGAAGTTCGTAGAGCTCATCGACCAAGCCGGCGGGCGCATGCAGCGCGTGGCGCTGATGCTCGACGCGCGCTCGGACGGCGTCTTCGGCGACGCGGCCGCGGCGCTGGCCGCCCTCGACGACGCGGTGGTTCCCTATCACGTCCTCTTCCTCGAATCATCCGATCAGGCGCTGGTACAGCGCTTCAGCGAGACGCGCCGCAAACATCCGCTCGACCGAGGCGGCCGCCTCGTCGATGCGATCGCCGCCGAGCGCACGCATCTCGCACCGTTCAAAGAACGCGCCGACTACGTCTGGGACACCTCGACGATGACGCTCTCGCAACTCAAAGAGCGCGTCGTGCAGACCTTCGGCGCGCAGAGCGACGCGCCGCAGATGCATACCAGCGTCATTGCCTTCGGCTTCAAGAACGGCATCCCGCTCGACGCCGACCTCATCTTCGACGTCCGCTTTCTCCCCAACCCGAACTACGTCCCGGAGCTCAAAGATCTCACGGGCGCCGACGCCGCCGTCGAGCAGTACTTGGAGTCGATGCCGCTCACCACGTCGTACTTGAAGGAGCTTTTCCGCTTCGTCGACTTCCTCATCCCGCACTTCGTCGAAGAAGGGAAGAGCCGCCTCACGATCGCCGTGGGATGCACGGGCGGGCGCCATCGCAGCGTCTTCGTCGCCCGCCACTTGGCCACACACCTGCAAGAGCGCCATGCCGAGATCGACGTCACGCTCCATTCACGGGACACGCAGTTATGATCGAACGCACCGGTAAGCAGTACAAGTGGTTCCTTCCGGGCCTGAACGTCAAGCGCTGGCTGCTGCTCGCGATCGTCGGCGGCGTGCTGCTCATCGATGGCGTGACGCGCGTGCTAGCTGCGGAGGGCGCGGACTTCCACATCAATCAGAGCATCGATCAGGCCGTCCTGGGGCACATTCCCCTTTGGTGGATCGACTGGATCTTCATCGTCCTCGGCGCGATCTTCGTCTTCGTCGGCATCCGCGCGTGGTTCCGTTCGATCGTTGCCGTGCTCACGCCCAACCGCAAAGATCACATCCTCGAGATCCTCGTCGAACGCCGCACGCTGACCAAGGGTGTGAAGATCGTGGCCATCGGCGGTGGTACCGGTCTCTCAACACTGCTGCGAGGGCTCAAGCACTACACCAGCAACATCACCGCCGTCGTCACGGTCAGCGACGACGGCGGCAGCTCGGGACGGCTCCAGCGCGAGCTGGGCGTCCTTCCGCCGGGAGACATCCGCAACTGCCTGGTGGCGCTGGCCGACTCCGAACGACTGATCACCGAGCTCTTCCAATACCGCTTCAGCGAAGGCGACGGTTTGGCGGGCCACTCGTTCGGCAACCTTCTGCTCGCCGCACTCACTGCCGTGACGGGCAGCTTCGATACCGCCATTCGCGAGTCGAGTCGCGTGTTGGCCATTCGCGGCCGCGTCCTCCCCTCCACACTCTCGGCGGCACGTCTCTGCGCGGAGCTGGAAGACGGCACGATCGTCGAGGGCGAGACCAATATCTCGCAGTCCACCAAGCGCATCTCGCGCGTCTTCCTCGACCCTCGCCGTTGCGAGCCGCTCCACGAAGTCGTGGAGGCGATCCGCGACGCCGATGCCATCATTCTCGGGCCAGGGAGCCTCTACACTTCGATCATGCCCAATCTGCTGGTCGACGGCATCGCGCAAGAGATCGCCCGCTCGAAGGCGGCGCGCGTCTACGTCTGCAACGTCATGACGCAGCCGGGCGAGACGCATGGCTACAGCGCCTCCGACCACGTGCAGGCCATCAACGCAATGGTCGGGGAGCGCCTCTTCGACTACGTGATCGTCAACGACGCGCCGCCACAGCGCCTGCGTGAGCGCTACGCCGCAGAAGGCCAGGAGCCCGTCGAGCCCACCGCCGACGCTCTGCGCGCACTGGGGCTGACGCCGATCGTCGCCAGCGTGATCTCGGAAGAGCAAGCCGTTCGACACGACTCGCAGCGCCTGGCCGCGACGATCATGTCCATGCTCGCGGATGTCATGGGATTCGGAGACGTGGCGCGCCCGCTGCCCGCCGACGGGGCCGCCGCCTCAGCGATCGCCGAATAGCGTCGCCAAGCGCGCCAGGCGCGCCGCCGCCAGCTCTACCAACTCAGCGGCGCGCGCCTTCGACTCCGCCGCCTCGAGCGGACGGTCTGCGATGGGCAGCACGGCCAATCCCAACGGCCAGAGATCCTCTTCAGCCTCTACGACGGCGGCGATCGCCACCGTGCGTACGCGGTGTGCACGCGACAAGCGCGCAACGCCGCTGACCGTCTTTCCCATCAGCGTCTGTTGGTCGACCCGCCCCTCGCCCGTGATGCAGAGCGCGGCGCCGGCCAGCAGGCGTTCCAGGCCGCGCAGCTCGGCCACCAGCTCAACCCCTGGGCGGGGCGCCGCTCCCAAGAACGCCATGAGCCCGTAGCCCAGGCCGCCGGCGGCACCCGCGCCCGGTACCTCCGCAGGGTCGACGCCGAGATCGCGGCGCACGACGTGAGCGAAGTGCGCCAGCGCGCCGTCGAGTCGCGCCACCAGCGCCTGGTCGGCCCCCTTTTGCGGGCCGTAGATCGCCGAGGCCCCCCGCGGCCCCGTCAGGGGATTGTCGACGTCGCAGGCGACATCGAGGCGTAGGGTACGCAGGCGAGGATCCAGTCCCGAGACGTCGATGCGCGCTAGTTGCGCGAGTGCCGCGCCGCCGCCCGCGAGCTCGTTCCCCCCGCCGTCGAGCAGGCGCGCGCCCAGCGCTTGCATGCATCCGGCGCCGCCGTCGTTGGTTGCCGAGCCGCCGATCCCCACCACGATACGCCGCGCGCCGAGAGCCAGCGCATCGGCGATCAGCTCGCCCGTGCCGTAGGTGGTCGCGTTGGCTGCATCACGCGAGCCTTCATCGAGCAGCGCCAGCCCGCTGGCGGCGGCCATCTCGATGACGGCCGTCGCGCCGTCGAAAGCATACGTGGCATCGACGGGCGCGCCGAGCGGGCCGCGCACGGACCGGGTGATCGCACGAAAGCCGGCGTCGACGAAGGCGGCAACGGTTCCCTCGCCGCCGTCGGCCATCGGACAGAGCGCGATCTCGTCGCCCTGACGCACGCTGCGCCAGCCCCGCGCAACGGAACTCGCAACGGCAGCCGCACTCAGCGAGCCCTTGAACTTATCGGGGGCGATGACCAGGCGCACGCCTCGGCGAGCCTCTTAGCGATGCAACTGGACGGCGAGACTCAACGTCTGCCCAGGGGTAATAGAGCCTTCTTGATTCGTCAGGGGCTGATAGCCCGGCGCGCTCACGCTGTAGTCGAACTTGCCGGGCGGCACCGGGTAGACGGAGGCCGTGCCGGCGCTCGACGTCGTCGCCGTCAGCACCGTGTTCACCGCGACGCTCGCACCGGCGATCGCAACGCTCGTAGCGGCGTCGCTCACCGTGAAGTTCAGCGTCGCATAGTTCACCGAAGCGGGAATGCCGGTGTTACCGCACGCGGCCAGCGCCAAGAGGAGAGCGGTGAACCCGACGAGCCGCAACACGCGCATGTCGGTTCCCCTTTCCCGCCGCACCTGTGCCGCTCCTCGGAGCCTCCGAAGGTCGCTGCGAGGCCCCCCGGCGAAGGACGGCGCATGTCGACCACCACGCAGACGCCTACCGCAAGCGGCATGCGCTACTTCGAAGACGCCCTCGGCGTCATCGGGCATACGCCGCTGATTCGCCTCAACAAAGTGATGGACGGCGCCAAGCCGCTGGTCCTGGCCAAAGTGGAGTACGTCAATCCCGGAGGCAGCGTCAAGGACCGCCCCGCGGCGGCGATGATTGCCGAGGCGGAGCGCACGGGCGCCCTCAAGCCCGGCGGCACGATCGTCGAGCCGACGTCGGGGAACACGGGGACGGGCTTGGCGATGGCCTCCGCCATCAAAGGCTATCGCTGCATTCTGGTCATGCCCGACAAGATGTCGCGTGAGAAGGTCGACACGCTGCGCGCGTACGGTGCGGAAGTGGTGGTCACGCCGACCAACGTCTCCCCGGATTCGCCCGAGTCGTACTATAGCGTAGCCAATCGGCTCGCCGCCGAGATCCCCGGCGCCTTCCAGCCCAACCAGTTCCACAATCACGTCAATCCCGACGCGCACTACCATACCACCGGGCCGGAGATTTGGGAGGACACCGCGGGCAAGATCACCCACTTCGTGGCCGGCATCGGCACCGGCGGCACCATCAGCGGAACGGCCCGCTACTTGAAAGAGCGCAACCCGAAGATCCAGGTGATCGGCGCCGACCCCGAAGGCTCGATCTACTCCGGCGACATCCCCAAGTCGTACTACGTGGAAGGCATCGGCATGTCATACCTGCCGGAGACGGTGGACATGAAGGTGATCGACGAGATGGTGCGCGTCACCGACAAGGAGTCGTTCCTGATGGCGCGCCGCATCACGCGCCAAGAGGGTCTGCTGGTGGGAGGCTCCGCGGGAACGGCTGCCGTCGCCGCTCAGCGGCTGGCCGCGCGCCTTGGCCCGGACGACGTGGTGGTCGTACTCTTCCCCGACTCCGGGCGCGGCTACATGTCCAAAATCTTCAGCGACGAGTGGATGACCCAGCAAGGCTTCATCTCCGAGAGCAAGCGCGCCACCACCGTCGGCGACGTACTGAGATCGAAGCAGCCGCTGCCGCCGCTGATCACCGTCGAAGCGAATGCGTCGGTGCGCGAAGCGATGAAGCTGCTCGAGCAATACGAGATCTCGCAGCTTCCCGTGCTGAGCGGCGGCGCGATCATCGGCTCGATCAACGATGTCGCCGTGATGCAGCAGGTCTTCGCCAATGCTGACCTCGTGCACGTGCCCGTCTCGCAGGTAATGGGCAGCCCGTTCCCGACGCTCGACGAATCGGCCGAGATCGATCGCGCCTACAAGCTGCTCGCGCTGGCGAACACGGCCGTCGTGGTGATGTCCGCCGACAAGCCGATCGGCGTCGTCGCCCGCCACGATATCATCGCATTTCTGGGCGAGGGACGGCGCGGCTGACGGGATCGCCGCAGCACCACGCTGATCTCAACCGTCGCGCCAGTGCCGCTCCGCTTCGTCCCATGCGGCCAGCGGTTGCAAGTCCGGCACCCAGGCCAGACCTGTCGTGGCGTCGGAGGAGACGGCCTCCGGCGTCACGATCGCGTCGATCAACGCGGGACGATTGGCGAACGCGCGCTCGATCGCGCCCGCCAGATCCTCCTCCCGCTCGACACGCTCACCATACATCCCAAAGGCGCGCGCCATGGCGGCGTGATCGGCGAATTGCAACCTCGTCCCTACCACTTTGCCGTGCGTCACCTGCTGGTCGTGCGCCTCGATCTGCCATGCTCCGTTATTGGCCACGACGATGACCACGGGCGCGCGATGGCGCACGGCCGTGTCGATCTCGATGGCGTTGAAGCCGAACGCGCCGTCGCCGGTCGCCACGACGACCTTGCGCTCGGGATAGGCCAGGCTCGCCGCAATCCCGTACGGCAGCCCGACGCCGATGCAGCCAAACGGGCCGGGGTCGAGCATGACGGGAGCTGAAAGACCAACGCGGCCGAAGCTCAGAAAGTCACCCCCGTCCGTGATGACGATGGAGTCGGCGTCGAGCTGATCCTGCAGCGCCGACAGAACGCGATGGGGATGGAGGCGGCCGTCACTTCCCGCCGGCGCACTTGCCATGAGGCCCCGCAGCTTCGTGGCTCGCTCCTCATGGCGCCGCCGCATGCCGGCCACCCACTGGTGATCGATTGCGGGAAGACGATCCCCCGCCGCTTCGACGATCGCGGCAAGCGCTTGCGCCGGGCTCGCGAGGATCTCCACCACTCCCCGCCGATTGTCGCGCAGCTCCGAGGGCGCGTCGGCGATGCGCAGGAACTTCGCCGCGGCAAATATCGCCGGCGAACCAAAGGCCAGCTGGAAATCGAGCCTGCGCCCAACGGTTACGACGAGGTCGGCCTCGCTCATGACCGTGCCTCGCATGGCGGCGACCACCGAAGGATGGTCGTCCGGCACCAGGCCCCGGCTTTCGCCGGTATCGAGATAGACGGCACCGAGCGCGTCGAGCAGACGCACGAGCTCGGGGCCGGCGCCACGCGCACCGCGCCCGGAGATCACCAGCGGCCGGCGCGCCGACCAGAGCAGTTCGGCCGCCTCTTCCACGACATCGCGCGCAGGCAGCACCATGGCCTTCCGCTTCGGTCGGAAATGCTCTTCGAACTGCAACGGCGCCGGCACGTCGGCGCGCAACGTGTCCGTTGGAAAATCGAGATACGCTGGGCCCGGATCGCCGCCTTCGCCCAGCGCGCGCGAAACCGCCTCGTCCAGCTCTTGCAACGCGAGCGCCGGCTCGCGCACCGTGCGCGCGTAGCGCGTGATCGAGCGCAGAAGCTGCGTGTGATCGATGTCCTGCAGCCCGCCGCGGTTCTCTTGTGGACGCGGCGGCGTTCCGGAGAGCACGAGCACCGGCGCGCGCGACACGTGCGCGTTGGCGATGCCCGTCATCGCGTTGGTGACACCGGGGCCAGCGGTCACGAGCGCCACGCCGAGGCTGCCGGTCAATTCGGCATGCGCCTGTGCCATGTGCACGGCTGCGCGCTCGTCGCGCACGTCGATGATGCGGATGCCCTCAGCGTCAAGGCGCATCCAGATCGGCATGATGTGGCCACCGCACAGGGCAAACACCCGATCGACGCCACGTGCGCGGAGGAAACGAGCGACGATGTTAGCGACGCTGTTGGTGGAAAGCTCCATCACCGCTATTCCTCGCTACGCCTTCGGGCGCAAGTCCTCGACGCGGCGGCTCTTGAGCTCGCTTCGCGGTAAGGTACCGACGTCGACGAAGTCGACCTCGCAGCGCAAGCCGACCACGGTTCGGAGCGTCTTGCTCAAGCGCGTCGCGTCTCGCTCACGCTCGACCGTCTCGACGCGTACCGTCAGCTCGTCCAGCGTCCCCTCGCGCGTGACGACGATGCGGTACTCGTCATGGTAGCCCTCGCGACGCAGCACTTCTTCGATCGTCGACGGAAAGACGTTCTCTCCGCGAATCGTAAGCTGATCGTCGATGCGCCCGTAGATGCCGCGCGGCAGCCGCGGATAGGTTCGGCCGCACGGACAGGGCTCATCGGTCCACGTGGTGAGATCGCCGGCGGCGAAGCGGATCATCGGCATCGACGTGCGCTCGAGATGCGTGTAGACGGGCGTACCTTCCGCACCGTACGGCAGGGGACGGAACGTCTGCGGATCGCAGACTTCGGCATAGACGATGTCCTGCCAGAGGTGCATGCCGCGTCGCTCGCTGCATTCACCGTCCGTGATCCACGGCGTCATCTCGGCCGTCGATCCGCTGTCGAAGACCTTGGCGCCGAACGTCTCCTCCAGCCGCGCCTTCACCGAAGGAATGCCGGCACCGGGCTCGCCCGAGAAGAACATCTTGCGCAATCCCAGCGCGCGCGGATCGAGGCCTTCCTGCACGGCGACCTCGGCGAGCCGCAGCGCATACGACGGTGTTCCATAGAACCCGCTGGGCTTGACCTCGCGCAACCACGTCAGCGCCTGTTTCGTCATGCCCGGGATGCCGGCGCCGAACGGAAAGCACATCATGCCGAGACGTTCCCCGCCCAACAGGGCACCCCACGAGCCCATGTAGAGCGAGAAGAGCGAAGCCACGAAGAGCGTGTCGCTGGGACGGAAGCCCATCCCCCACATCACGCGCGCCTGCGCCTCGGAGATGCGGGCCATGTCGTCGCGCGAAACGATGAAGCCCGTCGGTTTTCCCGTCGTTCCGCTGGTGCCGTGAATGCGAGCCCACGTCGAAGGCTCGTCGCACGTGTAGCGCCCGAAGGGCGGGTGCGCGGCTTGCTCCTCGCGCAGCTCGCCCTTGCGTAGCACGGGCATGCGCGAAAAGTCGTCCAGCGCCCGCAAGTCACCTGGCTCGAATCCGGCAGCCTGCCATTTCTCGCGGTAGAACGGCGAGCGCTCCCAGCACCATGCGATCTGCGCCTTCAGCTTCGCGAGAATCAGGACGCTGCGCTCGGCGGGATCCATCGTCTCCAAGCGGCGATCCCAGTGCGGCTCATCGATTGCCGGCCGGTACGACAGGTCGTAGCGCGGCGGCCAGGTCGTGGCTTCGATCATACCAGCCCCAGCCGCGCACGCCGTTCGGTGGCATGCCGCGTAACGGCACCCACGAGCACTTGCAGCGGCTGCTCCGCGTCGTAGACGGCGGACACGCCCATCTCGTGCAGCTTGGGTATGTCCTCCACTTGGATCACGCCGCCGGCGATGACGACGATATCGTCTGCGCCGCGCTCGCGCAGCAGCCCGAAGATCTTCGGGAAAACCGTCATATGCGCGCCGGAGAGGATCGAGACGCCGATGACGTCGGCATCTTCTTGGAGCGCCGTCTCGACGATCTCCTCGGGAGTTTGATGGAGGCCCGTGTAGATGACCTCCATGCCCGCGTCCCGCAGCGCTCGCGCGACGATCTTGACGCCGCGGTCGTGGCCGTCGAGCCCCGGCTTGGCGACGACGATGCGGAAAGTTTGCGCCCGTGTAGTCATCATTAGAAGATCGCAAGCTCCTTGTAGCGGCCGAAGAGCGGCACCAGCGCGTTGACGATCTCTCCGCCCGTCACGCGCGCCTTCACGGCATCGATGGTATAGGGCATCAGGTTTTCGCGCTCGTCGCCGGCGGCGCGCACGAGGCGCTCTAGCGCGGAGGCCACCGCGCTTTGGTCGCGCTCGGCCTTCGTGCGATGCAAACGCTCGATCTGGTTGCGCTCCCATGCGGGATTGATCGATTGCAGATCGAGCGCCGGCATCTTCCCGTTCTCGTCGCGGTACTTGGTCACGCCGACGAACTCGAACTCATGGTTGTCCTTCTTGCGTGCCAGATCGAAGGCTGCGTCGGCGATCTCCTGTTGGAGCCAGCCCTGCTCCACGCAGGCGATCGTTCCACCACGCTCGTCGATCTGCTCGAAGTACTCGTTGACGCGCTGCTCGATGCGATTGGTCAGGACTTCGACGGCATAGGAACCCGCCAGCGCATCGATCGTTCCCGCCACGCCCGACTCCTCGAGGATGATCTGCTGCGTGCGCAGGGCGATCTTCATGGCCGTTTCCGATGGGATCGATAGCGCTTCATCGTATCCGTTGGTATGGAGTGACTGCGCTCCTCCCAGCACGGCGGCCAACGCCTCGATCGTCGTGCGCACGATGTTGTTCAGCGGCTCGCGCGCCGTGCACGACGCCCCGGCCGTCTGGCAGTGGAAGCGCAAACGCGTCGACTCGGCCTTCTGCGCGCCGTACTTCTCCTTCATCGTGCGCGCCCAGACGCGACGAGCGGCCCGGAACTTCGCGACCTCTTCCAAGAAGTCGATCTGCGAGACGAAGAAGAACGAGAGGCGCGGCGCGAATTCGTCGACGGAGCCGCCGGCGGCGATCACTTCCTCGACGTACGCCTTGCCGGCCGCCAACGTGAAGGCGACTTCTTGTGCCGCGGTGGAACCCGCCTCACGAATGTGGTAGCCGCTGACGTTGACCGGGTTGTAATGCGGCATGTGCTTGGTGGAGTAGAGGATCGAGTCGCGCACGATGCGCATCGCGGGGCGCGGCGGATAGATCCATTCCTTCTGCGCGACGTATTCCTTGATGATGTCGTTCTGCACCGTTCCGGCGAGGCGATCCAAGGGGATGCCGCGCTCCTGAGCCAGCGCGACGTACATGGCCAGAAGGATCCACGCCGTGGGATTGATCGTCATCGAGACGCTGATCTTGTCCAGCTCGATTCCGCGGAACAGCTCGTCCAGATCGTCAAGCGTGTCGATAGCGACGCCTTCGCGTCCGACCTCACCTTCTGACCGCGGGTCGTCGGAATCGTAGCCCATCAACGTAGGCATGTCGAAGTCGACGGAGATGCCTGTCTGCCCCTGCGCGATCAGAAAACGGAACCGCTCGTTCGTATCGGCGGCCGTGCCGAAGCCGGCGATCTGCCGCATCGTCCACGGCTGCGCGCGATACATCGTCGGATAAGGTCCGCGCGTGAACGGATAGCGCCCGGGAAAGCCGAGATCGCGTGCGTAGTCCATCTCCACGTCCGCGGGCGTGTAGAGCCGTTCCATCGACTCGCCGCTAAACGTCTGGAAGCGCTCGCGGCGCTCCGGCCGCCGCCGCGCGAATGCGGCGACGTCTTCGTTCTCCCACGTGCCGCGGTCGGCAGCGATGCGTTCGCGCTCGTTCATGGTTATTTGTGCTCCTCTTGCAGATGTCCAATCACGGCCGCGAGGCTCGCGGCAAGATGCCGGCGCATGTACCGGCGTGCCTCCGCCCCGCGTCCCGCCTCGATGGCGCGCGCGATGGCTTGATGCTCTTCCCATACATGCTGGGGATAGCGCTCGAGACGCAGATACTCGTGCATCACGCGCTCGATTTGACTCCAGTACAGCGCCTGCAGGCGCTGGAGGTAGGGATTGCCGCTGGCCTGACCGATCGATTCGTGGAAGGCGCGATCCACGCGAATGAGCGTTGCCAAGTCGCGCTGCTCAGCGGCTGCCTGTGCCCGCTCGCGCAACGGCGCCGCCAGGTCCTGGGCCCGCTTTTCCGCTGCCTGCTGCACGGCGACATCTTCCAAGGCGGCGCGGACGCGATAGAGATTGGCGGCGTCCGTGGCCATCAGCGGAACCACCACTGCCCCGCGATTGCGCTCGAAACGCACCAAGCCTTCGGCTTCTAAGGTACGAAGCGCTTCACGAACGGGAATGCGGCTCGCCCCCAGTTGTTCGGCCAGCTCCTCCTGAACGAGCCGCTCGCCCGCCGGGATGCTTCCGGTGACAATGGCGTCGCGCAACGTGCCGAGCACGGCGTCGTAGGTGGAGGTCGGGTCGATGGCCCGCAGTGCCATAATGGATATTGTATACACTTTTCGGGCCGGGCCTGTCTATAGGCAAGCATGGAAATTTCCGGCACACCGATAAGAGGGCCCGATGAAGTTTTCGACCCGCGCGATTCATACCGGCCAGGAAGCCGACCCGACGACGGGCGCCACCATCGTGCCCATCTACGCTACCTCCACCTATACGCAGGAGGCCGTGGGCGTCAACAAGGGCTTCGACTACAGCCGAACCGTCAACCCCACCCGCGTGGCGCTGGAAAAGCAACTGGCCTCGCTGGAGGACGCCGCCTACTGCAGCGCCTTCTCCAGCGGCATGGGCGCCACCAACACGGTGATGAACCTGCTCTCCGCCGGCGACCACGTGGTGGTGGGCGAGGATCTCTACGGCGGCACGTATCGGTTGTTCTCGAAGGTCTACGAGCGTTACGGCATCACGTTCAGCTACGTCGACGCCGCCGTGCCGGAGAACGTGCGCGCGGCTCTGCGGGCGAACACCAAGCTCATCTGGTTGGAGACGCCGACCAACCCGCTCTTGAACCTGGTCGACATCGCCTCCGTTACCGCGCTCAAAACGGCGGGCGTGCTGCTCTGCGTCGACAACACGTTCGCTTCACCGTACTTCCAGCGGCCGCTGGCGCTCGGGGCCGACATCGTGGTGCACTCGACCACCAAGTACATCGGCGGCCATAGCGACGTGGTCGGCGGGGCCGTGATCACGAACGACGCGGACATCGCGCAGCGCGTGAAGTTCCACCAGAACGCGGTGGGCGCCGTGCCCGGCCCGTTCGACGCGTTTCTCACCATGCGCGGCGCGAAGACGCTGGCGCTGCGCATGCGCGAGCACGCGAAGAACGCCGGCGAAGTCGCGCGCTTCCTGGCCGGGCGGTCCGACGTGGCGAAGGTCTACTATCCTGGCCTGGAGAGCCATCCACAGTACGCGCTGGCCAAGCGGCAGATGCGCGGCTTCGGCGGCATGGTCTCCCTGGTGCCGGCCGGGCCGGTGGAGCGGGCGATGGCCTTCGCGCGCAGCCTGAAGCTCTTCAGCCTGGCCGAGTCGCTGGGAGGCGTGGAGTCGCTGATCAACCACCCCGCGCGCATGACCCACGGCTCGATCCCCAAGGAGGAGCGCGAGCGCCGCGGCATCACCGACTCGCTCTTGCGCCTCTCCGTGGGCATCGAGGACGTGGAGGACCTGATCGCCGATCTGCGCCAGGCGCTGGATACGACGGCGGAGCTGGCGTCGGCGAAAGCGTAGCGTGGCGCCTGTCGCGGAAGCTCGACTGCCGGATGGAATCGAGCGTATCGAGCTCCCGATGACCGGGAATCCGTTGGGCTTCGTCAACGCATATCTGCTGCGTGAGCCCGACGGATATGCCTTGATCGACTGCGGCTGGGACGTACCGGACGTTCTCGCGGCACTGGAGGCCGGCCTCGCCCGGTGCGGCGTGCAACTCGAAGAGATTCGCGACGTCATCGTGACGCATTTCCATCCCGACCACTACGGGCTCGCTGGACGGCTCGTGCGGACGGTTGGAGCGCGGCTGATGATGCACCCCATCGATTGGCGCGTCGCAGAGGGGCGTCTCAGCGACTTCGCCGCAACGGTCCGCGAAAACGCGATCTGGTTCGCGCGTAACGGCTATGAGGCCGGCGACGACGGATCGATCGCGGACGAGCCGGCTCGCTACTCGGTGGTTGCGCCGCAACGCATGCTCAATGATGGCGATGAGCTGCCGCTCGCCGTGGGTTCGCTGCGAGTCATCTGGACGCCGGGGCACTCTCCCGGCCACATCTGTCTGCTCGACACGGCCAACAACGTGCTCTTCAGCGGAGATCACGTGCTCGATCCCATTACCCCGCACGTCGGCACCTGGTCTGGGCAAGACGCCCAGGATCAGCTTGGCGCTTTCTTGGCCTCACTCCGGAAGGTGCGAGCGTGCGGTGCCGCCGTCGTCGCGCCGGCGCATGGGCGCCCGTTCAAGGACGTGATGCAGCGCGTTGACGAATTGCTGGCGCACCACGACGAACGCGAATCACTGGTCCTCGAAGCTCTCGGAAGCGGGCCGGCAAGCGCAGGCGCCATCGCGGCACGGCTGCCCTGGACCCGCCGCCATCGCACGTTCGCCGAACTTGGGGATCGTCACCAGGCGTTTGCCGTCGCCGAGACCATCGCGCACCTCGAGCATTTGCGGGCGCGGGACGTGGTCAGACGTGACGCGCACGACGGCGTTCTGGTCTACGAGTTGGGTTCCGAATAAGAAAACACGCGCGTCTACTTCACTCAGCAAGGTCGACGAACATTAGCGTCTCTGGGGGACATCTCTATTTGGCAGCGACACTTGCGCCTCGGCTGGTTTGTCAGAATGTCACTGTTATGGTAACATTATGACAATGCCTGAAAGCCACCTCGATGCCCTCTTGGAGCTTGCAGCGGAGAACGAAGGCCTCGTGACCACTCGGTCCGCAGCCGAAGCAGGCATCAGCCGGCGAACCCTGGCCGGTATGGTCGAACGCGGTCGGCTGGAACGCATTTCTCGTGGCGTCTATCGACTCGTCCACTCGCATCGCGATCCGCTCTCCCCGTATCGTGAGGCGATCCTCTGGGCCCAGTCGCATCGAGGCCCACGCGTGGCTCTTTCCCATGAGACGGCCCTTGTGGTCCTTGGCCTTACCGACGCGAACCCGTCGCAGATCCAGCTCACGATTCCGCCGCGTGCTCGGCTCCGTCGCCGTGCGCCTGCTAGAATCGCGATCCATCGGGCGATTCTCGACAGCAGCGATGTCATCGAACACGAGGGCCTGCCCGTCACATCCATCCCACGAACGGTTCTCGATCTTGCGCGAAGCGGCAATCTACGCTTTGCTAACGACGCTATCGTTCAAGCGCGCCGCGAAGGCTTTATAACTGAAATCGAAAGTCGCCAGCTAACCAAGGAACTGAAGAGACTACATGGGACGTGAGCGGCTTGACAAGGCTCTTTACCGTGTTGCGAGAGAGGCCGACGTCGACGAACTCAGGCTACGCCGCTGGGTCTCATTTCTCGCGTTATGCGGCGTACTCCAGCGAGCGATCGACGAAGGCGTCATTACTGATTACCATCTCAAGGGCGGTGCGGCACTTGAGCTACGGTTCGCAGATCGGGCCCGCACTACAAAGGATATGGACGTTGGCCTGCCCGGTCGTAGCCGTAGCGAGCGGTTTGCAGCGCTTGAGCGCGCCGCCGCGTGGGGATTTGATGCATTCACGTTCCGCGTGAAAGCTCCACACAATCTAGAACTTGTCGACACCGTGCGCGTTGATGTCGCAATCGCCTACCGCGGCCGTGGGTTTCAAACGATACAGATTGACCTTGGTCCCGCTGATGAACCGACGGTAGATCTTGTTGCGCCGACGATCAGAGGCGTTGCCGAGCTCGGTATTCCAGTCACCTCGCCCGTACGCTGCATTACGCTCGATATTCAAATTGCTCAGAAGCTCCACGCGTGTACAAACCCCCGAGTCCTCGAAGGCGAGAATCGCGCGAGAGACATCCTTGACATCGTTTTTCTGGACATGCTTGGTCAGATCGATCCGAAAACTATCCAGTCTGCGTGCATTCGCGTCTTTGAGCAGCGCGCGGAGCATGCGTGGCCGCCATCCATTAACGTTCCGCCGGCGTGGAGAGTCGAGCTAGCATCTCTCGCTGGGGAGCAAGCCCTCCCATTTGCTACGGGCGATGAGGTCGTCGCTGCTTTCATGAACATCTACGAGAGAATTGTTGGAGCGTGAGATGCGCGCGCTCCTCGCGCCCGGCTTCGCCGCCGACGCCACCGCAGATCTTCTCTGGAATCGCGCCCACGGCGAAGCGAAGCGCGTGGCCGATGTCGCCGCCTACGTGCGGCAACGCGGCTGGGCCGCTCAGGTGACCGCAGCGGCCGAAGGCGGCCGCGCCAACGCCCCCAAGCTCACGGAAGACGCGGCGATGCTGATGGTCGACGAAGCCCTTCGCCTAGCCGGCAGCGCTCAGGCCTGCACCCGTGACGAAGTGCGCCTTGGCCTTCGAGCATCTCACCAGTCCGCTGACCGGCGCCGCGGTCTGGGCCGACGACACCCACAGCTCGATCGTCATCCTCTCGCCCGCGCCGACCACCTGATCGGGGTGGCGATCTGCCAGCCAGAGGACTTTGAGATCGGGACTACGGAAGAGTCTATGCCGTATCTCCGTCTAGGGGTGAGCCGATTATATGGCCCACGGAAAGGGGCTTTATCACGATATGCCACGTATGTCACGGGTGGCGGGCGCCTCTTCAACGACACCAGGCAAGGCGAAGAGCAAGAAAAGTAACGGCGGCGGCGACCTCGGATTCGAAACGACGCTCTGGTCCGCAGCCGACCAACTCCGAGGCGCAATGGACGCCTCCGAGTACAAGCACCCCGTCCTCGGGCTGATCTTTCTCAAGTATATCTCGGACGCGTTCGAGGAGTTGCACGCAGAGCTCGCGGGCGACCCGGAGTCGGACCCCGAGGACCGCGACGAGTACACGGCGCGCAACGTCTTCTGGGTGCCCCCGGCAGCGCGCTGGTCCCAGATTGCCGCCAAGGCGAAGTCGCCGCAGATCGGCGAAATCGTCGACAAGGCCATGATTGCGATCGAGCACGATAATCCGCGCCTGCGCGGCGTGCTCCCAAAGGAATACGCGAAGCCGTCGCTCGGCTCGACACGCCTCGGCGCGATCGTTGACCTCGTGAACGGCATCGGCTTGGGCGATGCGGAGGCCCGCAAGCACGACGTCATCGGTCGCGTCTACGAATACTTCCTCGGGCGATTCGCCAACGCCGAGGGAAAGGCCGGCGGCGAGTTCTACACCCCGCGGTCCGTGGTGCGGCTCCTTGTTGAGATGATCGAGCCATTCAAAGGGCGCGTATTCGACCCGTGCTCCGGCTCCGGCGGCATGTTCGTGCAGTCCGAAGAGTTCGTTTTAGCGCACGGCGGAAAGATCGGCGACGTTTCGATTTACGGCCAGGAATCCAACCACACGACTTGGCGCCTAGCGATGATGAATCTGGCCATCCGAGGCATCGAAGCCGACATCACATGGAACGAAGGCGGCTCGTTCCTCCAAGATGCATACCCCGACCTCAAGGCGGACTTCATTCTCGCGAACCCGCCGTTCAACGACAGCGAGTGGGGTGGCGAGGGCTTGCGCGACGACAAGCGCTGGAAATTCGGGATCCCTCCGGCGGGCAACTCGAACTACGCTTGGATCGAGCACTTCGTCTACCACCTCGCACCGACCGGTGTCGCGGCCTTCATCATGGCAAATGGCTCGATGTCCTCGAACCAAAGCGGCGAGGGCGAGATTCGCAGGAGCCTCATCGAAGCGGAAAGTGGCGGGCTCGTCGATTGCGTAATCGCGCTTCCGGGCCAGCTCTTTTACACCACCCAAATCCCGGTTTGCGTGTGGATTCTCGCCCGAAACCGGCGCAACCACAAGTTCCGCGATCGTAGCGGCGAGATTCTTTTCATCGACGCGCGCAAAATGGGCGAGATGACAGACCGCACGCATAAGACGCTTCGCAAAGAGGATATCTCAACGATCAGCGATGCGTACCACGCGTGGCGCGGAAAACGCGGCGTTTACGAGGACATCGCGGGCTTCTGCAAGGCCGCTACGCTGGACGACGTCCGCAAGCACGGCCACGTGCTTACCCCTGGACGTTACGTCGGCACTGAGGAACCCGAAGACGACGGCGAGCCCTTCGCCGATAAGATGGCGCGGCTTACATCGCTGCTGCGTGAACAGCAATTGGAGTCTTCACGACTCGACAGCGACATCGGCGAAACGTTGGGGAACCTTGGCTATGGCGATTAGAGTGCGGCTTGGAGACGTTGCCGACATCTTGACCGGTTTTTCGTTCAAAAGTGATGGATTTACGACGGCCGCCGCCGATCCGTCCCTTCTCCGCGGTGACAATGTCGGACAGGGCGTGCTGAAATGGGATGGCGCGAAGCACTGGCCTGCAAGAGACATCGACGAATCGTCGCCCTACTGGTTAGCGGAGCACGACGTCATTGTCGCCATGGACCGCCCTTGGATCGAGGCGGGTTTAAAGTTCGCGGCTATTCGCCAGGCCGATCTCCCTGCCTTGCTCGTTCAGCGAGTCGCGCGTCTCAAGGGTACGTCTGCATTAGATGTACGCTTTCTCCGGTATGTAATAGGAGGCAAAGCCTTCACGGACTACATCGTCGGTGTCCAAACTGGCACCGCGGTACCGCACATCAGTCGTTCCCAGATCGAGGCGTTTGAGTTCAATCTGCCGTCGCTTCCTGAGCAGCGCGCAATAGCATCTATCCTCGGCGCAATCGACGACAAGATTGAACTCAACCGCAAGATGAGCGCGACACTCGACGCGGTGGCGCAGGCGCTGTTCAAGTCCTGGTTTGTCGATTTCGATCCAGTCCGCGCAAAGGCCGAACGCCGCGACACCGACTTGCCCAAGCCCATCGCCGATCTCTTCCCGGATTCCTTCGAGGGCTCGGAGCTGGGGGAGATTCCAAAGGGGTGGCAAGAAGGCTCTTTCGGGAGCATCATCTCGCAGCGATCCGAACGGGTTGGTCGGCGTGAGGCGGTAATCCTTTCGGCATTAGCCAGTGGCAAGCTGGCGAGGTCGGCTGATCACTTCACGAAACGCGTGTACAGCACGAAGACAGACAAGTACTTAGTCGTTGAGCGATGGGATTTCGCTTACAATCCGTCACGAATCAATATCGGTTCGATTGGGATGTTGGAGGAAAAGATCCTCGGCGGGGTCAGTCCGGTCTATGTCGTTGCGCGCCCGAAGCCCGCCTACCGGTGGTTTCTGGCGTTCTCGCTTCGACGCTCGTACACGAAGACATGGATCAATGCCCTTGCGTGCGGCAGCGTGCGCCAGTCACTGTCATACGCCGATTTCGCTTCGATTCCGTGTGTCGTTCCTTCCGAAGCAGTCGCACAGGAGTTCGATCGGACTTGGTCGATATTGCAGGACGGGATTCGCTCACGTGGGGCCGAATCCCGGATCCTCGCCGCTCTGCGCGACACGTTGCTGCCTAAGCTCATCTCCGGCGAACTGAGCGTGGCCGACGTCGGAGCCGTCGTGGAGAGGTCCGCCTAATGTCAGGCTACCTCAACGAAGACGCGGTCGAGCAGTACGCGATCGATCTTCTCAAGGGTCTTGGCTACACGTATTGCCATGGATCCAATATTGCCCCCGGCGGCGCTGCAGAGGAGCGTACATTATTTAAGGATGCCGTACTCATTGGCCGCCTTAGATCAGCGCTGGCACGTCTCAATCCAAACCTGCCGACCTCCGCGCTTGAGGACGCGCTTCGTAAGGTCACCGTCCACGAGACAACCGACCTTGTCCTGAACAACCAGCGCATCCATCGGCTCCTCATTGAAGGCGTCGATATCGAGTACAGTGAACGCGCCGGCGTCGTCCGGTACGGTAGGGCTCGAATCATCGACTTCGACAATCCTGATGCCAACGACTGGCTCGCCATCAACCAGTTCACGATCAAGGAAGACGCAGGCGAGCGCCGCCCTGACCTGATGGTGTTCGTCAACGGCCTTCCCGTCGGACTCTTCGAGTTCAAGAATCCGATGGACGAGAAGGCCACAATCCTCAGCGCGTACCGCCAGACACAGACCTACAAGCGCGATCTCCCAGGGCTGCTCGCCTACAACGAGCTACTGATCATCGCGGACGGCACCCAAGCTCGGATGGGCTCGCTCACGGCGGACTGGGAACGCTTCAGCACCTGGAAGCGTGAGGACGGCGCCAGGGTTCCGATCGAGATAGAACCGCTCATCAACGAGGTGTTCGAGAAACGGCGTCTCCTCGACATCATCCGCTCCTTCGTACTCTTCGAGGCGACCACGCCCGCCAACAAGATTCTCGCCGCCTATCACCAGTACTACGGTGTGAACAAGGCTATCGAGCGAACGATCGCCGCGACTGCCGAGAGCGGCGACCGCCGCATCGGCGTCTTCTGGCACACCCAGGGCAGCGGTAAAAGCCTCTCGATGACGTTCTACGCCTCGAAGATCGCCCAGCAGCCGCAGCTCGCGAATCCGACGCTGGTCGTGCTCACCGATCGCAACGACCTCGACGACCAGCTTTTCGGGCAATTCATGCGTTGCACCGAGTACCTCCGGCAGACGCCGGAGCAAGCGGAGAGCCGGGACGACCTGCGGGCCGCCCTCGCGGTTGCATCTGGTCACATCGTCTTCACGACGATCCAGAAGTTCTTGCCGGAAACCAACGACCGGCGCTATCCTGCGGTCACCGATCGGCGGAATGTCATCGTGATTGCGGACGAGGCGCACCGCAGCCAGTATGGCTTTGGCGGCAAGTTGGATGAAGAGACCGGAGAGATCGCGTACGGTTTTGCACGGCATCTCCGCGACGCACTCCCCAACGCGTCGTTCATCGGCTTTACTGGGACACCTGTCGAGACAACGGATCACAACACCCGCGCAGTCTTCGGCGACTACATTGACGTCTACGACGTGCGGCGTGCCGTCGAGGATGGCGCCACTGTACCGATTTACTACGAAGCGCGCATCGTCAAGGTCGACCTTGACCCAGTGAAGGTGTCGTACCTCGACGAGGAGTTCGAGGAGATCACCGAGGGGCAAGAGGACGACGAGAAGCGCCGCAGCGCAAGCCGCTGGTCGCAAATCGAGGCGCTCGTCGGCGCAGACGCGCGCATCGAAGAGGTGGCGCGAGACATCGTCGCGCACTTCGAGCAGCGCCAAAAGGGCTTTGAGTTCCAAGGCAAGGCGATGGTCGTGTGCATGAGTCGCCGCATCTGCGCCCGCCTCTACCAGGCCATCGTCGCCCTCCGCCCCGACTGGCACGACGACGCCGACGAGCGCGGCGCCATCAAGGTCGTCATGACCGGAAGCGCCGCAGACGACCTGCTCATGCAGCCGCACATCAGAAACAAGCCCCGACGTCGCGCCATTGAGAAGCGGTTCAAAGATGCCGCCGACCCGCTCAAGCTCGTCATCGTTCGCGATATGTGGCTAACCGGCTTCGACGTGCCGTCGCTGCACACGATGTACGTCGACAAGCCGATGAAGGGTCACAGCCTCGTCCAAGCAATCGCGCGCGTCAACCGCGTCTTCAAGATGAAAAAGGGCGGCTTGGTCGTCGACTACTTCGGGATTGCCGAAGACCTCAAGGGCGCGCTCGCGACGTACATCAACTCCGGCGGTACCGGCGAACCGGTATTGGATGAGCGGGATGCGGTCTCCGTGCTTCAGCGCGATTATGAGGTCGCGCGAGCGATGTTCCACGGATTCCCCTACCAGGCGTACCTCGACGGCGATACGACACAGAAGATGGTTGGCCTGACCAACGGCGCCGATCACATTCTCGGACTCGAGGGCGGGAAGTCGCGGTATCTGCGCGCTTGCGCAAGCCTCGCGAAGGCGTTCTCGCTGGCCTCGACGTCGGACTATGCGCGCGGGATCAGCGATGAGGTCGCGTTCTTCAAGGGCGTGCGGGCGACGATCGTCAAGGTGTCCCCCTCGGGCGGCCAGAGCCTTGAGGAAATCGATCTAGCGCTCCAGCAGCTCGTCTCGGAGGCGGTCGGCTCGCGCGGCATCGTGGACGTACTTGAGCAGGCGGGGGTGAAGCGCCCCGACATCTCGGTGTTCTCCGATGACTTCCTGGCCGAGATCGCAGGCATCGAACAGCGTAACCTCGCCCGCGAGATGCTCGAACGCCTGCTGCGCGACGAGATCAAGGTCAGATCACGCCAAAACGCCGTCCAAGCACGGAAGTTCTCGGACATGCTGTCCGAGGCAATCAAGAAGTACGAGAGCCGGTCACTGACGACCGTGCAACTGATCGAGCACCTCATCGAATTCGCGAAGGAGCTTCGGGATGAACCCAAGCGAGCGGAGTCGATGGGCCTCTCTGATGATGAGTTGGCTTTTTACGATGCGCTCGCCGAGAGCAAGAGCGCCGTCGAAGTACTCGGCGATGCGCAGTTGCGTGCGATCGCTCGGGACCTGGTCAAGAGCGTACGCGAAAGCGCGACGATCGACTGGGACCTACGTGAAAGCGTGCGCGCCGGCATCAGGCTCAAAATCAAGAAGATCCTGAAGCGGCACGGGTACCCGCCGGACGCAACCGAAACAGCTACCGACCAGGTCCTCGAACAGGCGGAATTACTGTGCCAAGCCGCTGCGTGAACGCCCCGCTGAAGGGCGGACCCCACGAGAAGGTGAGGCGCTTACACGAGACTCTCGACGCGTCGTTCGCCGAAAGCAAGAGTGAGTACGTGGCGAATCTTGTACGCTGGGACATCGCACGCAAGGCAACAGGAGAGAACCGCTATGAAGCTGGCCCGCTTCCGTGGAGGGGTTTTGATTGGACATCAGGCGGTCTGACTCATGCGGCGCTCGAACTCCATGGGTGAGACGAAACCGATGGACGTATGCCGCCGGTGTGGATTGTACCATCCTTCGATGAAC
>SCRA01000067.1 GCA_004297985.1 bacterium | reverse complement strand
GCGTAATAAGCTGCCCTCGATGTACACGCAGTTCATGGCGTTCGCCGACGTGGACATCACCAAGGAGCCGATGGAGGTCTTCCCCACCACGCACTATGCGATGGGCGGCATCCGCGTCGACGCCGCAACGTGCGCCACGCGCGTTCCCGGTCTCTTTGCCGCGGGCGAGGCTGCCGCGGGACTCCATGGCGCAAATCGTCTGGGCGGCAACTCGCTCTCCGACCTGCTGGTCTTCGGGCGGCGTGCAGGCGAGGCGGCGTCCGCCTACGCCAACGCCAACCCGGGGGCATCCGTCTCCGACGGAGCCATCGCCGATGCCGAACGCGAGATGAACGCTCCGTTCCAGCGGCAGTCCGGTGAGACGGCGTTCGATGTCCTCGAGAACTTGGGCAGCCTCATGATGGAGGAAGTCGGCGTCTTCAGGACGGCCGAGAGCCTCGGCCGCGCCAAAGATCGCTTGGCAGCGCTGCGCGAGCGCGCCCGCAACGTGCGTGCGCCGGGCACGCGTGCCTACAACCCCGGCTGGCACGCGGCGATCCAAGTAGAAGGCATGGTGGCTCTGGCGCAGGCGATCTCGGAGAGCGCGCTCATGCGCACGGAGAGCCGCGGCGCCCACACCCGCGTCGACTATCCTAAGTACGACGAAAACTTGCAACGCGTCAACACGGTATCACACGACGACGGCAGCGGGCTGCACGTGGAGTTCCGCGAGCGCGCTCCGATGCCGGCGCACCTCGCCGAGCTCATCGAGAAGGTACCAGCGTAATGTCTGATTCAACGACAACCGAGGGTAAGCTCCAACTCGTCGTCAACCGCGGCGAGGCCGGCGACGAGCGCGGCCAAGACGTTACCTACGAGATTCCACGCACCAAGGGAATGGTTGTGCTGGACGCCGTGCTCTATGCGCAAGGCCACACGGACCAGGATCTCGCCGTGCGCTGGAACTGCAAGGCGGGCAAATGCGGGTCGTGCGCCGCGGAGATCAACGGGTACCCGCGACTGCTCTGCAAGACTCGCGTCGAGGATCTCCCCACCGATCAGCCCGTGCGCGTTCAGCCGATGCAGACCTTCCCGCGCATCAAGGATCTGGTGACCGACGTCTCGTGGAACTACGAGATGAACAAGCAGATCCCGCCCTTCACGCCGCGTGAAGGTGCGGAATGGCGCTGGCAGCAGCGCGATGTGGAACGGGCACAGGAGATGCGCAAGTGCATCGAGTGCTTCCTCTGCCAGGACGTCTGCCACGTGATCCGTTATCAGCGCAGTAACAAACCGAAGTTCGCCGGCCCCCGCTTCTTCGTGCGCTCTGCGGGTCTCGATTACCACCCCATGGACACCGTCGATCGCGCCGAGTTTCTCAAGAACGAGGCGGGAATCGAGATGTGCAATGTGACGCGTTGCTGCACGGACGTCTGCCCGGAACACATCCAGATCACCGACAATGCCATCATTCCGGCCAAAGAGCGCATCGTGGACAAGTACCACGATCCCATCAAGAAGATGCTGCGAGGGAAGTAGCCGCCGCCAAGAGATAGGCGGATGAAACGTCGAGCGCGGCCCCGGCAATCCGGTGGCCGCGCGGTGTTTTCATAGGCACGCGTCCGTCAAAAACAAGAGGCAGGCTCCTCGAGGGCGAAAGGGGAGACTCCACCCCCGGGGTTGCTGACGAGAAAGGTCACGGGCCGCGCATGAATGCGAACGAGTTGAGAGAGACCCATGCCCACCACGTTCTCACGCCGTGGGGCGTGCAGGGTACGTTGAACCCGCCGATGATCGTTCGCGGCGCGGGCTCCTTTTTGTACGATTCCGACGGGAGCCGCTACCTCGACCTCGCCTCCGGGCTGATCTCAGTGAATCTCGGTCATAGCCACCCCAAGGTCGTCAACGCGATCCAGGACCAGGCGACGCGCCTGTGCTACGCGGCTCCCTCATTTTTCAACGATGCGCGCGCCGAGCTGGCCGCTGAGCTGACCAAGCTGATGCCGTGGAACGAGAGCGGCCGCGTTTTCTTCACCACGGGGGGCGCCGAGGCCAACGAGGACGCCGTGAAGATGGTACGCATGGTCACCGGGCGCGCGAAGATCCTCACGGCCTATCGCTCGTTTCACGGGTCGGCGCCGGGCGCGGGGACGCTCACCGGCGAGAACCGCCGCTGGGTCAACGAGCCGGGCATCCCCAACGTCGTGCATTTCTGGACGCCGTATCCGTATCGCAGCCCGTTCCACACCGACGACCCGAAGGTCGAAGTCGAGCGCGCGCTGGAGCACTTGGAGCTGGTCGTCAACTACGAGAACTCCTCGAGCATCGCGGCGATCCTGCTGGAGCCGGTGGTCGGCTCCAACGGCGTGATCGTCTACCCCGAGGGCTACCTCCAGGGCGTGCGCGATATCTGCGATCGCTATGGCATCATGCTGATCGCCGACGAGGTGATGACCGGCTTCGGGCGTACGGGCAGCGTCTTCGGCCACACGCGCCTAGGCTTCGTCCCGGACCTGATCACCTTCGCCAAAGGCGTGACCTCGTCGTATCTGCCGCTGGGCGGCGTGATGGTGCGCGAATCGCTTGCGTCGTACTTCGACGATCACGCGCTGATGTGCGGGCACACCTACTCCGGCCACCCGATGAGCGTCGCGGCCGGTGTGGCCACGCTGCGCGTCTACCGCGAGGAGGGTCTCTACGAGCGTGGGCGTGAGATCGAGAGCTGGCTGCGCGCCGGGCTCGAAGAGCTGCAGCGCAAGCACCCGGTGATCGGCGAGGTACGTGGCCTGGGTTCCTTCTTCGCGCTCGAGCTGGTGAAGGACCGTGCGACGCGCGAGCCGCTCGTGGAGTGGCAGGGGAAGAGCCAGGGACCGATGCCCGCGTTCTACAGCGAGCTCCGCAAGCGGGGCGCCCATACCTTCGGACGTTACAATGTAGTCATGGTCGCCCCGCCGCTGACGGTTACTCGGGCCGAGCTCGACGAAGGCCTCCGCGCCCTCGACGGCGCCTTCGCCTCCCTCACCGTGACTGCGTAACCGCCCCCAGTGTTCTGACACCTAGATCGAGCAGTGCCGGCGCCGTCGCGTTGCGCAGCAGATCGATGGCTGCCGCCGCGATGCGCTGGTGCTCCGCGACATCGCCGGCCTCGCCGAAGTTCTTGCCGCGCTCGTACCGGGTGATGACGACGCGTGGAAGCCCCCGTAAGGGCACGCGCTGATTTCCAACCACGACCGTGGGGATACCGGCGGTCTCCAGGGCGTCGACGACCAGACTGGCCGTCAAATGGCAGAGGGGTCAGACCGGTACGAGCAACGCGGCGTTGGCCCCGTCGGCCTTCACCCGGGCGACCATCTGCGGGATCGTCTGATTGAGCAGACTCGGCCAGTCCATCGTGTAGCCGCTCCACGTGACGACGTGGGCTGCCGTCTCGACGCCCGCGGCGCGCAGCGCGCGGCGCGGCAGCACCAGCTCGTGGTCCCGGCGCGCCGGGGCGCGGTCGAAGTGCTCGTGGGCGAAGTCGATGCGATCATCCGGCAGGTCGTACGGAAAGGCGCGCCAGGAAGAGTCGCCGATGACGCAGCTCTCGTTGTACGGTGCCTGCGTTGCCGTATCGTACGCCGCCGACGAGGAGAGCAACGCCACGCGCAGTGGGCCGTCGACGCGCTGGATGCCGAGCGCCGGCCGTTGCGGTGTGGGAATCGTTCCCTCGGACTCCCGATAGTTCGGCGGGTCCTGGTCGAGCCACGCCAGCGCCGCGGGGAGCCATGCGGCCCACTGCTCCAGGTATCGATCGCGCTTCACAATTCCCTCCCTGCTGTCCCGAATATGCTGCGCGCCTTCAGACCGTCGGCGCTACGACCACGGTTGCAGGGCGCAGCGTAGTCTAGCTGGGCGCGACCTGCGGCATTCGTGAGAGCGATGAAGGCCGTCGTCCGCCGCGCACGCGGCTTTGGATTGGTGGAGGCGATCGTCGTGCTGGGGATCGTCGCCATCACCGTGGCCGCCGTCGCTCCGGCGCTGCATCTTGCGGCCGCGGCGCCGCAGCGGGCCGCGCGCCGCGACGCCGCGCGCCGGCTCGCGCGCAACGTCATCGTGCGCATGCGCGCCGCCAGCGCCTACGACGAGGGTGCCGTGGCCGCTCTGACCGCCGCGTTGCCCGCGGTCTGGACGGTAGCGCTCGGCGATCCGCTTAGCGGGCGTACCTCCCGCGCGCAGATCGCCGCATCGCAGACTTCCGGCGTCGTTACCGTCACCGTCACGCTCGATACCGTGACCGCCTCGCTCGCCGAGCCGCTGCGGCTGCGCGCGCCGGCACCGGGATCGCTGCTCGATCCCGCGGGGCTCTAGGAGTCGAGGTTCATGCTGGCGCAGGTGTTGGTGCCGCTGTTCGCCCTCGCCTTGCTCGTCGCGTCGCTGGCGGCAGGCACGACGGCCGCGGCGCGCGCCGCCGTGCAGCGCGCGGCGATGACGGTTGCCGCCGGTGAGCTCGAACATGCGCAGCAGCGGCTGATCGATGCCGTCGCCGGCGCCGTGCGCAGCGGCGGCGCGCTTGCGGCACCGCCTCCGTCCGTCGCGCTGGTAGCGTACGCTGGGAACACGTGGCGTGTCGAGACCAGCGTCGCGTTGACGGGCGCGAGCGCGACGGCAAGCGGAACGGCGACGGCGAGCGCCATGCAAACGGCGCCGGCCATCCAGGAAGGTAGGATCGCGGCACGCGTGAGCGCCGTTGTGCGGGGCGGCGACGGGACCCCGCTGGCTACCCGCACGCATCTGGTGACCCTGCGGACCCTCGCCGTCGCCCCGTATGCCGTCGTGAGCGGACTGCTCGAGGGAGACGGCATACCGATCGAAGAGCAGGGCGATAGCGGCGGCGCGGTCACCGGCGACGACACCCGCATCCACGCGGTGATGCTCTGCGCCGACGGCGGGAGCGGTGCCTGCAACGGCGCCACGCCTCGTCCGGTGGATCGCTACCGAGACCAAACCTGGGAGCCGGGCACCGAGGCTGAGCCGGGGTGGAGGCGGTGAGGGGGCGCAGCGTGGCCTTCGCGCTCATCGATCTCATGCTTACCGTCGGGCTCGTCGCCCTGTTGGCGGGCGCTGCGGGGGCCCTTGCACTCTCTAGCCGCCCTCTGGGCGCAGGCGACGCGGCGGCCCGCCTCGCGACGCTCTTCGATGCCGCACGTGCGCAGGCCGCAGCCGACGGAGACGGCGCGACGATTCTCTTTTCACGTGCAGCCTATGGTGAGGGCTTCGTGGCCGCGCTCTACCGCCACCGCCCCCTGCCGGGCACGGAGCTGGCGCCTGCGGGGATAGAGCCGTATGCCTCCTCCGCGCGCATCGCGCTAGCGGGTGTAGCCCAGGAGCCTCCCTTCGCCATTTTCGTCGACGGCACGGGCAGCGTCGGTGCCGCGGCCTGGGATATCGGCCAGGGTGCGCTCGCGACGGAACCGCAGTGCGTCGTTGCGCTAGAGCTCACCATCGCCGCCGAGGGCGGCCGCGTGGAGCGGCGCAGCGTCCCTTGCGCGCAGGCTACGTTGCGATAGGGGTGCGCAGCAGCCGCCGAGCGGTCAGGCCGGGCACAACGCCCAACAGCGTCAGGATCGCGAGGGCGTGCCAGGCGAAGGGGAAGCCGACGTGATCGACGAGCGCGCCGAAGAGCGGCGCGGCGATTGCGCCTGCGCCGTAGATGGCCGTGAGCCCCACGCCGAGCGCGCTCCCCGCGAGATCTGCGCCGCCGATCTCCACCTGCACGGCGGCGAAGAGGCCGTTCCATGCCGCCACCGAGATCCCGAGCAGAGCCGACACGCACATGATCACGATCGTCGATCCGCTGGTGAGGGCGGCGAGCCACCAGAGCGCGACCGCCGAGATGACGCAGAGCAGGGCCATCGGCGTCATGCGATCACCACCGAAGATATGGTCGCTGACAGATCCCCACAGCAGGCGCCCCAACGCGGCCCCGGCTTGCGCCACGGCCAGCGCCGTTGCCGCCAGCGCGATCCCGACATGAGCGCGCGAGATGAGCGAGAGCGCGAGGAACGAGAGCACGACGTACTGTGCGCTGACGAGGATGCCGCAGGTGAGATTCACAGAGATACTGCGTGGGCTGCGCGCGATGCGCAACATCCCGCGCACGAGCTCGCGGAAGCGCGGGGAGGCGAGATCGTTCGAGCCGTCAGGACTGCGGTAGGCGAGTGCCACCGCCGTCGAGAGCGTGATGCACAGGAGGCCGCCGGAAGCCAATGCCCAGCGGTAGCCGGCGTGTGCCGCGATCAACGGCAGCAGCAGCGCCCCGACCAGGCCGCCGATGGGGACGCCGGTCTGCCGGACGCCCATCGCGAAGCCACGATTGGTCGTGAACCAGAGGAGGATCGCGCGGCCGCCCGCCGGGGTCGAGGCGCCGTAGCCGATGCCGAAGACGAAGAGCCAGAAGATCAGCCACCCAAAGTGCGGGATCAGCGCGCCTGCGATCAGTGCGAGGCCGGTGGCAAGACCCGTCCAGAAGATGATCGCACGCTCTCCGAAGTAGTCGACGGCAACGCCGGAGACCGCCGTGAACGAGGCGGCGCCGGCGGAGATCGCGGCGACCATAAGGCCCACGCGCGTGTGGTCGAGGGCGAGGGCGACCGCGATGAAGGGCACGATGGAGCCGATACCCTGTTGAACCAGCGAGACCGCGGCTTGCACGACCACCGTCAACGAGAGGATCACGTAACGCGAATGGAGCCGCATCGGTCTCACGAGTATAGCACGCGGGTCGCACGAGGCACGGCGATTTCTCGTCGCGAAAGAGAATCGGAACGATGCGTGCATTGGTGCTGAGCGGCGGTGGGGCGTCGGGAGCCTATCAAGCGGGGGTGATCACCGCGCTTACGCGCCGCGTTACATACGATATCATCTGCGGGACCTCCATCGGCGCGATCAACGGCGCCGTGGCCGCGCAGGACAAGATCGATGAGCTGGGCGGCATTTGGCACAGCATCGCGTCCAAGCGCATCATTCGATACGTGCCGCAGGTGCAGCGGCTTCTGCAGCTCATCGGCGACGTCGAGGCGCTCAATCACGATCCGCTCTTCATGCGCCCAGGCGATCTGCTGCGCCTGATCTCGCGCTACTTGGAGCTTGGCCCGCCCTCCGAAATCTTTCGTCAGATGGGAACGATCGCGCGCGAGCCGGTGATTGAGGCGTTGACCGGTGCGATGGACTTCTCGGCACTCCAGCATACGCTCGTGGTGAGCGCGACGAACGTGAGCCATGTGGCGTCGGAGTGCTTCTATGCCTTCGTCGGCCATCACGCGGGCTACGAGCGAGTCTTTCGCGAGAAGCGTAAGGGGGCGTGTTACCAGCTCACCGCGGAGAGCTTCTTTCCCGCCGTGCTGGCGTCGTCGGCGACGCCGGGTGCCTTCGAGCCCATGGTGATCGAGACGGGCAACGAGCGCTGTCTCTACGTCGACGGCGGCGTGGCCAACAACTCGCCGATCGGTCTAGCGATCGACGCAGGCGCAAGCGATGTCACCGTCGTGGCGATGGAGCCGTTGGAGAATCAGGAGGCACATGAGGCTCCTGCCACCATGGCGGAGTTGGCGCTGGTAAGCTACAACGTCTTTCAAGACCGTATGCTCAAGCTCGACCTCAAGCTAGCCCAGGCCGTCAATCAGGCGATCTTGGCCAACGCCCTGCGCGGCAAGCGCGTGGTCTCGCTGCGCACCGTGCAGCCCACCAGGCGCCTGAGACTGCCGATTCTCGGCTTCAACGATCAGGCGGCCATCGACGCGGCTTTCGATCGGGGCCTGCGCGATGGAGAGGCTGCGGAGATCGAGTGAGCCGCGACGTTCGCGCTTGTTCGGTGTCCCTCAACGTGGTAGACTCCTGACGTGGTCAAGGCCTCTGCGCGGCTGCGGCCGCGCTTGTTCGCAGCATTGCTCGGCATGGCTGTGGGCGGAGCGATGCTCGCCCACGGGATGCTCTATGCGCTGATCGGCGAGGGCCACGATTTCGGCGGAGTCTGGCATGGCGCGTTCCTCGCTCTGGCCCTGACGGGCTTGGGGTGGGCGCTGGCGGACCGCCGGCGCAACGGCCTCGCCGGGCTTGGCTTGGGCATGGTCCCCGCGCTCGCGGGCCTCCAGCTTGCAGCGTTCCTCGCCGTCGAGGCGGGCGAGGGACACCTGAGCCACCTCGCTGCCCCGCAGATACTGCTGGCACTCCTGCTCCTGATCGTGGTGGCGGCGCTGGTGGGGAGATCTCTCCCGGCGGTCGCGCGCGCCGTCGACGGCGGCGCCCTGCGCATCGCCGCGCCGGCCGGGTTCCACACCTGCCTAGCCGACGCGCAGGCACGCATATCTTCAGCCTGGCTGGTCCGCCAGCACGCCCCGCGTGCGCCCCCGGTACGACCGTAGCATTCGTTCGTCTCGCTACTCGTCGTTTCGCAGGGGGTTATCATCATGGCGCAATGCATGCGCGCATACCTGCGCGTTTCGCTCGTTCTCATGTTCGCTTTTGCTATGCCGCTGGTCGCGCGTGCCGACGTGGTCGGCGTAGTACAGGGAAGTTTTACGACCAAAGGGGGCGCACCGATCGTTGGAGCCCAGGTCACGCTGACCGGGAACGGCAACGCTTTCTCCGAGTCCACGGACGCCCACGGCACGTTCACCTTCGTGCGCGTGCCGTTCGGCGAATATCAGGTCGCCGCCACGAAGGCCGGCACGGGAGAAGCCAAGGCCAACGTCAGCGTCTCCAGCGGTGCCCGCGTCTCGGTGCATCTGGTGGCGGGATCGCTCACCATCATCGCCGTGCGCGCCGCCAGTGGATCGAGCGTAGCGGGGACCCCCGCAGGGGTCAACGACCTCGGGCAACGGCAGATCGCCACGCTTCCCGGTGGCGGCAGCCTCAACAAGGTGATCGAGACGCTGCCCGGCATCATCTCATTCTCGTATGACGAGCCCGTGGCGCACGGCTTTCATGGTTTGACCTACGAGATCGATGGGCTTCCGTTGCCGCAGCCCACCAGCTCCAACTTCTCCGAAATCATGGATCCGCGCGACGTCGATGCCGTTGAAGTCTTCACGGGGGCGATCCCCGCCGAGTTCGGAGGGCAGCGCATCGGTGCGGTGATCAACGTGAGCACCAAACATGCCAACGACTTGCAGCTCGGCAACCACGGGGCATTCACGCTCTCGGCCGGCAGCAACGGCCGCACCGGGGGTACCTTCAGCGACAGCTTCCACGCGGGGGGTACGGCGGCATACCTCTCGCTCGATACCAACCGAACCGATCGCGGCATCGACTCGCCTACGGTCGATGCGATCCACGATGCGTCGAACGAGAGCAGCCAGTTCTTGCGAGTGATCCACAACGCGGGCGCGCGCGATACGCTCTCGTTCACCGCCGTCAACTCGTACGCCGCGTTCCAGGTGCCCATCAATACGTCACCGGCTGCGACCGACCCGATCGTGAACCCGCGAGGGACGGACGATGTCCAACAGGAGTATAGCCGTTTCGTCAGTCTGGCATGGAACCATACCTCCCGAGACGGTCTCTCCTACGTTCAGGTGGCGCCCTGGGCACGCTACGGCCGCGTGCGCTACAATCCCGATCCAGCGAATGATCTGGCGTCATACATCGGAACGCCCGACCCCGGAAATTTTCTCCAGTCGACCTACCAGGACCGCGTCGCCAACTACGCCGGCCTCAATACGAGCTGGTTTCGCCAGTTGCCCAAGCATGGCATCAAGGTCGGCTTCAACGTCAGCCGCGAGAACTTTCGTTCCACGTTCATCGTGGACCAGTTGGATCCGTCCACCGGACAGCCGTTGCCGCCGTTCACCGATAATCCGCAGCAAACCGGGTCGAACGTCGGCCTCTACGTGGAGGACCGCTACGATCCGTCGCCGTCTCTCGCCATCAACGCGGGCCTGCGCTACGACGCCTCGACGGGCTTCGTGAGCGGGAACCAGATCTCGCCGCGCATCGAGATCAACCTCAAAGCCGATTCCAAGAACGTGCTCCATGCCTACTATGGTCGCTTCTATGCGGCACCGGCGCTGGAGGATACGCGCCGTGAGGCCGTGATCTCGTTCAACGGCACGCCGCCGGCGGCGGAGCCCGTCTACGACCTCGTGCCCGAGCGCGACTCCTACTGGGAGCTGGGCCTCGCGCACACGTTCGGACCGCAGCTCTCGGGCTACGTGAACGTCTTCGACCGGCGTGCCGTCAACGTGCTCGACACCACGCAGCTCAACAACACGCCGGTCTTCGCGCTCTACAACTCGAATCTGGGGATCGCGCAGGGCGTCGAGCTGCGGCTGAAGTCCCAGCTCGCCAGCGGCGACTTCTGGAACCTCTCCGCGACGGTGAGCTCTTCGCAGGTCGAGGGACTCTCCGGCGGGCTCTTCAACTTCCCGCCCGGCACGGTGGCGGGGGCGACGAGCTTCCAACCCGAGGATCACGACCAGACGGTGGCGGCAAACGCCGGCTTCACGCATCTGTTCGGAACACAGCGCGCGTCGTACGTGAGTCTCGCCGCCGACTACGGCACGGGCTTTCCCGTGCAGTTCGAGACGGGCCAGGCGCGCCTGCCTTCGCATCTGACGTTTGGCCTGGCGGTGGGCAGGCGTGCGGGACAAGGTCATCCCGCTGCATTGGGTTGGAAGCTCTCGCTTCTCAACCTGACCAACGACCCGTACATCATCAAGCAGAGCAACGGCTTCAACACCACCCAGTACGCTGCTGGGCGCAGCATTGACCTCTCGGTGAGCCTCCCCTTCTAGCGAAGGGGAGGCTCACCCGATGGCCGCGGGCCCCCGGCGGAGGGGTCGGGGCCCGCGATGGCGATATGGAACCGGCATGGGATTCGCCGCACGAGTACTGTTGGACAGCGTCAGCCCGCAGGGCGTGCGCCTGACGACCATGGAGGTGATCTTCCCGCGCTTCGTGCTTGCCGAGTTCAACACGCACCGCGTCTTCTCGCGCAATAGCGCGAGCTCGCGCGCCATCCCCACGACCAAGCTGATCGAGCGCGTGATCGAAGATCCCGTCGTGCCGGCCGAGTGGGGGCGCAACAGGCGCGGCATGTCCGCCTCCGAAGTCTTGAGCGAAGTCGAGGAGCGCGAGGCGTTGCGCCTTTGGCTCTCCGCGCGCGACGCCGCCGTCGAGCACGCGCGCCGGCTCGCCGAGTTGAAGGTGCACAAGCAAGTGCTCAACCGCATCCTCGAGCCGTTCCTCTGGCACACGGTCGTCGTCACGGCCACGGAGTGGCGGAACTTCTTCGCGTTGCGCTGTACCCCAAACGCGCAACCGGAGATCCGGCGTGCCGCCGCGCTGATGCGCGAAGCGCTCGACGCCAGCACGCCGCGCCGGGTGAAGCGCGGGGAGTGGCATCTTCCGCTGATCCAGGACGACGAGAGGACGCTGGACGCCGAGCGCCTGAAGGCGGTCAGCGCTGCGCGCTGCGCGCGCGTCTCGTACCTCACGCACGACGGGCAACGCGATCTGGAGCGCGACCTCGAGCTCTACGAGCGCCTCTCCGCCGATCGTCACCTCAGCCCGTTCGAGCACGTCGCGACGCCTGCCGAGGACGACGGTTTTCACGCCAACTTCCGCGGGTGGGTCCAGATGCGCCGTTCGATCGAGGCAGGGCTGGCGGGAGCGAGATCCGATGTACGTTGAGGTCTGCGGTGAGCGCATCGCTTACGATGAGGCGGGGAGCGGCGAGGCGATCCTCTTCCTGCATTCGTTGGGGGCCTCCAAGGCGATCTGGCGTGAGCAGTTGCAGCAATGCGCGAAGCGTTTTCGCTGCATCGCCTGCGATGCGCCCGGCCACGGCGAATCGAGCCATCGCCGGCAGATCGATGCGGCGTCGATCGTCGCGTGCCATGTGGGATTGCTGGATGCTCTCGACGTGGAGCGTGTCCACGTCGTGGGTGTCTCGATGGGCGGCTGCTGGGCAATGGAGCTGTGGCGGAGAGCTCCCGAGCGCGTTCTTTCGTTGGTTCTCTGCGACACGTTCGCTTCGATGGCCGATCCGCAGACGCCGATCCGCGCCCGCGAGCAGGCGCTGATGTCCACGGATATGGCGACATTCGGACGCGAATACGCGGCGGTGGTCTTCAAGGGCTCCCCGACGGCGGCGGCGAGGCACATGCTGGAGCGGGCCGTCGCGCAGTGTGATAAGGACGCATACCTTCAGACGGCGCGCGCATGTTATCGGTCGAATACGGAGGACGTGCTCGCGACGATCGCCGTGCCCACGCTCGTCGTCACCGGAAAGCTCGACGACCGCGTTGCCCCTGCCAACTCCGAGTACCTTGCCGCGCGCATTCCGGGTGCCAGCCTAGCCGCAATTCCGGGCGCCGGCCACCTCCCGCAGTTGGACAATCCCGCCGCATTCGACGCCGCGCTCGAGGCCTTCGTCGGCGCGGCTTCTCGGAGTACGGGGTAGCGGCCGGACGAGCTGTGCGAACGATGGCGGAACATTTGCCTTCGGCACAACGGTATGCGGGGTGGTTGGCGGCGGTGCGGATCTACACCGGGGCGTTTTGGCTGATCCACGGCGCCCAGAAGATCGTGATGGGAGAGTTCGCCGCCGCCAACGGAACCATGGTGCAGATCGTCACGCAGTTCGTCTCGAAGACGAGCGGTCCGTACCACGATTTTCTCCTCAGCGTCGTCTTGACTCATGGCATGCTCTTTGGCCAGCTCGTCCAATGGGGAGAGACGCTCGCGGGCGTCTCGCTGCTGCTGGGTCTGCTGACGCGGGCCGGCGGTATCGTCGGGACCTTCTTGGCGTTGAACTATTGGATTGCCAAGGGTTCCTTTGGGAACCCCGCTGACTATACCGTCTACGAGAGCGTCGCAGTGGTGCTGAGCCTACTCAACGTCGTGTTGCCGACCGGACGCGTTTTCGGGCTCGACGGATTGCGATTGCGCAGGAGCCGGCACCGGTAGGCGATCACCCCGTTGGTCCCATCGAACAGCGGCTATCCACAGAATTCGCCGGGGAGATGGCGCCGCGGTCCTAGGACGTATGGCGGGGGTATCGTTTGTCGAGGAGATGATTCCCCTGTTTGGGGGGCTTACGCGCGTTGCTCCGGTAGTGAGAAGAGAGGTACAATCGCGCCACCAGGAAGCATACTATGATGTGTGCGGAGGCCACGTGATGGGTGTGGTTTCGGTCCATGGAGGAGAGCTCTACTTCGATGCTGCCGGCGACGGCGAAGTCTGCGTGACGATTCACGGCGGCTTCGGCTTCGACCACACCTCGCTTTCCCCGTGGCTTGATCCCCTCGCTAGCGCAATGCGTGTGATCTACTACGATCACCGCGGCTGTGGGCGCTCCAGCAGAATCGGCATGGATGCGCTGACGGTAAACCAGCTGCGCGACGATGTCGACGCCGTTCGCGAGCATGTTGGAGCCGAGCGCGTGACGCTCTTTGGGCACGGCTGGGGGTCGTGCGTCGCGCTCGAGTATGCGCTCGCCTATCCGGAGCGGGTGAAGCGCCTGATCTTGGTGAGCGGGATCCCTTCGTTCCCCGTCGAGGGGGAGATGCGCGAGGCGGCGTTGCAGCGCGGAACCATCGACGCCGTCGTCGGCGGCATCCATAACTCCGGCGAGGACGACGATGCTCTTGCCCGCGCGATTGGTCACGCGCTCCCGTTGCTGTTCTACGACGTGGAGAACGAGCGCGTGCAGCGCCTCTTCTCGCACATGCTCTGGTCGGCGCCGGCCGCGCTGCAGTGGAGGCGCATCTTCGACGGCTGGAGCGTGCGCCAAAGCCTGGCGAAGATCGCCGCTCCCACGTTGTTGCTGGCCGGCGAGTTCAATACCGTGTTTCCGGTTTCGCAGTCCATGGCGCTCTACGAGGGGATCGTCAACTCTTCGCTCGAGCTCTTCGGGCAAAGCGGGCACTTCCCGTTCGTCGAAGAGCCGGAGGAGTTCTTCCGCACCGTCTTCGAGTGGCTCGAGGCGGGGGCACTGGCGTAGCTCGACGAGCCGTTAGGCGCCTGTCAAGCAATAGAAGTTGGCGACGGATGCGCGGCGTCGAACGGCCGCGGCCGCCTGGTACTGGGGCGAGTCGAAGAACGCTTGTGCTTGCTCGGGGGAGTCGAACTCCAAGATGACGATGCGATTGGGGGTTCGCTCGCCTTCGAGGTGCGTAACCTCACCCCCGCGGACGAGAAAGCGGCCGCCGTGATCGGCGGCGGCTTGGCTCGAGAGCTTCTTGTAAGCTTCATAGCCTTGCGGGTCGGTGACGTCGATCTCGGCGAGGACGTAGCCTTTGGGCATGGGGGCTCCTCCGGTGGCACGATAGTTTCGTTGCCACCGGATTTTACCGTACGTCGGACGGTGCCCTGTCCGAATGGAGCGCGAGGTCCGCTTAGACCAGTCCCTGGTCCAGCATGGCATTGGCGACCTTGAGGAAGCCGGCGATGTTCGCACCGTTGACGAGATTGCCGGGCGTTCCGTAGGCCTGTGCGGTCTCGTAGCAGTTCGCGTGGATGGAGACCATGATCGTGCGCAGCCGGCTATCCACTTCTTCGCGGCTCCAGCTCAGGCGCATGCTGTTCTGGCTCATCTCCAGGCCCGATGCGGCCACGCCGCCCGCGTTCGCGGCCTTTGCCGGCCCGTAGAGGACCTCTGCCTCGATGAACATCTTGGCGGCCTCGAGCGTGCTGGGCATGTTCGCCCCCTCGGCCACGACCGAAACGCCGTTCCTGATGAGCGCAGCGGCATCGCGAGCGTTGATCTCGTTCTGCGTAGCGCTCGGGAAAGCGCAGTCGGCCTTGATCTCCCACAGCGGATTGTGTCCCAGCGTGGGATCCGCAGTCACGTAGGCGGCGCCCTTGAAGCGCTCCGCATACTCGCGAATGCGGCCGCGGCGCACGTTCTTGAGCTCCATGACCCACGCGAGCTTCTCACGGTCGATGCCCTGCGGATCGTAGATCATGCCGTTGGAGTCGGAGAGTGTGACCGGTCTCGCCCCCATGTCGAGCAGCTTCTCCACCGTGTACTGGGAGACGTTACCGCTTCCGGACACAAGACACGTCTTGCCTTCCAGTGAGTCGTGGCGCGTCTTCAGCATCTCGGCGGCGAAATAGACGCATCCGTAGCCGGTGGCTTCCGGGCGAATGAGGGAACCGCCCCAATTGAGGCCCTTACCGGTCAGCACGCCGGTGAACTCGTTGGCCAGACGCTTGTACTGTCCGAACAGGAAGCCCATCTCGCGTCCGCCGACTCCGATGTCGCCCGCGGGGACGTCCGTGTCCGGGCCGATGTGCCGATGCAGCTCGGTCATGAAGCTCTGGCAGAAGCGCATGACTTCGTTGCGGCTCTTGTCCTTGGGGTCGAAGTCCGAACCGCCCTTGCCGCCGCCCATCGGCAGCGTGGTCAGCGAGTTCTTGAAGACTTGCTCGAAAGCAAGGAACTTCAAGACTCCGAGGTTGACCGATGGATGGAAGCGCAGCCCGCCCTTATAGGGCCCGATCGCGCTGTTCATCTCGATGCGGAAGCCGCGATTGATGTGAATGTCGCCGCGGTCGTCGAACCACGGCACGCGGAACGTCAGAACGCGCTCGGGCTCTACCATGCGATCGAGAATCCGATACGAGACGTACTCCGGGTGCCGCTCCAGCACCACACGCAGCGAGTCGAAGACTTCCTGGACTGCCTGGTGAAATTCGGGCTCGGCAGGGTTCTTCGCCCTGACCCGGGTCATGAGGTCTTGAAGGTACTCGCTCGGGGCCGCGGCTCCGGGCGGTGCCATGATGCCAGCGCTCAACGTGAACTCCTCTCGGCGGGTGTGCGAGTCATTGTAAGACGCAGCGAATCAAGTAGTATGTCTAACCTAACATGAGGCGCTGCCGCCGACACGTGTCAGTCGTCGTGCCGTGAGGGACTCGCGTTGTCCTATGCGTGCGCGCCGGTGGCCGGCATCGGCCCGATGTCCAATCGTGCGTCCGGTAGCTCCGCCGTTGGACGTAGGCCGCGCTCGGCAGATCTTTAGTGGATGGCGGCTCGCCTGCGCTGAACGATCCCGCCGAGCCCCCGGGAAAGAAGAGCACGAGGGCCACGAAGAGCGCGCCCAGGATAAAGAGCGGTTCGGAGAGCGGGACGCGCAACACGTCCGGCAGACCTGCGAGCGCCGGGGTATTGGACAATGCCACCAGGCGGAAGTCCAGGTACTGGTAGACGACGCCGCCGATCACCGCGCCCCAGAGCGTACCGACGCCGCCCGGCACCACCATCACCAGGAACGCGAGCGTGAAGTTCGCGGTCGTCACCTCTGGATTCGTACCGCCTTGCGAGAGCAGGTAGACGACGCCGGCAGCCGACGCCAAGAACGAGGAGAGGACGAAGGCCAGCAACTTGTAGAGATAGGGGTTGAGTCCCAGCACCTCCACGCGCAGCTCGCTCTCGCGAATCGCCTGCCAGACGCGCCCAGGGGGCGAGTTGACCGCCCACCAGCCCACGGCGCAGATGATCGCCAGGTACGCCAAAGCGATCCAGTACAGGTTATGCGTATTCGCCACGCCCACCAGCGGGGCCGGCAGTGCGCTCACCATCGCGCGGTTCTGGACGCCGGCGCGCACGATCAATCCGGGCAGGCGGTACGCTCGCGGTGCGGTAATCCACTCTGATGCACGAGCGTGTCCAAGTGGCCGAGGTGCCCGACCTGCGTTCAGCAGCGGGTACGTCATATCGTGCCGCGGAGCCGTTGCCCCCCGGGGCTTCGAGCCTCTACGGCGTCGACGTCCCATTCGGCTCGCCGGCCTTAGCCATGAGGGACGCGCGCGAGATTGCGCCGCAAGCGCTGATGCCGGAGCCCGATCCCATTCCCGGCTGGCGCGTGCTGGGATCGCTCTGGTCCGCGGAACGCTTTGTCGTACGCATCCCCAAACGCTGGAACGGGCGGCTCGCAGTGGTGGGAACGCCGGCGCAACGCTCGGAGTTCGCCTGCGACCTGCTCTTCAGCGATCCGCTGCTCGCACGCGGCTATGCCTACGTCTGCGGGAACAAGGGGCAGGGCGACGGCAGCGTGCTCCTGGAGCGCGGTGCCTGGTTCGAAGTCGACGGCGTGCGGGTGCCGCGCTTCCTGTTGCCGGACGGGCGCGGCGTCTCGTTCTGGCAGCATGCGCCGGGCCACACCATCGAGCGCTGGCACGAGGAGTTCCTGGCCATCGCGCGCACCGCGCAGGAGATTCTCACCACCATCTGCGGGCGTCCACCGGAGCACACCTACGCCATCGGCCTCTCCAACGGCGGCTACCAGGTCCGCCGAGCCGTTGAGGAAAGCGATCTCTTCACTGCGGCGCTCACGTGGAATGCCGTGCTCTGGACACCCGAGCACAATGTCTTGCGCCAGCTCCCGGAGGCGGTGGAGGCAATGGAGGCCGCTGCGCCGGAGCGGCTGAAAGCGTTGGGCTTCCCGCCCGACGTACGCGGCATCAGCGGCGGCTCGCTCTACGAGAAGAACCTCATGATGTATTGGCGCGTGACGGCGTGGCTGCACGCGATGCACATCGATCCCCAGACGTCGCTGGCCTACCGCGACGTTGCCGATCCTGCACCGGCTGAGGCGTGGAACGAACGCATCGGCGCATGGCGCTTCGACCGTTCGGCACGCATTGCGCAGCGCGTTGCTCGTTTCGCGAACACGGGGCGCATTCGCTGTCCGCTGGTGGAGCTTGCCTCCGAGTACGATCACTTGATCTCGCCCGCGGTGCATTTCGTACCCTATCGCCGGATGGTGGAGGCGGCCGGCAAAGGAGAGCTCTATCGCGGCGAGATGATCGCACGAGCCCAGCACGTCGATCGCTGGTGCGACGACCCGGAGTATCCCGGCATGGCTTTGGGCTATCCGCGGGTCATGGCGGCGCTCGACGAGCTATTCGCGATGGCGTAAGTCGACGCTAATGCGTGGGCTGGACGTGGAAGGCGCTGAACTCGCCGCGCTCGGGTTCGGCCAGCTCGTCGAGCGAGGTGATGCGGGCGCCGGGCGGTCCCCGGCGGCAGAGCAGGCGCAATGCCTCCAGCGCATCGGTGGGCCCCTCGGCCACGCACTCGACGCTGCCGTCGCGGTTGTTGCGGACCCAGCCCTTGAGGCCGAGGTCTACGGCGTAGTCGAAGACGGTGGCGCGGAAGCCGATGCCCTGCACGCGGCCGCGGACGAGGAGATGGAGGCGTGCCATGCCTCAATCCTACCCCGGTAAGGGCCTCGGCGGCATCGTGGGGAAGTCGCCGCTATGCTCCGCGAGCCGTGCTCCGAAGGGGTCATCCGCGGTACGAAGGCACAGGGCACCGTTCGAGCGCAGCGGGCGGTGTTGAGCGCGGCGATCGTCGGCTCGTCGATGGTCTTCGTCGATGGCAGCGCGGTGAACGTCGCGCTTCCCATACTCCAACGCGAGCTCCATGCTTCATTGGCGCAGACGCAATGGGTCGTCGAGGCGTACGCGCTGTTTCTCGCGGCGCTGCTGCTCGTGGGCGGGTCGCTGGGAGATCGCTACGGCCGCCGCCTGGTCTTCGCGTACGGAACGCTGGTGTTCGTGCTTGCATCGCTCGCCTGCGCATTGAGCACGAATCTGACGATGCTGGTGGCGGCACGCGCGGTGCAAGGCATCGGCGCGGCACTTCTGGCGCCGGGATCGCTCGCCCTCATCGGTGCGAGCTTCGACGTCTCCACGCGGGGCCGGGCGATCGGCGTGTGGTCGGCGACGACGGCCGTCACTTCTTCGCTGGGTCCCTTGATCGGCGGAATCCTGGTGCAGGCGCTTTCGTGGCGCTGGGTCTTCGCGCTCAACGTGCCGCTGGCCGTCGTCGTGTTCGCATTGCTGCGTACCGTGGAGGAGAGTAAAGACGTCGAGGCGAGCGGTACGCTCGACTGGAGCGGCGCGCTCTTGGTGGCGCTCGGTCTGGGCGCGTTGACGTACGCCGCCCTCGACGCTCAGGGTGCCGGGCGCGGCACGGCAACGGCCTGGTTCGGCGTGGCCATCGGTGTCCTGGCGCTGGCGGCCTTCATCGTGCGTGAACGTATGGCGCGCAATCCGATGATGCCGCTGAGGATCTTTGCCAGCCGGACCTTTCTCGGCACGAACGTGGCGACGCTCCTGCTCTATGCGGCGCTCGGCGGCGCCCTCTATTTCGTGCCCTTCGAGCTCATCAACCATCAGCACTACTCCGTGACCGCAGCGGGCGCCGCGCTGCTGCCGATGATCGCGCTGATCGCGCTGCTCTCTCGACCTGCTGGTGCCGTATCCGATCGCCATGGTGCGCGCCTTCCGCTGACCGTCGGAGCGTCGATCGCGGGGCTGGGCTTTCTGCTTTTTGTTGAGCCGGGCATCGGCAGGGACTATTGGTCGACGTTCTTCCCCGCGGCCTGCGTCTTGGGCCTGGGCATGGGTATCGTGGTCGCGCCGTTGACGACCACCGTCTTAGGCGCCGTCTCGCCAGAGCATGCGGGCGTCGCGTCGGGAATCAACAACACCGTGGCGCGGGCGGGCGGGCTCTTGGGCATCGCGGCGCTGGGCTTCGGCTACACCACCGGCATGCGCACCGTCATGCTCGCGGCGGTGGCGCTCGCGGCGGCGGCGGCGTTCGTATCGTGGGTCATGCTGCGTACGCCGCCAACGGAGAGCGCATACCGCCCGGGACCGTGAGAGCGCTTACGCTTTGGATCCCGGACGAGGAGTTGGGCGCGGCTCACCTTGGTTCACGACCCGCTGAATGCGGCCCCAGGCGGCCAACTCACTCAGAAGATGGGCACCGTCACGAAAGAAGGTTCCGGCCTCGCTGGGCGATTCTTCGCGCTTGCCCAGCGTCTCCAGCATCGAGGAGATGCGGCGCAAGAGGTTGTGCTCGCGTTTGGTGAGCTTGCGGCTCGACGTGCGGCGGGGTTTCTTCCCTGGCGGTGTCAGCATCGGTCTACTCGTGTTATCGGCTGCGGCGGGCGGTAACGCGAGCGGCGACACGCCGTCGCGTGGCACCGTTGCTCGGCGGCGCGCCGTTGTTGAGCGGCGGCGCGTGGCGCTGCGGCTCGATGGGGCTGGCCTTCAGCCACGACTTCGCCTTGCCGTTGAGCGGATTGGCGCCGCCCGCCACGCGTTCGGCAATGGCCACGAAGGCACGTACCGGAACGCCGGCCGGACCCTTCGCCTGATAGGGCGACTCGCTCTCGGTGTAGGCCGTGCCGGCGATGTCGAAGTGGACCCACGGCACATTGCCCGCGAACTCCTTGAGGAACGCCCCGGCCGTCAGCGCGCCGCCGGGGCGGCCGCCGGTGTTCTTGAGATCGGCGATTTCGCTGCGGATCTGCGTCGTGTAGTCTTCGAAGAGCGGCATCTGCCAATAGCGCTCACCCGTCTTGGCGACGGCCTCGAGTACCTGCTTGCACCAGGTCTCGTCGTTGCTCATCGCCGCGGAGGCCGCGTGACCAAGTGCGATCACGCAGGCGCCGGTCAATGTAGCCGCATCGACGATCTTGGTCGCGCCGAGCTTCGCCACCGCGTACGACAGTGCATCGGAGAGCGCCAGGCGCCCCTCGGCGTCGGTATTGAGCACTTCGATGGTCTTGCCGTTCATCGCGCGCAGGACATCGCCGGGGCGATAGGCCGAGCCGCTGGGAAGGTTCTCAGCCGCGGCGACGACGCCGATCACGTTGGCCTTGGGCTTGAGCAACGCGATGGCCGCCATCGCGCCGATAACGCCTGCGCCGCCGGACATGTCCATCTTCATCTCGTCCATACGCTCGCCGGGCTTGAGCGAGATCCCGCCGGAGTCGAACGTGATGCCCTTGCCAACCAGCGCCAGCGTCTCTTTCGACTTCGCGTCGCCCTTGTAGGTGAGAACGATCATGCGGGGAGGATGGATGCTGCCCTTGCCGACGGCGAGAATGGCGCCCATGCCGAGGGCGGCCATCTGTTTGGGATCGAGGACCTTGTATCCCAGACCCACCTGCTTGGCCGTCGTGCGCGCGCTGGCCGCCATGGTCTCCGGCGTAAGCTCGGAGGGTGGGGCGTTCGCGAGCACGCGCGCCAAGTTGACGCCGTCGCCCACGACGCGGCCGCGCGCCAGCGCACGAACGAGCTCCGCATCGTCGCCGTTCGGTGCATAGAGGGTCACGCGCTCGGTGATGACGGAGTCGTCCGGCGCTTTGCTGCGATGCGTGGTGGTTTCGAATGTCGCGGCCACGGCGCACTCGGCGATGCGCTCCACGGACTCCGCTGCGCTGAGCTTAGGATTTCTGACGCTCTTGGCAGCCACGGCCGGAAGAGTGACGGCGAGGGAGGCGTACTTGCGCTTGCCCAGGTAGCGCACGGCGGTGCCGGCATAGCGTCCCACGGCGACGGCATCGAGGTCCTTAGCCGCACCGAGTCCCACGGCGAGCACGGCACGAGGAGCGGCGCCCTTGTCGTTCTGCGTCACGTGGAAGAGCGTTCGCTCGAAGATCTTGCCGGTGATCTCGCCGCGTGCGGCCGCGCGCGCGATGGCGCCCCCGAGCAAGGCGTCCGCGGCCTTGGTGGCCGGGTCCGTCTCGCCGTCCTTGTAGACGGGGACGACCAGCGCATCCGCCGCCAACGAGCGGAACTCGCCCGTGTGAACTCCGAACTGCATGCAGGAACCTCTTGTCAGCCGTGATCGATTCAGTGAAGACATTCATGACGACGCTACGCTGCGGCTACCCGGCCGGCGCGGCGTCGTCACAGCAGGTCGGCCTCGAAACCCTAGGCGTAAAGGTGCCTTGCGAGGCACGCGGCTACTCCACGGTGAATGCTCTGGCCGACTCGGGGGTTGGGCGGTCGGAGAGCCCGCACCTGCCGAGTTCACGGCACGCAGCATCCAGGTTTTGAGGGCGAGTGTGAACGAGGAACTCCAAGGGCGCGGGCGAGAGAGCGGCGATGCCTACGCGCAGGCCGGTGTCGACATCAGCGCCGGCAATGCGGCAGTTGCGCTCTATCGAGCGCGCGCGGCAGGCTGGCGCCATCCCAATCAGCTCGACGCGCTTGGCGGTTTCGCAGGACTCTTCGCCTATCCAACGCCCGACGCGGAGAGCGTGCTGGTGGGCTCCGCCGACGGCGTGGGCACGAAGATCCTGGTAGCCGCGGCGCTACGCCGTTACGATACCGTGGGGCAAGACCTCGTCAATCACTGTGTCAACGACATTCTGGTCACCAATGCTACGCCGCTGTTCTTTCTCGACTATCTCGCCGTCGGTGCGCTCGACGCGGAGATGGCCGGTCAGGTTGTCTCGGGGGTGCACGAGGCGTGCCGGCGCAACAACGTGGCGCTGTTGGGTGGGGAGACGGCGGAGATGCCCGGCCTCTACGCCCCCGGCCACTTCGACCTCGCCGGCACGATCGTGGGTACCGTGCGCCGCGCGGAGCTCCCGCAGGTGGAGAGCGTGAGCGTGGGCGACGCGATCATCGGCTTACAGACCAACGGATTGCAGACCAACGGGTACTCGCTGGCGCGCAAGGTGATCCCCGAAAGCGAGTGGTCGGCGCGCTTCGACGGCGCGACCATCGGCGAGCGGCTCCTGGCGATTCACCCGTCGTTCTTCGAGCCGGTGCGCGCCATGCAACGCGTCGCGCGCGTGAAGGCGATGGCGCACATCACGGGAGGCGGCCTGCTCGAGAACGTTCCGCGCACGCTGCGCAAGGGCGTGCAGGCGGTCTTCGACGCGAGCGCGTGGAGCGTTCCCGCGATCGTTGCGGAAGTGGCTCATCGCGCGCAACTCACCCACGAGGAGTGCTACCGCACGCTGAACATGGGTGTGGGCTTCACGTTGATCGTGCCCGCCGAAGATGCCGCGGTCGCACTCGCCGCCTCCTCCGGCGCCGCCCTCGTGGGGCGCATCGGGGCTCGTGGGGAGGGCGAGCCCGCCGTGGTCGTGCACCCACGGGCCACGGCGTGAGCTCGGAGGGCATCGCGACAGCCGTTCTGATCAGCGGCTCCGGGAGCAATCTCCAAGCCGTCATCGACGCCGTCGCCCGGCGAGATCTGCCGCTGGACCTTCGTCTCGTGCTCTCCAACCGCGCAGGGGCCTTCGGCTTGGAGCGCGCGCGGCGGGCCGGCGTCGCCGCACGCGCCGAGTTGTGGGACCGCCGGGCGGGCGAGTTACGGGGTGCCTACGACGCGCGGGTACTCGCGGCGTTGCGCGAAAGCGGCGCCGAGTTGGTGCTCCTGCTCGGCTGGATGCACGTACTCCCCGCCGCAATCGTGGAGAGCTTCGCAGGGGTCATCAACATTCACCCTGCCTACCTGCCGGAGGACCCCGCCGCGGACTTCGTCTCCGTGCCCGGGGGCCCGGAGATTCCGGCGTTTCGCGGCGCTCACGCACTGCGTGACGCCATCGCGGCAGGCGTGGGCTGGGCAGGTGCGACCTGCCACCTGGTAACCCCCGCAGTCGATCGCGGGCCGGTACTCACCCGCGAACCGATGAGATTGCGGCCGGGCGAAGGGGAGACTGATGCCCTAGAACGCCTCCATCCCGTCGAGCACCGGGTGTTGACGGAGGGGGTGGCCCGCTGGTGCGCCTCGCGAAACGCGGGGTTTTCCACTTTCTCCACACACTGAAGTCTCAGTCGTGTGGATAGAGCTTGATCTATCCTTAACCATGCAATCGGGGCATGTGGAGAGCCTTTGGCAGGTGTTCGACCGGCCGGTCCTGCCGTTCCGGTGAGCCGTGACGCGGACCGCTCCCCGGCGGTGATGCGCGTCGCACTAGGACCGCGACCATAGTCCACGAGCGCCTACACGGTCGATACTCGGAGGGTGAGAGACGCAGGCGCGGGTGCTGGCCACATCCCGATCGGCGAGGAGTCCGTCCTTTTTCTCTTCGTACAGCGCATCGTGCCGGCGGCCAGCCGGCTCGAGATCGCGCGCCGGGAGTTCGGCGCGGTGCTGAAGCAGTACCGATCGCGCCTGAGCAGCGCACCGCTGGATCTACGGCGCCGGGTGCTTGCGCACGAGCTCGATCGCGACCAACAGCGGACCACGGCCTGGCCCGGCGAGCCCTCGACCCTAGGACCGGCGATCCTTCGTCTGGCCTCTGCGCGCTCACCTTACACCCGGCGTGTCGACGCCGAGGCCATCGTCAGCGATAGCCTGATCGTTGGCCGCGGCATCGCCGCCGCCGTCCGCTGCCCCTTCGAGTTCCGCCTCTACAGCGGCGCCCGCTACGCCGTGCGTAGCGTGCGCCATCCCGGGAGCCCGGCGGGGTCGGGCTACGGCGTGGTCGTCCGCGAGGGCGTGGCGCTGATGATCGGCGCGACGTTGGCGAGCACCAAGCGCGACGGGACGCCGGAGGTGTTGCGCGGGATCTCGCCGAGCTGTGCCGCCAGCGTGCTGCAGGAGCTGTCGGAGGTCGTCGCCACGCTCGACCAGGAGCTGACGCGCGCTACGCGCGAGTACCGCGAGGCGATCCGCCAGATGGAGATGCTGTAGCGGACCTGCTAGGCGAACGTCTTGTAGAAGAAGTAGGCCGTCAGTACGCAGGCGATGACGATGACGCCGCGCCGTACGGCTTGCGAGGGAAGGCGGCGCGCGACGCGCGCTCCAAGGTAGCCGCCGAGCATCGCTCCCAGGCTCATCACGATAGCCTCCGGCCACGCGATGGCGCGAGCGATGATGAACGGGATCAGCGCCACGCCGTTGATGATGGCAGAGAGAAACGTCTTGATGCCGTTCATGTCGTGGATGTTCTCGAAGCCTTCGAGCACCAGCATCGCCAGCATCACGAAGCCCATGCCCGCACCGAAGTATCCGCCGTAGATGCCTACCGCCAACTGTCCGATGATTGCCCGCGGCGATGGGCGATCGACGTCGTGATGGGAGAGCTTGGGCTTACCGGCGTAACGCGGGAGCAACGGGCCGGCGATGAAGAGCAGCGTCGCCACGAGCAAGAGGAAGGGGATCAGCTTCGTGAAGAGCGAGGACGGCGTGCGCAGCAGGATGATCGCTCCCGCGATGCCGCCGACGGCGCTCACGATCGCGACGGCTACGAGATAGCGCCGCGACTTCGCTACTTCCTCTCGATAGCCGCCGGCGCTCGAGGCGGTTCCCACCCACATGGCTGCGTTGTTGGTGGCGTTGGCCATGATCGGCGGAAGCCCGGTGAAGAGCAGCGCGGGGAAGGAGAGGAATGATCCGCCGCCGGCCACCGAGTTCAGCGCGCCGGCAAAGATGGCCACCAGGAGCAGGAGGGAATCGGTCAAGAGGAGGTGCGGCGTCGGCATCATCGTCGATGGGGTTCTCCATGTGCGAGAGCCGGACCGCTTGTCGCACGGTCCGGCTCCCCAGGCGGATATGCGGCCGATCTATGCGCCGGTCCGCAGGTAGATCGGAGATCCTCTAGGGAAGCTCCTCGTAGGCCGAGAGCGTGAGGAACTCGATGAAGTCGTCGGCGAGGGCGACTTGCTCGAAGACTCGCCGCGCGTCGGCGAAGCGGCGCTGTGCGAACGCGTCGGCGCCGATCTCCGCACGCAGCTTGGCGATCTCTTCGTCGGTCACGCGGCGCACGAGCGCGGCGTCGACCAGCGGCCCTTCCTGCAGGTGCACCCGATTGCGCACCCACTGCCAGACCTGCGAACGCGAGATCTCGGCGGTGGCCACGTCTTCCATCAAGTTGTAGATGCCGGCGGCCCCGATGCCGCGCAGCCAAGACTCGATGTACTGCAGCCCGACGCTGACGTCGTTGCGCAGGCCGGCCTCGGTGATGGTCCCGCCCGCGCTCTTCACGTCGAGCAGTTGCCCGGCGGTGACGCTCACCTCTTCGCGCAGGCGCTCGACCTGATTGGCCTCGCTGCCGAGCGCGCCATCGAAGGTCTCCGTGCAGATGGAGACGAGGTCCGGATGGGCAACCCACGAGCCGTCGAAGCCATCGCCGGACTCGCGACGCTTGTCGTCGCGAACCTTGTCCATCGCCTTGGCGTTGATCTCGGCGTCCTTGCGGCTGGGAATGAACGCCGCCATACCGCCGATGGCATGGGCGCCGCGCCGGTGGCAGGTCTTCACCAAGAGTTCCGTATAGGCGCGCATGAAGGGCGCCGTCATGGTGACGGAGTTGCGGTCGGGGAAGATGGCGTCGGCGCGGTTGCGGAACTTCTTGATCATGCTGAACATGTAGTCCCAACGGCCGGCGTTGAGCCCCGCCGAGTGCTCGCGCAGCTCGTAGAGGATCTCCTCCATCTCGAACGCCGCGGTGATCGTCTCGATCAGCACCGTCGCGCGGATCGTGCCGCGCGGCACGCCTAAGCGCTCTTGCGCATGGATGAAGACGTCGTTCCAGAGGCGCGCCTCGAGGTGGCCCTCCTGCTTAGGCAGATAGAAGTAGGGGCCGCTCCCCTTGACGACGAGCCGCTTGGCGTTGCGGAAGAAGTAGAGGCCGAAGTCGAAGAGGGCACCGGCCACCGGCGAACCGTCGACCACAAGGTGCTTCTCGCTCAGGTGCCAGCCGCGCGGCCGTACCAGGAGCACCGCCGGCTTGGGGCCGAGCTTGTAGGACTTGCCCTCGGGTGTTTCCAGCGAGATCGTTCGCTCGATGGCATCGGTGAGATTGATGTGGCCGTGCACCACGTTCTCCCACGTAGGGGAGTTGGAGTCTTCGAAGTCCGCCATGAAGACGCGCGCGCCGGAGTTGAGCGCGTTGATCACCATTTTGCGGTCGGTGGGGCCGGTGATCTCGCACCGGCGATCCTGCAGGTCTGCTGGGGCCGGGGCGACGCGCCACGAGCGGTCTTCTCGGACCGCCTTCGTCGCGTCCAGGAAATCGGGAAGGACCCCGCGATCGAACTCCGCTTGGCGGATGGCGCGGGCGGCCAGCAGCTCGCGCCGGCGCGCGTCGAACGTACGGTGGAGGTCTGCGACGAAGGCCAGCGCCTCCGGGGTCAGCACCTGAGCGGCCTGCGTATCGACGGGTCCGCGGATCTCCACGCCCTTGGGGGCGTCGATGTGTGCCGTTACCTGCTGCGACATGTCTCTCCCCTTCTTCCGTTTCCGTGCCCGCGGCGCGAGGGTTGCTTCTTCGCGCAAACCGTTTTTGGATAACGGAGCATGCTCGCCTGCGCGGAGGGGCATTGTCGACAGAAAATTTTGTTTAGCGAAACGCGCTTCCACGAGAAGCGGGGCGGCTGCTCCCTTTAGAAGGGAAGATTCGGGTCGGCGCCCAGCGTCAGGGGATCGCTCGTCCCGAGTGCCTCGTGATAGGCGGCCGCTGCCACCATCGCCGCGTTGTCGGTGCAGAAGCGCAGCGGCGGGATCAGCAGGCGCGCTCCGCTGCGCTCCGCCCACGCCGACATCTGCGCGCGCAGGCGCGAGTTGGCGGCCACGCCGCCGGCGACGACGACGGTCGAATAGCCCAGGCGGCGCTGCGCCTGCACCGTCTTGGCGACGAGTACGTCGACGACGGCGGCCTGGAAGGAGGCCGCGACGTCCGCCGTCTTCGCGCGTTTGCCTTGCGGAGATTCGAGGAAGTAGCGCGCCGACGTCTTGAGTCCGGAGAACGAGAAGTCCAGCGAGTCGCTGCCCAGCATGCTGCGCGGAAAGTCGATGGCGGTGGGATCGCCTTGCTGAGCCAGACGGTCCATCGCCGGGCCGCCGGGGAAGCCCAAGCCCAGCACGCGCGCCGTCTTGTCGAACGCCTCGCCTGCGGCGTCATCGAGCGTGCGCCCGATGATGCGCAGGTCGCCGTGCGCGCGTACGTCCACCAACTGCGTGTGGCCGCCGGAGACGATCAAGCCCAAGAAGGGGAGCTCGGGCGCCGGGTCCTGCTCGAGGAAGGCGGCGTAGAGATGGCCGTGGAGATGGTTGACGGCGTAGAGCGGCTTGCCGGCGGCGTAGGCGATGGCTTTGGCGGCAGCGACGCCGACGACGAGGCTCCCTACGAGGCCCGGGCCGTATGTGACGGCCACGCCGTCGATCTCGGCGAGCGTGGCGCCGGCCGTCTCGAGCGCGTGCTCGACGGTGGCCGAGATCAACTGCACGTGTTGGCGCCCCGCGATCTCCGGGACGATGCCCCCGTACTTCGCGTGGAAGGCATCTTGGCTGGTGGCCACGCTGGCCCGCACGCGGAGGCCGTCTTCCACGACGGCCGCAGCCGTATCATCGCACGAGGTCTCGATTCCCAGGAGCAGCATCAGCGCCGCTCCGCGACGCGCTGCGCCAGCTCCTCCGCGAAGGACGCCACGGTGATCGGCGGGCGCTTTCCGTCGACGCCGCGCTCGTTGACGGCCACGGTTCCGTCGGCCGCCTCCTGCTTGCCCACCACGAGGATGTACGGGACTTTCTGCACCTTCCAATGGCGGATCTTGTAACCGAGCTTCTCGTTCGACTCGTCCACCTGCACGCGGAGATTGCGCGCGCGCAACGTCTTGCCGATCTGCTGCGCATACTCCAGTTGGTGCTCGCTGATCGGGGCGATCACCGCTTGGATCGGAGCGAGCCATGCCGGGAAGGCGCCGGCGAAGTGCTCGATCAGCACGCCGAAGAAGCGCTCCATGGAGCCGGCCAGCGCGCGGTGGATCATCACGGGGCGGTGGTCTTCGCCGTCGGCGCCGCGATACTTCAGCCCGAAGCGCTCGGGCAGCACGAAGTCGACCTGCACCGTTCCCAGTTGCCACTTGCGTCCGATGGCATCGGAGAGGTTGATGTCCAGCTTGGGGCCATAGAAGGCGCCGCCGCCTTCGTCCAGCTCGTAGGGCATGGCAAAGCGCTCGAGGGCATGGCGGATCGCGGCCTCGGCGATCTCGTCCGTGTGCCCGCGCTGCTCGCGCGTTGAGAGGAAGAACTGGAAGTCTGTGAAGTTGAAGGCGTGCAGCAGGCGCAGCGCCTCCTCGACCGTCTGCTCGAACTCGGCTTGGAGCTGTTCGGCAGTGCAGAAAAGGTGGGCGTCGTCTTGGGTGAAGCCGCGCACGCGCGTGAGCCCGTGGAGCGTCCCCGAGCGCTCGAAGCGGTAGACGGTACCGAACTCGCTGTAACGCAGCGGCAGATCGCGGTAGGAGCGTGCCTCGCTGCGATAGATCAGGATGTGTCCTGGGCAGTTCATCGGCTTGAGGCGGAAGCGCTGCTCCTCCACTTCCATCGCGCCGAACATGCTCGGCGCGAAGTTCTCCAAGTGTCCCGAGATCTCGTAGAGGTGCTCGTGAACCACGTGCGGCGTGATGACCGGGAGGTAGTTGCGCTCGGCGAGGCCCTCTCGAATGAACTGCTCCACGATCTGGCGGACGGCCGTGCCCTTGGGATGCCAGAAGATGAGGCCGCCGCCGGCGTCCTCCTCGATCGAGAACAGGCCGAGCTCCTTGCCGAGCTTGCGATGGTCGCGGCGCTGCGCCTCTTCGAGGAACTGCAGATAGCCGTCCAGCTCCGCCTGCGTGGGGAAGGCCGTGCCGTAGATGCGCTGGAGCATCGGATTGTGCTCGTCGCCGCGCCAGTAGGCACCCGCGACGTTGAGCAGCTTGACCGCCCCGACTTCGCGGCTGGAGTGGACGTGGCCGCCGCGGCAGAGGTCCGTGAACTCGCCGATCGTGTAGAGCGAGAGCGTCTCGTCCTCGGGGATGCCGTGGATCAGCTCCACCTTGTACGTTTCGTTCTCGGCCGTGAAGCGCGCGATCGCCTCCGGGCGCGAGATGGCCCGTCCGGTCATCGGAAGATCGGCGGCGACCAGTTCCTTCATCCGCACCTCGAGCCGCTCGAGATCCTCGGGCGTGAACGGCTCCTTGCGATCGAAGTCGTAGTAGAAGCCTTGCTCGGTTGCGGGGCCGATCGTCAACTTCGCGTCCGGATAGAGATCCTTGACGGCGTGGGCCAAGAGGTGGGCCGCCGTGTGGCGGATCGCGTTGAGCGGCTGATGCGCGGTCGTCTCGGTGGGCATGCGGTACGCTTCGCCTCGAGTTAGGGGCGTCCTTGGATTGCGGGAAGGAGAAGGGAGGCGCCGGATTCCGGCTCCTCCCTTCGATGTTGGTGGGCACGAGTGGTATCGAACCACTGACCTCCACAGTGTCAATGTGGCGCTCTCCCCCTGAGCTACGCGCCCGTAGGCGACGGTGAGTATATCAGGGTTTCCCCCTTGGAGTCAAAGGGGCGAGGTGTTGGAAGGGGGTTGCCAGCCACTTCGTCGGACGGTATAATACGGTGCGTTCCGCGCCAGGGCGCATAGCTCAGTGGGAGAGCACTCGCTTCACACGCGAGGGGTCGGTGGTTCGAACCCACCTGTGCCCACCATGGCGCTGTAG
>SCRA01000066.1 GCA_004297985.1 bacterium | reverse complement strand
GACCTTCGAGTAGACCTTGACGGTGTCGCCGGGGCGAAACTCCGGGACGCTCGCCTTGAGCTGGCCCTCTTGGACCAGCGTAACCGCGTTGCTCATCGATCTGCTCCTGAATGACCCACCACGACCAGGGAGGCACGCGGTAGCGAGCCCCTTCAGGATTGGGCGGCGGGTGCTGATGCCCTATTCGACAACCCCGGTAGTATAGCAGGGCGGCGCCCGAGCATCAAGTGGTCGAATTAGCCTTGCCTAAGACTCCGCGCCTCTTCGGGCCTTCCCTCAGCCGGGCCAGGCGCTCGATTTCGTTGCCGAATTCGTCGCATGTTAGGAGAGCCCGCCATTTGGCGGGCTCCCTTCTTGTGGGCCTGTGGCTACTTGGTGGCCGCAGGCACTCCGCTGCCGTAGAGCGCTCCGAGGTCTACCATTGCCTGCTGGAGGACGACGTGGAAGTTCGCATCGGCCTTCGTCCCATACTTCGCGTCGATGTCATCCATCACTTGAACGTGGATCGGATGGGTCAGCAGCCGGTCGAAGAGGTACTCGACATTGAAGTGACCGTTGGCGAGCTCGCCGCCCTTGTAGAGCGCCACTGCAAGCGCCTTGCCGTCCGTGGGAGCAGGCTCCGCAGTCGACGGGAGCGCTACTTTCTTCTCGGTGACGATCTTCAGCGAGTCGTCGACGGCATAGTTGAAAACGGTCAGGAACGACTGCACGTTCGCCGATCCGAACTGCTTGCCCAGCTTGGCAACCTCAGCCTTGGTCGCGTCGCCGCCGAGGACGCCCACGAGCGTCGAGCTCTGGAAGGCCTTGGGGCCGTTACCGGCCTCGACCAGCGAGAGCGTGAGCGACAGGTCCGGAGCGCCGGCGTAGGACGCGGCATGAGCCGCGGAGGTCGACGGCACGTCGGTGAAACGGGCGTGCCCTGTAGCGCCGAAGGCCGGCGCAACCAGCGCCAGCGCGGCGAGCGCCGTACCTAGCGATACGGTGAGTTTAGAAATACGGGCCATAACGAAAAACCTCGAAAGTGTGAAGCAGAAGTGTGTGCCGCATCGCCAGCGCGATCAGGCCGGCGACCACGCCGGCGGCGATGACGATCCAAACGACCGCGGGATGTTCGAGGGCAACGATGGCATAGATCGCCGACAGCTCGAATTCGCCGTTACAGATGAAGCCATAATATCGTCCTCTACTGCGCACAACACGTGGCATCGTCACCGAGTTTCACGTATTTGACATTCCATAACGTGAAGAGTAGAAGAAGAGAAGATTCAACAGCAGCGCACGGTCGTGCGCCCGGAGGTGTCGATGAAAACAGGGCACGTCGGGCTGAACGTCACCGATCTCGATCGATCGATCGCATTCTACCGCGATGTATTTCAACTAACCGTATTGCGAGAGTCGCACGAGGGTCCACGCCGCTTCGCGTTCTTAGGCGAAGGCGATACGCTCGTGCTGACGCTCTGGGAGCAGAGCCAAGGGACCGCGGACAACGAGAAGCCGGGACTCCATCATCTCTCGTTCCAGGTCGATTCCCGCGCCGAGATCGAGCACGCCGAGCAACGCCTGCGTGCGCTGAGCGCCCACATCTACTACGGCGGCATCGTGCCGCATGCGGAGGGCGCCCACTCGGGCGGGATCTTTTTCAGCGACCCTGACGGCACGCGTCTGGAGATCTATGCTCCCGCCGGCATGGAGTCCGAACAGGCGCCGGTCGCAGGCGCACCGACGTGAGGGTTCTTCTAGAGCGCGCCAGTTCGGCGCCACACGCAGTATGATCGAACGAACATTCCACGAAGGAGAGATCGACGTCCAGACGTGCGCCGGCGTGCGCGATAAAGCAGCTCGTCTGGGAGCCCATATACGGCACGACGTTCCGCCGATCGCCGCGGAGTTCTTGGCGCAACGGCGCTTCGCCGTTGCGGGAGCGCTCGACGGCGCCGGAGGTGTCTGGGCGATGCCTCTCTTGGGCCCGCGCGGCTTTCTCTCGGTGGTTGGCGGCGTAGCCGTTCGTATCGACGCTACGCCGCCGTCGCGCGCGCGCTTGGTGCCGGCGATCGGTACGAACGTGGGACTTCTCGGCATCGATTTCGATACGCGGCGCCGCATGAAAGTGAAGGGGCCCCTCGAGTCGCGTGACGGCAGCTTGATCCTGCGTGCGCAGCGCGTCTATTCGACGTGCCATAAGTACATTCAGCGACGGTCGATCGATCCGTCGAAAGAACGCGAAGAGGCTCCGCGCGTCGTCGCGGAAAGCGGAACTTTGAACCGCGGCCAGGCCGCGTGGATCGAGCGCGCCGACACGTTCTTCGTCGCGAGCTACCATCCGCAGATCGGGGCAGACACGCAGCATCGCGGCGGCCGTCCCGGCTTCGTCGCGGTGAGCGCCGGCGGCTCCGTCATCTCCTTTCCGGACTACGTCGGCAATAATCTCTTCAACACGCTAGGCAACCTCACGGCGGACGGGCGTGTCGGCCTGCTCTTCCTCGACTTCGAGAGCGGCGGCATCCTCCAAGTCAGCGGCCGCGGAGAAGTGCTGTGGGATGCGCAGAGCTTCGCCGAAATTCCGGGAGCCCGTCGCCTCGTGCGGGTGCATGTGGCGCAAGTGGTCGAGGCCGAGAAGGCGATTCCGCTGTCTTGGCACTTGGTAGAGCCCTCACCGTTCAACCCGTAAGCGAGCTGGTCTACGCTGCCGAGTGGAAGTTCGGCGGCGGCCCGATCGGCGGATAGGTGGGCGTGCCCGTCACCTGGTGGGTGTGGAAGGTGAGAAGCACCAGCGGGGTGAGGTAGGGCCAGAACGGCTTCGAAGCCGCAACAACGGCCGGCGGGACCACGGCGACTTGCGGACTCGGCTCCGGTGCTGGAGCATCCGGGGGCGGCGGCGCGGGCGTCTCCACGACCGGCGGGGGCGTGGGGAGCGGTTTGGGCGGTGGGGCCATCACCGCGCGCTTGGGGCGCGTCAGCAGCGAGAGGTTGCCGCAAGCGGCGGGCAGGAAGAGCGAGAGCGTACGCCCAGGACCGGGAATGTCGACCTCCCACCCCATCGTCTTCGAAGGGATGGTCACGTCCTTGATGACGTGTACGCTGTCGCCCGCGGCCCACGTCATTCCGTCGAGGTGTCGCGGGATCTCCACCCAGCGCATCTGGTGTGTGCGCCACTGCTGCAGGAAGGCGCCGAACTCCATCTGTGTCAGCCCGAGTTTGCTGGCCGCGTTGCGGATCAGCGCCTCGTGCTCGAGGATCTTGGACAGCTCGGTGGACGTCGAGTCGCTGGGGCCCAGCAATGGGGCGGTGCCCAGCTCACGGATGATCGTCGGGCGGCCCAGGGCAGGCGAGGCGATGATGAAGATGAGGGCGCTGCCCGCCAACGCACGTCCGATCCGAACCTTCATGTCATGAGTATGCAGCCGCTTTGCTGACGCCGTTAAGGGTCGCGTGGGACCAGGCCGGGTGCCTTCCGCCTCGGTGTGATCGGGACCACAGGGAAGCGATCTTGGGACCTCCGCCAAGCGCCAGGAGCCCGATCCCCCGGCAGGAAAGGGGGCGCCCCGTGATCGAGACGCATCGCTACCGGCGCTTCCTCTATGCTGTCGCGTGTATAGGCCTTTTGGCTGCGCTAGCCGTGGCGGCGTGGCGGGTCCATACGGAGCGGCATGCGCGCAGGGTTGAGATCGCCATGGACGCCGGCGACTTCCTGACGTTCGCCCACGCCTACGGTTATAACCCGCAGGCGTTTCTGATCGCCTTGCGGCGTGCGGGGCTGACCTCGCTTGCGGTGACCGAGGAACTAGGCGGCAACGTCAGCGGCTCCGATCACGGCGTCGTCTACTCCGGGCGACAGCTCCTCGACCAGGCCCAGCTCTCTCCCATCAGCGATCCCGGCTTCGCCGCCCTGCTGCGCGCCCACCAGGTGCGCAGCGACTGGGTCTATGTTGAAGCCTTCGACCGCCCGACCTTCGATCGCTATCAGCGCTCGCTGCGCCGCTACTTCGAGCCGCGCGACGTGGCGGCCGTGCGTACCAGCGCGCCGTATATCGTGGCCGCCAAGACCGACCTCGACTTCTTCGACAACCTCGCGCTGGGGCTGCCCGACGATCAGCTCGCACTCACGCGCAAGCTCCACCTACTCTTGATCCCGCGCATCCAGAACGACGAGCGCTATACGCCGGCGGCGATCGACTCGGTCTTCGCCGACTTCATGCGCCACGAGCGCGTCTCGACGGTGATCTTCTTCGGCTTGCGCAACCAGGTCTTGGGCTTCCCGGACCACCTGCCGGCCACGGCGGCGGCCTTCGAGCGCGCGCGGGTCAACTTCGGCACCATCGAAGTCTACTCGAAGGATCAGGTGCAGAAGGGAAACCTCGGTCTTGCGCGCGAGATTCCGCACCAGGTGGTGCGCGTCCAGGCAATCGCAAAACTCGAGCTCGACAAGCTCGATCTGCCCACCGTCGCCTCGCGATACAGTTTGGGCGCCCGCGAGCGCAACGTGCGCGTGATCTACTTGCGCCCCTTCCAGCACGAATACCAAGGGAAGTCGATCGAGGCCACCAACGTGGCGATGGTCGCCGAGATCAAGGCGGCACTCGAGCGCGACGGGCTGCGCACCGGGCGGGCCACGCCCTTCGCCCATTCGCGTCTCTCCGCCGTCGTAGAGGCGCTGGCGGAGATCGCGGCGCTGGCGGTGCCCGCCGGCTTCCTGCTGCTGATCGAATTTTTGCGCACCGGCTCCGGCGATCCCGCGTCGGGCGAGACGCTGCCCCCGGCTGTTGCCCGCTGGGCCGTAGTGATCTTCGTCGCGACGGTGGCCCTGATGCTGGGCACACTGGCCATCGGCCATGGCTTGCTGGGCCGCAAGCTCGCCGCGCTCGCCGGCGGCTTGACCTACGGCACGCTGGCGTTTACCACATTGGCGGATACCTTCCGCGGCGGCCCTGCCCTGCGCGCAGGTACCGCGCTGCTAGCGGGCGTTCGCGCCTTGCTGACGGCCGTCGCGGTGGCGCTCCTAGGAGCGCTGTTGGTGGTTGGCCTGCTCTCACACCCGCTCTTCATGACGGAAGTCGAGGCATTCTCCGGCGTCAAGCTGCTGCTGCTCGTGATCCCGCTGGCGGCTTTGGCGATCGCCCTCTACTCGTCTCGCTTCGGCGAACCGCTGACTTCGCAGAGCTTGCTCTCCCCGGTGCGCGTCTGGCAGTTGCTCGCCGGGATCGCCATCATCGCTCTGGGTGCGCTGATCGCGATGCGCTCGGGCAATCAGAGCGACATCGGCCCTTCGGCCTTCGAGACGCACCTGCGCTCGGGGCTGACGCACCTGCTGGTGGTGCGCCCGCGCTTCAAGGAGTTCATGATCGGCTGGCCCGCCATCTTGGCGGGCGCGGTACTCTGGCCGAGCCATCGCCGGTGGCTGGCCTGGCTCCTGGCGCTGGGCGCGGGCGTGGGCCTGGGCGACGTCGTCGACACGTTCTCCCACTTGCACACGGCGCTCTGGGTCGGCGCCCTGCGCATCGCCAACGGGCTCGTGCTCGGTGTGGTGATCGGGGCCATCGTGATCTGGCTCTACCGGCGCAACGTGACGGAGGCGCCAGCGGTCGAGTGAGGGTCCTGCTCTCCGGTTACTATGGATTCGGCAACCTCGGCGACGAGGCGCTCCTGGCGGAGATCGTGCGCGGTCTGCGCGGCCGCTTTCCTGGGGTGGAGATCGCCGCCCTCTCGGCCGATCCGCCTGCCACGGCCCGCGCCTACGCCATCGCGGCGGTGCCGCGCTGGGACCTCGGCGCGGTGCGCCGCGAGATTGCCGCCGCCGACGTCTTCCTCTCCGGGGGAGGCGGCCTGTTGCAGAACGCCACCAGTCTGAAGAGCCTGCTGTACTACGCGGGCCTCGTGCGCCAGGCGGTCCGCACGCAGAAGGTGGTGGGCGTCTTCGCCCAGTCGATCGGCCCGCTGGACTTCTGGGGCAAGGGCATCGTACGCGAGTTCTGCAAGGGCATCACCTTCGCAACCGTGCGCGACGAGGCGAGTCGCGCGCTGCTCTCGTCGCTCGTGCCGGGTGTCCCCGTCGAGCGTACGGCCGACCCCGTTTTTCTCTATGACGTGCCGGCGAGCGGCGCCGAGGAGGCGCTGACGCGCCAAGGCCTGGGATCGGCCGCCCAACCGCTGGTGATCGCCTGCGTGCGCAAGACTTCGGCGCCCAGCGAGGTGACGCTGCGCGTAGCGGCCGCCGTCGACGCACTGGCCGCCCAGGGTGCCCACGTCGCCTTCCTTCCCTTCCAGTCGCCCGAGGACGCCGAGGCGGCCACCGACGTGATCCGCAAGTGCCGCTCGACGCCCACGCTGCTGCCCGGCGGGGATCTCGATTCCGTGGCGCGTGCCATCGCTTCGGCACAGGCGCTGATCGGTGTGCGCCTCCACTCGCTCATTCTCGCGGCGCGCTTCGGCGTGCCGTTCGCCGCCGTGGTTTACGATCCCAAAGTTTGTGCGCTGCTGCGCCTGCTCGAATATCCGCTCCCCGCGCTGTGGGAGCGGGGTGCGCGCAAGGGCGACGGCGAGGTCGCGGCGCGCCTTGCCGCGCGGTTGTGGAGCGAACGCGATGCGCTCGCCGCGCATCTGCGCGCGCGTCTTCCGGAGACGCAACGCGCGGCGCGCGAGAACTTCGAGATTTTGTCACGTTACGTGTAGGTTCGCGCCGCCGGCGGCCGAACATCAAAGTATGGCGCAACTGTTGCGCGGCTCCGTGTGGATCGGTCGCTGTCTTGGTATTCGCGTCGGCATCCATCCGTCGTGGCTGCTGGTGTTTGCGCTCGTCGTCTGGATGCTCACCAATTCGTTCGCCGATCTCGGCGGCGAGCACGCGCTCGCGCTTGCGGTCGTCACCGCGTTGGCGTTCTTCGGCAGCGTCGTCGTCCACGAGTTCGCCCATGCGCTGGTCGCTCGCCGCTTCGGCGTAGCGACGCTCTCCATTCGTCTGTTCCTGTTCGGCGGCGTGGCCACCATCGCGACCGAGCCGCCCTCGCCGGGCGCGGAGGCGGCGATCGCGTTCGCCGGGCCGCTTTGCAGCGCCGTGCTGGCCGGCGCCTGCGGGCTGGGCCTCGAGATCGTCGGGCACTTGGGCGGCGAGCCGCACCTCGCGCTCCTGTTGATGGCCCTCGCGGCCGCTAATGCCGTGCTGGCCGCCTTCAACTTGCTGCCGGCGTTCCCGATGGACGGAGGGCGCATTCTGCGCGCCACCGTCTGGCGTCTGCGCGGCGATCATGCCGCGGCGACGCGCCTCTCCTCGCTGGCCGGTATGGGCTTTGCGCTCGCCCTGGGACTGATGGGCGTGGGCTTGGCCTGGCACACGCACCGCTGGGAGCCGCTCTGGTACCTCGCGCTGGGCGGGTTCATCTCCATCGCCACGATCCAAAGCTATCAACAGGCGTGCTGCAAGACAGCCGTTGGGGGGAGCGAGGCCGCGTCGCAGCGTAAGCCTGCCGCCTAATGGCGACCGAAGCGACGAAGAGACCCGACTACCGAAAGACGCTCAACCTTCCGCAGACCGAGTTCCCCATGAAGGCGGATCTGCCGCAGCGTGAGCCTGCGCGCATCGCCTGGTGGGCGGAGCGCAACGTTTACCAGCGTCGCCTGGAGGCCAACGCGGGGTCCGAGCCATGGATCCTCCACGATGGCCCGCCGTACGCCAACGGCGGCCTCCACATGGGTCACTTCCTCAATAAGGTGCTCAAGGATATCTTCGTCAAGGTCCATCTGCTCGACGGCCGCGGTTCGCGTTTCGTCCCGGGTTGGGACATGCACGGCCTGCCTATCGAGATCGAGACCCTCAAGCACCTCGGCGTCCACTTCCGCAGCGTGCCGCCTGCCGAGTTGCGCGAAAAGTGCCGCGAGCGTGCGCTCCACTGGCTGGGGGTCCAGCGCGATCTCTTCATGCGCATGGGCTGCTTCGGTCTCTGGGAGACGCCATACCGCACGATCGACCCCTCGTTCGAGGGAACGATCGTGGATGCGATCGCTGAGCTTGCCCAGTACGGCTACCTCTACAAGGGTCTGCGCTCGACCTACTGGTGCCCAACCGACGAGACGGCATTGGCCGACGCGGAGATCGAGTATCGCGATCACATCGCGCCGTCGGTCTACGTCCGCTTCCCAACCGATGCCGCCCAGCGTGGCGATCTGCTCTCGCGTTTCGACGGCGAGGTAGCGGAGGCCGGCGATCTTCCGCTGGCCGTGATGTGCTGGACCACCACGCCTTGGTCGCTCCCCGGGACGGTAGGCGTGGCCTTCAACCCCGAGGCGGAATACGGCCTCTTCCGCTTCCGCCATGCCGGCGGCGGCGAGGATCTGCTGATCTTCGCTACGGCTCTCTTGGAGAGCGTGCTGGCGCTTGTTCCCGGCACCACGGCGCAGACGCTGGCCACCACCACGGGCGTGCGCTTGGTGGGCGCTCGAGTCCACCATCCGTTCATGGAGTTCATGGTGCGCCTGGTCGATGCACCGTACGTCGAGCTGAGCACGGGCACCGGCGCGGTGACGACAGCCCCCGGCCACGGTCCTGAGGACTTCGAGACCGGCGTGCGCTGCGGCTTGCCGATCGTCACGCCCGTCGACGAGCGCGGCCGCTTCACTGCGGAGGCCGGCGCCTTCGAAGGCCTCAACGTCTTGCGCGACGCCGACGCGAAGATCGTCGAGCATCTGCGGGCCAACGGCACGCTCTACTGCCAGCTCGACTACTCTCACAGCTATGCGCACTGCTGGCGCTGCCACAACCCCGTGATCTTCCGTGCCACCTCGCAGTGGTTCATGGCGCTCGACGTCAACCGTCTGCGCCAGCGCACGGTGGATCAGGTGAGCGACGTCACCTGGCATCCTGCCTGGGGCGAAGAGCGCATGCGCCAGATGATCGAGAACCATCCCGACTGGTGCCTCTCGCGCCAACGCACGTGGGGAACGCCCATTCCGGCGTTCGACTGCGAAGAATGCGGCAAGGCGATCCTCGACGCGCGCGTCGCCCACCACATCGCGGGGCTCTTCCGCGAGCGCGGCGCCGTGATCTGGTGGACGTGGGAGGCCGGCAGGCTCCTGCCTGCCGACTTCCATTGTCCGCAGTGCGGCTCCGCGAAGTTGACGAAGGAGATGAACATCGTCGACATCTGGTTCGAGTCGGGCGTGACGCACCTGGCGGTGCTCGGCTCGGAGCGGATGCCGTGGCCCGCAGACGTCTACCTCGAGGGAAGCGATCAGTATCGCGGCTGGTTCCGCAGCAATCTCATCACCTCGATGGCAATCAAGGGCGCGCCGCCGTACCGTGAGGTGGTCTCCACCGGTTGGGTGGTCGATCCCGAGGGGCGTGCGATGCACAAGTCGGCCGGCAACTACATCGCCGCCGACGACGCGATGAACACGTACGGCGCCGACGTGATGCGCCTCTGGGTGGCCTCAGTCGACTACGAAGCCGATGTGCGTGTCGGTACCTCGATCCTGGCCAACGTCGGCGAAGTCTATCGCAACCTGCGCAACCGCATGCGCTTCATTCTCGGCAACCTCTTCGACTTCGCGCCGCAGGCGTTGGTGGCGCCCAATCAACTGCACCCGATCGACCGCCTTGCCATGGCGGCCGTCGACGCGCTGGCCGACCGCTGCGCGAGCGCCTACCGCGAGTATCGCCTCCACGACGTCTACCTCGCGCTCTCCGCCTTCGTGAACGACGATCTCTCCGCGTTCTACCTCGACGCGCTGAAGGACCGTCTCTACTCCAGTGCCGCCGGCGGACCCCGACGCCGCAGTGCCCAGACGGCGCTCTGGCACATTGCCAAGACGCTGCTTGCCCTTTACGCTCCCGTGCTCTCGTTCACGGCGGAGGAGGCTTGGCAGATCGTGCCTCCGGCGTTGCGCGAAGGGCGCGACTCCGTCTTCTTCCTGAAGCTGACCGATGCGCATGCCGCATCGCCGGAGGCCGATCTCGCGCTCTGGGAGCAGCTCAAGAGCCTGCGCTCACAGGTCAAGACGCAGACGGAGGTCGAGGCCAAGGACTTCGAGCTGCGCGCCGTCGTCCGGGCTGCCGCGCAGACGGCCGGCATCCTGCAGGCATTGGGCGACGATCTGCGCGAGGCACTGGTGGTTTCGGCGCTGAGCGTGGAGGCCGGCGGCGACGGCGTGGAGCTGGAGCTTGCGCGCGCCGAAGGCGCGAAGTGCGCGCGCTGCTGGAAGTATCTGGAGCTCGGCGTCGACCCGAGCCGCCCGCTGATCTGCGGTCCCTGCGCCGAAGTGGTGCGCGCGCTGGAGGGTTAGGCTTTTGCCGCCGTTCGCGGATACTTCACGTTCACCCAGACCAGCATCACCGCGCCGATGATGATCTGGGGCACGGCCAGCAACTGCCCGCCGGTGAGCCCCATGACGTAGAAGCCGGGCTCGCGGAAGAGCTCGGCGATCGTGCGTGTCACGCCGTAGTAGGTGAACCAGAACCAGAAGAGGCTTCCCTCGGCGAGGTTCAGTCTGCGCACGGCAAAGAGCAAGGGGAGCGCCAGGATATCGAGCGCGCCCTCCATGAGCTGCGAAGGCCAGCGGTAGCCGGGGAAGTTGGGAAACTGCACGCCCCACGGGTCGCTCTCCGGGACGACGCGCCCGGGGAGCTCGTCGTTGATGAAGTTGACCACGCGCGTGAGCGCGATGCCGATCGGCAGCAGCATCACGATCTCGTCGCCGAAAAGCCGATAGCTCAGCCCGGGATGCTTGCGCAGGAAGAGCAGGCCGGCGATCACCACGCCGATGAGCCCGCCGTGGAAGGCCATGCCGCCCTGCCAGACGGCGATGAAGTCGATGGGATGGGCGAGATAGCTTGCGAAGTTGTGGTTGGTGATGACGTCGGCGATGACGAAGAGCGCGCGTCCGCCCACGATCACGCCGATCAGCGCGTAGATCATGAAGTCTTGGATCGCGTCGACGCTCAGCCCTAGAACGGCGCGCAAGGCGGGGCGAGCCAGCCAGGCATAGACGCAGATGAAGCCCACCAGGTACGAGATACCGTACCAGTGGACGGCTAGCGGGCCCAGGTGGAATGCGATCGGGCTGAAGTTCGGGTAGGTGATGTAGTGGTGCATTGCTCCGGCGGGACCCTCCGGCGGCCCTCCGCGGGCGCGACACAGGCGCACGCTTCCCGATGTCGTACCATACGGGCGATGGCCACCCCACGATCAACGTTGCTCTCGAGAGCGTTCGTGCGCCTCGTTTCCTGCGCCGGCGCATGCGTCCTGCCCACCCTGCGGAGTCCGCACGATGGCGATTAGCGAGGTCGTACGCCGCGTGATGATGGCGTTGACCGCCGTGGTGGCGCTCGAAGGGCTTGCCCTGTGGGGACTGCTCCACGAAGCGGGCGGTTTGGCCGTGGTGATCGTCTCGATCTTCTTCGCGCTCGCCGCGCTCTACGTGGGCCCACGTGCCGCGCGTGACGCCGCCGAGGCGCCTGGCGTCGTCTACACGGTCACGGCGGGCTTGATGCTCCTGTTGGGACTGCTGATGATCGATCCGTTGGCCACCGTGGTGCTTGGCCACCACGTCACGACCGCGCTGGCCATCTTCGTCCTGCCGATCGTGGTCTCGGTGCTGACCGGCGGCGCCGCCTTCGCCGTCGCCGTCTCGGGCGGGAAGCGGCACTGAGGGTGGCGGCGATCCCTTGGCTGCTCACGGCACTGCTGGCGTTCGCGCTCGATCAGTTCAGCAAGGTGGCGATTCGCCACGCCCTGCTGCCCGATCAGAGCATCGTGGGCGTCCCACACCTGATCCTCTTCACGTACGTGGAGAATCGCCGCGGTGCGTTCGGCCTCTTCGGCTCGCACCCGGCCGTGCTCATCGCGCTGGCGCTGGCCGTGCTGCTGCTGTTCTTCGCCGTGGCGCGCCGGGGCATACGGCGCTCGCCGCTCATGCAGATCGCCTTCGGCATGATCGTCGGCGCCGCCGCAGGCAACATCATCGACCGCGTGCACTATGGTTTCGTGGTCGACTTCCTGCAGTTTGCATTCTGGCAGGCCTATCCGGTCTTCAATATCGCCGACGCGCTGATCTTGATCGGCGTGCTGCTGCTCTTCGTGGTCTCCTCGGAAGGCGGCCAGCGCGCGTCGCGCCGCCCGCAGACCGTGATGAATCAGCCGGAGAGCGGCGGGCGGGCCGCCTGGTCTGAGGGGCGCGGCGATGAGATCGAGTACGCGAACAGCCCCGAGAGCGAACGGGCGCTGCGGCGCCTGCGCGGCGGGCACTCGGGAGAGATCGACTCGCGCTGATGCAGGTGACCGTCGATACCCTGCTCGCCGGCGCGCGTCTCGATACGGCGCTGGCGAAGCTGGCAGGTGTGCCGCGCACGCACGTCGCGAAGGCCATTCACGCCGGCCACGTGCTGCGCAACGGCGTTGTCGCCAAAGGCAGCGATACCGTGATCGGGGGGGATCGCATCGACTACGAGATCGACGCGCCGCCGCCGCTCAACGCGCGCCCGGAGTCGATTCCGCTGGAGATCGTCTTCGAAGACCAGTCTCTGCTGGTGGTGAACAAGCCGGCGGGGATGGTAACGCACCCTGCGCACGGAGCCTACAGCGGCACGCTCGTCAACGCGTTGCTCGGCCACGTCGCCGACCTTCCCGTGGGCGAAGGCGAGGAGGCACCGCTGCGCCCGGGACTGGTGCACCGCTTGGACCGAGATACGTCGGGACTGCTCGTCGTGGCCAAGACGCCGCGCGCGCTGGAGCTGCTGGGCCGCGCAATGCAGCAGCGCCTTATCTCGCGCCGTTACGTCGGCATCGCGCTAGGAACGGTGAGCCCGCCGTCGGGTTCGCTCGCGGGGGGCATCGGCCGCGATCCGCGTCATCGCCAGCGCATGGCCGTGCGCGAGGCCGGCAAGCATGCCGTGACGCACTACAACACATTGGAGCTGCTGCGCGGCGCCACGGAGCTGGCCTTCGAGCTGGAGACCGGGCGCACGCACCAGATTCGCGTCCACATCGCGGCGCTGGGCTACCCGCTCCTCAACGATACCGCCTACGGCCACGGCGACCATCGCGTCGCGCTGCCGGGGCAGGCGCTCCACGCCGGCCGCTTGGCGTTTCGCCATCCGCTCACCGGCGAGCCGCTCGTGTTCGAAGTGGATCCGCCGCTGGAGTACGCGGCGGCGAAGGAGCTCTTCCGTGTCTAGCTTTACCGTGCGCGCGCGTGACGGCGCGGCACGCCGCGGCACGCTGCGCCTGGCTCACGGTGTCGTCGAGACGCCGATCTTCATGCCCGTCGGCACGGCTGCCACCGTCAAAGGGCTGACGCCCGCGGAGGTGGAGGCGCTGGGGGCGCAGATCATCCTCTCCAATACCTATCACCTCTGGATGCGACCGGGGCGCGAGCCGATCGAAGCCTGCGGCGGCCTCCACCGTTTCATGCACTGGGAGCGCCCGATCCTCACGGACTCCGGCGGCTTCCAAGTCTTTAGCCTCCAAGGGCGCCGCAAGCTGGATGACGACGGCGTGCTCTTCCAGTCGCACATCGACGGCAGCCGCCACCGCTTCACGCCCGAGGGCATCGTAAACTTTCAAGAGGCACTGGGCGTCGATATCGCGATGGCGCTGGACGTCTGCGTGAAGCTGCCGGCGAAGCGCCACGATCTCGAGCGCTCCGTCGAGCTGACCGCGGCTTGGGCGCGCCGTTGCAAGGAGGCCTGGACCCGTCGCGAGGCCACCGCGCTCTTCGGCATCGTGCAAGGGGGATTGGATCGCGATCTGCGCGCGCGCAGCGCCGAGGCATTAGTGGCGCTCGACTTACCGGGTTACGCCATCGGCGGTCTCTCGGTGGGCGAGACGCGCCCCGAGATGTTCGCCCTGGCACGCTACACGGCCAGCCTCCTGCCGGAGGGACGACCGCGCTACCTGATGGGCGTGGGCACCGTAGTCGATATCATCTTGGCCATCGAGGCGGGAATCGACATGTTCGACTGCGTCTACCCTACGCGCTGCGGGCGCAACGCGCGCGCCATCACGCGTTCCGGCGAGCTGAACCTGCGCATGGCGCGCTACAAGCTGGACACCGCGCCCATCGACGCGCACTGCACGTGTTATGTCTGCCGCAACTTCACGCGCGCCTACCTGGCCCATCTCTTCCGCGCCGGGGAGATGCTGGGCGCAATTCTCCTGAGCTACCACAACCTCGCCGTGCTGCTCGAGCTCACGGCGCAGGCGCGCGCGGCAATCGAGCGCGGCGCGTGGGCGGCATGGCGTGACGAGGCTCTACACACCTTCGGCGACGAGCAGGCGGCGGCGACCGTTGCCGCGCCAGGCATCGCGGAGCGTTGCGCCGAACACGCTCGTCCATGATGCTCGAGCGCGGCTCGATTGCCGATCGCTACGTGGCTTTGCGGCAAGTGATCGACGCAGCCTTGCGCTCGCTCGGACGGGCGCCTGGATCGATACGCATCGTGGCCGTCACGAAACTTCAGCCCCGTGCCCCCGTCCTGGAAGCCATCGCCGCCGGTGTTCAGAGCGTCGGCGAAAACTACGTCAAAGAGGCCGAGAGCAAGCTCGCCGGTCTCCCCGTGCGAAAACACTTCATCGGGCACGTACAGACGAATAAGGCGCGCCGGATATGCGAGCTCTTTGATGTCGTGGAGTCCGTCGACCGCATCGAGGCGGCCCGCGCGCTCGAGCGTGCCGCCACCGCACAGGGGCGCACGCTTCCGGTATTGCTTCAGGTGAACGTCTCGCCCACGGAGCGTTTCGGCGTCCACCCCGCGGCCTTCGATGACTTGCTCGCCGGCGTGCGCGCACTCGAGCACCTGCGCGTGGAGGGTGTGATGGCGATCGCTCCCGCCGGCGCAACGCATGAGGAGACGCTGCGGGCCTTCGGGACGGCGCGCGCATGCTTCGAGCGCAGTGGCGGAGAGGTGCTCTCGCTCGGCATGAGCGGCGACTGGCGCGAGGCGCTGGCGGCTGGCTCCACCGAGCTCCGCCTAGGTACGGCGATCTTCGGCCCCCGACCCGCGAAGGAGGCGATCCGCAGATGAGTGTCTTTCAGAGGATCGGTGCGTTCTTCTCGTTGCGCGACGAGGAAGACGAGCTCTTCGAGGAAGAGACGCGCCCGGGAACCGAGGAGCGGCGCAAAGTCGTTCCCTTTCAGCAAGGGCGAACGGGGGATCGCTCGCGCGTGGGCGTCGCGCTCTTCGTGCCGCGTGCCTTCAACGAGGTCACGGAGATCGCAGATGCGTTGCGCGGGCGCCGTTTGGTGGTCATGAACTTGCAGAACGCCGACCGTCAGTTGCTCCAGCGTGTGGTGGACTTCGTCGCCGGCGTCGCATATACGCTCGACGGGAAGATGCAGAAGCTTGCCGACGGTATCTATCTCGTCGTGCCCGCGGGCGTCGACGTCGACGCGGTCAACCAACGCCTCGAGAACGATGCCTTTGCCGGCGAGTTCGACGGCGCGGCCTTTGGAGGAAAGCGTTGAAGCGCATCACGATCGTCGATATCCAGCACAGGACGTTCAAGAAGGCGATCCAGGGGTACGCCCGCGAGGACGTCGATCAGTTCCTCGACGAGATCATCGAGAGCTTGGAGGACGACGGGCAGGAGCGTGCGGCCCTCGAGGCCGAGCTGCTCGACCTCAAGGAGCGCATCAGCCACTTCAAAGCGATGGAGGAGTCGCTCCAGAACACGCTGCTCCTGGCCCAACGGACCGCCGACGAAGTCAAGGCGGCGGCGCACAAGGAGGCCGACCTCATCATCCGCCAGGCGCGTATCGAGGCGGAGAAGGAGGTCGCCACGCTCAAGGACCAGATCGAGGCTGCCCACCGCGAGCGCCAGTATGCGTTTGCGGAGCGCGAGAAGGCGCGCAACGAGCTGCGCGCTCTCCTGCTGACGCACCTCTCGTTGATCGAAGAGCGTCACCCCTCCGCGGAGGCTGCGTCGAATGGCGCGCCTTCGCACGCGCCGGCGCCGGCTCCCGCACCCGCGCCCGTGCGCGAACACCTGCACGTCGGCCTGCTCGAGGATCCCGCCGTCGGCGCCTGAGCCGCAGAGCGAGCGCCTCCTTCGCGTGCACGTGCGCCCCGGTGCGCGCGGCGAGCGCGTGTCCGTCACCGGTGACGGTGCTCTGCTCGTCGCTACGCGGGCGCGTGCCGTCGAGGGGCGAGCCAACGAAGCCGTGCGCCGGCTGGTGGCCCATGCCGCCGGTGTCCCGTTGCGCGATGTGCTCCTGGTGCACGGTGGGCGGTCGCGAACGAAGTTGTTGCAAATCGCGAACCTCACGCCGCAGGAGGCGCTCGCGAACGTCGAGCGGAACATCCAGTAGATGAAGCCGCAGTACGCTGAGCAGCGTTCCCTGCGCGACGTGCGTCGCGGAGTGGCTCTCCTCGGCGTCACCGACCACACGCTCGCGGGGCATCGTTTCTCCGTCGAAGGCGTGCGCGTCGAGGCGCTGGCGTTTCGCGATCTCGCGCTCCTGGTTCGCTCGCTGCGCGCGGACGACGTCGTGCACGCCGGTGAGGCCGCATGGATGGCGCGCGAGGGACACGTACAGCAGCGCCTCTGCGACCGCCTCGCCGCCAAAGCTGCGTTGCTTCCCGCGAAGACGGGGACCATCTTCGCCTCCTCGAGCGAGCTCGACGCGGCCGCCAAACAGAGCCATGCGCGCTGGCAACGCGCGCTGGCGCGCGTGGCCGGCAAGCAGGAATGGCTCGTCCTCGGCTACACGCGGCCGCATCCCGCGCCCGGCGCCTGCGATGGGCCGATGTTGGGCAAACCGATCTCGGGGCATCGTGGCGCGGTCGCCCCGCCCTTCGCCGCAATCTGGGAGTCCCTCTCGGCCGTCGCCGCACAGGGGCGTCTCGTCGCGGCGCACGATCCTCGCGCGGCATTCGCAGCCGCGCTGCTGGTCGCCGTCGAGCATGCGGCGGCCTTTCGTGCCGTGCTTCTACGCAACGTAGGCGAGTGCGCCGCCTCCGGCGCAACCGTCTACCACGCGGGGCCACGCGCTCCGTTTCACTTCAGCTAGAAAGTCAGAGAGTAATGTCGACGATTGCCGTGCTCCCTGGTGACGGGATCGGCCCCGAAGTCACGCGCGTCGCGCTGGAGATCCTGCGCCGCGTTCGCCCCGGCGACACGTACGTGGAGTATCCCGTGGGCGGGGGCGCCTACGATCGTTTCGGGACGCCGATCCCCGATCAGACCAAGAGCGGCGTGGGCCAGTCCGACGCCGTGCTCTTCGGGAGCGTCGGCGGCCCGCAGTGGGACGGTGACAAGGTTCCGCGCGATCTGCGACCCGAGGCCTCTCTGCTCTTCCTGCGCCTCCACTTCGAGCTCTTCGCGAACATCCGGCCTGTGCGCGTCTACCCTGGCCTCGAGGAGGCCTCGACGCTCAAGCCTGAGGTGGTGAGCGGGCTCGACCTGGTGGTGGTGCGCGAGCTTACCGGCGGCGCCTACTTCGCCCAGCCCAAGGAGTTCGGCGAGCGCGACGGGGTCCCATATGCGCTCGACACGATCCTCTATCACAAGCCGGAGATCGTGCGCATCGCGCGGGTCGCCTTCGAGATGGCGCGCGAGCGGCGCAAGCTGGTGCACTCGGTCGATAAGCAGAATACGCTGGAGACGTCGCGCCTGTGGCGTAAGACGGTCGTCGAAGTGGCCGCCGACTACCCGGACGTGACGCTCCAGCACGTACTGGTCGACAACGCCTCGATGCAGCTCGTGCGCAACCCGCGCCAGTTCGACGTCATCCTCACCGAGAACATGTTCGGCGACATCCTCTCCGACGAGTCGGCGATGCTGAGCGGCTCGATCGGCAACGTTCCCAGCGCTTCGCTTGGGCGGCGCGGTGAGCCGGGGAGGCGCTTCGGCCTCTACGAGCCCATCAGCGGCAGCGCCCCCGATATCGCGGGGCAGAACCTCGCCAATCCCACGGCGGCGATCCTCAGTGCGGCGATGCTTTGCCGCCTCTCGCTGGGTGACTCCGCCGCGGCGGAGCGCGTCGAGCGCGCGGTGGAGGCGGCGATCGCGTCCGGCGCACGCACGCGTGATCTCGTGCGGCAGAGCGAGGCGTACCTGTCGACCACCGCCTTCGGCGAAGCCGTCGCGGCGCGGCTGTAGCGGCCTACGCGGGCGGTTGCCAGTCCAACAGGAAGTTCACAGATCGATCTCGCGCGGTGTATCCGTCGCCCGCTCGATTTGGATATCTGCGCCTCGTAACGGCGAAGCGGCGAAGAATTCAGCGAGGGTGCCTCTGCGCTTGCTCTTTCGCTCCCACTCTTCGGTCGAAACGACTACCACGGCGGGTCGCCCCTTGCGGGTGATGATCTGCGGACCATCGGTGACCGCGCGCTCGATGAGCTCGCTCAGCCGCGCCTTCGCCTCCGCCACCGGCCACGGTATGGCGCGGTGAGCCCCCGCGCGGCTGTGGATAGTCTTAGTGGTCATCATATCAACCAACCTCGCCCGTGACAACTTCCCGTCACCAGACGCGGTAGGTTCCCGCGGCCTCGACCACGACGAGCGAGCCGGCGATCAGCGCCTCGCGCAACGGGTGGTCCCAGCCGCTGAGGGCCTGCACGATGACCTGCGGGAGTGCGGCCAAGGCGGCGCGCGCACGGCGCGTCAAGGAGAGCAGGTCCCGCGGCCAGGCCGGGTGCCCCGGGGGCAGGGTGACGGCGGCGCGGATCTCCTCGCCTTCGCCCACGGCGTCCGCGGCGCGCGTGCGCAGCGCCGGTGCGTGCGGCGTTTGGCTGCGGATCGAACGAAGGCCGCTCATGCCGCGCTCTCTCTAGCCAGGCGGGTGCGCAGTCTGCGCAGCGCGCGCACGTGCAACTGCGAGACGCGCTGGCGCGAGACGCCTAAGCGGCGCCCCACCAGGTCGAAGGTCGTGCGGCCGAAGTAGTGGCAGCGCACCACTTCGCGCTCGCGCGGGGGGAGCGTGTCGAGCGCGCTGCGCACAGCGCGCAAGCGCTGATGGCGCAGGAGAATGGCCGGCGGATCCTCGTCGCAGACGGGCTCGTGCATCCCCGCCGGCAGGGGCTCGTCGAGCGAGAGCGGGGCGAGCAGTGCCGCTCCGCTGAGCACCGAGCGCACCCGCCGCTCGTCCAAGCCGCATGCGGCGGCGACCTCCGCGCTGCGCGGCGCGCGGCCAAGGCGAGAGTAGAGCTCGTAACGCACGCGCTCTGCGACACGCGCCTCGCGGCGCACGTGCTCGGGGATGGCGTCCATGCGCCGCACGCCGTTGAGGATGGAGCCGAAAACCAGGCGGCGCGCATAGACGCGAAGTGGGACGCCCCGCCGCGGATCGAAGGAGTCGACGGCGCGAATGGCACCCAACGCACCGTCGGCGATGAGGTCCTCCAACTCGCAGGTCGGCACCTTGTAGGCGATGCGCCGCGCGATCCCGCGCACCATGGGCAACAGGGCGCGAATCGCCGCCTCGCGCTCACTCATCTCGACGCTCCGCTTGACGCGCCAGCGCCTCTGCGAAGGCGCCGGCGAGAAGCTCGCCCATGGGGCCCGCGGCGCGCTCTAGCGGGGCCAGCAGCGGACGCAGCATGAGCGCCTCGATCGTCGCAGCGACGCGCGTGCCGTCGTGCTCCACGGTTAGTTCCGCTGGAGGTTGTTGGCGACGCGCAGCATCTCGTCGGCGGCGCTGACGCCCTTCGCGCTGGCCTCGTACGCGCGTTGCGCCGTGAGTATCTCCATCATCGCCTCGATCACCGAGACGTTGGCGCGCTCGAGCGATCCTGCCACCAAACCTCCGGCGCCGCGCTCGGCGGGGGCGACCAGACGCGCGCGCCCAGCGCGCGGCGAGGCGAAGAAGAGGCCGTCCGTGCCGCGCGCGAGATGCTCCGGTGCCGCGAAGAGCGCTAAGCGGATGCGTCCGGCGCCCGCCGTCCGCCCGTCGGGAAGGTGGGCGCTCACCGTGCCGTCCGCAGCGATCGTCGCGCCCGTGGCGTTCGCGGGAAGGCGTACGCCCACCAGGTGCCAGCCCGCGCGCCCCAGCAGACCGTGGTCATCGAGCGAGAAATCTCCCGCGCGCGTATAGGCGGTGCGCCCGCGGACATCGCGCAGCTCGAAGAGGCCCGCACCGTCGATGGCGCAGTCGTAGGCGCCGCCGCTGTGCTCGAGCCTCCCCTGCGTGAAGCGCAGGCGCTCACCGGCGGCGATGGTGCCCAGTCCCGGCGCGCCGCTCGCGCCGTCGAGGATACGCTCGAACTGCGCTACGGAGGACTTGAAGCCCGTGACGTCGGCGTTGGCGAGGTTGTCGGCGATCGTCTCGAGGTTACGCTGCTGGGCGGCCATGCCGGTGGCGGCGACGAAGAGCGCGCGATCCATTAGTGTACCACCGCGACGCCGTCGATGGCTTTGCGGTGCATGGCGTCGTCCGCGGCCACGATGCGCTGACCGCTCTCGAATCTGCGTTGGGCGGAGAGGATCGCGAGCAGCTCGCCCGTCGCCTCGACCCCGGAGACTTCCAGCGCTCCTTGGCGCACGGTGGTTCCCGCCGGGATGGCGAGGCGGTCGACGATACGCTCGCCGTCGCGCACGGTGCCGTCGGCGGCGAAGGTGGCCTGCGGGCCGATCACGAGCGGGCCGCAGCGCCCCATCAGCACACGGCCGCGTGCGTCCACCACGTGCCCGTCGCCGGTGCGCGAGAAGGCGCCGTCGCGCCCGTGCGTGAGCGCGCCGTCGGCTTCGCGCAGGGTGAAGGCGCCGCGCCCGGCCAGCGCGAGATCGAAGGCGCCGCCCGTGGGGCGAATCGCGCCTTGCGCCTCCACCGTGCGCGACGTGAGGCGCAACGTCGAGGCGAAGCGCGTAATCTCGGTTTCGTGCCGGCGGAAGCCGTTGGTGGAGAGGTTGGCGAGGTTGTCGGCGGCGATCTTCAGACGCTGTTGCGCCACGTCCATCGTCTGCGCCGCCCATTGCGCTGCGCTAGTCATGGCGCGAGTGTAAGCGGGAGATATGAACGGCGCGTTGCCGCGCGGTTGCGTGGGCGCGCACATTCGATGAGGCGAGAGCGATCCGGGAAATAGTGGACCCCGGGGAGATGAAGACTAGTCTGCGGCGGTGAGGATCGCTTCAACCAGGTAGCTCAGCGGCTCGACGGCGCCCGCCACGCGCGCCAACACTTCCTCGTGCGTGGTGGAGGCACCGGCGTGCCACACGTTGGTGATGACGCTGATCCCCGCGACCTCCAGCCCCAGCGCCCGCGCCTGGATCACTTCGGGGACGGTCGACATGCCGACGGCGTCGCCGCCGGCGCTGCGGTAGAAGCGCACTTCCGCGGGCGTCTCATAGGCCGGGCCCAGCACGCCGCAGTAGATGCCCTCGCGCAGCGTGATGCCGCGCCGCTGTGCCTCGGCGCGCGCGGCGGCGCGTAAGCGCGACGCGTAGGCCTCGGTGAGATCGGGAAAGCGCGTCTCGTTCGGCGCCGGTGCGCCGAGCAGCGGACTGGAGTTGGTGAAGTTGAGGTGGTCGGCGATCAGCATGAGCTCGCCGGGGCTGAATGTCTCGTTCAAGCCGCCGGCGGCGTTGGTGACCACCAGCGTTCGTGCCCCGGCGGCGGCCGCCACGCGCACCGGGTAGGCGACCTCGCGCTGCGTATAGTCTTCGTAGGCGTGGACGCGCCCCATGAAGATTGCGACGCGCTTGCCGCTCCACTCACCCAGTGCCACGAAGCCCGGGTGCCCGGCGACGCGCGGACGCGGCATGCCCGCAATGTCGTCGATGGGAACTTTCTCGCGCACCCTCGCGCGAGCCACCACGGCGCCCAGGCCGCTGCCCAAGATCACGGCGGCGTCGATGGCGCCCAGCCGCAGCGCGGCGGCGGCCAGCGCGTCCTCGCTCACGCCTCCCACGAGTGGAGTGCCGCGGAACGCGTGGGACAGAGCAGGTGGCGCCCCGTCATCTCCGCCGGAATCGGCAGGCCCAGAATCTCCAACAGCGTCGGTGCCGCATCGCCTAGACATCCTCCGCCTTCGAGCGAGCCCAGCGGTTCGCGCGAGATCAGCACGAACGGCACCGCGTTGGTGGTGTGCGCCGTCAGCGGATTGCCCTGCGCATCGATCTTCTCTTCGGCGTTGCCGTGGTCGGCAGTGATCGCTAGGATGCCGTCGCACTCCAGCACGGCCACGGCCAGTTGCCCCAGACACGTGTCGAGCTCCTCCAGCGCCGTGAGCGTGGCATCCCAGACGCCGGTGTGACCCACCATGTCGGCATTGGCGTAGTTCATCACGATCACATCGTGTTTGTGTTCGCGCAGATCGGCGAGGGCCGCGCCGGTGATCTCGCGCGCGCGCATGCGCGGCGCGAGGTCGTAGGTGGGGACGCTGCGGTCCGAGGGGATGAGGATGCGATCCTCGCGGGTGAACGGCTCCTCGCGCCCGCCGCTGAAGAAGTAGGTCACGTGGGCGTACTTCTCCGTCTCCGCCAAGCGCAGTTGGCTCAGCCCTTGCTCGGCGAGGACTTCGCCGAAGGTCTGCCGCTGAAGGTGGGGTTGAAAGAGCACGGGGTTGCTGAAAGACTCCTCGTACTTCGTCATCGTGGCGAAGAGGAAGTCGTCCAGACGCTCGACGGGAAATGCGTTGAAGGCGGGATCGCTGAAGGCCATCGTCAACTGGCGCGCGCGGTCCGGCCGGAAGTTGAAGAAGATGCAGGCATCGCCGTTGCCGATCAGCGGGCGCGCCGTGCCGACGATCGTCGGCTTGACGAACTCGTCGCTCTCGCCGGCGGCGTAGGCGGCGTCGATGGCTTCGAGGGCGCTCGGCGCCGTGCGCTCGGCTTTGCCGCGCACCAGCGCGTCGTAGGCGGCCTGCGTGCGCTCCCAGCGCTTGTCGCGATCCATCGCGTAGAAACGGCCGATGATCGATCCGAAGCTGCCCCCGTTCCGCGCGTCGAGCTTGGCCTGCGTCTGCTCGATGTAGGCGCGCGCGGAGCTGGGCGGCGTATCGCGCCCGTCGAGAAAGGCTTGCAGTTGGTAGCGGACGCCCGCATCGGCGGCGGCATCGATCAACGCAAAGAGATGCTCCATCGAGCTGTGCACGCAGCCCGGTGAGAGCAGACCCAGGAAGTGCAGCGTACCGCCGTTCCGTTGGACGTGCGCGATGGCGCGCTGGAGCACGTCGTTGCGCGCGAAGCTTCCGTCTGCGATCGATTGGTTGATGAGCACCACGCCCTGCGGTACCACGCGTCCGCTGCCGAGGTTGAGGTGGCCGACCTCCGAGTTCCCCATGATGCCCTTGGGCAGGCCCACTGCTTCGGCTGCCGCCGCCAATTCCGTGTGCGGATAGTGCGCGAGCAGATCACGCCAGTGCGGCATCTTCGCCGCGGCGATGGCGTTGCCGTGCGGATCTTCGGAACAGCCGAAGCCGTCGAGGATGCAGAGCACCAGCGGGCGTGCCAAGCGTGTCATGGGGTGGTGATGGCCTTTCGTGCGTGATCGACGATCTGCGCGAAGCTCTGTGCGTTGAGCGAGGCGCCGCCGATGAGCCCGCCGTCGATCTGCGGCTGAGCCAAGAGCGCCGCCGCGTTCTCCGGCTTCATCGATCCGCCGTAGAGGCAGCGCGCGCGCTCGAGGCCGGGGACGGCCGAACGGATCGCGGCGATCACCGTTGCCGCCTCCTCCGGCGTATCGGACGTGCCGGACCCGATGGCCCAGACCGGTTCGTAGGCGACCACGGCGCGCTCGACGTCACCGATCTCCACGCCCGCGAAAGCTTCGCGAATCTGGCCGGTCACCCGTTCGTGCGTCTTGCCGGCGGCGTGCTCCTCGTGCGTCTCGCCGACGGCGACGATGGGGATCAACCCGTGCTTGAGGCAACGGCGCACTTTGGCGTTGATCTCCTCGTCTTGCTGGCGCGCATAGGCACGGCACTCGGAGTGGCCCACGATGACGTAGCGCGTGCCGAACTCCAGCAGCATCGGCGCGGAGATCTGCGCGGTGTAGGCGCCCCACTCGTGGGCGCTCACGTCCTGCGCGCCGAGGTGGAGGCCGCTGCCGGCGATAGCCTGTGCCACGCTTGCCAGTGCCGTGTATGGCGGGCAGAGCACCACGTCGACGTCGTCGTAGCTCTGCGGTGGGATCGCCGCGCAGATCTCGGCGACCAGCACGCCCGCGGAGGCGGCCGTCTGGTGCATCTTCCAGTTGCCGGCGATGAGCGGGCGCCGATGCGTCATCGCACGGCCGCCTTCTCGAGCGCCTTGACTCCGGGTAGCTCGCGCCCTTCCAGGAACTCCAGCGTTGCGCCGCCCCCCGTGCTGATGTGGGTCACGGCATCCGCGAAGCCCAGCGCATGCGCGGCGGCCGCGGCGTCGCCGCCGCCTACCACGCTCTTGGCTCCGCCCCGCGTGGCGCGCGCGATCGCTGCGCCTACCGCAGCCGTGCCGCCTTGGAAAGGAGTCTTCTCGTAGACGCCCATCGGTCCGTTGAAGACGATCGTCTTCGCACCCTCGATGACCTTCGCGTACTTCTCGCGCGTCTTCGGCCCGATATCCAACAGCATCTCCCCATCTCGTAAACTCGATGGGGACCCCAGTTGTTCCGAAGCTTCTCCCGATTCGTGTGGAGCACGAATCGGGAGTTCTACAATCCGCGTGTCGGCGGCGCTTGCATCGAGCGAGGTGGCCACCACCGCGTCGACGGGGAGCTCGATGGTCACGCCTGCGGCGCGCGCCTGCACCAGGATCTGCGTGGCGGGCGCCAGATCCTTGTCGCGCAGCGAGTTGCCGATCGGCACGTTCTGCGCCGCCAGGAACGTGTTGGCCATACCGCCGCCTACCACGAAGACGTCACAGCGTTTCATGAGATTGGTGAAGACGCCGATCTTGTCGGCTACCTTCGCCCCGCCCAGGATGCAGACGAAGGGTTTGGCGGGGCTCTCCAACAGCGGGGAGAGCGCCTGGAGCTCCGCCTCCATCAAGAAGCCGGCAACCGCGGGCAGGCGCTCCGCCACGCCGGCCGTCGAGGCGTGGGCGCGGTGCGCCGTGCCGAAGGCGTCGTTGACGTAAAGGTCACCGTGCTTAGCGAGCGCGGCCACGAACGCGGGGTCGTCGGCCTCTTCGCCGGGGTAGAAGCGCAGGTTCTCCAGCAGCAGCGTCTCGCCGTCGCGCAGTGCCGCCACGGCGGCGTCGGCCTTGGCTCCGATCGCCTCGTCGCAGAAGGCGACGGGTGCGGCCAGTTCCTTGGAGAGCGCCTCGGCTACCGGCTTCAGCGAGAGCTCCGCCATGCGCCGGCCGCCTGGGCGCCCCAGATGTGAGACGACGATCGTGCGCGCGCCCTGCTCGCGCAGGTAGCGCAGCGTGGGGAGCGCCGCGCGGATGCGCGTGTCGTCACGCACGGCGCCCTCCTCCAGGGGCACGTTGAGATCCTCGCGCAGCAGCACGCGTTTGCCGCGCAGCGGGGCGTCGCGCAGCGTCAGGAAGCTGGCCATCGTGCGTTGCGCTCTAGACGCCCGCGGGCGACTTCGCGAGAACGTACTGCGTGATGTCGGCCAGACGGCACGAGTAGCCCCACTCGTTGTCGTACCAGAGCGCGAGCTGTACCAGGTCGCCGTTGGCGTTGGTCAGCGAGCCGTCGACGATCGACGAATGCGGGTTCTTCTTGAAGTCCACCGAGACCAGAGGCTCCTCCGTGTATTCGACGATGCCTTTGAGGTTCGTCTGCGCGGCGGTGCGCAGCACGCTGTTGACTTCGTCCTTGGTGACGTCGCGCCCGAGCTGTGCCACGAGATAGACCATCGAGACGGTGGGCGTGGGCACGCGCAGGGAGAAGCCGTCGAAGCAGCCCTTGACCTCGGGGATGGTGAGGTAGAGCGCCTTGGCGGCGCCGGTGGAGGTGGGCACGATGTTCGTGGCGGCGTTGCGCGCGCGCCGCGGGTCCTTGTGCGGCGCGTCGAGGATCTGCTGGTCGTTGGTGTACGAGTGCACCGTGGCCATGAAGCCCTTCTTCCAGCCGAAGGCATCGACCAAGGGCTTCACGCCCGATGCAAGACAGTTCGTGGTGCACGAGGCGTTGGAGATCACGGTATGCTTGGCAGGGTCGTAGTCGCCTTCGTTCACGCCCAGGCAGACCGTCACGTCCTCACCTTTGCCGGGAGCGGAGATGATCACGCGCTTGGCGCCGCCGCCGTCGATGTGGGCGCGCGCCTTGGCGGCGTCGGTGAAGAGGCCGGTGGACTCGATCACCACGTCGACGCCGAGCTGCTTCCACGGCAGCTTGGCGGGGTCACGCTCGGAGAGCACCGCAATGCGCTTGCCGTCGATCACCAAGCTATCGGCCGTCGCTTCTACGGTACCGTCGTAGATGCCGTAGTTCGAGTCGTACTTGAAAAGCTGAGCGAGCTGGGCGGGCGTCGCGAGATCGTTGATCGCCGCCACATCGATCCCCGGATGGCGCTCGCACAACGCCTTGTAGAAGTTGCGGCCGATGCGGCCGAAACCGTTGATGCCGATACGCATGATCGTCGTACTCATCCTCTCGAGATTGCAGGCCGAGCAACCGGTAGGCTGGTGGGCCAAAACAGGCGGTACTACCCCATACCCTCCGGAGACGCCTGCTCCGGTTGGAGACGGTGCGCTAGGCGCAGGAGGGCCTGGAGGCGCCCGTTGAGCGTGGCGCGGCTGACCTGCGGGCGGCACAGCTCCGCGAGCTCCCCCAAGGTCAATTCCGGGTGGCGCAGGCGCAGCTCGGCGGCCTCGCGCAGCGCAGGCGTGAGATGGTGCAGACCGTAGGCGTCGCTCAGGAGCTCGATGGCTCGCCGCTGGCGCGTGGCAGCGGCGACGGCTCGTGCGACGTTGGCGGCCTCCACGTTGACCAGACGGTGGATGCGGTTCTTGGTCTCCTTGACGGCGCGCACGTCCTCGATGCGCAGGACGGCGCCGTGGGCGCCGATCGCGCCGAGCATAGCCACGACGCCCTCGGCATCTTTGAAGTACAGCAGGGCGCCGCCGCGGCGCTGCGCGCGTTTGGGGGCCAGACCCTCGGCTGCGAGCAGGGTCTCGATGCGCGCGGCCGCCTCCTGCGACGGGGGCGTGAGCTCCAGGTGATAGCCCTTGCCGGGGAGCGAGAGCGAGCCGCAGGCGAGGAAGGCGCCGCGCAGCTCGACGCGGCGACAGCAGCGGCGCTTGGGGGGCGCGGCGGGTGCCTCGGCCAGCTCCGGCGAGAGATCGGCGACGTAGAGCGTGGCGCGGTAGAGTTTCGTTCCGGCGACGGTGCGGATCGGCGTCGCGCGCTCCCGGGGCTGCAGGGCGTGGAAGAGGCGCGCCACGGCGGAGCGCTGGGTGCGAAAGCGGCCGTCCTTCGCCCCGTAGAACGCCAGCGCGCGCAATAGCGTCTGGCGGCAGCACGCGCTCGCGGGCTGCTCGCGCGCCAGCGCATCCTTGACGTCGGCGGAGAGCGTGCTGCGATTCACAGCGGCGGGAGGTCGTCCTCGTTGCGCTCGGTCAGTACTTCGTAGAGCGTGGTGGGGTCGACGCGAACTCCCGGGCGCGCGGGGATGACCAGCACGCGCACCGTCACCACGCGCCGCGCGTAGTGGATCTCCAGCTCGTCGCCCGTCTTTACCTGGTAGCCGGCCTTCACGGCGTAGCCGGCCCGCAGCACGCGTCCCGCATCGAGCGCCTCCTTGGCCACCGTGCGGCGCTTGGAGAGACGCGCCACTTTCATGAATTTGTCCAAACGCATGTTACTTGCGCCGCAGCGCTTTGGGCGTCACGCAGGTGCCGCTTGCGCGCGCCACCACGATGGGCTCGGCTAACAGGTCGGCGGCCGAAGGGGCTAGCTCGTAGCGCGCCGCGATCACCTTGCGCGCCTCGAAGGCCATGGCGCGCGACGTGTTGCCGACGCGCGTGATGCGCCCCTCGGCCTCGATGTAGTCGCCCGCGTAGACGGGAGCCAGGAACTCGATGGTGTCGTAGGCCGCGAAGAGCCCTTCGTCGCCGTCGAGTGCGATCTGCAGCTCGGTGGCAACGTCGCCGAAGAGCGCCAGCAGGCGCGCGCCGTCGACCAGATTGCCGCCGTAGTGTGCGTCGTGGGCGCTCATGCGCACGCGGATCTTCGCAACGTATTCGCTCATCCCACTCGCTCCACTTCGTTCCGCTCGCGGGAACCCTGTTTCTTTGAAGCCCCTCCGGGGGCGCAATTGCGCAAGACGCAATTGCTCATTTGACCTCCTCGGTCTTGGCCAGTTGCCAGAGCTCCTCCATCTCGTCCAGAGTCAAGTCGGAGAGCTCGCGTCCAGACGCGGTGGCGTGCGCCTCCACGAAGGCGAAGCGGCCGTAGAACTTGTCGCTGGCTTCGCGCAGCGCACCCTCGGCGTCGATCTTCAGCGTGCGGCAGATGTTCACCGCGGTGAAGAGCACGTCGCCAAGCTCCTCGCGCACGTGGTCCTCTTCGTGCGCGCCGTTGTGGTGCGCAGCGGCGGCGCGCATCGCCGATGCCAGCTCGTCGAGCTCCTCGTCGAGCTTCTCGAGCACGCCGCCGATCTCGGGCCAGTCGAAGCCTACGCGCGAAGCCTTCTCCTGCATGCGCTGAGCGCGCAGCAGTGCTCCCAGCCCCTTGGGAATGCCGTCCAGGCGGCTCTTGCGCAGCCGGCCTGCGCGCTCTTTCGACTTGAGCCGCTCCCAGTTCTGCCACAGCTCGTCGAGACCGCTCACCGAGGTGCCGCCGAAGACGTGCGGATGGCGGCGCACCATCTTGTTGGAGAGCGAGTCGATGACATCGGCTACGGAGAACTTGCCGCGCTCGGTAGCCAGTTGCGCGTGGAAGACGATCTGCAGGAGCAGGTCGCCCAGCTCCTCCACCAGCGAGTGGTCGTCGTCCGCCTCCACGGCGTCGACCACTTCGTAGGTCTCCTCGATGAGATAGGGCAGCAGCGTGCGATGCGTCTGCTCGCGGTCCCACGGGCAGGTGCGGCGCAGCCGGGCCATGACTTCAACCAACTGCTCCCAGGTATAGTGGGCGCTGGCCGGCGGCAGCGGAACCAGCGGCATCGAGACGGCCGCCGAGAGCGTGGCGCGCGGCATTCCCGGCACGAGCTCGGCGGCGATCTTCGCGTTCTCCAGCGCGCGCAGCAACGCCGGAAGGCCCGGTACATCGGAGAGCGGGTTACCCAGCACGCCTAGCGCGTGGCCGCTCTCTCCCAAGGCTTGCAGGGCCGCGACGAAATGCTCGATCTCCGGCTCACTGCCGCGGATGAAGAGCGCTGGGTCGCGCACGAGACCTTGCTCGAGCACGACCCCCTGCGATAGCAGAAACTTCGCCAGCTCCGGGGGCGCTTGGAGCGCACTCGCCCGCGGGGCGCGCGCGAGCGCCTCCAGACTTCCCCGCGTCAGCAGGTCCGGATCGCCCGGACCCAGTCCGACGATGCGCAGCGTGGCCGGTTACTTCGTCGGCGCCTGCGTGGCCGGCGCCGGGGCGGAGGTGGCCGGCGCGCTCGGAGGCGGCGTAGGCGGCAGCAGATCGGCGAAGCGCTGATCGTAGATTTCGATCTTCGCGCCGGTGCGCAGCGTATTGAGGAACGTCGGCACGAGCTGCGCCTCCTGTTGCTGCGTAAGCTGCTGCTTGATGAGGTCCGTGGTGTTGGCTAGCGTTGCCTTCTGCGCGGTGCGACGCTCCTCGACTTGGATGATGTGGAAACCGAACGGCGACTTCACGGGCTGGCTGACCTGGCCGATGGGGAGCTTGAAGGCAGCATCCTGGAAGGCCGGCACCATCTGTCCCTTGCCGAACCATCCCAGCTCACCGCCCTTGTCCTTGCTGCCGGGATCCGTCGAGTACTCTTTGGCGAGGTCCTCGAACTTCTGACCCTGCTTGAGCTTCTGCTCCACGATCTGCGCGGTCTTCTCGTCCGGTACCAGGATGTGGCGCGCACGCACCTGCTCCGGGCGATCGAACGAAGCGTGGTTCTTGTCGAAGAAGGCCTTCACGTCGGAGTCGGCCACGCGCACCTGCGGCGCCACGGCCTTCTCGAGCAGGACCTGCTGCGTGACGATCTGCTTGACGTCATCCATCGTCAGACCTTGCTGCTTGAGGAGTGCGTCGAACTGTCCGGAGGGGTAGCGGGCTTTGATGTCGTCGATCTTCTTCTGAGTCTCGCCGTCGGAGGCGGCGATGCCCTTCTGCTTTGCGTACTGGTCGAGCAACGCGGTCTGGATGAGCTGCCCAAGCATCTGCTTACCGCCGGGGCTCGCTTCGAGCTTGGCATCGAGCTGGGTCTTCGAGATCTTTTGGCCGTTGACCGATGCCAGCGTCCCGCCGCCGCCCGAACAGGCGGCAAGGGAGAGGCTCAGTGCGCCGACGGCTGCCAAAGTGGCCAGCCGATGCTTCGTCCACGTGCTCACGTACGATACTCCATAGCAACGAAACCGCCCCGAGGGAGGGGCAGCGCAAGGTGGTTCGCGCGGGGGGAAGGCGTTCCTCTACAGCGTCTCCAGGAGCGACCCGAGCAGGGGAAGCCAGGTTGCGGGGCTGCCGTCGGGGAGGTCGACGGTGAGGCGCTGATCGCTGAAGCGGAAGCGCCCGCCGGTCAACCGTTGGAGTTCGGGGATCGCCCGCGGGGAGAGCTCGAAGCCCGTACCCACACCCAGTACCAGGCGATGATCGTCCACCACTAGGCGCGTGACGCGCTTGCGTAGGGCCATGGTGCGCAGCTTGGTGATCTCCACCAGGTTCAGCAGCGGCTCCGGCATGGGGCCGAAGCGGTCGCGCAGGCCGGCGGCGATCTCGTCGACCTCCTGCGCGCTGCGCGCGGCGGCCAACTGCTGGTAGACCGCGATCTTCTGCGAGGCCTGCGTGATGTAGTCGTCGGGGATGTAGGCGGTGAGCTTGAGGTCCAGCACGGCCTCTTGAGCCTGCTCGCGCACCTTGCCTTGGCGCTCAGCCACGGCCTCCGCCAGCAGTTGGCAGTACGTGTCGAAGCCCACGGCCGCGATGTGCCCGGACTGCGCGTGCCCCAGCAGGTTCCCCGCGCCGCGGATCTCCAGGTCGCGCATGGCGAGCTGGAGGCCCGAGCCTAGGTGCGAGAACTCGCGGATCGCCTCCAGACGCGCCTTGGCCTCTTCGGTGAGCGCCTTGTGCGGCTGATAGAGCAGATAGGCGTACGCCTGGTGGTTGGAGCGGCCTACGCGCCCGCGTAGCTGGTAGAGCTGCGAGAGGCCGAACTGATCGGCGTTGTTGACGATCAGCGTGTTGGCGTTGGGGATGTCCAGGCCGTTCTCGATGATCGTGGTGGCCAGCAAGACGTCGATCTCACCGTCGACGAAGGCGGTCATCACGGGCTCGATCTCCGCCTCGACCATCTGCCCGTGGGCCACGGCGATGCGCGCGCTCGGCAGCAGCGTCTGCAGAGCGTTTTTCACGCCGTAGATCGTCTCCACACGATTGTGGACGAAGTAGACTTGGCCGCCGCGGTCCAGCTCGTACTGGATGGCGCGCACGATGAGCGCATCGTCCGTCGGCACCACCACCGTCTTGACGGACATGCGGTTCTTCGGCGGGGTCTGGATCAGCGAGAGGTCGCGCACGCCGATCAGCGACATGTGCAGGGTGCGCGGGATGGGCGTGGCCGACATCGTCAGCACGTCCACGCTGGCGCGCATCTCCTTGAGGCGCTCCTTGTGCTTGACGCCGAAGCGCTGCTCCTCGTCGACGACGATCATGCCCAGGTCGCGGAAGACGACGTCCTTTTGCAGCAGCCGGTGCGTGCCCACCACGACGTCGACTTTGCCGGCGGCGAGGTCGGCCAAGATCGCCTGCTGCTCCTTCTTGTTCTTGAAGCGGGAGAGCTGCTCCACGCGCACGGGGAAGCCGGCGAAGCGCTCCTTGAACGTGCGCTCGTGCTGCGCGGCGAGAATGGTGGTGGGCGCCAACAGCGCAACTTGCTTATGGTCGGTGAGCGCTTTGAAGGCGGCGCGAATCGCCACCTCCGTCTTACCGTAGCCCACGTCGCCGCAGAGCAGACGATCCATGGGGCGCCCGCGCTCCATGTCGCCCTTGATGTCGGCGATCGCCTTGAGCTGGTCGCGCGTCTCGTCGTAGGGGAAGGCCTCTTCGAGCTCCGTCTGCCACGGCGTGTCCGGGGGAAAGACGTGCCCCTGCGCCATCTCGCGCTCGGCGTAGAGCGCCACCAGCTCGTCGGCGATCTTCGAGATCGCCTCGCCCACGCGCGCCTTGGTGCGCGCCCAGTCGGAGCCGCCCATCTTGGAGAGGCGCGGTGAGGCGCCGTCCGCAGCGCTGAAGAGCGTGACCTGGTGCATCTGGTGCACGGGCACCAAGAGACGGTCGTTGCCGGCGTAGCGCAGGTCCAGGTAGTCGCTCTTGGCGCCCAGCACGGTCTCCGTGCGCAGGCCCACGTACTGGCCGACGCCGTGCACGGCGTGCACCACGAAGGCGCCCACCTTGAGCTCGGCCAGCGTGACGGGGACGCCTTCCTTGACGGCGCGCAGCTTGGCGCGGCGCGCGGGCTGGCCGAAGAGCTCGCGATCGCCAAGCACGCGCAGGCGCTGATCGGGGAGGACGAAGCCGTGCTCGATGCTGCCCTGATCGACGAAGAGGTGGGCGCGTAACGCCGCGCCCGCGCCCGCTACGGAGCGCAGGTGGAGGTGCACGGGCGTTTGATCCGGCTGCAGGCCGGCATCGCGCAGCAGCTCGCGGATGCGCGTGGAGCTGGTGGTGACGATGGCCAGCGTCTCGCCGGCGGCTTGCCACTCGCGCGCCGCGCTCAAGAAGAGATCGATGGATCGGTTGAAGTGCTCCGCGTTGGCGCTGCCCACGGCGTGACGCTCCAGCACCGGCGGGAGCCACGTGGGGCGCTCCGCCTCGATGCCGCCGGGAATGCTCAGCAGCGCGCGCTCGCGCAACGCCGCGGCGCAGTCGGCCAGCGTGGGGCGCGGCACTTCCAGCGCCGTCAGCAGAGCCTCGCCCACCAGCGCCTCGTCCACGGAGAGCTGCCCCTCGGCATCGGCCTCGGCGATGGTGCGCAAGCGTCCGCGCGCGTTCTCTTCGTCCACGGCGCGCTCCAGTGAAGCCAGCATTGCCGGCTCCTCCAGCACCACCACGCCGCGTTCGTCGAGGTAATCCAACAGCGTCGCTGGTTGGGCGTAGGCCAGCCCCGTCCACGCGGCTGGGATATCGTGACCGGCGGCCAGGAAGGCCCGCACGGCGGAGACGACGCCGTCCTCGCCGTCCGCGCGCTCGGCCACACGCGCGCGCAGCGTCTGGTCGCGCAGCGCCTCCAGCCAGGCGCCCGCGACGACCTGCGCCACGCGCTGGGTCGAGCGTTGGGACTCGATCTCGAAGGCACGGATCTCCTCGACGTCGTCGCCCCACAGCTCCACGCGCACCGGCAGCGGCTGGTCGGGTGGGAAGAGATCGAGAATGCCGCCGCGCACGGCATACTCTCCGGCGGCGGAGACCACGTCGACGCGCCGGTAGCCCAAACGGTGGAGGCGCTCCAGCGTGGACTCGAAGTCGAGGGGCTTGCCTTCGGCGATCTCGATGCGCGCCTCGCGCAGCACGGCGGGGGGCGCCAGCGCCTGGCGTAGAGCAGCCAGCGGTGCCACCACCAGTGCCGGCAGACCGGCGGCTAGGCGCCCGAGCGCCGCCATGCGCGCCGCGCGCTCGGTGGGGTTGTCCAGCGTGCCGATCTGCTCGTCGGCGGGGCGTACCAGAGCCAGGCTCTCCGCTTGGTCGGCCAGCCAATACGAGAGGTCCGAGAAGGTGCGCTCCGCGACGTCGGCCGTCGGCGTGACCACCAGCATCTGCCCGCCCAGCGCGGCGTAGAGACTGCCGATCAGGTAGGGTCGGGCGGCGGCCACCGTCTCGGCCAGGGCGAAGTGTGCGCGGTGGCTGCGCAGGCGGTCGGCGAGCGCCGCTAGGGAACGGCTGGAGCTGGGAAGGGCCCGAAGCAGGGCCGGGGCGAGCGTGGGCATCGGCTCACCGAGTCTACCACACCCGGCAAGGGCGGGCGATGACGCTACGGGGAGTGCCAGCGCTCCACGAAGGCGCGCCGTGCCGGCCCCTCCCAGAGATCGGCGAACCTGCGCGCTTCGCGCTCCAGGTCCACGGAGTGGCTCGAGCTCTCCTCGGCGGCGACCAGCTCTTCGATTGCGCGCGTGCACTCCGCGGGATGTTGGGCGATAGAGCGCGCCAGTGCCAACCCGCGCGCGGCCGCGTCGTCGGCGATCTCGTCTACCAGACCGTAGGCGGCCGCCTCCTGCGCGGAGATCAGGCGCCCCGTCAGCATCAGCTCGAGCGCCCGCGAGCGGCCCACCGTGCGCACCAGGCGCGTGCGTCCGCCCCAGGCGGGCATCAGCCCGCTCTTCACCTGGATCGCGCCTAGGCGTACCGTGGGTCTGGCGATGCGGTAGTCGCACGCCAAGGCGATCTCGATGCCTCCGCCGACGGCGTCGCCGTCGAGCGCGGCGATGGCGAAGAACGGGCCGGCCCAGAGCATGTCGAGGACGTTCTGCATCTCGCGCGATAGGTGGAAGGCCTCGCCGCTCCCCGTGCTGTCCGCGTAGATGTTCTGGTCGCCGCCGGAGGAGAACGCGGCGCCTTCGCCGCGCAGGATCATCGCACGCAGATCGCGATCGCGCGCGAGCGCGCCGACGGCGTCGCGCAGTTCGTCGATCATCTGCAGAGAGACGGCGTTGCGCACGTCGGGGCGCGCCAGCGTGAGCGTGGCGATCCCTTCCTCAACTCGCTCCACGTGGATCGTTTCGTAGGTCATGTGCATCTTTCAGGCCCGGTCATTCTCGTTCGACCGCGGAGCGCAGCGTACCGGGCAACGCGACCGGCGGCCCGAGCAGCAAGAGTAACGGCAGCGCATATTGCAGCATCGCCGCCACGAAGTTGTAGACGACGTGTCCGGAGCCGTAGGCCGCATCGAAGACGTAGCGGATGGCGCAGGTCAGCGTCAGCGCCAGCAGCGTCAGGCCGGCGCGCGAGTCGATGGCGATCAGCGCCAGCGGCAGCATCCACAGACCATACCACGGATAGGCGTTGGGAAAGACCAGCCATGCACCCAGTGCGATCACGGCGTAGCCGCTGCGCTCGCCGGCGCGCACCAGACGCAGGCCGTGGAGCGCTACCGCGCCGGCGCCGAGCACGACCAGCGTGCAGCCGATCGCCATGGCGGGCGTGCCTGCGGGCAGCATCTGCGCCGCGATCTGCCAAGCCATCCACTGCGGCGAGAAGGTGGGCGCATAGTGCGCGTGCGGCACCAGCACGCCGGCGACGCCGTGCTCGAAGGGGATGGAGAGCAGCGCCACGGCACCCAAGCCCAACACGCAGCCCAGCGCCGCGCGGCGCAACGCCGCCGGGCCGCGGCGGGTAGAGGCGTCGACCAACAGCAGGACCGCCGCGGCGATGCCGCTGGCTTTCACCAGCACGGAGAGGGCGATGGTGCAGGCGCCGCCCAGCAGGTGGCGTCTGCGCACCAAGACCACGCCGGCCAGCACCACGGCCAGCATCAGCGCATCGTTGTGGCCCTCCGCGCAGGACCAGATCGCCACGGGATTGAGCGCGATGCCGGCCGAGAGCACCAAGCGCCGGCGCAGCTCCCAGCCCTCCGCGGCGACGAAGGCAAGGGCGGCGCAGAGCAGCAGCGCGAGCGAAGCCAACACGCGGAAGGCGTCGAGTTGGGCCGCCGCGCCCAGCGGCGCGGCCACATGCACGAGCAGCGCGGAGACCCAAGTGAAGAGCGGCCCGTAGACGCTCATCGGCGGCGGGTTGCCCCACTGCGTCACGCTGGCACGCATCAGCGCGTCGAACGGCGGGGCGGCGGCGTGCACGTAGGGGCTCAGCCCATGGAGCGCGAGATCGCCGTACCAGCCGTAGGCGTAGATGTCGGAGGAGAAGAGCACCGGGAAGGATGCCGCGCAGAGTGCGGCGAGCCCGGAGGTGGCGAGGATCGCGCCGAGCAGCGTGCGGTGCGGCGTACCGTCGTCGGCGCCGTGCCAAAGCTCGCGCAGGAGGTAGACGTAGGCCACGGAGCCTCCGGCGATCGCCACGGCGAACGCGATCCAGAGGAGCAGTCCCCAGTCACCTTGCCAGGTGACGACGGGAACGGGGGAGGCGACGGCGTCGCGCACCTCTTGCGGGGCGCGTGCGAGGATCGATGAGGCGGCTATGCCGCCGAGCACGAACGCGGCTCCTACGGCGACACCCGCCGCCGTGATGCGCTCAGCGACGTCTCGTGTCATCGCCCTGCCTCTTCTTGTCTTGGAGGGCAGGCCCTGCGCGCGCCGCGGGGAGCGCGCAGACGCAGATCCAGAACTGACCGACCTTTTCGAAGAAGGTCAACGTGTCGACGACGCCGTGCAGGGCCAGCGCGATCGAGCCGGCGGCAACGCCCGCGCAGAGCGCGCTGGCGCGCGCGCGCCGCGCGTAGGGCAGGATGCTGGCCAGCACGAGCGCGAGCTGTACCGCCAAGCCGACGATGCCCGTCTCGGCGAGCGCCTGCAGGTAGGCGCTGTTGGCATGCGTGCGGATGCCGTGGAGTCCCACGCGCTCCAGCTCGAGCTCGAAGTTTCCCGCGCCGACGCCCAGCAGCTTGTGGCGCACCCAGAGCGCGGTCGCGGCATGCCAGAGCTGGCTGCGCGTGCCGATGCTGCCCACGTACGTCGTGTCGGTGCGCCCGAAGATGGCCGATGGGAGCGAGAGCAGATGCCACGACGTACCGATGCGCGCGCGTGCCACGGCGTACGCCGTGAGGGCGAGGCCGGTGAGAACGCCGAGCGCGCCGGCGGCCGCGGGGGCGTTGCGGCTCGATGCGGTGGCGTGGCGCCCCCAGAGAACGACAACGAGGAGCGCGAGCGCTGCCGTGAGGATGCCTGCGCGCGAAAACGTGAGCAGCAGCGCGGCGCAACCGGCACCCAGCGCGGCGAGGTAGAGCGCGCTTCTTGCTTTTTCTTGCGATGGCCGCAGCGCGTGGGCGAGGATGAGCGGGAGCGCCACGTCGAGGAAGGCTGAAAGCTGGTTGGGCCCTTCGAGCGGCCCCGCCACGCGCGGCACGATTCCGCCGAGCAGCGGCATCGCCGATGGAGCGCCGCTCCACAGTTGCGCGATGGCCGCCAGCGCCACGGCCAGCGTGGACGCCGCGGCAGCGAGGACGGCGGGCTCCGCATCATCCTTGGCCAGCAGCGCGGTGACGGCGAAGAGCAGCAGGAACTGGCCGGCTTTGAGCGTCTGCCGCAGCGCCTCCGCGGGATAGGCGGCCACGGCGATGGAGATCGCGGCGACGGCGGCGACGGCCGCGAGCGCGTAGAGCATCGGCGCGCCGATGCCGCGCCGCAGCGTAGCCAACGCTTCGCGCGGAGATCGCGCACTGAGCAAACCCGCCAGCGCGCCAAGCAGCGCGAACTTCGCCAGCGTGAGGTCGGTGTGCGCCAGATGCGTGTAGAGCGCGAAGGGGACGATGCCCGTCAGCACGGCGGCCGCCCAGGGCGGGCGCGTGCGCGCCAGCACGAGCGTGGTGAAGAAGATGGCCGCGTATGCAGCGGCGAAGGCCAGGTGAAGCGCGGTCGTGCCCACGCGGCTGTGGTACGCGCCGCGGCGATGGGAGGCCTGTTCTTGGAGGAGTCTTCGGCGTTCGCGCGCCGCGCGATCGAGCGCAAGCGCGACGGGCTCGCGCTTGCGGCGGGCGAGGTGGAGGCCTTCGTGCGCGGCTATCTCGCGGACGACGTGCTCGAAGAGCAGATGGCTTCGCTGCTCATGGCAGGCTGCATTCGCGGCTGGAGCGACGGCGAGATCGACGCCTTGACGCGCGCGTACGTCGCATCCGGACGCGTGCTCTCGTTCGCGCAATTGGCGCGGCGCACGGTGGACAAGCACTCCACGGGCGGCGTGGGCGATGCCGTCTCGCTTGCCGTGGTGCCGTGGGTGGCCGCCTGCGGCGTTCCCGTGGTAAAGCTCTCCGGACGGGCGTTGGCGCATACCGGTGGAACGATCGACAAGCTGGAGACGATTCCAGGTCTGCGCACCGCGCTCTCGCCCGAGGAGCTCTCGTCGATTGTCGCCTCCGTGGGTTGCGCGATCGGCGCGGCGGGCCCGGAGCTGGCACCGGCGGACAAGCGCATCTACGCGCTGCGCGATCGCTGCGGAAGCGTGCCGTCGATGGGCTTGATCGCAGCGAGCGTCGTCTCCAAGAAATTGGCCGGCGGCGCCGACGCCATCGTCTTCGACGTGAAGGTGGGCGCGGGCGCCTTCATGCGCACGCGCGCGGAGGCGGCGGAGCTGGCGCGCACGATGGTGGGTTTGGCTCGGCGTGCGGGGCGCTCCGCCGTCGCGCTGTTGACGGACATGGAGGAGCCGCTGGGGACGCGCATCGGCACAGGACTGGAGATCGTGGAGGCGCTGGAGTTCCTGCGTGCCGGCGCCGCTTCCGCGAGCGACGCGCGTTTCGCTGCCTGCTGCGAGGCGGTGGCCTCGGCGATGCTCTCGCTTGCGCTGGGCGTGCCGGACGAGCAGGCCGTGCGCATGTTGCGCGAAGCGCGCGCTTCGGGTGCGGCGCTGGCGCGCTTCGAGGCGATGATTCGCGCTCAAGGCGGAGATTGGGCGTCCGTGCTGCGGATGGCACCTTGCGCGCCCTCGTTCGATGCGGCCGCTCTGCGCGCGGGCTACCTCGTGCGCGCGGACGTGGTTGGTCTGGGCGAATTGGCGCGCGAGGTTGTGGCGGCGGGCGGACCGCTGGCGGGGCTGCAGGTACGCGCGCGCATCGGCGACCGCGTGGAGGCGGGTTCGCCGCTAGTGCGCGTGCACGGCGGCAGCGCGGCGCATGCCTTGCGTGCCGCAGAGCTCTTCGAGATCGGCGCGTCGGCGCCGCCGCCCCGCCCTATCGTCTACGAGCGCATCGGCTGATCGAGGCCGATCGTTTGAGCGATCTTCTCGCGGATACTCCGCAACTCGGCCTCCGTGACTCGCGATGGCGTCGCCCGCACCCGGGAGACGGCCGTGGCTGTGACCAGGTGCGCGGCAACATAACAGCGTTTCGTGCAACCGTTCTCGGTGCTTGGGTCGAGAGGCACGGAGAGAGCGCGAATGACGTGCGGCCCCTCGTCGGTTAGCGGCGCGAGGAGCACCGCCGGCCAGCTATCGTCGAACAGCTCGTCGTCCTCGACGACTACTGCGGGGCGCGTCTTGTTCGCCTCGAGCTTCTTGCCGTCACGCCAGTCGACCACGACGATCTGACCGGCGCGGAACTTACTCAAGTCCCTTCCAGGCGGTTGGCACGCTCCATGCTTCTAGCGCGTCGAGATTCCCGGGCTCGGCGTGGAGCGCCTGGGCGGCGCGCCGGCTCTCCTCGCGGACCTCTTGTTTGCGCAACACGCGCGCACGGGCGGCAGCTAGGTGCCGCAAGTAGGTGGCAAGTCCAACGTGATGTTCTTTGGCGTCCCGCTCGAGCGCGGCGCGCACGTCTGGGTCGAGTCGGACCGAGATCGGAACGGTCGGCATATGACAATCGTACTACGTAAACGTAATCTCGTCAAGACTACGGGCCGGAGTACAGCCCCGCCACTACGGTGCGTCGGCGGTAGGCAAAGGGGCGGCAATGACAGCGGCGGCGTCGGAGTAGCGCACACGGCCGCAGTCGTGCAGCGCCGCCGAACGCCGCGCGCTGCGCAGCGCCAAGGGAGTGTCGACATCGGTGCCTACCACCAGCAGGGCGCCGAGGCGCTGCGCCTGGGCGCACGGCGAGGCATCCAACGCGTCGTAGACCAGCGTTCCCGGAGAGATCATGGCGATCGCGCCCCCGCGCACGTCGAGCGCAACCACGGCCCGCGGACGCAGGTGCGACAAACGCGCGAAGAGCGCGGTAGGCTCGCCGCCGGGATCCGAACGCATGCCCGCGTCGTAGAACGCCACCGCGCGCGTGCTCGCAAAGGAGACGGCCAGGCACAGCAGCGCCGCGGCGCAGGCCGCCCCCGCGCCGGAGACCCAGCGCCGCCACGCCGGCCGCAGGACCACCGCCACCACCATCGCCACGACCAGCAGGACGCTCAGCGCCGCCACGAACGGCGTGCTGCGCGTGACCGCGTCGTTCCAGAAGATCGCTTGAAAGCGTGCTGCGCCGTAGAGCGACGAAGCCAGCGCCAACGCACCGACGACCAGCGGCAGACGCGCGGCCACCAATGCGGCAATCGCGCAGCCGCAGGCCAAGGCGGGCAGATCGAAGCGCAGCGAGGCGCCGTTGGCCAACTGCGGCACGCTTCCCGCGAAGCCGAAGGGCGCCGCCAGGTAGAGCGCGCTTACCAGCACGCCGGTCAGCGAGAGCGCACCGAACGCCAGCCCCTGATCACCGAGCCGCCCGCGTACCGCGCGCACGACGAATTCCGCGAACGCCGCAAACGGCACGAAGGCGAAGACGACCGTCGCCGCACCGGCTGCCAAGAGCGCGCGCACGAGCGTGGCCGCGCCCGCGAAGCCCTGGCCCGCGATCGTGGTGCGCCACGGATCGGCCACCATCGTGCTGGAGATGGGAATGAGCGCGGTGGGCGCCAACAGCACGTCGCGCACGATCCAGAGGGCCAGCGGGATGAAGCCTCCCGCCACGTCGATCGCGCGTGCCGAGAGCGGGGGGTTGCCGCGCTGCACCACCACGCGCGCCGCGAAGTAGGCGAAGGCCGCGACCAGCGCTGCCGCCGGCCCCAGCGGCTTCACCAAAGCGCACAGCCCCACCGAGAGCATCAGCGCACGTGACGAGCGCGCGTAGAGCAGGCTCCACAGCACTTCCAGCAGCGCCGCCGCAAGCCAGAGATCGTTCTGCAGCGTTCCCACCTGCGCGGCGGCCGCGGGGATCGTCAACAGCGCCACAGCGCAGAGCGCGCCCGCCACGGCGGCACCGCTCGCCGCGGAGCGCCGCGCGGCAAACGCCGTCACGCGGAACGCCAAGAGCAGCGCGGCAGAGGCACCTGCCAGCGGCAGAGACCAGCGGGCACCCACGGCGATCAGCCCGGAGGCGAAGAGCTCGGAGCCGCCGGGATACCACCAGTAGCGCGTGCCCGTGGTCCACAGCGTGTGCGCGCGCACCCAGGCGAACGCGTTGGGAAGGTGGTAGGCCAGCGTGTCGCCCTCGAGCGGTGGGCGCACCAGTTGCGGCCAGAGCAAGAGCACCAGCGCCGCCGTCACGATGGAGAGCCAAGGCCACGCCCGTGAAAGCGGCGCATAACCGGCGGAGGCCGCGGTGGCCGCGCGCAGCGCCACGGGGCGCCACGCCAACGCCACGCAGAACAGCGCCAGCACCAAGCACATCTCACCGTAGAGCGCGTGCGCGTATCCCAGGGCGAAGGGAATGGCGACGCCCAGAATGATGGCATTGCGCACGCGCTCCGCCGCGCGTGCGGCCAACGTGGAGGCATCGCTCGACGAGGAACGTAACAGCGGCGCACCCAGCCACAGCAACGCCAACCAGAGCGTTGCCAACAGGCCGGCGCCCGCTCCGGCGTCGTCAAACGTCGCTGGGGATCTCCGTGGCGGAGGCACGCTCGACGCGCGCTACCAGATAGAGCGGGCGCTCCTTGATCTCGTCGTAGATGCGGCCCACGTACTCGCCCAAGATACCGATGGTCACCAACTGCACGCCGCCCAGCAACAGGATCGCCAGCATCGTGGACGTGTAGCCGGGCAGGTTGTACCCCAAGGAGTTGAGCACCAGCACGACGGCGCCGTAGCAGAAGGCGAAGGCGGCGATCAGAAAGCCCAAGTAGGTGGCCAGCCGCAGGGGTACTTCGGAGAACGCCGTGATGCCGTCGAGCGCGAAGCGCAGCATCTTGCTCACCGGATACTTCGTGGTGCCGGCGAAGCGCACGTCGCGATCGTACGGCACGCCCGTCTGCCGGAATCCTACCCAGGAGACCAGACCACGAATGAAACGATGGCGCTCGCGCATCCCGGAGAGTGCGTCCACCACTTGCCTGCTCATCAGGCGGAAGTCGCCCACGTCCACGGGGATCGAGACGTTGGTCAGCCGCCTGGTCACCCGGTAGAAGAGCGCCGCCGTCCACAGCTTGAAACGGCTCTCGCCGCGCCGCGTGCGGCGCACCGCGTAGACCACGTCGTAGCCTTCGCGCCACTTGGCCAGCAACTCGGGGATCAGCTCCGGCGGATCTTGGAGGTCGCCGTCCATCAGCACCACGGCCTCGCCGCGCGCGCGGTCCAAGCCGGCGGTGGAAGCGATCTGGTGGCCGAAGTTGCGCGAGAGCTCCACCAGCACCAGCGCGGGATACGTGGAGAAGAGCGCGCGCACAACCTGCGCC
>SCRA01000065.1 GCA_004297985.1 bacterium | reverse complement strand
ACTGTCAACGGCGGCGGTCGCCTCGCGCTTGGTCAGCCCCGTCTTTTCCGCCACAGTGGCGATCAGATCGGCCTTCGTCACGTTACTCCCTCCCCCAATAATCCGGGGTCTATCAACATATATTAGGTCGAGCAAGCCGAAACGCGGACGCGCGTAGATCGTCCGGCTCGCCGTTCGCCGCCTTGCTACGCTTTGCTTTGCCAGCCCTCCTGCCGGCAAGCGGCGGAAATCCTGTATTCATCACCGATTGCGCGACAGGTAGGTGAATAACGCCTGCAACGCGACGGGGTACGACTGGGCTCCGAAACCCGCGACGATACCGACGCAGGCCGCAGCCGTCACCGAGCGGCTGCGAAATTCCTCGCGACCGTGAATGTTGGACAAGTGGATTTCGACCGACGGAATGGGGATGCACCGTAGAGCGTCCGCAATCGCGAACGAGTAATGGGTATATGCCCCGGGATTGATGAGGACCCCGTGCGCACCCTCGGCTGCCACGCGATGGAGGGCGGCAACGATCTCCCCCTCCCCTTGATACTGATGGGAAGTGAGATCGACCCCAAGGGTTGTCGCCTCTTGCGCGAGCATGGCATCGATCTCGGCGAGCGTCGTGTGACCGTAGATGTCAGGCTCACGCGTGCCCAGCGCGTTGAGATTGGGGCCGTGGAGAACGGCGATGCGCATCGGACCTCACAGATCGTCGGTTGCTGGGAAAGCCCATTCGGGAAGGGATCGCGCACGTCCTCGGCGAGAGGAGAGGCACCTATGGATCACCTCGTAACGGCCACGGCGGCCGAAGGTACCATCAGGGTCCGCGCGGCGATCACTACGGCGCTCGTCGCGGAGGCACGCGATCGCCACGATTGCTCCCCCACGGCCAGCGCGGCACTCGGACGTCTGATGACCGCAGCAGCACTCATGGGCGGCGGCCTAAAGGGCGAGCGCAGAATCGCACTGCAGGTCGCCGGCAATGGCCCTTTGCGCAATGTCGTAGCCGAGGCTTTTGAACACGACGGCGGTATCGGCGTACGCGGTTATGCGCTGCCTCCCGACGTCGACCTCCCGCTTGCGCTTAACGGGAAGTTTGACGTCGGCGGAGCGGTGGGGCGGGGTGTGCTACAAGTCACGCGTACGCTGGAGAACGGAATGCCCTACACGGGCATCGTCGAGCTGGTCAGCGGAGAGATCGGTGACGACATCGCGGGTTACTTCGCCACCTCGGAGCAGACGCCGAGTGTCGTGGCCCTCGGCGTCCTCGCCTCGCCGAAGGGAATACTTGCGGCCGGGGGCATCATCGCCGAACTCATGCCGGGCACAGGCGAACATGCGATCGCAACGCTCGAGCGCGCGGCAGCGGCGTTGCCGCCGGTGACCGCGCTCGTGCGATCCGGAGCCGATGCTCGAGGACTCGTGGACGCGGTGGCTAGAGAGATGGCCCCAAAGACGCTCCGCGAGCTTCCGGTCCATTTCGCTTGCCGCTGCTCGCGCGAGAAAGTCGAGATAGCCGTCCGCGGTCTCGGAGTCACGACTCTCGATGAGATGGTACGCGAGAAGCGCTCCCAGACGGTGATCTGCGACTACTGCCGGCAGGTCTATGAACTCACCCCTCGTGAGGTCGCTGCGCTCGTGAGCTCATGAGGCCGCGCGACTTCGAACTTACGGCAACACTGGGAGCACTTTGACGAAGCGCCGGCTGCCGACCGAGAGCACGACCGGCTCGCGCGCCTGCCAGAGCGCCGACGCTTCGCCGATCTGCTCGCCGTTGAGGCGGACCCCACCGCCTGCCACCAGACGCTCCGCCTCACGCTTGCTCTGCGCCAAGCCTGCGGAGACGAGAACGTCGACCAGCCGTCGCGGTACCGTGGTCAGTCGGAACTCCGGCATCTCCGCCGGGGCCTCGCGACGTTGCACGGTGCGTTCGAAGTATTCGCGCGCCGCACGAGCGTCTTCCCGGCCGTGGTAGAGCGCGACGATATCCTCCGCTAGCTCCTTCTTTGCCGCCATCGGCTCGGCGGTGCCGGCCGCCAGAAGCGCGCCGAGCTCGCGGCAGGCCGCCTGTGAGCGGAAGGCCGCTAAGCGCGCGTAGCGCGGAATCATCGCATCGGGGAGCGACATCAGCTTGCCGAACTGCTGCTCTGCCGGCTCGACCAGCGAGACGTAATTTCCAAGCGACTTGCCCATGCGCCGCTCGCCATCCAGGCCTTCGAGGATCGGCGATGTCATGCAGATCTGCGGCGGCTGATCAGCATGCTCCTGAAACGCCCGCGCCAGCATAAAGTTGAAGAGCTGCTCGGTGCCGCCCAGCTCGACATCGGCCTCCATGGCGACGCTGTCATACGCCTGCGCCACCGGATAGAGCAACTCGTGCAGCGAGATCGGCAGCCCCGCGGCGTAGCGTTTCGCGAAGTCGTTGCGTTCCAGCATGCGCGCGACGGTGACCTGCGACGTCAGGCGCAACAGTTCGTCGAATCCCAGCGGGCGCAGCCAGCTCGAGTTGTACATGATCTCCAGCCGCTCGAGGTCGAGCACGCGCCCGGCCTGCTCGCGGTAGGTGCGCATGTTGGCCTCGATCTGCTCGCGCGAGATCGGCTTACGTTGCTCGTTACGCCCCGTGGGGTCACCAATGAGTGCCGTGAAGTCGCCGATCAGCAAGATTACGCGATGACCGAAGTCCTGAAACTCGCGCATCTTGTGGAGCACGACGGCGTGGCCAAGGTGGAGCTCCGAGCCTGAGGGATCGACCCCAAACTTGATCGTGAGGCGACCCTTGCGCGCGATGCGCGCCTCGAGCTCATCGAGGGAGACGACATCGGCGCAACCGTCGGCCAGCGATGCCGCCTGCGCGGCTGGCGTCTTCGTCATATCGGCAGCCATGGGAGGGGACGCTGTTCCATGACCGAGCGCTAGCCCCCTGCAGTGTTCTCCGATGGCGGGTCAGCTCAGTTCGATGACCGTGACACCCGTGCCGCCTTCGTCAGGGTTGCCGTAGCGGAATGAGCGCACCTGCGGATGATCCCGCAAATATGCGTGGAGGCCGCGCCCCAGCATTCCCGTCCCCTTGCCGTGGATCAGCCGTATCGCTCTACCGCCGGCCAGCGTGCCCTCGTCGATCCACTTCTCGACCAGCGGCTCAGCCTCAGCGACGCGCATCCCGCGGACGTCTAGCTCCATGCGCGCCTGCGCCGCGATCGATGCTGTCGCATCCGATCCCCGGCTTTGCGCACGCCCGGAAGGCCCACTGCGCGGACCACGCTGCTCTAGGCGCACTCCTTCACGGGAAACCACCGTCTTCATCGTGCCGATCTGCACCAGCAGCCTCTCGCCGTAATCCTCGACGACGGTGCCGCTCTGATCGAACGCGGGAAGATAGACCCGATCCCCAGCACCGGCTAGTGCCGCCTCGCCGCCCTCGGCGACGCGCTCTTCGCCGTCGATGCCGAGGTCACGATGAATGTCCTCGAGCGTCTTTGCCAGCAGGTTGCGCTGGCCGGCCGTGCTGCGCGGGCGAGACATCCCGCGCTCGCTTCGCCGTGCCAGTTCCTCGTTGAACTCGCGAATCGCTCGACCCAGACGTTCGCCGCCCTCCGTGCGCAAACGGCGGCGCTCCTCCTCCAGGCGTTCGCGCACCTGGAGGAGGCGCTGCTCCTCGCGCGCCGCGCGCTCGCGCTCCTCGCGCAGTCGATCGACCTCGTGCTGCAGGATAGCGCGCTCCTCCGCAAGTGAGGAGACCGCACGATCGTACTCGCGCTCACCTTCAGCCAGCAGCGCCTCGGCACGATCGACGAGCACTCCGGCGATGCCCAGCGAGCGCGCCAGCGGGAACGCCAACGACTGCCCCGGGCTCCCCACGTCGAGATGATACGTCGGCGCATGCGTCTGCGGATCGAAGCGTACGGAGGCATTGCGCACGTGCGGAACACCGTGGGCCCAGATCTTCAGCTCGGTGGCGTGCGTCGTGACAATGGCGCGCGTTCCCCGCTCCAGGAGCACCTCGAGCATAGCGATCGCCAGCGCCGCGCCGGCGTTAGGCTCGGTACCGCCGCCGATCTCGTCGACGATCACCAAGCTGCGCGCGCCGGCGCGCTCGATAATGCCGCGCATCGCGACGATATGCGCCGAGTATGTCGAGAGATTCTCCGCTATCGATTGCTCATCACCGATATCCGAGTAGAGCCCGTCGAAGGAGCCGATCACCGTCCCCTCCCGGGCCGGCAGATGGAGGCCGCAACAGGCCATGGCCAGGAAGAGACCCACCATCTTCAGCGTCACCGTCTTCCCGCCCATGTTGGGGCCGGAGACCACGACGACGCGCTGCTCCCCGTCGAGGCGAATCGACTGCGGAATCGGCTCCCCACGCAACAGCGGGTGACGACCTTCCACGATCTCGATTCGCGCGTCATCGACGATCTGAGGAGCAACCGCACGGTAGCGGTCCGCCAAACGCGCCGCCGCCGCCGCGAGGTCCAACTGCGCCAGCACTTCGAGGTTAGCGAAGATGGCAACGCTCTGCTCGCCGACGCGTACGGAAAGCTCGTGGAGGACGCGCTCGACCTCGCGCTGCTCTTCGATGCGCAAGGCACGCAGGCGATTGTTCGACTCCAGGGTGACGAGCGGCTCGATGAAGACGGTAGCCCCGCTGGAGCTGGTATCGTGCACCACGCCGGGAAACTCTCCCGCGAACTCCGCCTTGATCGGTACCACGTAGCGCCCCTCGCGCACGGTAACGATCGACTCGCCGATCATCTTGGCGTACCTCTGCTGGCGCAGCACCGACGCGGTTCGCTCGCGTACCTCGTTCTGCGCGTGAAGGATCGCCTTGCGCACCCGCGAGAGCGCCGGGGAGGCGCGGTCGAGAACCTCACCGCGCTCGCCGACGGCATCGCCGATCTCGCGCAGCAGCTCGGGCAGCGGGCGATGGGGGCGTACCATCGCATGCAGCGTCGGGGCCTCCGCCTCATGGACCCCGCGTACGGCCGCCGCGGCGGCCGCCAGCGCCCCGTGGACGGCGCGAAGCTCCTCGCCGGTCAGCGCGGCACGCAACGCGGCTCGCTCCACGATCGGCTCGCAATCGGGAATTCCCCCGAAGCCGAAGGTTGCCTCCGCGAGCAGCGCCCGCATCTCCGTCGTGGCCGCCTGCGCGGCGCGTACCACTTCGACATCCGTGGCCGGCAGTATGGCACGCGCGCGAACGACGGCCGTGGCGCCGCCGCATTCGCCAGCCAGCGCCTCGCGCACCGCGGGGAAGTCCACCGCCGCCAACGTCCGCTCGTCGGCGAGCCTCCCCCCGGCCACGGCTACGGCTGTTTCAGGCGCTCGCGTAAGAGGCTCTCCGCAAGCTGCGGGTTGGCCTTGCCCTTCGAGACCTTCATGACCTGGCCGACGAGCGCTTTGATCGCGTTCTCCTTACCGGCCTGGAAGTCGGCCACCGACTTGGCGTTGGCGGCCATGACCTGGTCGACGATCCCCGCTATCATTGAGGGGTCGCTCAGCTGCGCTAGGCCTTCGCGAGCCACGATCTCCTTGGGGGAGCCGCCTTCGGCCATGACGCGCTCGAGCAGCTCTTTGGCCGTCTTCGAAGTGATCGCCCCTGCCATCGCGAGCTCGGCGCACTCAGCCAGCGCTTGCGCCGTCAACGTGCGTTGGCCGTCGATCGACACACCGCGCTCGTTGAGCATGCGCAAGACGTCGCCCAAGAGCCAGTTGGCCGCCGCTTGGGCGAACGCTACATCGTCCGGGCGCATGTCCACGGTCTGCAACAGGAAACGCACCAGTGCCGGATCGCCCAGAAGCTGGCGGATCTGCGCCGGGGCCAGCCCGCACGCACGCTCGAGGCGCTCGTACGCGGCGATGGGGATGAGGCCCGTCTTGGCCCGCAGATCCTCGACCCACGCGGCTTCGAGGGTCAGCGGCACGAGGTCGGGATCGGGAAAGTAGCGGTAGTCGTGCGCCTGCTCCTTACTGCGCATCGAGTGCGTGATGCCGTTGGCCTCGTCCCAGCCGCGCGTCTCCTGCGCCACGCGCCCGCCTTCGGCGAGGACGCTGCGCTGGCGCTCGATCTCCGACTGAATCGCTCGCCACACGGAGCGGAACGAGTTCATGTTCTTGATCTCGGTCTTCGTGCCGAACTCGGTCGAGCCCACTGGGCGGATCGAGACGTTGGCATCGCAGCGCAGCGAGCCTTCCTCCATCTTTACGTCCGAGATTCCCAGGTAGAGGAACGTGAGGCGCAGGTACTCGAGGAACGCTACGGCGTCTTCGGCGCTGCGCAGCTCCGGCTCGCTTACTACCTCCATCAGTGGAACGCCGGCACGGTTGAAGTCGACCAGCGAGTGAGTGCTCCCCGCGATGCGGCCGTCGCCCGAACCCATGTGCGTCGACTTGCCCGTATCCTCTTCCAAGTGGATGCGGGTCAGCCGGCAGGAGCCCTCGCTGCCGTCTTCACGACGGAAGCGCACGACGCCGCCGCTCACCAGCGGCATGTCGAACTGCGAGATCTGGTAATCCTTGGGCATGTCCGGATAGAAGTAGTTCTTCCGGTCAAATTTCGAGAACGAAGGAATCGCGGCACCACATGCCAGCCCGGCACGCACCACGTGCTCCACGGCCACGCGATTGGGAACCGGGAGCGCGCCGGGGAGCGCCAGGCAGACGGGGCAGAGTTGCGTATTGGGCTCGCCGCCGAACTCGTTGCGGCACCCGCAGAACATCTTCGAGGCCGTCTTCAACTCGACGTGGCACTCGATCCCGATCACCGCTTCGTAGGTTTGCTCAACCATCGTGCCGCTCATCGTACGCTCTCCACGACCGGCGGCTGGCGATCGAGCGTGTAGCGCGTGGCCTGCTCGTAGGCGTGCGCCGCCGCGAACAGGCGGGCCTCCTCGTAAAGCGGAGCCACCAACTGCAGGCCCAGCGGGAGCTCGCGGCCACCCGGCGAGCCGTCGCGAACGAAGCCGCAGGGCACGGAGAGCGCCGGCAAGCCCGCAAGCGACATCGGAATCGTATAGTAGTCCATCAGATACATCGACACCGGATCGTCACTCTTGGCACCGAACTCGAAGGCCGGCGAGCTTGCAGCGGGGCACGCGATCAGATCGCACGCCGCGAAGGCACGCTCGAAGTCGCCCGCCGTCAGCGTGCGGGCCTTCTGCGCGCGCACGTAGTAGGCGTCGTAGTAGCCGCTGGAGAGCGCGTACGTGCCGATGAGGATGCGCCGCTTCACTTCGGGACCGAAGCCCGCCGCGCGCGTCTTACCGTACATCTCCTGCACGTTGGCGCCGTCGACGCGCAGGCCGTAGCGCACGCCGTCGAAGCGCGCGAGATTCGACGAGGCCTCCGCCGGGGCGATGAGATAGTAGGTCGCCAAACCGTACTCGGCGTGCGGCAGCGCAACGTCGACGATCTCCGCGCCGAGCGCCGCCAACTGCGCGTAGGCACGGCGGTACGCGGCGTCGATCTCTTCTCCTAGGTCCTTCGTGTCGAACTCGCGCACCAGGCCCACACGCAGGCCGCGCAGATCGGTGCGTAGCGCGGGGAGCGTGGGCTCGACGGGCCGCGGAAGGCTCGTCGCATCCATTGGATCGTGGCCGGCCATCACGCCGTACATGGCGGCGGCGTCCTCGACCGTTCGGGCAATCGGGCCGATCTGGTCGAGGCTCGAGGCGAAGGCGATCAAACCGTAGCGCGAGATGCGTCCGTAGGTCGGCTTCATTCCAACCACACCGCAGAAGGCCGCCGGCTCACGGATGGAGCCTCCGGTGTCCGAGGCGGTAGCCAATGCCGCCTCCCCTGCGGCCACGGCTGCGACGCTTCCACCGGAGCTGCCCCCGGGAACGCGATCCGTATCCCACGGATTACGGGTCACTCCCAGCGCGGAGTTCTCGCAGGAGCTCCCCATCGCGAACTCGTCCAGGTTGGCCTTGCCGACGGGCAGGCAGCCGGCCTCGAGCAGTCGCGCGACGGCGGTGGCCGTGTACGGCGCCACCCATCCGGCGAGAATCTTCGACCCGGCCGTGGTCACTGTGCCCTGCAGACACATGTTATCCTTGACGGCCACCGGCACACCCGCCAACGGGAGGCGCTTCCCCGCGGCGACAGCCTCGTCTACCCGCCGGGCCTGCTCGCGTGCGAGGTCCGCGGTGAGGCTCAGGAACGCGCCAATGCTGGGCTCCACGCGCTCGATACGCGCCATATGCGCACCGAGCACCTCGACGGCGCTCACCTCCCTCGCGTTGACTGCAGCGGCGATCTGCGTGGCGCTCCGCTGATAGAGAGCGCTCATTCCTGCTCCTCGATAATGCGCGATACCCGGAAGAAGGCTCCCTCGCGGGCAGGCGCGCCAGCCATTGCCTGCGCGCGGTCGAGCGAGGGGCAAGTCACGTCGTCGCGGAGCACGTTGGTCAGCGGCACCACCTGCGCGGTTGGGGCGACCCGGCCGACGTCGAGGCGCTGGAGGCTCTCGACATGCTCGAGGAGGCGATCGAGCTGCCGCTGGTAGAGCGTCGCCTCTTCCTCAGTGAGATCGAGGCGCGCCAAGCGCGCGACATATCGTACGTCGATACCGCTACCTGATGACAAAATCCGGGTACTCCTTCTCTTCGGGCTCCGCCGACGAAGCCTCCGGCGGCGACGCCGTCAGGCGCATCTCCTCGTCCACCTTGGCTGCTGAATCCTTCCGCCACAGCGTGCAGAGCACCTCGACGTGCCCAGTCTGCGGAAACATGTCGAACGGCTGCACGATGCCGACTTCGTATCCCGCCGCGTGAAGCTGCCCCACGTCGCGCGCCAGCGTGGCGGGATTACACGAGAGATACCAGATGTTCGGCACGCGCGCGGCGGCCAGCGCCGCCAACGCAGCGGGCTCGACCCCCTTGCGCGGCGGATCCATGAAGACTATCTGGGCGCCGCGCAGCGCCAGGCCGATGCGCGGCTCGTGCAGGGCATCCTCAACACGGCCCACGGCGAACTCGGTGGTCGCCTCCACGCCGTTGAGCAACGCGTTGGCGCATGCCTCCTCGATGGCGTGGGAACTCTCCTCGACGCCGAACACCGTGCAGCCCAGGCGCGCGAAGAAGATCGAGAAGGTCCCAGCCCCGCAGTAGAGATCGACGACGCGCCGCGGCTTGGTCAGCCCCGCAGCGATGAAGCGGAAGATCTGCCCCACCATCTCGCTGTTGACCTGGAAGAACGAGGCCGCCGAGACCCGGAAGCGGATCCCGTCGATCGCCTCCTCCATCTCCGCTTGCCCCCAGATCGTTCGTTGCTTGCGCCCCATCACCGCGTTCTGGCTGGCGGGCTCGAACGAGTTCTGCACGCCCACCAGATCCGGCAGCGCGGCTACCAGCCGCGCGACGGCACGATCCAGGTGCTCGGCCGGGCGCTCCGTGGTCAAGGAGACCACGGCGTGTCCCAAAGCGCGTCCGGCACGGGCTACCACGTGGCGTACACCGCGCAGGATGCTCCCCGCCGCCGGGGAGCGAGCGATCGACACCAAGTTGCGGACGTAGCCGTCGAGCTGGGGCAGCACGATCGGACAGGATTCGATCGGCACGACCTCGTGCGACCGTGCCTGATAGAAGCCGACGTCGAACCGGCCGCCGGGGCGCTCCTGAACCACCAGCGACATCTTGTTGCGGTAGTGGCGCGGGAAGGGCATGCCGATCGTCTCGGCGACCTCCGCCTCGACCCCGGCGATGCGTCTGAAGGCACTGGCGACCATGTTGCGCTTCCAACGCAGCTGCGCGGGATAGGCGAGATGCTGGACTTGGCACCCGCCGCAGATGCCGAAGACGGCACAGAAGGGCTCCGCACGGTCCGGTGAGCGCACGAGGATCTCGAGCAGGTCGCCGACGGCGTAGTTTGCCTTGACCGAGGAGACGCGCACACGCACCCGCTCCTGAGGCAACCCGCCCGAGACGAAGACGACCATTCCACCTGCACGGCCGACGCCTTGCCCGTTTGCGAGCAGGTCCGTGAGCATGAGAACGACCTCTTGACCGAGGGCGGGCGCGAGGCTAGTCGCGCTTCTGTTCGTCAAGCGAGCGGAGAAGCTGGTTGGCTTCGTCGATGAGTGACTGGATGCGGGTGCTCGTCGGGTCGGGCTCTCGCCGTCCCGTGAAGCTTCGCGCGACGACGAAGGCGGCAGCGGCCGAGACGGCGATGAGGGCAGCCCACACCAGCAGACGCCCATCGACCGCGGGGCGCTGGGCGCTCTCGGGTTGCTGTGCGTGGCCGGAATCCGTGCTCACCTCGGTCAGGTCGGTCATGGTCACCTCTGACCGGCTCATTCTGCTAGGAGACGGCTGTCGCCTCCGGCGCGGCTGCGTCGAGCGTCTCCAACTCGCGCTTTTCGGAGGCCGAGATCACGCGCTGCAGATCGAGCATGATGATCAGGCGGTCGCCCAGCTTTCCTACCCCGCGAATGTACTCGGTCTCCACGCCCGTGATCATCTCCGGAGCCTCTTCTACCTGCTCAACGGGGACGCGCAATACCTCACTGACCGCATCGACGACCATCCCCACGCGCTTGCTGCCGATCTCCGTCACGACGATGCGCGTGTTCTTGGTATGCTCCACGCGCGGCATGTCGAAGCGCGCTCGCAAATCGATGATCGGGATCAACTGCCCGCGCAGGTTGATCACGCCCTCCATGAAGTGCGGTGCACGCGGCACATGCGTGATCTGCACCATGCGGTTGATCTCCTGCACCTGGGCGATATCGACCCCGTACTCCTCATTGCCCAGGGAGAACGAGACGACCTGAATCATCTCGCCGGAGAGTTGCTTCGAATCCTTGTCTTGCATGGGTTACTCCTCGAGCTCCGGCACGCTCAGACCGCCGAGTACTCCGCGCGCGCCACCCGACCCGACGCGTAGGCATCGCCAACGAGCGAGTGGACATCGATGATCAAGCTGATCGATCCGTTGCCCAGGATCGTCGCCCCGGAAATTCCGCTGATCCTACCGATGACGTCGGAGAGCGGCTTGATGACGATCTCCTGCTCACCTTGGAACGAATCCACAACGATGCCTACCTGGCGTCCCTGCATGTTCACGATCACGATCATCACCTTCTCTGGATCGCGCGTCGTGCCCAGGCCGAAGAACTCACCGATGCGCAGCAGTGGAACTACCGCGCCGCGCAAGGTGATCACCTCGTTACCGTGGACGGTGCGCACCTCGGACATCTCCACGCGCTGGGACTCGATGACCGAATCCAGCGGAATCGAGTAGAGCTCGCCGCCCACGCGCACCAGGAGCGCCTGGATGATTGCCAGGGTAAGCGGAAGCTTGATCGTGAAGATCGTTCCGACGCCTTCGGTCGAGTCGATATCGAAGATGCCCTTCAGCCGCGCGATGTTCTTCTTCACCACGTCCATGCCGACGCCTCGACCCGAGATGTCGGTGACTTTCTCCGCCGTCGAAAAGCCCGGCTGGAAGATCAGCTCCATGATCTCGCGATCGGTCAGCTTGTCCGACTCCGAGACGAGCCCCTGACGGATGCCCTTCTCGCGTACGCGCGCCAGATTGATCCCGCGGCCGTCGTCGCCTACCTCGATGATGATCTGATTGCCTTCGTGGTAGGCATTGAGCCGGATCGTCCCGACTTCGGGCTTGCCCAAGCCGAGCCGCTCTTCGGCTTCTTCGATGCCGTGGTCGACGCAATTACGGATGAGATGCATCAGCGGCTCGCCGATCTCGTCGACTACCGTCTTGTCGAGATCGGTCTCCGCGCCGCGGATCTCCAGGCGCACTTCCTTCTTCCGCGCCTTCGAGAGATCGCGAACCATGCGCGGAAAACGCTCGAAGACCTGCCCGATCGGCACCATGCGCACCTTCATGATGCCTTCTTGGATCTCGTTGGTGGTCCGCGCGAGCAGGCCCGCAGAGTCCGCGAGGTCCTTGGTCAGCGGCTCGATGACGCCGCATGCGGGCGTATCCTTGAAATCCGAGAGTGAGCGCGCCAGCGTCGCCGCGATGTCGGAGATGCGCGTGCGATTGATGACCAATTCGCCGACCAGGCTGAGCAACGCGTCGAGACGCTCGATATCGACGCGAATCGTCTGAGAGAGGTTACGACGTTGTTCTTGCCGCGCTTGGTGCGTGGGGTGCGCCGCGCCATCGGCCGGCTGCGGTGCGTCGGCTGCGGTGGCCAGAAGCTCCGCCGGCAGCTTGCCGCTCTCGGAGCCGGCCAAGAGTCGTGCCACGTCAGCCTCGAAAGCTGCGATCTCCTCGGTCGTGGCGTCGAGGCGCTCCTCACCCTGATCCTCGTGCCGCTCCGCCCCGCCCGCGACGATGGCTGCCGCCGTCTCATACAGCGAGCTAAAGGACTCCAGGCGCTCCATGTAGCCGTCGACGCCCTCCGGGACGATCGCTTCACCGGTGAGTGCGCGGATCAACGCCGTAAGGATGTCGCACCCTTCGAACAGGAGGTCGATCGACTGCTGGGAGAGCGGCATGCGGTCTTTGCGCAAGAGATCGAAGACGCTCTCCAAGCGATGGGCGAGCTCCTGGACCTCCGTGAAGCCGAGCATGCCTGCGCTGCCCTTGATCGTGTGCATGGCGCGAAAGAGCTCGTTGACGATCTCCGCGTCGATGTCATCCGCATCAACATACTTCTCGAGTTGGAGCAGAGAGGAGTCGACGGTTTGCAGCAGCTCGTCTGTTTCGTCCTTGAAGTACTGGACGAACTCTTCGCGGTCAAAAAATTCTTCGCTCATGACAACGCCTTCCCGCAATCGCATCGCCGTGAGCGATTTCGGCCTTGGCCAAGGCGCGAGGAGCGACTTGTGCTACGGGCACACGAGCGACGAGCAACGCAGGCCATGGTCGAAAGCGCCACGGCGACTACTCGACGCCGAAGACTTGGAGTAGCGGCTGCAGCGAGCCCGTCTCCGGGATCAGGATGAACTGCCCCGAAACGGTCGTGCGCGGGTCGATGAAGTCATTCTCCACGAGGAAGACGTCCTGATCCGGTAAGACCGACATCAAGGTCCGGAACGCGGCCTGGATCGTACCGTACGAGAGCGTCGGGACCGACGGCAGCAGATTGATTCCCGTCAGCTGGATCAGCGCCGTTAAGTAAGAGCCGGCCAGGATATTCCCCAGTTCCTTCAACGTGGAGTCGATGATCGAGTCGAAGATTTGGATGTTACCGACGATACGCTTGATGAACGCATTGACGAACTCCAAAGCGTTCTCGCGGTCGAAGAGCACCAGCATCTGCCCGGGGGCCTCGCCCCGCACGTACATATGGAGCGCCGCGACGATGCCGTCGTTGTGGCCCACGCGATTCGTGAGATCGCGGAACTTGATGATGTCGATGCGTGGTTCCGTGAGCTTGATCGTCGTATTCAGGAGCTGCGAAAGCGCCGTCGCCGCGTGGCCGGCACCGATGTTGCCGACCTCTTTGAGGGCGTCTTTCTGCAGTTCGCTCAAGTTGAGCGACGTCGACATGAGGCAGCCTCCTACGCCAGCACCTTGTTGATGGTTTCGAGGATTTTCGGCGGCTGGAACGGCTTGGTGATAAACGACTTCGCCCCAGCCTGAATCGCCTCGACGACGAGGGCCTGCTGCCCCATCGACGTGCACATGATGATCTTGGCGTCGGGATCGTGCGAGATGATCTGCCTCACGGCGGTAATGCCGTCCATCTCCGGCATGACCATGTCCATCGTGACCAGATCCGGGCCTAGCTCCTTGTACTTGTCCACCGCCTCGGCACCGTTCTGCGCTTCGCCGACGACTTCGAACCCGCTCTTGGAGAGGATGCCCTTGATCATCATGCGCATGACCACCGCATCGTCGCAGATGAGGACCCTCTTACTCATCCCATTAGCTCCCTGACTTGAAAGCTTCCGGCGCACTCGCACCGGGGCATATCGCTCCGCCCGCGCACGTCACGAACGCTCATACCGCTCCTTCGCATCGCCCCAGCCCCGTGCCATACGAACCCGGGGTTCCTCCGTGTTGTATCGGTTTCCGTTAGAGAGAACTTAACGCCGAAACCCTCTCTTTACGCGAGGCCGCGCGCCCGCAGATCGGCCTGACGCTTGTTGATGAAATCGGCGACCGCGCGTTCCTCGAACGGCCTAAGCGCTTTGAATCGCACCCCGTGCGAGTACTTGCCGGATCGCTCGATGCGCTCGATGCGCATCACCTCGCAGATCGCCTGCAGCGGGGGCCCGTCACTCAGCGGAAGCTGTACTTCGATCTCCTGCGTCTTGCGAAGCTGCGCCGGGATAATCAACGCGACGCCGCCCCGCGAGATATCGCGAACCGTCGCCTTGGTGAACTCTCCCACGCCCTTGCCTCCGGCGGCCATCCGCCACATGCCCTGGACCGTGGCATCGAGGCGCACTGCCGCGCGCTGATTGGCCCCGCCGCCGCCCAGGCTCGTAACGCGCTCGGGCAGCGCGAAGCGCAGGCGGCCGCCGGGGTCTTCGCCCAGGAAGAGGCTGGCAAAGCGAAACTTTCCCTGCGAGTTGGTATAGAGGAACGTTCCGGTAGCGCCCGGGCGCAAGCGTCCCGAGTCCGGGTGTGAAGTGACGATGGCGTCCGACCCGATCTCCTCCACGACCACGTGGAAGACGGCGCTCCCCCCGTAATGGAGGTCGACCCACGCGTTGAGCGTCGGTAACATCGGCTTGATGTTGACCGACGCCTTCCGTTTCAGACCAAGCGCTTCGAGTATCTTCATCCTTGTCCGCAAATACCTCCGTCAGGCCGTTGCCGCCGCATCTTCGAGGGTTATCTGACCGATGGACTCCACGCGCAGCCCCGGTACGATCTCGCTGTACGAGAGCACGACCAACTGCGGCGCGGCGCGCTCCGTCAACCGCTTGAGCGCGAGGCGAACCGAAGGCGAACAGAGCACGATGGGGTGGAGACCTGCCGCAGAGGCCGCCTGGATCTGCTCGGTGAGCGAGCTGTAGATGCGCGCAACGGTCCCCGGATCGAGCACGGCGTAGGCATCCTCGCCGCGGCGTACGGCCTCCGTCAGCAAGGCCTCCAACCGAGGATCGACGGTGATGACGGAGAGCAGGCCATCCTCCGCGTACTCGGCGCAGATGTGGCGAGCTAGCGCGGCACGCACCCGCTCGCCCAGGTAGTCGATGTCCTTCGACTGGCGCGCCCCGTCCGCCAAGGCTTCGAGGACGAGCAAGAGATTGCGGATAGGGATGCGCTCGCGTAACAGGCTCTGCAGCACACGCTGAATCTCGCCCACGCTGAGCAGCGAAGGCACGAGCTCCTCCACCACCACCGGGTAATGCTGCTTGACGTTGTCGAGCAGGGCGCTGGTCTCTTGACGCCCCAGCAGGTCGGCGGCGTGCGCCTTGATGATCTCCGTCAGGTGGGTCGCCACCACGCTGGTGGGATCGATCACCGTGTAGCCCGACATCTCAGCTTGGCCGCGGCTTGCCTCGACGATCCAGAGCGCGGGGAGGTTGAAGGCCGGCTCGACGGTAGCAATCCCCTCGACGGCCTCGATGGCCGTCCCTGGGTTCATAGCCAACAGCCGCCCGATCATCAGCTCACCACGAGCGACCTCCAAGCCGTAGAGCTTTACGATATAGCCGCTGGGTTTCAATTGGAGATTGTCGCGGACGCGGATCGGGGGCACCACGATCCCCAGCTCGCGCGCCGCGTGGCGGCGGATCGCCGTGATGCGCTCGAGGAGATCTCCGCCCTGCTCCACGTCCACGAGCGGGATCAGGCCGAATCCGATCTCCAGTTCCATGGGATCGAGCGAGAGCAGCGGCACGACGCTCTCGGCAGCCTTGGCCGGCGCAGCCGCCCCCGAGCCCGCCGCCAACGCGCCACCCTTCGTCCCGGGGAGGGCCGCTCCAGGCGTGCGCCCGCGCACCGCGCGGTAGGCAACGAAGAATGCTCCGCCGATCAGCAGCATGGGGATCGGGGGCAGGCCAAGGATCGCCATCAGGACCAGTAGGACCGAGCCGATCAACAGCGGCTGGGCGCGCTGGGTGATCTGCGTGAGCAGCTCGTCGCCGAAGCTCCCCTCGGAGGCCGCCCGCGTGACGATAATGCCGGTTGCGGTGGAGATCAACAGGGCGGGGATCTGGGTGACGATGCCTTCGCCGACCGTCAGCAGGGTGAAGCGTTGAAGGGCCTGGAGAATGTCGAGATGCTGCTGCGCGATGCCCACCACGAAGCCGCCGAGAATATTGACGAAGACGATGATGATGGCGGCAATGGCGTCGCCGCGGACGAACTTCGATGCACCGTCCATGGCGCCGTAGAAGTCGGCGTTGCGCTGGATGTCCTTGCGCCGCTGGCGGGCTTCGGCGTCCGTAATCAAGCCGGCGTTGAGGTCGGCGTCGATCGCCATCTGTTTGCCGGGCATCGCATCCAACGTGAAGCGGGCCGCTACCTCTGCGACGCGCGTGGCGCCGTTGGTGATGACCACGAATTGGATGATGATCAGAATCGCAAAGATGACTACGCCGACGGCGTAGTTGCCACCCACCACGAAGTTGCCGAACGTCTCGATGACTTGGCCTGCGTAGCCGTGAAGCAGGATGAGCCGAGTACCAGTGATGTTCAGCGAGAGCCGGTAGAGGGTAACCACGAGAAGCAGCGTCGGAAAGACGCTGAAGTTCAGCGCATTCTCCGTATACATGCTGATCAGCAGGATCAGCAGCGCCGCCCCGATATTGAGCGAGAGCAGCACGTCCAGTAACGGCGGGGGTACCGGCACGATCATCAGGATGACCAGCATGACGACCGCCGCCGCCACCAAGAAGTGGGCGTTGGCGGTGATCGTGCCGAGTATCCCTTGGGGCCGGGCCTGCGCGGCCATCAGTATGCCCTTTTCCTCACGCTATGCACGTTTATGCGATCGTCCTGTGTTTGAGCTTGTAGACGAAGGCGATGACCTCCGCCACCGCGGTGTAAAGATTCGGCGGGATCGGTTGATCGAGCGGCACCTTGTCGTAGAGTTGCCGCGCCAGCGGCGGGTTCTCCATGACGGGCACCCCATGCTCGGCGGCGATCTCGCGGATCCTCTTGGCCACCAGGTCGGCGCCCTTGGCGCTGACCACGGGGGCGTCCATCTTGATCTCGTCCCAGGTCAGCGCCACGGCGAAGTGCGTGGGGTTGGTAACAACCACAGTGGCCTTGGGGACCGCGGCCATCATCCTACGGCGCGAGGCCTCCCGCATCTTCTGACGGACTTTCCCCTTGATCAGCGGGTCACCCTCGGACTGTCGAGCCTCATCTTTGACTTCCTGTTTGGTCATCCTGATGTTGCGCTCGAACTCCCACCTCTGATATGCATAATCGGCGAAACCGAGCACGAGCAGCAGGAGCCCGAAGCGCCAGCCGATCCCGTAGGCCAGGCCCTCGATGAAGCGCAGCACATCCTCTGGCGACATCTGGCCGAGTTCCGCGAAACGGTCGAGTTGGCCGTACAGGCTCCCCCAGACCAAGAACCCGACCGCCAACAACTTGATGGCCTGTTTGGCCAGGTTCACCGCAACCGTCCGCGAGAACAGCCGCTGGAAGCCCGCAAGGGGATTGATGCGGGAGAACTGCGGCACCAGGACTTGGCCGCTGAAGAGCAGCCCGAGTTGGGCCACGTTCGCAACCACCCCCACGATCATCGCAACGGCCAACACCATCAGCATCATGGGGCCGAGGACCATCCCAGCCTCCAGGAAGAGCCGCCAAACGGAGGTGATGGTGGGGTCGCCCAGCGTCGCGGCCGCTCCAAACTGCAGGCGGATGAGACTTCCGAACGCGTTGATCGAGCGCGAGAAATAGAGGTGGAGGACGACCACCAGCGCCAGGAAGACCGCCGCCGAGGAGAGGTCCGCGCTGCGGGCGACCTGTCCTTTCTCGCGGGACTCGCCGCGCCGCTTTGGTGTTGCCTTCTCGGTCTGGTCTTCGCGCGGCATCGTGCTGCGGGCCTACGGCGCGAGCGAGTGGGCGGGAGTTGGGTTCGCCTTCATGGTGGCCAGCGTCGTCTGGATCTGCTGGGGGATGCCGGCGAAGGCGGGCGGCAACAGGTAGCTCAGCAGCGGCAGCGTCACCGCAACCATGATCAGGCCGACGCCGATCTGGAGCGGAAAGCCCACGATGAAGACGTTGATCTGCGGCGCGACGCGGGCCATCAGACCCAAAGCGAGGTTCGTGATGAAGAGCGCGGCTGCGATCGGCGCTGCAATCTTGATCGCCAGCAGGAAGCTCTGGGCGATGAAGACGCCGATATCCTGCTGCATCCCGCCGCTGAAGACGATGTACGGCAAAGGAGTCGTCTTGAAGGAGTCGGCGAGCCCGGCGATCAGCAGCAGATGACTGTCCGTCATCAGATAGAGCAGCGAGGCGATGATCAGCTCGAACTGCCCGATCACCGAGACCTGCTGTTGGGACATCGGATCGACGACATTGACGATCGAGAAGCCGATCTGCAGATCGACGATCTCGCCGGCGAATTGGACGGCCATGAAGACCAGGAAGGCGATGTAGCCGATCACGACCCCGATCAGCGCCTGGGCCACCAGCGCGTTGGCCAAGGCGAAGAGCGAAGGCAGGGGCGCGATGGGGTGCACGGTCTTGAAGATCAGGTAGGCGATGGTCCCGGCTAGCGCGATCTTCGCTTGGAGCGGGAACTGGGGGCCGCCGATGACGGGGATCAGCGAGAGCGTCACCGCCGTGCGCACGAAGACCAGAAGAAACGTCTCGAAGGCGCCGGGGGTGAGCCCGAAGATATCGGTCACCGCACGAAGACCCCAATGTTGTTGATCATGTTGATCGTGAAATCCGTCATGATGGCCAGCATGAACGGACCGAAGAGCAGAATCGCGACGCCGACGGCGAGGATCTTCGGAATGAAGGTCAACGTGGGCTCTTGGATCTGCGTCACGGCCTGGAAGATCGAGATAACCAGACCCACCACCAGGCCGATGATCAGCGCCGGCCCCGTCACCAAGAGCACGACCCACATCGCTTCGCGGCCGATCGCGATGGCATCGGCGTACGTCACGTGTTGAAGCTCACGAAGAGCGCGTGAACGACCAGGTTCCAGCCGTCCACCAGCACGAAGACCAGGATCTTGAAGGGCAGCGAGATGATCACCGGCGGCAGCATCATCATCCCCATCGACATCAGGATCGAGGCCACCGCCATATCGATGACGATGAACGGCACGTAAATCGCGAAGCCGATCTCAAAAGCTGTCTTGAGCTCGGAGATCACGTAGGCCGGCACGAGGACGTAGGTGGGAACGTCGGCCCGGGTACGCGGCCGCGGCTCTTTCGAGAGGAAGTAGAAAAGGTCGAGATCCTTCTCTCGCGTCTGCTTGAACATGAAGGTCCGCAGGGGTTTGGCGGCCCGGTCGAGCGCTACCGGCTGAGAGATCTTCTGCGAGAGGTACGGCTGGAGCGCCTGCGTGTTGACCTGGTCGACCACCGGCTTCATGACGAAGAAGGTTAGAAGCAGGGCTAGGCCCACGAGGATTTGGTTCGGCGGCATCTGCTGCGTTCCCAGCGCCGTGCGCACGAACGAGAGCACCACGATGATGCGCGTGAACGACGTCAGCAACACCAGCAGGGTAGGTGCCAGCGAGAGCACCGTAAGGAGCACCAGAATCTGCAGTGAGAGCGCCACGTCCTGCGGCTTGGTGGAGCGCCCGATGCCGAGATCGATGTGCGGAACCGGCACGGGCACCGGCGCCTGTTGAGCCGCCGCGATACCGCCGCACAGCAAGACGAAGCCTGCGAGAGCGCAGGCCGCGAACGCCACAGGGTGAAGCCGCGGCCCCCTCACCGGCGCAGAACCCGTTGCCAGATCCCGCTGACCGTCTCGGCCTGCTGCTGCGCGATGCGCCGCTGCTCCTCGAGCCATGGATCGACGGCATCCGCGGGAATCTCGCAGACCAGCGAGACGCCGCCCTGCCCGCTGCCCAGCAGATAGTAGCGGTCCGTCACCTTGACCACCGAGACCCAGTTCTGATGGGTGAGCTGCGTCGATTCGACGACGCCGACGAGCCGCCGCCCGGTCGAGATAAGCATGCGACGGCGCGAAAGCTGCGCCACGAGCCAACTGAGCGCCGCCAAGAGAGCGATAATAACGACGACCGCATAGACGTACTGGCCGATCAGATTCGCGTTCATCGCCGTCCGGCTTAGGTACGGTCGCTGGGATTCAGCTCGGAGATCTTCACCGCGAACTTGTCGTCCACGACGACCACCTCGCCACGTGCAATCAGGATATTGTTGACGTAGAGATCGATCGGCTCGGCATTGCTCTTCTCCAGCTCGAAGACGTTGCCCGGCTGTAGCGAGACCACCTCACGCAACGGCATCCGCGCCCGGCCGAGGACGGCCGAGATCTGCAGCGGGATATCGTGCACCAAATCGAGGTTGGCCGAGCCCGGTGCCGGCGCGCCCACCCGCGTCGGCGACATCTGAGCGAACTCGGCAGGCTTGGCCTGTACCGCGCGCACTTGGGGGCTGGCCTGCTGCTGGAAGCGGCTCGTGGCCTGTTCCGTCACCCGGTTGGCGAGCACGACCGGAATGTCGATCGAGAACGCGCTGGCGGCGAGGCCCTCGATCTCCAGCGGAATCGTGAAGGAGAGATACGGAGGCGGCGGCAGTGCGCCGGCATCCTCCACCACAGCGGCCTTCGTGCCTTCGGCGGAGAGACCCACCTCGTCGGCGAGCGCCCCTGCCATGGCCGATGCCAGCTGCCCCGCCGTCTCCGAGACGATGGAGAGCTGCATGGCCGGGATCTCGCCCTGCACCTCGCCGCTCCCGCCGACCATCATATCGACGCAGCGCGCGAGATCGAGCTTCGAGAAGCGCAGCACCAGCGCGCTGCCGAAAGCCGGGACCTCCGCCGCGGCGACGACACGCTCGGGCTCGAGCAGGATGGAGTCCGAGGACTCGTTGACCAAAGGGTCGCCCACCCGCACGGGCCTGTCGAGGAGCGCGTTTAGGGCCTCGGCACCGGTGCGGCTCATCGCGATCGCCAGCGCCTTCAACTGCGGATTGGAATCTGCCACGATCTGCCTACTCCTCTGCCCAGACGATCGAGGCCACGCGCGCCGCATACTTGTCGCGGTTGGCCCCCACGAAGACCTGGAACTTCTCGTGCTCGTTCACGCGTGCGACCAGCGCTTTGCTCGTCGGCACGTCGAAGAGCACGACGTCACCTACGGCGAGCTCCAGCAGCTCCTTCAGCGCCACTTCCGTCCGGCCCAACTCCACCGAGACGGAGACTTCGGCGCGTTCGACGTTGCGCGCCAACTCGGCGACGTCCTCTTCGGTCATCCCGCGTCCGGCCATCACGCTCCCCGACCATTGAAACTCGGAGAGCTGCGCGGCGATCGACTGCAAGACCAGGTATGGCAGACAGAAGTTCATGATGCCCGTCATCTCGCCGATCTTCACCTCGCACGAGACGTAGGCGATCATCTGATCGAGCGGGATGATGCGCGGAATGAACTGCGGATTGGAATCGAGCGCCTCGATGCGCAGCGAGAGCGTGAGAAAGTGGCTCCAGGCCTCGCGGTAGCTGGAGAGGACGCGCGCCATGAAGCGCTGCATCAGCGTGCGCTCGATATCCGTCAGGTCGCGCAGCTTCTGCGGCAGCCAGCCGGGACCGCCCAGCAGGCGGTCGATGATCGAGAAAGTCAAATTCAAGTCGAGCTGCACGATCCCGCTGCCGGGCAACGGATCCATCGAGAAGATCGAGAGGATCGACGGAACGCCGATGGAGGCGATGAAATCCCCGTACGAGATCTGCTCGATGCCGATGATCGTCGCTTCGACACGCGTTCTCAGATATACCGAGAGTGCGTTGTTCAACAGGCGCGTGTAGTTATCGTGCAGGGTCCGCAGCGTATGTAGATGATTGGTGGTGAACTTCTCGAGACGCTTATTGAAGCGAAAATCGAAGCTCTTGACGCGCTTCGTCTCCGTTTTCTCTTCGGTCTCCGGCGCCGCTAGTTGATTGACCAGCGCGTCGATTTCCTCTTGCGAGAGCATCGACATGTTACTCTCCCAAACGTCTTGCTTGTGCGGTGGCTTTGTCACTGAGGAGCACGATATCTACGCGACGATTGATCTGCCGGTGCTCCGGCGAGTCGTTAGCCACCAGTGGACGGAACTCCCCATATCCCGCGGCAGAGATGCGGGTCGGAGCGATGTGGTCGCGCTCCACGAGGTAACGCACCACGTTCGTGGCACGCGCCGTCGAGAGTTCCCAGTTCGTGGGATAGACCGGCGTATTGATCGGCACGTCGTCGGTGTTCCCCTCCACGCTGATATCGTTCTCCGTCTTCCGCAAATAGACGGTCACCTCGTCCAAGATCTCCCGCACTTTTGCCCCGATATCGGCCGAGCCCGAACGATAGAGCGCCTTGTCCGTCAAGAGGCTCACCACCAGGCCCCGCCGCTCCACACGCAGACGAACCTCACTTTGGAGATGCTTCTCCTTGAGGAACGTCGTCAACTGCTGTTCGATTTGCTGCTGCGAGGGCGTTGTCCCGCCTTTCGCATCGCTCTTTTGACCGGCGCGTGGCGGCTGATTGACCCACTCCCGGCCGTTGAAGCCCGCGTTGACCTCCTTGGCGAAGCGACTGAACTTCACGGAGCTGATCGTCGACATAGCGAAAAGGATGATGAAGAGCGCCAGCAGCAGCGTGATCATGTCGGCATAGGTCAGCAGCCAGCGCATCATACCGGCCGCCTCGTGATGCTGCTCCTCACCACCCCTCGGCCGCCGCCGCCCGCGGGAGCGTGTGGATTCGTCGGCCTTGATCGGCTGCGGTGCGAGCGCCATGGTACGACGGGCTCCTAGCTCGCCGGCGCCGTGCCGAGCTCGCCGACGCCGCCGCCCGCCTCGACTTCCATCTCGCGCTCCGCGGGGTCGAGGAAGGCGTGGAGCTTCTCCTCCAGCAGGCGTGGATTGTCGCCGGCCTGGATGGCGAGGATGCCTTCAATCATGATCTCACGCAGGAGCACCAGTTGTTCGCCGCGCTCGCGGATCTTGCCGGCGAATGGGAGCCAGAGCAGATTGGCCAGCGAGATGCCGAAGAACGTGGCCACAAAGGCCTGCGCCGTGGCCACGCCGATCGTCCCGGTGACATTGGACGTGTCTCCGCCCAGCGAGCCCAGACTCTTGAGCATGGCGATCAGCCCGAGCACCGTTCCGATGATGCCTAGCGTCGGCGAGTAGCCTCCCATCGTCATCCAGACCGACTCGGCCTTCTTGAAGCGCTGCTCCACATAGCCGACTTCCGTCTCCAAGATCTTGCGGATGATATCCGTGTCGCGACCGTCGATGACGAGCTGAATGCCCTTGCGCATGAAGTCGTCTTGGAGCTCGTTGGCCTCGTTCTCCAGCGCCAGGAGCCCCTCGCGTCGAGCCTTCTCGGCGAAGGAAACCAGCGTTGCGATGGTCTCGCGCTCCTCCAGTCGCACGGCGCCGAAGACCAAGCGCAGCGCGGCCAGACCTTGGACGAGGGTCTTGACGGGGAAGGAGACCATCGTCGCGCCGATACTGCCGCCGAACACCAGCAGGAACGCTTCGTAGCGGGCAAAGATGATCGAGACGTCGACGTGCCCGATAGCAGCGGCAAGGACCAGCGATCCCCACGCCACCAGGATGCCGATGACAGTTGCTACGTCCAAGCCTAAGCCTTCCCCATTACCATCATCGTACGATCACCGTGATGCGGCAGGCGCGGGAGTCTCCCCGCCTTGGGACGGCTCGGGCCCGTGGATCGCCCGTTTATATGCAACGACCCGCCGCTGAACCTCGTCGAGGGTCTCGAGAACGCGCAATTTATTTCCGCTGGTCAGCGTGACCACCGTGTCCGGCGTCGCCTCCACATACTCGATCAAATCGGCATTCAATACGATGGACTGTCCGTTGAGACGGTGCAGTGAGATCATCATCTGTTGTATCGGCAGAAACGCCGCGCGCCGCTATCCGGCGGTGCGGTGACTGGGAGTCACCAGCCCGCTTGCTTGAGCGGGAAAAACGCAGGGGCCCCGCCCTCATGGCGGAGCCCCTGTCGCTAGCCGGGAACGAGGATTAACCGGTGCCGGGGAGCAGGTTCACGACGGTCTGCTGCATCTGGTCCGAGGTCGCGATGGTACGGCTGTTGGCCGTGAACGCGTTCTGGGCCACGATCATCTTCGTGAACTGATCGGCCAGCGAGACGTTGGACTGCTCGAGCGCCCCGGAGACGATCGCGCCGGTGTTGCCGGTGTTGGCGGACCCCACCATCGGCAAGCCGGAGTTCGCCGTCGAGGCGTACTGGTTGCTGCCGATGCGTTCGAGGCCGCCGTTGTTGGCGAAGGTGGCGACGGCGACTTGGGCCACCGTCTTCACCTGGCCGTTGGTGAACTGCCCCTGAACGGTTCCGTCTTGGCTGACGGAGATGTTCGAGAGCACGCCGGCCTGATAGCCGTCCTGGGTCAAGGCGGCCGTCGAGTACGGCGAGGCGAGCCCCGTGGCTTTGCTCCAGTCCAGACTGACGGTGGTCGGGGCAGCCGCGTTGTTGGGGATCACCCCGCCGGGACTCGGCGGGCTATTGGGCGGCCCCCAGAGGTTGACCGTCAAGGCCACCGCGTTACCGGCGTTGATCGGCGCGGAGGCGTTCAGTGTCGCCGCATTCGTTGCTACGCCTGTGAGTTGCTCGTTGGTCGGGGCGGCGTCAGTGGCGCCGACGAACTGCCCGTTGGCATCGAAGTAGACGTAACCGCCGGGAGTCTGCTCCCCGGCCGCGGGCGTGGTCGAGGTGCCGTCGACCGCCGTCACCGTGTAGGCGAAACGGGTAGCCGGCTTGACGGCTCCCGAACCCGACACGGTATTGGTGACCGTCGAGGGCAGGGCACCAGCGATGTAGGTGGAGGTACCGGAGACGTTCGACGTCACCGGGTCGATGGTGCCATAGGCGGCGCCGCCCGCGCTGATCGCCGGCGGCGGCAGCGGGGTCAAGGTGATCGTCAGTTGGTGGGCGTTGCCCAGCGAGTCGTAGACGGTGGTGGTGAGCACCTTGTCCGCCGCGGCCGGTGGGGGAACACCCACGGTGTTGACGCCGGCGCCGGCCGCGGCCGCCTGGGAGTTACTCCCCGAAGCCGTCGAGGCGTATTGGCTGGCGTCGCTATTGCCGCCCATGAAGAGATTGTTGGTCTGTTGGGCCTGCATGGCCAGACCCAGCGGGATGCTGATCGCGGAGGGCGTTCCCGTCTGCGTGATCTGCCCATTGGCATTCGCCTTGTATCCCTGGACGGCTAGACCCGTGCTGGGATCGATCACCGTGCCGGTGGAGCTGAGCGTGAAGGCGCCGTCACGCGTGTAGACTTGGCGCCCGCTGCCGTCGCTATTGGCGAGGATGAAGAACCCGTTGCCGTTGATGGCCAGATCCGTGTTGATGCCCGTGGTCTGCAGGCCGCCCTGCGCGAAGTCGGTGCCGACCGTCCCCACCTTTACGCCCAGGCCCACGTCCTGCGGGTTTACGCCGCCGTTGGTCTGCGTCGGCGCCGAGGCATAGCGGAGGCTCTGGTACAGCAGGTCCTGAAACGTCATGTCTTGGGACTTGAAGCCCGTGGTACCGACGTTCGCGATGTTGTTCGAGATGACGTTCATGTCCGCCTGATAGGCGTTCAGACCAGTCACCCCGATAAACAGCGAATCGAACATGCGTCGTTCGTCCTTTCGAGGAACGCGGGATCGGTTGGTCACCCGCGCCGGCGGCTTCCTCTACGAGGTCCACCGCCCATTGAGTTGTGATAGCGTACTCCGTGCGTGCCCTCAGCCGATGATCGCCGCTGAGTCGATGTTGGTGAAGACGTTCTCCTTCATCGAGTCGGCGTCGACCGCGGTGATGACCACGCGGTTCTTGATGCTGACGACCATGGCCACATCGCGCAACATGAAGAGGGAAGACTTGGCGCCCTTCTGGGCGGCCTTGTCGGCCATCTGATTCATTCGAGCCATGTCGTCCGCCGAGATGGTGATCTTACGCGACTGGAGGCGTTCGAGCGCGTGCGCCGAGAAGCGCAGCGGCTCGCCCGTCGGACGCGGGGTCTGCTGCTGTTGGCGCAGGACGTCGCGGAAGGCGGGTCCGGAAGTCGGCGGGATCTGCACCGGCGTTCGTGCCGGTGTCACCTGACCCGTCGGCTGGATGCCCTTCGCGGCCTGTGCGATCGAGCTGGGGTCCATCGCCCTAACCCACCGTCACGATCTGGTTGGGCGAGAAGAGCATGGGGTTCCCACCGCTGTCGGTCATGAGATTGCCGTTGGCATCCGTCATCGTGAAGAACGGCTGCCCGTTCTGGACCACGACTTTGTTGACGGTACCGCTGACGAGTGAGCCGCCGTTCTGCCCCCCCGTGGAGGTCTCTACCGAGACCGCCTTGCCGATGAAACCGGCGAATTGCGTCACGGAGAAGGACGACTGGAAGTTCTGGAACGACGTCGCGAGGTTGGTGGTCTCCTGCAACTGGGAGAACTGGGCCAGCTCTGCGATCGACTGCGTCTCGTCCATCGGCTGGAGCGGGTTCTGATTCTGGAGCTGCGTGGTCAGCAGGGCGAGAAAGTCATGCTCCCCCAGGACGCTGTTTCCGGTGGTTTGCGGTGCCGGGTTACCGATGAGCGAGTTGATCGGCAGATCGGATCCACCCGTCCCGTTGACGCTGGTTATGCTCATGTGTTTCTCCTACACCAGATAGTCGAGATACCCCAGCGGTCGCACCGTCGCCGGAGGACCGAACGACGGAATGGCCGCCAAGGACTCCTCGTCGTCGTACGAGTTGCGCGACCCGCCATGGCGAGTGAACGGTGTGTAGAACGACTGAGGCTGCCGGTATGCGAACCCTCCGTTGGGATCGGCACCGACGTTGACGGAAAACTGCTGCAACTGCAGCCCGTGTCCCGCAAAGGCGCGCCCCAGTTGGTCGGCCCCTTGTTGGAGCGCCGCACCGGCCGCCGGTGTCGCGGCCGTGAACGAAGCGCTCACGCCGCTCGGACCGACGACGAGCTTGACGCTCACGTCGCCCAGGGAGTCGGGCACCAAGTGGAGGCGCAGCGTCGTCGTCCCGTCGGAGGGCCGAACGGCGAGTGCGCGAGCCACCTGGTCGACCACCTGATAGCGATCGAACGGGTTGCTCGGCTGTGGTTGCGCCGCGCCGGCCAGGGCCGGTGCGGTGGAGGCACCGGCGCTCCCATGCGGCTGGACGCCGGCAAGGGCACCGAGCCACGCTCCCGAGGATGCACCGTTCTGCTGGAGCGTTCCGCGGTCTGCGGACTGCCCCCGCGGAGCTCCGTCGCGCGCCAGCGCGAGCACGGAGATCAGCGAGGCGAGCTGTGGATCGATGCGGACCGGCGTCCCCGCTGTGGACATGGGTAGCTGGAGCATCGTCGAGCGCGCCGCGGGTTGGATGCCAGCCGGCGCGGGCGCCGGCTCGGGCACGGATGGAGACGACGAAGCAACGGCTGGCGATGGGGGATCACCGACCGTCTGCACTTGCGGGGCTGGGAGTCCTCTCCCCGAGGGGTCCAAGGTGCTCGCCAGGTTTCGAAACTGCTGCCCCGTCTCTCCGGTATCCGCCCCTCCCACGATCGCGGTCGCAATTTGCGCGATCCGCTGGGCGAGGGCCGCGGCCTGTGTGGCCGGCGGTGCGTTTCCCGGTGGACCGGACGCAGGCGGGCCCAAGGCGCGCTGTGCCGCCGGCGATCCGAAGTCGAGCGCCGAGGCGATCGACGTACGCAGTCGCGCAACGAAGGCCTGATCGAGGGAAACTCCCGGTGACGTTGAGAGCTCCGCGAACGCCTGCGTTAGCGCCTGCGTGACGGTGGTCTCGATCTGGGCGGTCGACGCCCCCGAGGCGAGCAGCGTCTTGATGCGGCTCGTGATGGAGGCTATGCTCGCGTGCGTCCCCGTTACGGGAGACGCCCCGAGCGCCGACTGCACGCGATCGAAGATCGCCGTGAGTGCCGGTGGCGGTTGCTGCAACATGCTTCCGAGCAGGCTCTCCAACTGGCTGAGCGCGGTCGGGTTCGACGCATCATCGCGGGCGGGCTTCATGGGGCCGGACCAGTGTTGGGCAAAGAGCGCCGCGAAAGCGTCGCCGCTCGCCTGACTAGAGCCGGTGGTCGTGTGCTCGCCGAGCGCCGAGTGCGCGTTGGCATGTGCAAGAAGGGCTATGAATGGTAGACCCAATGTTTCACCTCCTTTCCGTCAAAGGTTCCACTTTCGTCATCGGCACGCGATGCCGGAATCTCTAGCGGGCAGGAGCCGAAGTGGCCCGCGTTGCCGTGAGGGTCGCGGCTGTCTTCGGAGGCAGCGCCCCGAGAATCTCGGCCACCTGGTCTGGATCCATCTCGGCAAAGATCCGCGCCACGTAGGCGTCGGGGAGGCGCTGAACGATCTTCGCCGCCGCCGCGGGGTCCATCTCGTCCCAGATCTTCGCCGTTCGTGCGACCTGCTGGGCATCTCCACCCGGCGCGGGTGAGACTGCCCCCCCAGCGGACTGACCCGCGCGAGGCGCGGTTACCGCGCCCTGCGCCGGCTGCGATGCCTGCGCAAGCTGCTCGTCGGTCCGATTGACCTGCGTGGTCAAGGCGGATATCTGCTTGTCACGCGACTGGACATCGCTCTGGAGGTCTGCAACCCGCCGCTGAAGGCCGGCGATCGTGCGCTGGCGCTCGGCCGCGGACTGGCGGAGCGAGACGACATCGAAGGCGTTGGCTGCCGCATCCATCGCCACACCGACCGGTGCCACCGCGTGCAGACGCCCGCGGCTCACCGGCCAGACGAAGGCCGCTGCGACGATCGCGATGACGACGAGCGGCGTCAGCAGGCGGCCAAACTTGAAGCGTCTCTTACGCCTGCGCGTGACGATCACGAGTTGCTTCGCTCCCGCACGCGGGACTCGACGCGTGCATTGTCATCATCAACCTGGCGCTGCTCTGCCAGGCGCTCCTCGTTCCGAAAGGACTCGTAGCGCCGTTCACGCAAGCGCTCGACCACCTTCTTCTCGGTACTCGCCGCTACGAGCTCGGCGCGCGCCGTATCGACCTGGCTGCAAGCGGCGGCGACACGCTCCCGCTGCAGCGCGATCTCGGTTGCCATATGCTCCAGGTGCCCGTAGTAGGCTTGCAGCTCTTCGAGCTCGAGTTGGCCATGGCGCTCGCGTACCGTGAGAACTTCGGCATCGCGCTCCTGCTTTAGGGCGGCAAGGTGCTCCTCGGCCCGCTGGAGCACCATCTGCGCCTCGGCTAGGCGCTGCATGCGCTCGCGCTCGTGACGCTCTCGTACGTCAAGGACGGGCTGGAGGGCAAACGTAAAGCGCTTCACGAGATCGCCACCACGCCTGCCACGGCCTGCTCCAGCGTCGACTCTTCATAGGTATCCTGACGCAAGAAGTGCCGGATGCTCTCGATCTTGGCGATCGCCAGGTCCACCTTGGCGTTGCTCCCCGGCACGTAGGCGCCGATGTTGACGAGATCCTCCGCCTCTCGGTAGGTCGCCAGCAGATCGCGTACGGCACCAGCCGCGCGCTGGTGCACTGTATCGACCACGTCGGGCATCACGCGGCTGATCGAGCTCAGCACGTCGATGGCAGGATAGTGATTAGCGGAGGCGAGTGAACGCGAGAGCACGACGTGGCCGTCGAGGATCGAGCGCACGGCGTCGGCTACCGGCTCATTGAGATCGTCGCCGTCGACGAGGACGGCGTAGATGCCCGTGATGGTACCGCGCGGCGATGTTCCGGCGCGCTCCAGCAGCCGCGGCAAGAGCGCGAAGACGCTAGGCGTGTACCCCTTGGTCGTTGTCGGCTCGCCGATCGCCAAACCCACCTCGCGCTGCGCCATGGCGAAGCGCGTGACGCTGTCCATCATGAGCGTCACATCGAGGCCGCGGTCGCGGAAGTACTCGGCTATGGTGGTGGCGACGAAGGCCGCCTTGATGCGCACCAGCGCCGGCTGGTCGCTGGTTGCCACGATCACCACGCTGCGCGCGAGGCCTTCCGGCCCAAGATCGCGTTCGATGAAGTCCCGCACTTCTTTGCCACGTTCGCCGACTAGGGCGATCACGTTCACGTCGGCGTTCGTGTTGCGCGCGACCATGCCCAGTACGGTCGACTTGCCGACGCCACTTCCGGCGAAGACTCCCACGCGCTGGCCCTTCCCGCAGGTCAATAGGCCGTCGATGGCACGAACACCCACGGAGAGCGGCCGATCGATGCGTGGGCGATCCAACGGGTTAGGCGGTGCCGCGATGATCGCGCGGCGCTCGGCCCCCTCGATTGGGGCGCCCCCGTCCATCACCCGTCCCAGGCCGTCGAGTACGCGCCCGAGCAGCGCGTCGGAGACGCCTACCTCGAGCGGACGCCCCAAGGCGAAGACCTCGGAGCCCGCTCCGATGCCGGCGAGCTCGCCCAGCGGCATGATGAGAACTCTGTTGTCGCGGAAGCCGACGACTTCGGCCAACACGGGGGCGGCGTTGCGCCGGTACGAGATGCGGCACGTCTCACCGACCGCCATCCGCGGGCCGAGGCTTTCGATGACAACGCCGATGACTTGGCATACGCGGCCGTTGCTACGGATGAGATCGGCACCACGCAGCTCCGCAACGCAACGATCGGCGGAGAAGCGCGGAGGATCGAGCGGCTCAGCTTGCTTCAGCACGACCGACGACCCCCTCGCTACTCACCTGGCGATCGAGCGTGATCTCCTCTTCATCCAGATGCAGGAGGCGGCGTGCTTCCTGAAGCTGATGCTCGATCTTCGCGTCGACGCTGCCGGCCTCCGTATCGATGACCACACCGCCGCGGTCGACGCGCAGGTCGCCGACGAAGCGGATCTGCCTTGCATCTCCGGGGAAGAGCTCCTCGCGCGCCGTGCGGACCGTTTCCAGGTCGCCAGGATTGACGCGCACCACCATCGTCTCCTTATCGGAGAGACGGGCAATGGCAGCTCGCGCGACGTCGAGCACCACGCGCGGATCGCTCTCGATCTCGCGGTGCACCACGCGCTGGGCCACGAGCATTGCCAGCCGGACGATCTCCGCCTCTGCGGAGGCGATCACCGAACGCCGCCCATCGCGTGCGGCCTCTACGATGCTGCGCAGCGCGGAGAGAGCGCCGGCCATCTCCTCCTCAGCGGTATGGTGTCCCTGGGCAAGGCCCTCGTCATAGCCGCCGCTCCGTGCCCCTTCGCGCAAGGATGCAACGGCCTGGGCGGCCTCATCGATCATTGCTTCGCTGTGTGCCCGCGCGTCGGTGACGATGGCCGCAGCTCGGTCGTGCGCCTCATGGACCAGGCTGAAGGCCTGCTCCCGCGCAACGTCGAGCTCTGCTGCCAGCGCCGCCGACTGCGCCTGCTCGAGAGCACGCGGCGCACCGCCCTGCGTCCCGGCAGAGGGCGGATCGCCGGCCGGCGCGGTGCCTTCAGCGGAGGAGCACTCCGACGCCGTGACGAGATAGCGCTCGCTGACGATGTGCGCACCCTTGACGACGCGGCGCACGCGCTAGCCTCGGCCTTTCGCCATCACACGAACCGCTCGTCCTTCGAGCCGCGCGCGATGATGATCTGCCCGTTCTCCTCGAGCGTGCGGATGACGTCGACAATCGTCTGTTGGGCACGGCCGACATCGCGTACGCGCACCGGACCGAGGACCTCGATGTCCTCCTTGAGGGTCTGCGCCGCGCGCTGCGACATGTTCTTGTAGACCTTGGCAAGGAGATCTTCGTTCGCCGTCTTGAGGGCCAGCGCCAAGTCCTTGCCGTCCACTTCGCGCAGCATCCGCTGGATCGAGCGCTCGTCCATGTTGGCAATGTCCTCGAAGACGAACAGCAGGTTCTTGACCTCGTTGGCGATCTCTGGATCGCGCTGTGAGAGGCCTTCGAGAATATTCTTCTCCGTCTCGCGGTCGACGAAATTCATCACCTGTGCCAGCGACTGGACACCGCCTGCCTTGGCGAAGTCGGCTCCGCTAACCAACAGCCTGCGGCCAAGGAGCTCGTCCAACTGTTCGAGCACCTCCGGTGCGGTTTTCTGCAGGATCGCGATACGCATCGCAACGTCGGCCTGAAGCTCGGGCGTCAACGCCGAGAGCACCTGACCGGCCTGGTCGGCGCTCATATAGACGAGAATCAGCGCGATCGTCTGCGGATGCTCGTCCTGGATGAACTGGAGCAGCTGGGCCGGCTCCGTGTTTTTCACCAACTCGAGCGGATTGCCGTGCTTGAGCGCCGCGAAGAGGCGACTGGTCATGTCGTCGGCCTGGCCCGCGCCGAAGCTGCGCTCGAGGATCTCCTTGGCGTACTCGATGCCGCCCTCGTTGATGTACTTGAGGGCGATGGCGCGCTGATAGGCCTCCGCGACGACGGCGTCGCGCTTCTCCAGCGGAACCGTCGTGATCTTCGCGATCTCGACGACCACGCGCTCCACTTCGTCCTGGCGGAGGAATTTGAACACCGTCGCCGCCAGCTCCAGGCCCAGCGTGATGAGCAGGATGGCGGCCTTCTGGGGGCCGGTCAACTCGGCGAGCACGCTCTGATACGTGTCGTTCATGTAGGGCGAGCCGATCGCAGGCGGGCTCATGGCCCCGCTGAGGTTGATGATCGGTGACTCAGTCCCACTCATTGCGCTGCGCTCCATTCGTGGGAACCCTTCCGCTCCCAAAGCCCCTCCGGGAGCGCAATCCGCGCGACGCGCGATTGCTTTATCCCACTCATTGCGCTGCGCTCCATTCG
>SCRA01000064.1 GCA_004297985.1 bacterium | reverse complement strand
CTGGCCGCCTTCGGAGAGCTTGTCCCACAATGCATCGACGTCGGCCTGCGTCTCGCAGTTCACGAATAACGCGATGGCCTGCGAAGGGGTGGCCGGTTCCCCGCCGTTGAGCGCCATGAAGTCCTGCCCTTCGAGCTGGAACTCCACGACCATCACGGAGCCGCTCGGCCCCGGCCCCGCCTCGCCATAGCGGCTGATGTTCTCGATCCTCGAGTTCTTGAAGACCGAGACGTAGAAGTTAGCGGCCTCCTCGGCTTTGTCATCAAACCACAAGAATGGAACGATCTTCTGCATGAAACCTCACTCCTTACGGCTTGGCGGCAAACAGCGGCGCGAAATGCGCGCGTAGGGGCCACGCGACGATGAACCAGAGCGCGGTCACAACGATCGGCATGGGCACGAGCGTCGCCGGCCACATGGCGATGTGAAAGGCTAGAATATTGGCGATCACCCCCGCCAGCGCCACCAGGGCAAGCGGAACGTAGCGGTTCACGAGCAGCAAGATTCCCGAGAGCACTTGAACGCCGAAGACGAAATAGGAGAAGTGCGACGTCGCCATGGCGCCGAAGAACGCTCCCGCCGTTGGTGGAATCGAGGGCGGATTCGGCGTGAACAGCACGAAGCCGTTCATGCCGAGAACCGCGAAGATCAGGCCGAGCAGGATGCGCGCAACGAGGACGATGATCCGGTACATTTCAGTAGCCTGCTGCACGGTTTACCCACAATTTCCACCAACCCGGCAGACGTACGGAGATTGGACGACGGGAACATGAAGGCCAATCCATATCGGAAGCGTTGGGCGGCATGGCTGCCCGAAGCCCTCGAAGCGCTCAGCAAGGATCCCCCCGATTTTCGCGCAGTGATGCCCACGATGCCGATGCCCCTGCCTTTGCAGCAGGTCCCGTTCGCGAAGCCCGTGGATCCCCGTTCGGTCAGCGTGCTCACCACCTCGGGGGCGTATGACGTCCACGTCCATGCCCCGTTCAGCGCGTCATCGATCATCGGAGACGCGACGCATCGTATCCTCGATACGTGGGTGCGCAACGACGCCATCGACTTCGCGCACGAACACTTCAATCAGGCGGCGGCGCGAAGCGACCTCGAAAGCGTGCTCCCACGGGAAGCGATCACGGCGTGCGGCGTGCAACTCTCACCGCGCATCGTGAGCTGGAGCGGCTTTCTCCTGGACTGGCCAACCTTCATCGAAGCGACGATTCCGCAGATCGTCAAGCAGGTTTCGGTTGACAAGCCGGATGCCGCGCTGCTCGTACCGATCTGAAACATGTGCCACTATACGGCCAGTTTGGTCGCCAGAGCCTTGGAGTCAGCCGGCATCCCAACCGTCATCATCGGTACGATGCGTTCCTCGCTCGTGGACGTACCGCGAGCGCTCATCACTCCGTACGCAGACGCCCCTATGGGCCCGGCCGGCGCGCGTGAGGTCCACCGCGCCGTCGTGGCGAGCGCGATGGACCTCTTGCGGCAAGCAGAGGAGCCCGTCAAGGCAACCTTCGATCCCGAGCAGCGAACATTGCCCGCTTAGGCCCTCAGCCGCGTCTACTCCTGGCCATCAGGGCCCGACGAAGAACCGTCCGGCGCACATCACGCAGCGCACCCGCTCGAGATCGTCGAGCCGCTCCAGGGGATTGCCGTCCACGACCAGCACGTCCGCGGATTTTCCGGGCTCGATCGTCCCGAACTCAGCGGCTTTTCCAAGGGCCGCCGCCGCCGTGCTCGTGGCGGCACGAAGCGCGACATCGCGCGGCATTCCATATTCGTGGAGCGCGCGCAACTCCGCGATCAACGACGGGTGGGGCGCGTTGCACGAGCCCGCATCGGTTCCGGCCACGATGGGAATGCCCGCTTCCATGGCCATCTCGAAGCTCTCACGATGGGCCTTGACCGCCTTCTTCGCCTTCTCCACGGCGTAGGCGGGGATCCCGGCGCGGCTCCCTTCGGCGATCGTGCGATAGATGAGGAGCGTGGGCGTCAAGGCCGTGCCTTTCCGCTTCATCTCCGCCACGATCTCCTCGGAGAGAAAGATTCCGTGCTCGATCGTGTCGACACCCGCATGGACGGCATCCGCGATGCCCCGTGTGCCGAGCGCGTGAGCGGCAACTCGGAGCCCGAAGCGATGCGCCTCACCGGCGGCGACGGCCAACTCCTCGTAGCTCAACTCGCTCTGCCCGATCTCCTCACCCTCCGGGCGGCCGTAGACACCTCCCGTCGCCGCGACTTTGATCACCCCGGCCCCGCCGTAGATCTGAGTCCGCACGCCCCGCAAGACGGCATCGGGTCCATCGCAGGGGATGCCCCAAAAGGGATCGTGCCCGCCCGTCATGATGATCGTGCGCCCGGAAGCCACGACACGCGGCCCAGCGATGTGCCCGCGGGAGATCGCACGGGAGACGGCGATGGCGATGTCCCAGTTGCTGCCCACATCCCGCACCGTCGTGACGCCGCTGCGCAGTTGCGTCTGGGCGTTGGCCACCGCGCGCACCGTCGTGAGCTGCTCGCCTTCCGCGTCCACGACGGAGACGGGATCCGCCGATCCGCTCCAGATCAAGTGCACGTGCATGTCGATCAGGCCCGGCAAGAGGCATGCGCCCTGAAGATCCACAACCTGCGTCTCGCCCGGACGCGAGGCGCCCCCCGTCGCCCGGACGGCAGCGATCTTGCCGTTCTCGACAAGTACGTCCATGTGGGGACGCGCTTCGGAGCCGACCCCATCCCACAGCAGCGCGTCGCGAAACAGCACGTTCATACACGGCGCTTTCTCGTCCGTTACTCGGATGATATAGTTCATATTCGGTTGCCGTATTATAGCATCGCGATCCGGCCCGAGCAATCAGGGGCGTGCTTTTTTGCTCCCCGCGGGGCGTCGCCATCGCGCCAGGCCGCCACATCCACCCGTCGAAGGCCCGCGTCATGCGCATCGTCGACGTCCGGGAGCGCTCGGTACCGATCTCCCGCTACAACGATCCCGCGTTACCCTCCGGCGGCCTCACCACCAGCATCGTTGCGCTCACCACCGACACCGTTCGCGACGGCAAGCCCGTGGTCGGTTACGGCTTCGCCTCCATCGGCCGTTTCGCGCAAGGAGGCCTCATCCGCGAGCGCTTCGCGCCGCGGCTCCTCGCCGCCGCCGACGCGGATCTCGCCAACGGCGCCGGCACCAACCTCGACCCGTTCCGCGCCTGGAAGACCATGATGAAAGGAGAGAAGCCCGGCGGCCATGGGGAGCGATGCGTCGCCGTGGGCACGCTCGACATGGCCGTCTGGGACGCGGCCGCCAAGATCGCCGGTGTCCCGCTCTACCGCCTCATCGCCGATCTCGTAGGCGATGGGAGCGCACCTCACCCAACGGTCCCCGCTTACGCGGGCGGCGGCTACTCCTACCCCACCGACGACCTGTCGCAACTCTCCGATGAAGTGCGCGCCATGCTCGCGCAAGGCTACACGCACGTCAAGATCAAGATCGGCGGTGCGCCGCTCGAACGAGATCTCAAGCGCATCGAGGCCGTACAGGCGCTGCTCGCCGCCCCCAACCACCTCGCCGTCGATGCTATGAACTCTTTCAATGCGGAGCAGTGCCTCGCGGCGGCGGCGGCGCTGCGCCCCCACCACCTGTGGTGGTTCGAAGACATCTGCGACCCGCTCGACTTCGAAACCCATGCGGCCACCGTGATCGCCTACCACGGTGCTATCGCCGCGGGCGAAGCGCTCTTCTCTGCCGCCGAAGCCAAGCTGCTCGACCGCTACGGCGGCCTGCGACCCGCCAAAGACATCCTGCTCTTCGACCCCGTGCATACCTACGGGCTCCCCGGATACCTGCAGATCATCGAGACGCTGAAAGGCGGTGGCTGGCCGCGCTCCGCCTTCTGGCCGCATGGCGGCCACCTCTTCTCTCTCCACGTCGTCAGCGCACTGGGTTTGGGCGGCTGCGAGGTCAATCCGTTCTCTTTCGCGCCGTTCGGCGGCCTCTCCGATGGCGTGACACCGCAAGGCGGGCGCGTCGCGCCGCCCGAGGTACCCGGCATCGGTTTCGAGACGAAAGCGAAGCTGCGCGATCTCTTCGGATCCCTATCGACGGAGTAACCAAGGCCGTAGCGCCTATCGAGCGGACGAGGTGTACCTCATGGATCAAGCCGATGCCGTCATCCTGGGAAGTGGACAGGGCGGAGTGCCGCTCGCGGTCGACCTCTCACGCGATGGAAAGCGGGTGACGCTCTTCGAACGCGGGCGCCTGGGCGGCTCCTGCGTCAACTACGGATGCACGCCCTCGAAGGCGTTTCTTGGCGCCGCGCACGTTGCCGGACGCGCGCGTGCCGCGGCACCGCTGGGCATCCACGCCGAGATCCGCGTGGACTTTCCCGCCGTGATGGCTCGCGTACGCTCCGTGCGCGACTCGTTCACCAACGGCGTCGAGAAGCGTTTGACGCGTGCGGGCGTCAACGTCGTGCGGGCCGGCGCCGAATTTACCGGCGAGCGCACGATCTCCGCGGACGGCGCCGCCGTACAAGGCGCGACCGTCGTGATCAACACCGGAACGAGCGCCGCCGTTCCGCCGATCCCCGGACTTGCCGGGACGCCGTTCCTCACCAACGAGAACTTCTTCGAGCTGGAAGAGCTGCCGCGCCGCACGCTCGTGCTCGGCGGCGGCTACGTAGGCCTCGAGCTCGGGCAGGGCCTGGCGCGCCTGGGAAGCACCGTCCACATCATCGACCACAACGCCCGCGTTCTCGCCCGCGAGGAGGCCGACGTTTCCGCGGTGCTTCAGACGTCGCTCGCGCGCGATGGCGTTCAACTCCACCTGGGTCGCGACGTCACGCACGTCGCCTACGACGGCGGCCTCTTCACGCTCGCGCTCGATGATCATAGCGAGCTGTGCGGCGAAGCGCTCCTCGTCGCCGTAGGACGGAGCCCTAACACTGCGGCGCTCAATGCGAAGGCCGCCGGCGTCACGCTCGATGCGCGCGGGATGGTGGCGATCGACGAACGGTTTCGAACCAGCGCACAAGGCGTCTACGCGATCGCGGACGTCGCCGGACAGCCGGCGTTCACGCACGTCTCCTGGGAGGACTATCGCCGGCTCAAAGCCATTCTCTCCGGCGGTGACCGCAGGCGTGACGACCGCGTCCTGGGCTACGCCGTGTACACGGAGCCGCAAGTCGGCCGCGTGGGCATGACGATCGAGGATGCCAAGCGCAGCGGCTTGGATGCGCGATCGGTCGATCTTCCCGTATCTCACGTCGCACGGGCCATCGAGTGGGGTCACGACCTGGGCTTCTATCGCCTCGTCGTCGAAGCCAAGACCGATCGCATCCTCGGAGCGACACTCGTTGGATACGAGGCCGCCGAGGTGGTTCACGTGGTCCTCGCGCACATGGAGGCCCACTCCACGTGGCGCGTCCTCGAGCGCTCCGTTCATATTCACCCCACGTACGGTGAGGCGCTGCCCAGTCTGGCGCGCCTGCTCCTCGACACCTAGGAAAGGCGCGGCGCATGCGTGCATTCGTGTCGGTTGTCGGCCTCGCGCTCGCTACCAGCCTCGCCGCGTGCGGCGGCGGTGGAGCACCGTCCTCTGCGGCGGCGCCGGCGGCTTCCACATCACCGGGAAGCTCGGCGCCAACCACCAACCCCGCGTTCATACTCCCCACGGGATTCGTCTCCAGCACCATTGCCAACGTCCCGTCGGCGCGCGAGCTCGCCGCGCTCCCCAACGGCGATCTCCTCGTCGGCACCACGAGCGCACAGGTCTACCTCGTTCCAAACGCCGAGGGCGCCGGTGCCGCCGGCACGCCGCACGTCTTCATCACCTTGCCTTCGGGAGAAGGCCCCGCGAACGGCGTCGCGATCTCACCCGACGGGAGCACGATCTACGTCGCCACCGAGTACCACGTCTATCGCACCGCCTACCACAGCGGCGATCAAACGGAGCCGGACGCGAGCGCACAGCCGATCGCGGCGATTCGCACGGGCGGCATCCCGGCGAACTCCGACGGCGACGTCCACGTCACCAGCTCGCTCGCCGTCGGCGCTACCACCGTGTATGTCGGCGTCGGCTCCTCGTGCAACGCGTGTACGGAGGTCGATCCGACGCGCGCTACCATTCAAGCGATGGGTCTTGCCGGCACGGGCATGCACACGATCGCCAGGCGCATCCGCAACCCCATCGCACTCGCCGTGAACCCAAGCAGCGGCGTGCTCTGGGCGGGCGGAGCCGGGCAGGATAACCTCCCCTACGGCCACCCGTACGAGTCCGTGGACGCGGTGACGCTGCAATCCGGGTCGCCGGTAGACTACGGCTGGCCAGAATGCGAGGAGAATCGCGTCGCGTACGTGAGCAGCTCGAACTGCGCAAGCGTAGCCGTTCCACGCGTGGAGTTCCCCGCCTACGCCACGCACATCGGCGCCGCCTTCTATCCCTCGAACCCCACGGGTGCCTACGCCTTCCCAGCGCAGTATCGCGGCGGGCTCTTCGTAGCCTCACACGGTTCGTGGCACTGCTGCCCCGCCACATCGCCAGGCGTGGCCTTCGTGCCGATGAACGGCGACACGCCGCGTACGCCGGTGGACTGGAGCAATCCCAGCGCGCAGTGGCAGCCGTTCCTCTCGGGCTTCGGCGGCAGCGTGAACACGAGCTATCTCGGCCGCCCAACCGGCATCGCCGTCGGAGCGAAGGGCAGCCTCTTCGTCGCCGACGACCACAACGGGGTCATCTATCGCGTTCGCCCGGGGTGAGCGCGCAGGTACGAAAACCGGCGGCGACGTCCGTGCGGTGCGGCATGTAGAAGTTCCGCCACGTGTTGCGAATGAGCCGCGCGCGTGTGCTCCAGGCGCCGCCGCGCAGCACTTTGTGCGTGCCGAACCACGGCTGCGAGTACTCCTTGTAGGGGTCCGCCACGAAGCCCGCGTAGGGCTCGAACGGGTCCGCCGTCCACTCCCAGACGTTGCCGGCCATCTGCCGGCAGCGCCAGGGGCTGTCGCCCGCGCCGTACGCCCACACCGGGGCGACGTTGCCCCGTGCTTGATCGAGGTTGGCATGCAGCAGCGTCGGGGCATCGTTGCCCCACGGGTAGCGCAGCTTCTCTCCGTCGGAAGTCATCGACGCGGCGTACTCCCACTCCGCCTCCGTGGGCAGGCGGCGCCCCGCCCAACGGCAGTAAGCCTGCGCCTCGTGCCAACAGACGTGCACCACCGGCTCGTCGCCGCGCAGCGCGATCCAACGGTCGAAGCGCCGCTGCTCCCAGCCTCCGTCTTCGCCGCGCCGCCAGTATGCGGGGTGCTCCGCGCCACGCTCGGAGCGCCACGCCCATCCCTGCGCGCTCCACAACTCCCGGCGCGCGTATCCGCCTTCGGAGACAAAGCGCGCATAGGCCGCATTCGTCACGGGAGTCCGCGCGATCCGAAACGGCGCGACGAATACCGCGTGCGCCCACTTCTCGTTGTCGAACGCGAAGCCGTCTTCCGCGTTCGCTCCTAGCATCAAGTGGCCGCCGGGGATGGCGGCGTCGCTCTCTTCCAGCGCACCCGCAGGCGCTTCTTCAGCCGCAGCCGTGACGAACGGCGGTGCGGGATAGCCGAGAAACTGCCGCGTGTAGAGCAGCGCTTCGGCGTGCATGTCTTCGTGGAAGGTCGCCAGCATCCGGAAGTATCGCGTTCCCTGAGCGTGCGGGCTGCGCTCCAGCATGGCGACAACCCGTGCGAGCGTCTCCTCCATGTAGGCCCGCGTCCCAGAGCGATCGGGCAATGGCAGCGTCCAGCGCGTGTCATGAGCCACCGCCGCCGAATCGTAGAGACTGTCCGTCCGCGTATCGAGCGGCTCCTTCCCATGGAGCCGGCGCAGGAGCCAGTATTCCTGGAACCACGCGATGTGGCCGATCTCCCACAGCAGCGGGTTCACGTTCTCCACGAGCGGCACGCGCAACAGCTCGTCCGCCAAGTCCTCGATCAGAGCGTTCGTGCGCAGGCGAGCATCGGTGAGGGCCTCGACGGCGACGGCGGGAGATTCAACCGCTTGCGGCATACGTAAGACTTCTCCTATGTCTTGCATGATTCACGCCAAACCAAGGCCACCCTCCCGGTGACCGTCGACATCATCTCCCCGGCGCGCCCCGGAGCGGTCAACGGAAACGCCGTCACGGCACGACGCTGGGCACGCCTGCTGCGCTCGCTCGGTCACCGCGTGCGCCTGCAGGAGCGGTACGACGGACGCCCCTGCGATGCGCTGATCGCCCTGCATGCACGGCGCAGCGCCGCGTCCGCCTCGCGCTTCCACCGCCTCTATCCCGAGCGTCCACTCATCGTCGCGCTCACGGGAACCGATCTCTATCACGATATCGGGCGCAGCGCCGCGGCCCGCCGATCGCTCGAGCTGGCAACGCGGCTGGTGCTCCTCCAGCCTGAAGGCATCCGTGAGCTCCCCGCGCACCTGCGCAGCAAGGCGCGCGCGATCATCCAGTCGGCCACCGCACATCCGCGCGCGGCGCGGCTCAGCACGAGCGGCGACTTTCGCGTGGTGGTCCTAGGCAATCTGCGGGCCGTCAAGGATCCCTTTCGCGCCGCGATGGCGGCACGGCTGATGCCGGAAGACTCTCGCATCAAGGTGCTGCAAGCCGGCCGCGCACTCGAGCCGCGCTATGAGGAACGCGCGCACCGAGAGATGGCGCGCAACCCCCGGTATCAATGGTTGGGTGAAGTGAGCCATGCGCGTGCGCAACGCCTCTTGGCGGGATGCCGCCTGCTGGTGGTCAGCTCCCGCAGCGAGGGGGGCGCAAACGTCGTCTCGGAGGCGTTGGCGGCGGGCGTGCCGATCCTGGGCTCCAACATCGGGGGAACGCGCGGCGTCTTGGGGGCGGATTATCCGGGTCTCTATCCTACGGGCGACACGCGCGGCCTGGCGGAGTTGCTCGAGCGCGCCGAGCGCGACCGCGCGTTCTACGCCGGCCTGCGGCGTTGGTGCCGGCGCCTCGCGCCGCTGGTGCGCCCCACGCAGGAACGCAAGGCCTGGCAGAGGCTCATCGCCGAGGTACACCAAAAAGCTCCCACATGAAGATCACGAGCATCGAGACGACCGTCCTCAGCATCCCGTATACGAACGGTGGTCCGCCCACCGCGTTCGTCGGCGGAAGCGCGTGGACGTCGCTTCAGATGCTGCTCGTCCGCGTCGATACCGACGCCGGCATCAGCGGGTGGGGCGAGCCTTTCGGCCACAATGCCTGTCACGCTCTCAAGGCGACCATCGATACGATGATCGCCCCGCTGTGCATCGGTCGCGGGGCCGACCAGATCGGCGAGCTGATGGCCGCGCTCCAGCATAGCCTTCACCTCTTCGGGCGAAGCGGGCTGGTTCCGTACGGGCTCTCGGCCATCGACATCGCGCTCTGGGACATCGCCGGCAAACAGGCCGGTCTGCCGCTCTATCGTCTGTTGGGTGGAGCGGGGCGCACGCACGTACCCGCATACGCGAGCCTCCTGCGCTACGGCGATCCGCACCTGGTGGCGCGCAATGTCGCTGATGCCCTCGACCGCGGCTATCGCGCCATCAAACTGCACGAGATCGCCGAGCCGAACGTGAGGTCGGGGCGCGAAGCCGCCGGCGCAGACGTGGCGCTCATGCTGGATACGAACTGCCCGTGGACACCTGCGCAGGCGCGAACGATGTCCGAGCATCTCGCCCAGTATGACCTCGAGTGGCTCGAGGAGCCGCTCTTTCCACCCGAGGACTTCGCCGCACTCGCGGACCTTCGCGCACAGGCACCGATGAAGATCGCCGCCGGAGAGAACGCGTCATGGGTGGGCGAGTTCAAGCGCATGTTCGACGCCGGAGCCGTCGACATCGCACAGCCGAGCGTGACGAAGGTGGGAGGCGTGAGCGAGACCCGCAAGGTACTGGCGCTCGCCGAGGCTCACAATGTCGCCGTCGTGCCGCATTGCGCGTACTTCGGCCCGGGCTTCCTGGCCACGCTGCACATCACGGCGACCCTTCCGAGCGAGACGGTCTTCGAACGCCTCTACATGGACCTCGAGGCGAGCCCATACGGGCAAGCGACGGACGCCGTCGACGGACTCATCTCCGTGCCGCAAGGTCCGGGCCTTGGGCACGATCCCGATCCCCGCGTCATCGAGCGCTATCGCACGCATCAGGCGGCGCCGGTCATCGCGTCGTAGGCGTCTGTCGGATCTGCCGACCGCCGTCTCGCACGTCAGCACGGCGGCACTACGCACGTGATATTGCGCGGTCATCCGTCGAACGCGTGACAACGTTGGAGAGGGCATGGAGGTTGACGATGACCATACGCATAGTACCACCCCTCGCCCTTGCACTCGCAATGGGCATGGCTGGGCTCGCGCAGGCGCAGACCGCGCAGGCGCCGGCCGCATCCGACTGCAGCGCGAACGCGCTGCACGCTATCGTCGAACAAGGCAACATGATGGCCGCCGATCAGAAGATGAGCGGTGACGTCGATCATGACGCGATGACGGTGATGGCCGCGCATAGCAAAGCCGCCTCGGACCTTGCAGCGTTCGAGATGCGGTGCGGCAAGAGCCAGAAGACGAAAGATGCCGCGAAGCAAGCCTACGATTCGAGTGAGTCGCAGGCCGCCATGCTCCAGAAGCTGCTGGAGTACGGTCCGTAGAGCGGTATCCCCGACGACGGGCGATGACCCAACTCAGTGACGCCACCAGGGCCCGGCTACGGTCCGCCGTACCGCGCCTTCTCGGCGCGCCGCCGCACCCGCGAGCGAGAAGAACCAGACTGCCGCCACGACGCCTGCGGCGGCGAGCAGCGGAGCTGCCTCGGTCATCGCCCGTCCCTCCCAGCTTCAGCGTAGCGCACCTCCCTGGGAGCACGCATGGATACCGCTGGGAGAACGCTGGGAATTGCTAGCCGATACTGGAGGAGGCGGCCAACTGCCGGCGCAACGCCCGCATCTCCTCGAAGCGCGTGGTTACGTCGCGCATGATCGCCGCCATGCCGTGCATGTGCCCCTGCTCGTCTTTCATCGGCAGGATGGAGAACTCGAGCGAGATGCGCTCGCCATCTTTGCGGATGCCGGGGACGGCGAGGAGCTGGCCGGCACCGTAGCGGCTCTCGCCGCTCTCCATGACGCTGCGATAGCCCTCCCAGTGGCGGGCGCGCAAGCGTTCAGGGATGATGATGTCGAGCGTCTGGCCGATCGCCTCGGCGGCCGTGAAGCCGAAGATGCGCTCGGCACCGCGGTTCCAGAGGCGGATCACGCCGCGCTCGTCGGAGTAGATCACCGCGTCGGCCATGTTCCGCACGATCGTTTCGAAGAGCTGGACATCGCTCTCGGGCATGAGGCTACCTCCGCCGGGTATCATTCGCTACGGGCGCTCGATTGCTTTCCGCTACAACCCTTCAGGAGTCCCCCTGCCGCTCGCGAAGCAAGCGGTCATGTCTGCCTATCGCATGCGCCCCATGACCGCTGCCGACGCACCCTTCGTGATCGCGCTCCATCGGCTCGAGCACGTGGCGGCGTCTCTCAACGAACCCAGCGAAGAGCAGGTGCTGGGTTCCCTGGAGCGCCCCAACGTCGGCAACCTCGTCGTCGTCGACGAGCGCGAGACCCGCGTGGGCATGCTCCTCCTCATCGATCAGGAGGACGCGTGGATCTTCGAGGTGCGGCGTATCGCGGCGGCCCAACAAGGGATAGGCATCGGCTCCTTCGCGCTGGAGTGGGCGCTGCGCCACGCGTTCGACGAGCGCGGCGCGCACCGCGTCTACCTCGAAGTCCACGCCTCCAATGCCCGCGCCCGCCGCCTCTACGAGGCGCATGGCTTCGTCCTGGAAGGGATCATGCGTGAGAGTGCCCGCCACGAGCACGACGGGCGCTACGAAGACTTGTGCGCGTATGGCATCCTCGACCGCGAGTACAACACGCCTACGAAGCTTTGACGTGCACGTCCGAGCCGGCGGGGAAGAGCGCCGCGAGCATGGAGTCCGCGGCACGCTCACCGCTCTGGACGCAATCGGGAACGCCGACGCCCTGGAGCGCCGCTCCCGCCAGCGCGAAGCACGGCAGAGCGCTCGCTTCGCGCTCGATCTGGGCGATGCGCTCGCGGTGGCCGAGGGCGTACTCCGGCAAGCGATGCGGCCAGCGCCGGACCGTGGTCAGCAGCGGGTTGGCCGAGATGCCCAACAGATCGCGAATCTCGTCGCGCGCGGCGCGCACCAGCGTCTGGTCGTCGAAATCGAGCAGATTCGCCTGCAGCGCGCCCCCGATGAAGACGCGCAGCAAGACGCTGCCCTGGGGCGCCCGGTCGGCATACTTCTGGCTGACGATCGTCAGCGCGGTGATGCGCCGCCCCTCCACGAAGGGCACCACCAGGCCGTAGCTGCGCGGCAGCCGCCGCGCAGCGGCTTCGTCGAAGGCCAGATTGATGGTGGCGATCGAGTTGTAGGCGATCGAACCGAGCAGCTCGGAGAGGTGCGGCTGCACCGTACGCAACAGGCGCGCCCCCTCGTGCAGCGGCGTTGCGCAAATCACCGCGTCGGCCGTGAGCGTCGAGCCGTCGGCCAGCGACAGCACCCAACTGCGCGTCCCACTGGAATCGCAATGGCGCTGCAGCGCCAGCACGCCTTGATTCAAGATCACGCGTCCGGAGAGCTCGTGCACGAAACGATCGACGATCGTGCCGAGCCCGCCGCGCACGCTCGTCAGGGTCGCGGAACGGTGGGCTTGGTCAGAGCTCGTCAACGCACGTACGAGGCTTCCGTACCGCTGCTCGAGCTCCACGAAGCGCGGCAGCGCAGCCTGCATGCTGAGCCGCTGCGGGTCGGCGGAGTAGATGCCGCCGATCAGCGGCTGCGCGAGGCGCTCGAGGACCTCGCGCCCCAGGCGCCGGGTCACGAACGAGGCTAGGCTCTCGTCCTCCGAGGAACGGCGCACCGGCACGAAGGGCTCCATCGCCATCCGCGCCAGGCCCCGCAGGCTGAAGAGGCCGCTGGTCACCAGCGCGGCAGGCCTGCTGGGAGCGAACAGCATGACGCCGGGCGGAAGCGGGACCAGGCGACCGTTGCGCAGAACGCGCGAACCCTTGAACTCCGGGCGCGTGGGAGCGAGCTCGTGCTCCAGACCCAACCGCCGCAGCACGCTCACGATCGCCGGCTTATCGGCCAGCAGCGTCTCGGCGCCCGTCTCCATCGTGAAGCCGTCACGTTGTAAGGTTTCCACGCAGCCGCCGGCACGCGGCGCGCGCTCGAGCACCGTCACTTCTACGGGGAGACTCTGTTCAACGGCCAGCTCGCGCAGCCGGTAGGCCGCCGCCAGGCCGCTGATGCCGCCGCCGATGACCGCTACCCGTTGGACGCTGCGCGCGCTCATTGCGGCGGCTCGTAGGCACAGAGCGGATCTTCCGCGTAGGGGTCACCGGTGACCGCGTAGGCACGAGAGCGTGACCCGCCGCAGACGGCGGCGAACTCGCAGCGTCCGCAACGCCCCTTCAAGCGCGAGGGATCGCGCAGGCCGACGAAGAGATCGCTTTCGCGGTAGACCGTGCGCAGCGAATCGGTGCGCACGTTGCCGGCGCTCATCGGCATGAAGCCGCTGGGACAGATCTCGCCCTTGTGCGAGATGAAGACGAAGCCACGGCCGGCGTTGACATCCATCGGGCTGCGCCGCTCGCGCGGCCCCGGCGTCCACTCTCCCAGCCCGGCGCGCAAACGATGATAGAGCGGTCCCGCCTCCGGCAACGCCAACGCCCCCTTGCGACGGGCCAGCTCGCCGCGCTGGAGCACGATGCGCTTGAAGTGGTGTCCCTCCGTCGTCTTCACCGGCAAGATCGTTCCCACGTCGTAGAGGAAGTTCATCACGTCCTCGGACTCCTGCGCGGTGATCGGCTCGAGCACGCTCCCGCGCCCGACTGGCACCAGGAAGAAGACGCTCCACAGCGCCGCGCTATGGCTGCGCAGGTGCTGCGCGACCGCCGCCAGATCTTCGACGTTATGGCGCGTCACGGTGGTATTGATCTGCACCCGCAGACCGATCTCGCGCGCGATCTCCCACAGCTTGATCGTGCGGTCGAAGACGCCGGAGAAGCCGCGGAAGTGGTCGTGGATCTCGGGCGTCGAGCCGTCGATGCTGAGCGAGAGCGCCTTGAGGCCGAGGTCGTGGAGCTCCGCGAGGCGTTCCCTGGTGACCAGCGGCGTTGCCGACGGCGAGAGCGCCATGTGCACGCCCTTCGACGTGCCGTACTCCACCAGCTTCGCGATGTCGTTGCGCTTCATGGGATCGCCGCCGGTCAGCACGAAGATCGGCGAGGGCTTTCCGAATTCCGCGATCTCGTCGATCAGCGCGCGTGCCTCGGGCGTCGTGAGCTCCAGCGGGTTGCGGTGGGGAATCGCGTCGGCGCGGCAGTGGCGGCACGCCAAGTCGCAGGCGCGCGTGACCTCCCAGATGATGATGAACGGTCGCTCGCCTACGTCGTGACGAGGGTGGCGGACTTCGGGGATCTCTCGCGGGGCGGCGCCCGCCGTGGTAGTCATCGAGATAGGCTCTCCATGGAATCGTGTGCACCGCCGGCGTCCTTCGGCCGGCCGGTGACGAGTTCTGCTAAGACCGCCACGAAGTCGGGGTGGTCGTTGAGCGCGCGGGCGCGCTCCATGCGTACGCCCGCTGTCGCGGCGACCTCTGCCGCTTCGACGTCGAGATCGTAGAGCACCTCGACATGATCGCAGACGAAGCCGATCGGCGCGACGACGGCCTCGCGCCTCCCCGAGCCGGACGGCAAACGCCTCAAGACTTGGCAGACGTCCGGCTCCAGCCACCGCTCGCTGGGCGAGCCGCTGCGGCTTTGGTAAGCCAGATGCCAGTCCGGCGCGCCTACCGCCTCAGCCACCAGGGCAGCGGTGCCCACCAGCTCGCGAACGTACGGCCCGCGATCGGCCATCGCCTGCGGGATGCTGTGCGCCGTGAAGATGAGGGTCATACCCGCGAAGGTGTCGCGCCGCATGCGCTCGTGCGCCTCGCGCACGCGCTGGGCATGCGCACGCACCAGCAGCGGGTGATCGAACGACGGGTGCGCGTAGGTCATCGTGGGGGCGCCGGCACCGATGCGCCGTCTGGCCTCCTCCGCGCTCTCGACGTAGCGCTCCCAACTGGCCTCACTCTCGTGCGCAGCCAAAACGATGCCAAGGAGATGGCGCGCGCCTTCTGCGGCGAGATCGCGCAGCGTCTCTTCGATGAACGGCGCGGCGTGGCGCAGCCCTACCCGTACGGGAATCTCGACGCCTTCGATGCGCAGGACGCCGGCAAGCGCATCGGCCTGCCGCTGGGTGAGCTCGTTGAACGGCGAGCGCCCACCGATACGCTCGTAGTGGCGGACGACGTCCTCGTAGCGCGCGCGGGGCACGGGGCGTCCTTCGAGCACGCGATCCAGGAAGGGGCGAATCTCCTCTGGGCTCGTCGGCCCGCCGAAGCCGATCAAGACGACGGCATCGAACGGCGTGGCGTGCGTCATGGGACGGTCCTCACCGGCGGCCGTACTCATGCACCGCATCGACGAAAGCCAGCACGTTGTCGACGGGCGTCTCCGGTAAGACGCCGTGGCCAAGATTAGCGATGTAGCCGGGACGGCTGCCGGCGCGCGCCAACATCTCGCGGACGGCTCTGCGGATCTCCGCCGCGTCGGCGAAGAGCAGCGCGGGATCGAGGTTGCCCTGGACGCCAACTTCCGGCCCGAGGCGTTGCCACGCCTCGTCGATCTCCACGCGCCAATCCAGACCGACGACATCTCCGCCGGCGTCCCGCATCAATTCGAGCAGGCTCCCCGTCATCGTCCCGAAGTGGATCACCGGAACCCCGGGGCGCAGTGCCGAGATCAGCCGCTTCGTGTACGGCAGGACGTGACGCTGGTAGTCTCGCGGCGAGAGGCATCCTACCCAACTGTCGAAGAGCTGGACCGCGTCGACCCCCGCCGCGATCTGCATGTTGAGGTAGTCGGCTGTTACGTCGACGATCCGCTCCATCAGACGCTGCCAGGTCAGCGCATCGCGCTGCATCAAGACTTTCGTGGTCACGTGCATGCGCGAGGATCCGCCCTCGATCAGATACGAGGCCACCGTGAACGGCGCCCCCGCGAAGCCGATCAGCGGAACCTTCCCATTCAATCCAGCCCGCGAGAGGCGAACCGTCTCGGCTACGAATGCAAGGGACTCCTCGACGCTCACGGGCGTCAGCCGATCGACGTCGGCGGCCATGCGAATCGGCTGCTCGATGCGCGGTCCGTCGCCCTTCTCGTAGCGCAGCCCGACGCCCATCGGTACCAGCGGAAGCAGAATGTCGGCGAAGATGATCGCCGCGTCGACGCCTAAACGCTCCGCCGCCGTCACCGTGACCTCGGCCGCCAGATCGGAGCGGCCGCACAACTCGAGAAAGGAGAGACGCTCGCGCACACGGCGGTACTCGGGAAGATAACGCCCGGCCTGGCGCATCAGCCAGACGGGCGTAAACGGCGACTCCTCGCGCCGGCACGCGAGGAGGAATGGATGCTCGGCTGCGGGGGGAAGCGATGCTTCGGGCCGCTGCGACTGCGCGGAACGTGTCACTACGTCGACTCCGTCGCTGCGGCTCCATTGCCGGCGAGCTGCTCGCGGTAGCGCGCCGCCGAACGACGGTAGAGCGCCGCCCACAGCGCGAGAAATGCCGTCAGCAGGCCCGCCCAGAAGCAGATCCAAGTCGACGCCGCCACGGGCCACGCAGGTATGAACGAGAGCCCCACGGCCGCGACCAGGAGAGCACCCAGCCAGCTCGTCAGGATGGCGTGCCAGGGCGCGTAGTCGCTACGCCTCGCGGTGAACGCGAAAGCAACGAAGCAGAGCGCCGCCAGCGCGGCGATCCCACGCCAGGACGGCCCCGCGAAGAGCGGCGTGTCCAGGACGGCCACGTAGACGAGCGAGATGCCGAGGATGACGTTGATCCCGTTGGCGATCATGAATGTATCTCTCCGGATGCGTGCAGGTTCTTCAAGTAGCGAAGCGTCACGCGTGGGATAAAGTAGTACGCGATACCGCTGACGAGCAAGAACACCTTCCAGATGGGTCCTAGCGCCGAGAACGCTAGGACCGAGAGCAGGATGGCACTCTGCGCGGCATAGCTCGCCAGCGCGAGGCGGGCGAAGCGGCAATCGGCGCGCAGCTCGGAGACGGCGTAGAGCAGCCCGTACGCCCCCCCGAGAAGAGCGAACAACCCCAGTCCTATCGCATCGGCGACGAATCCCATGGGGGTCATGCTTCGCCCCTACCGAGTCCCGGCGCCTTCGACCGCCAGCGTTCCGGCGGCGACGGGCACGCGGCTGCGCCGCGCGATGGCGATCAAGTTGCCAGCGAGGACGGCGTAGCCGGCGGTGAATATCAAGCCGAACACCCAGCGCATCCAGATGCCCTCGAGGAACCACGGCGTCTGCTGCGCCGCCACGTACGCGTTGAAGGTCGATCCTCCAATGGCTCGCTCGTAGAATGCCTGCGCCATACCGGCGATCAAGAGGGAGCCCCCCATGCCGTACATGCCGGTGTTGAGGAGTCCGAAGGCCCACTTCCAGGCCCGCCCGCCGATCTGCTCGTGCCCTCCGGCCTCTTGAACGGCCAGGTAGATCACCGAGATCACGCCGCAGCCGTAGGCGCCCCAGAAGGCGAGATGGCCATGTGAGGCCGTCCACTGCGTGCCGTGCGCGAAGAGGTTGATCTGCGGCAGGGTGATCATGAAGCCCCAGACGCCGGCGCCGATGAAGTTGCCGAATGCCTCGAGCATCGTCCAGTAGAAGGCGGGCTGGTTGGTCATCTTCATCTTGTGCTCGCCGGCATCGTAGACGGCGTGGATCACCATACCCAAGAGCGGCAGCGGCTCGAGCGCCGAGAAGAACCCGCCGATGCCCAGCCAGTACTTGGGTGCGCCCATCCAAAAGTAGTGGTGGCCGATGCCCAGTACGCCGGTAGCCAGCACCAAGGCGACCTCGATGTAGAGCCAGGTCTCCACCACGCTGCGCGAAGCGTTCATGACTCTCATCAGCACCAGGGCCACGATGGCGCCGATCAAGACTTCCCACGTGGCCTCCACCCAGAAGTGCACCAGCCACCACCACCAGAACTGATCGAGCGCCATGTTGGTCATGGCCGGAAAGGCGATCATGTACAGTCCGAAGAGCGGGATCATGTTGAGGATGATCACCGCGGTGATCCCGGTGACGCGCTTGGCGGCGACGGCCGTCCCGATGATGTTGTAGACGAAGACAGCGATGCCGATGGCCACGACGACGGCCGCCCAGCGCGGCTCTTCGACGTACTTGCGCCCTTGGTTGATGAGCCAGAGCGTCTTGTCCGTTCCCGGACCGGTCTGCACGAAGAGGAACGTCAGCGCCACCGCGGCGATCGTGGCGCAGAACAGCCAGAAGACGACGTTGGCGGCGCGCATGCCCACGAGGTCGCGCTTGAACTCCGAAGGCAAGAGCCAGAACAGCGAGCCGAAGAATGCCGTCAACAGCCAGAGGATCAGCACGTCGACGTGCATGGTCTTGACCATGTTGAACGCCAGAGCCGGGAAGAGGAAGCTCGGGTGGATGTACTGCGTCGCCGCCACGAGACCGAAGACGATCATCACGCCGAAGAGCGCCACCGAGAGGGTGAAGTAGCGCAACGCAAGCTTCTGGGACGAGTAGAGACTCCGCACACTTGTCACGCTGACATCTCCTGAGATTGCACGAGTGCTACGGCGCGGCTACCGGTTGACGGCGGCCTGCTTGCCGTTGGGGGTGTCGGGGTCGGCTTGAAAGCCGAATGGGAAGCCGTTGGTGTTGATCGACGAGGTCCACTTCAGATAGGCCACCACGGCCTGGGCCTCGTCGCGCGTCAAGTGGAGATTGGGCATCTCCCTCGTCCACGTGGGGTATTTGTCGGGATGCATCAGGAAAGCCACCATCGCGTCCGCACGCGTGTGCGTCTGCGTCATGGGCTCCCACATCTGCCGCCAGACGGGATCGAGCCACGACTTGGTGAGGTCTGGCGCGAAGTAGGCACCCGTACCGAAGACGCTATGGCACTCGAGACACGCACGACTCTGGATGACGAGCTTGCCTTCGTGGATCAGCGCCGTGGCCTGCCGCTCGTCGTACACGTGCCCGAAGAGCGGATCGCTTCCACTGATCGTCGGCACGTACTCGTGTTGGGAGTCGTCATCGACATATCCGATGGCTTGATTGATGACGGTGTATGGCGGAACGTTCGCGCCGCCGACGCTGATGACGCCGATGGTGTTGATCGTCAACGCGATCAAGATCGCCACCATGACGATCAAGGAACTTGCTGCGCCGGCACGCCAGAAGATCGGATCCCGGGTGTACATCGGTTACCCCGCTGGAGGCAGTGTTGATGGCTAACGCTCGCCATGATATGCGGCGCAAACAGCCACAACAGCTACCTAAGTCTCACGTGTGAGACTTCCCAACTTCTTCACGGCGTACCGCGAATCGTCTGGTATATTGTAGCGTCGTCAGGCGACGGTATGCTAGCCGATGCGCATGCCGAGCATGGAGACGGAGCCGCCGTCGAAGCCTTCAACGGGGAAGGAGACGGGCTCGCCGTTCTCCCGCTGCGCGAGCACGTAGATCAATGGGAGAAAGTGCTCGGGTGTGGGGACCGAGAGCTCGGCGTCCTCTCCCAAGCGCTCATACTCCACGACGCTGCGATCGCCGCTCTCGATCATCTCGCGTACGTGCGCCTCGAAACGCAGGCCCCAGTCGTACGGCTCGCGCGGATGACGCCCCCATGAATAGGTATGGAGGTTGTGCACCACGTTGCCCGAGCCCAGAATCAGGACGCCTTCATCGCGCAGGGAGCGCAGACGCTGCGCGAGCTCGCCGTGCTGCTGCGGAGTCAGCGTCTCGTCGATGCCGAGTTGAACCACCGGCACGTCGGCGCTCGGGTAGAGGTGCACGAGGAGCGACCACGTCCCGTGGTCGAGCCCCCAGCCCTCGTCCATCGTCACCGCCGTAGGGGCCAGCAGCGCGCACACGCGCTCCGCGAGCTCCGGCGAACCGAGCGCGGGATACTCCACGCGGTAGAGCTCGCGCGGGAAGCCGCCGAAATCATGAATGGTCTGCGGGCGGCGCGACGCCGTCACGCGCGCTCCGGGAACGTACCAGTGCGCGGAGACCGAGAGGATCACCCGTGGCCGCGGCAGCCCGGCGGCGATATGCTGCCATGCCTGACTATACGCGTTCTGCTCGATCGCGTTCATGGGGTTGCCGTGTCCCAGAAAAAGGACGGGCATGCGCATGAGTGTCTCTCCTACAACGCCTCGCGCCGGTTGGTTAGAAGCCTCAGCACGACAAACATGACGAGTGCAACGCTGAGAAAGAGCACCGCGGCGGCCGCTGAGTCGTTCAAGCCGCCTTGGAGAAAGAGGTCGTAGATCTTGACCGGTGCGGTCATCGGGTAGTATGCCAAGATCACGATCGCGCCGAACTCACTCAGCGCGCGCGCGCCGGACATCGTCATCCCGGCAACGATGCTGCGCCAGCACAGCGGGAGCGTGACGCGCGCAAAGGTGCGCCACGGTCCTGCGCCAAGCGTCCGCGAGACCGACTCCAGCTCCGAATCGATCGCGGCGAACGCCTGACGTGACGTATCGACGGCATACGGCATGCTTACGTAGAGCATGGCGACGATCACGCCCGCGGCCGTGCCCCAAAAGCGCAGACCCGTCCACGCCTCCACCGGAGCACCAACGATTCCGGTACGCCCAAAGACCAACAGCAATGCAATGCCGACGACGGTATGCGGAACGGCCAGCGGCACGTCGACGATTCCCTCTACCAAGCTTCTTCCACGAAAGGGATGGCGCGCCAGAAGATAGCCCAAGGGGACTCCGGCGGCTCCGGCGAGCAGTGCCGTCGCCAGAGCCGCCTCGACGCTCAGCGCGATCGAGGCACGCACGGACCCGTCGCCTGCAGCACGGACGATACCGGAGGGGCTCTGCAGCGCGTAGAGCTGAACGAGGGGGAGAACGATGAACAGCAGCGCCACGCCTCCTATGGCCGAGAAGGCGATGGTGAGGGTGCGTGGAGCGCTCCCTATACGCCGGGCCATGGCCTGGTCAGGCTGCGCAACGCCACGGGGACACGGTCTGGCGCCCAGGCAAAGGCGGGCGTGATCGGCTCGAGCCCGGCGCGCCTCACCACCTCCGTGCCCTCCGGCCCTAGGAGCAGCGCGAGGTACGAGCGCGCGCTCGCGACGTGCAGCGCGTTGGCCGGCACGGTGGCGGCGTAGACGATAGGCGCCCCGGTAAGCGTGCCGTTCTTCGTCGTCACCGACGCCCGCCGGTAGAGCGAGGCGTAACGGGCGTTACCGAGATCGATCTGCGGCGGCAGGCGCAGGTACTCGAAGCCTTGCTCCAGCGCCGTCGAGCGGTAGATCGCCAGGTAGTCGATCTGTCCAGACTGCAGAGCGGGAATCAACTCCGTCTCGGTGTCACGGACGTTGGCCAGCGGCGCGTTGGCGAGAATACGATCGCTCAGACCGGGGAGCCGGTAGTGGAGCGCCGCCAGCTCGAGCATCAGCAGGAACTGGTATCCGGAGGGATCGGTATCGGGGTTCGAGCGGCCTATCGCCACGCCCGGCTGGGCTAAGAGATCGTACCAGTTCTCCGGCGTGATACGGTCGGCATACTTGCTGCGCTGCGTGTAGATGAGCGTGACGGCATTGCTCGCGAAGCCGACGTACCAATCCGCATACGCCTGCCGTCCGGCACTCCCGAAGAGATACTTCGGGATCACCCGGTAGTCGGCCACGGCGACCACGTCGGCAATCTCGTGCAAATCGGAGATTTGCTTCACCATCTTGACGCTGCCGCCGAACTGCGGCTGGACGATCGTCTGGGGATACAGGCGCTCAAACCGCTCATCCAGAGCGCGCAGGGGCGCGGCCAACGTTCCCGCCGCGAAGACGGTGAGGTGGTCGCCCGTCGCCGCCTGCGCCGCCCCGGGCATGAACAACGCCCGGGAGGCACCCACGCCCGCAGCCGTCAACGCGGCAATGGCAGCCTGTCTCGTCAGATGCATGGCAACGAAGTTTAGCCCCGTTCCACAGCATCCCTCCGCACCGCCAGAGAAGCGCCTCGGAGCCAGGCGGTGGCCTCCGCACTCAGCAACGCGGGTTGCAACCCGCATGATTACCTGCCAAGACTTTCGGGCGAGCCGCCGTGTGAGCGAGGGGTCGTACGTGGGAAGACTACGATAAGAGGCCTTTGCCGTCGTCTCTCTGCAGGCGTCCATCCGCCACGAAGGGATTGCTATGGGACCTTTGCCCTGGCCAGATCCTCGGGGCACGCAGCGCCTCCTCGGTGCGTTCCTCGCCGCCGCGCTGATGATCGCTGCGCTTCCCGCCGCGGCCGTCACCGTCGGCTCGCTGCGCGGCGTCATCGTCGACGCAGCCGACAACGCCCCCATCCAAGGCGTGGAGATCACGCTGATGGCGTCTTCGGGCATCTACCGCGCCGGCACAGATGCCAAAGGCCTCTACGTCATCGAAGGGATCCAGCCGGACGTCTACACGCTCTCAGCGACGCGCGAAGGCTATCGAGCCTTCTCTGAGACGAACCTGGTCATCACGCAGGACTCTGCGCTCATCGTGAACGTCCCGCTCACGCGGGCGCTGCGCGTCATCGAACGCGTCACGGCACGCGCCCCGTCTTCGCTCGTCCAGCCTTACCAGCCGTCGGACGTCTACTCTCTCGGCGTTGCACAGCAAGAGCAGCTCACCGGTCTTCCGGCCAGCGAAAACGAGGCGGCACTGCTCAACGCGCTTCCCGGCGTCAGCGGAGTCGGCGGCAGCGGGAACGGACTGCTCGGCTCCTTCCCGCTCATTCGAGGGGGCCTCGAGAACGACCAAGGCTTCGAGCTCGACGGCATCGATGCCGCCGAGCCGCTCTCCAACCTCTTCATCAATAACCTCATCATCAACGGTGCACGCACCGTCAACGTGACGGCGGGACCCGGCGGCGCCAGCAAAGGCGGATCCGGTTCGGGCTCCGTCAACATCGTCACCAAGACCGGAACCTATCCCGCCAGCGGATATCTCCAGATCGACGACGGTGGTTTCGCCTTCCAGCACGGCCTGAAGTTCGAATACGGGGACAGCACGCCGGACAACCGCCTCTCGTTCTTCGTCAGCGGGCGCTACGATCGTGACTTCGGCGGCTGCTGCGCCCCGCCGTTCGGCAACACCTGGGGGCCGGCGCACGCCGCGAATCCCGACAGCATCGGCCAAGTGGCGTTCGTGGTCACCAACGACACGCTCGCCAACATCGACTACCGATTCGGACGGCACCTCGAGAACACGCTGCAACTCTGGAACAACTGGGGAGCGAACCATCTCTACGGCGACTACGGTGTCGACGCGGCGACCTTTCCCTATGCCTCGGCGAGCGCACCGTACGTCGGCGTCTACGCCAACGCCCCGCTCTTCTTCGGCGGCGCCGCTCCGCTCACGCCCGCGCAGGCGCAGGCATTGATGCCGTTCTACCCGGGGCAACCCTCGGTCGACGCCACGGTAGGCACGGGCGACTATGAGATCTCGCAGTACGAGCTCTCGAAGATCGGCTTCTCCCGCCCGCTTGGCCGACGCGGCTATCTCAACGCGCGTGTCTATCGCACGCAGAACTGGGTTGTCGACGCCGCCGTCGACCCCAACGATCCGCTCTTCGGCTACGGCTTTCCAACGCTGGGATTCAGCGACTTCTACGTCACGCGCTCCACGCAGAACACCGGCCTCGCCGCCGACGTCGAACAGGCGCTGAGCCTGCGCCACCAGCTCTCGTTCGGCTTCGACTACCGTTTCTCGCGCGCGTCGCTCAACGGCTACCTGCCTTCGCCCTCGCTCTTCTTCGCGGGTCCCACCATCACGGATTTCCTGCCCTCCGATCCGCTGGCGGGCGGCGCCCCTGGACCGTTCGCCGGTCAGCGCTATCCGGCGCTCCATGAGATCATCAAGGACCCGCTCTACCGCACGTCCCTCTACGTCGACGACGCCTGGATGCCATCGGATCGGCTGATGATTCAGCCCGGCCTACGCTACGACATGGAGCGCGTCCCAACCGGCGCCGGCACCTACGAGTCGAACGGGCTGCAGCCGCGGCTCTTCGCCTCGCTGACGCTGGGCCACACGCGCGCCACCGTGCTGCGCGGCGGCTACGGCCATGCCACGATCTTCGCGCCGCTCTTCCAGATCGAGACCATCTACGACCCGCCGGCTGCGTTCCAGAGCCTGCCTGCGACCATGCCGATCTGCGGCGGCACGGCCGCCAACTTCAGCGCGCCGTGCAAGAACTATGCCGACGAGCTCGCCAACGCGTGGTGGCAGAACTACGGCATCGACCCCTATTCGTTCCCCAAGGCTCAGCAGTCCGACAGCTACGACCTCTCGCTGGAACGTGAGCTGCCGCGCGATGTCTCGCTCAAGCTCACACTCTACCACCGCCGCGACTACAGCGTGATCGTCAATAGTCAGCAGGTCACGATCTCACCGGCCGGGGCACCCATCCCCGGCACGACGAGCGTCACCAATGACGGCAAGGGCGAGACCACCGGCATCGAGCTCGCACTCTCACGCCAAGCGGCGCACGGTCTCTCGGCGCAGTTCAACGCTACGTACATCAATCAATTCGTCAACTACCTCTCCAGCACAGGCTTCCGCCCCTCCGTCGCCCCCGCTCTCTTAGCGTCGGGAGCGGTCGTCCACCCGCAGTATCTCTCACCACTCACCGCCACGCTGAGCCTGGAGTACCGCCGCAAAGGCTGGCGCGTGAACCCGATCTTCGTCTATAACCACGGCTATCCGGTCGGCACGTGGAGCGCAAGCCCCGTCCTGATCAACGGTCAACCCGTGTACGTGCCCAATACCAACCTCTACGGAAACTTCGGCGGCTCGTTCTGCTACTACGCCGATCCGCAAGACGCAGGCTCAGCCACCCAGCCGAACATCGTGGGCTCGCCGGGGGGCGGCTGCACGCAGGCGCTCAACGGCGCGCTGACGCACGCCATCCTCTTCACGAACCTGGTGATCTCCAAAGACGTCTCCAATCGACTGACGCTGGGCCTCCACGTGCAAAATCTCTTTCAGAACGTCGCAAACTACCCGTACGTCAACCCAGGCTATATCAATAACGGCTTCGGCGCCTTCGGTCCCGGCTCGGGAGCGAACCCCAGCGCCTACCTGCCCGGCGCCGTCACCTCCTATCCGCCGTCGCCCTACCTCACGCTGCCCAGCGGGCCCAGCAGCCAGTGGACGCTGTTCGCGAGGTTGAAGCTATGAGAGATGCCTTCCCGCGCGTCGCCGCCCTGGCCGCGCTCTGGGCGCTGAACGGCTGCACCACGGGGCAGAGCGGAACGACGCCGCCCACCACCTTCACACCGTCGAACGGCACGCTGCAACTCGCCGTGGGCACCGTCGACTTCGCGGGAGGCGGTGCCGGATTGAACGTCCTGGAGACGTACCGCGGCGCCAACGGCTTCTCGGCCGTCCCCATCAACCAGGCGCTGCTAGCCGGCCCCTCCGGCTTCTCCGGCCCCGGCAACTCGCGCGATCCCGGCGCAGGTCAGAGCTCGATCGCGCTCGGCTCGAGCGCCAACGCCTTCGCGATCGGCAACGCGGGGCAGATCACGGCCCTCGCCGCCGCCGACGGCTTCGGCATCGGCCCACCGCTGGCGTCCACGACCGGGCAGAATGCCTATCCCATGCAGCCGCAGTTCGGCGACGTGCTGGGGAAATCGGCCTTTCCCGCCCAGCCGGTACCGATCTACGGTGGCCCCCCCGCCTATCCGCGCGCGACGCTGGTTCCCAACGCCTTCGGCCAAGGGCCCAAGGTGCCATCGGGGTGGTCCGAGGGCTTCTACCTGATCGCGCTCGGCGCGCCGCCGCCGACGGGCACCTACACGCTCACCGTAGCATCCATGCAGAACGGACAGAGCACGAGCTCGAGCGCGTCGGCGACGCTCTCCTCGCAGACGCTTCTTCCGCCGCTCGCGCCCCCCGGCATCGTCTCCACCGGCAGCGGCGGCGTTACGCTGACGGTCACGTTTCCACCCGGCGTCGTCGAGGCGTTGATCAACATCGCCGATGCCACAACCCCCACGCTCGGCGCCACGTGCGCGCCGGGGGTTTCGTTCGCTACCGTGCGGGCCGCCGCCAGCGGCACCTACACCATCGCGGGCAATCTGGGGGCGAGCGGTACACCGACGTTCTGCCCGGGCGATCAGCTCGTGGCACAGAGCTTCGGCTTCGATTACCTCGACCAGGAACTGGGACCACCGGCGAACACGCTGCAAGCGCCCGCGCTCCCTACTCAGGCCGACGTGACCGTCTCACTTCCCGCAGTCACCGTCGAGTAGGAGCCCAGGCGCGCGGCACCCTCGAGTGTCTCGCGGAAGAAGCGCGCCTGGAAGGCTACGATATCCTCCACGTCGGGGAACTTCGGATGGCGCCGCGCGGCGAGCTGCAGATGCCCCTGTTCGCCGCGCAGGATCCCCAGGCGCAGCATCGTCGCCAGCGCCGCGCGCGTGACGCGGGCGGGGTGCGCTCGCAGGGCGGGATCGACGAACACCATGGCGGGCAGCGTGTGCAGGCGCTCCTGGACAGCGTTCACCGCATCCTCCGGAACGAAGGCGTCGCGACGCTCAGCGAGCCAATCCGCCAGCAGTTGGCTCACGGTCACCGGCCGCGCCGCCTTGAGCGAGGCCTCCAGGTCGTTGCGGTCGGCCGGTAGGGTCACGCGGTAGAGCAGCGATAGCCGGCGCCCGAGCAGGGGATCGTAGCTGATCGCCACCAGGCGAACGTCGGCAAGCGGCGCCAGCCTGCGCAGTGTGCCGCGCAGACGGCTCATGCGCCCATCGGTGCTGTGGCGCCCCTCGGGGGTGAGAAAGAGCGTCCCGCCGCGGCGCAGCACGTCCTCCATGCGCACCAGATCCGCCTCGGTCTGCGCGCGCATGTGTGCGACGGCTTCGCTGCGGTACGGCTCCCGCAAGGCGGAGAGCGTCGCGTTCGCGCGCGCGGTGTGGAAGAGCTCTGGACGTTCGAGATCGCGCAGCCGTCGCGCCCCAGAGCCAAGCCGCGCAAGCACGCCTTCGCGGAAGACGTCGGCAAGCGCTATGTTGCCGCGGCGCCGCCGTACGCACAGCGCCAGACTCGCCAGCGGCCGCGCGAAGAGCTGATTCTCAATCGGCAACATGCCCAATAATCCAAAGAGCGCGGAGCAGTCCACGCGGCGCAGCATTGCCTCCAGCCACGGCGTGCGCACGGCCATGAAGCCGGGCTCGAACATACGGCGCGAGGCCGCCGCAAAGACCGGATGGCGCCACGGTCCAGCCAGCGTCAGGCGCAGCACCACGGCCATCGTGTCGAGATCGTGCTGATGATTGGCGATCGCCAGCGTGGCCCCACGTGCAAACGGAAGCCGGCCCCAGCCGCGGATACGATACGCCATGTGCACGTATGGCGTCATAGCGCTCACGCTGATCAGCCGCAACGCCGCACCCAACCACGGTGAGAGCGGTCGCGCACCCACGCCCAACACGATCAGCGACCCCAGCGCGAACGAGGCCGCCGCCGCGGTGAAGAGCGCGCGGTATCCCTCCAGCGTTCCGCCGTAGCGCGCCAGCAGCCAGCCGCCGAAAGCCGGCGCCACGATGGCGGGGAGGCTCGAGGCGATGCCCCAGATGCCGAGATCGCGCGCCACGTCGCGCATCTTCGGCACCGAGTCGATCGCCAGCGCCCAATCGGCGGCGATGAAACCGCCGTAGCCCAGCCCGAAGGCTAAGGCGAACGCCAGGATCCAGTGCTGTTGCGGCACCAGTGCAAAGCCGAACGCCGCCAGCGCCATCGGCACCCCAGCCGCGGCCACCAGCCCCTTGCGGATCACGCGATCGGAGAGGGCTCCCAGCCACACGCTCGAAGCGATCGCGCCCACCAGCGCGCACCCCGCCACCAGACCCGTGCCCGCCGAGGGATTGTCGACTTTCAAGACATCGCGAAAGAAATAGAGCACGAACGTCATCAAGAGCGTCATGCCGAACATGATGGCCGAGCGGCTGGCGAAAACGATGACGAAGTCCCGGCGATCGCCCACGTGTGCGTGCTCCGGCTCGCTCCACGCTCCCTCCGGCACGCCCAGCACGGTCGACGCGCCCGCCAGCACCACCACGGCCGCCGTGGCGAAAGTGGTGGCAGGGTCGGTGAGGCCGGCAACGGCCAGCCCTGCCACCGTACCGGCAAGCGTAGCGGCACCGCGGACGCCGGAGGCGGAGCCCCAGGCCCCCCGCGGCACGATCTCGGGGATCATCGCTTGATAGGCCGCGATGCTGATACACTCGCCGGCCGTCGCAAGCAGCAGCAGCACGCTCAGCGCCGCCGCCGTGTGGACCCCAGCCATGGCTAACAGACACAGTGCGTCAAGGCAGGCACCGGCCAACACGAGCGTGCGGCGCATGCCGCCGGTCCGCCGCAGGCGATCGGAGACGGCGCCCGCCACGGGTGGAACGAGCATCGCCACGAGCGCAACGGCACTGGCCAGCGCCGCCAGCACGCTGGTGTAGCGGCCGGGGGCGAGGCGCACCAACACGGCCGGCACGGCGATCGCCATCAGCGCGGCATCCTGGAAACTCAGAGGCGCCCAGTAGGCATTGAGCAACGCCAGGCCGCGCGCCCCACCGATGCGGCTACTGTCGGAGGACATCCTCGCATGCTAGTATAGCAGAGCCTCCCGTGGCGTAGCGCCCACTCGCCATGCGACGGCAGCGGGCGGCAAACTCCTTTCGCTGCTTGTCTATACCGGCTTCGCCACGGGCCCCCACCTATCGAAAGGGTGTGCCCACCCCTCGCACGGTATCTTGACCACCATGCGGGGCCTAGCCGCCCCCTCCACCACCAGCCCCAAGAGAGAACCTCGCCTCTTGAGCCAGCAGATCGCCATCGTCGGCAGCGGACCCTCCGGACTCTACGTCGCGGAGGCGCTCGCCAAACTTCTCCCGGATGTCGCCATCGACGTCATCGACTGCCTTCCCACACCGTATGGGCTGGTACGCGGTGGAATCGCGCCCGATCACCAGAGCACCAAGAACGTCACCAGGCAGTTCGAGCGCACGCTCAGCCGCCCGGGCACGCGCTTCTTGGGCAACGTGGAGATCGGGCGCGATCTCGCCTACGACGAGCTCAAGGCGGCCTACGACGTCGTCGTACTGAGCATCGGTGCCGCCGTCGATCGCCCGCTCGGCATTCCCGGTGACGATCTGCGGGGCGTCTACGGCTCGGGTGCGTTCGTCGGCTGGTACAACGGCCACCCGATGCATACCGATCTCGCGCCGTTGCTCGACGGTACGGCGCTTGCGGTCATCGGCAACGGCAACGTGGCGCTCGACGTCGTGCGCGTGATCGCCAAGACGCAGGCGGAGCTCGCCGCCTCCGACATCTGCAACCACGCCGGCGAAGCCATTGCGGCGGCCAGCCTCACCGATCTCTACATCATCGGGCGGCGCGGGCCGGTTGAGGCCAGCTTCACCTCGAAGGAGCTCGGCGAGCTGGGTGATCTCGAGCGCTGCGAGGTCGTCGTCGATCCGCATCAGCTCCCCGCCGACGTCGGCCCCCACGTGCCGGAGAAAGAAGTCAAAGTCAAACAGCGCAACCTCGAGATCTTGCGCGAGCTTGCGTCGCGGCCGCGCGGCGAGCGCGCGATGCGCCTCCACGTCGTCTTCTGCGCGGCACCCGTGGCGGTGCTCGGCGAGGGGCGCGTACGTGCGCTCGTACTCGAGCGCACGCGTCTAGAGCAGGGGCGCGCGGTCCCAACGGGGGAGCGCTTCGAGCTCCCCGTGCAGACGGTCGTCTCCGCGATCGGCTATCGCACCGCGCCCTTCCCGGGCGTCCCGTTCGACGAGGCGCGCGGCATCCTGACCAACGACGAGGGCCTCATCGAGCCCGGCGTCTACGCCGCGGGATGGTGCAAGCACGGACCGCGCGGCGTGGTCGGAACCAACCGCACCGATGCGCAAGGGCTCGTACAGCGCATCATCTCGGAGCTCGACCAGACGCCGGGGCGTGCGCCCAAGCCCGGTGGTACCGAGATCGATCGCCTGCTGCGCGAGCGAAACGCGGTCGTCGTCGACTTCGAGGCCTGGCGGGAGATCGATCGCGCCGAAGTCGCGCGCGCGCAAGGCGCCAAGCCACGCGAGAAGTTCGTGCACATCGAGGAGATGCTCGAGGCCGCCTTCGCCCTCCCCGGCGACGAGCGGCGCTAAAGGCAGAGCGATGTTCAAGACCGCGCTCGTCCCACTCGACGGTTCCGAGCAGTCGCAGGCGGCATTGGAGATCGCCTGTACGATCGCAGGCGAACAGCACGGGCGCTTGGTCCTGATCTCAGCGGTCGACGTCTCTTCGATCACGACTGCGACGGCGACCCCGTACGTCATAGCGGATCCCGCTCCGCTGATCGCGGGTTGGGAAGCAGAGGCCCAGCGCATCCTGGCCGACGGCGCACGCATCGCGCAGGGGCACGACGTTCCCGCGGAGACGCGTGTCGTGGAAGATGCGCCCGTGGCCGCTATCCTGGATGCCGCCGCGGCATTCCACGCAGATCTCATCGTGATGGGAACGCATGGCCGCTCCGGTCTTGCGCGCGCCTTCCTGGGCAGCAGGCGGAAGGCGTGCTGCGCGCCTCCCGCGTGCCGGTGCTGGTCACACGAGGTTCAGCGCGGGCCTCCTCGCCAATATAGCCGGCATGACAGATACTCCATACACGCTGCGCACGTTGCTCGAGGGCAACCAACGTTTCATCAACGGCACATCGCGAGCGCTCTCGCAAGCGGTGCAGCACGCCGAGCACGCCGCGGGGCAATCGCCTTTCGCGGTCGTCTTGGGATGCGCCGACTCGCGCGTACCCGTTGAAATGATCTTCGACCAGGAACCGGGTAGTCTGTTCGTCATTCGACTCGCCGGCAATACCGCCAGCGCCGACGCTATCGCTTCCATCGAGTATGCCGTCGCCGTCTTGAAGTCGTCGCTGCTGCTGGTACTCGGGCACTCCTCGTGCGGCGCCGCGACGGCGGCCGTGGAGTATGTTCGCAGTGGGGTCACCCTGCCCGGAGAGATGCAACGCTTCGTCCACGCCGTCGCACCCGCGGCCGAACGTGCACGAACGCTCGGCGGCGATTGGGTCGAGCAGACGGTCGCAGAGAACGTGCGCCTCACGCTCGCCAAGCTCTCCGCCGGCTCACCCATCATCTCGCAAGCCGTAGCGCAGGAGGGACTCTCCCTAGCGGGGGCCCTCTACGACCTGCTTACGGGGCGTGTCAACGTGCTCTAGCGGCTCGTCCGAACCTTCGCCCAGCGCCTCACCGGACGCGCTGGGGCCGGTTCGGAGAGCACTGCTCGAGTCTCGGTAAAGCCCACGACCCGGCGTCGCTCCAGGCGCTTGCCGATGGTGCGCTCGATATCGCGCAGGCTCTGCTCTTCGGCCGGTGCGACGAATGTGATCGCATCACCCGTCCGCTCGGCGCGCGCAGTACGGCCGACGCGGTGCACGTAATCCTCCGGGGCCCCGGGCACGTCGAAGTTCAGCACGTGGCCGAGCTCGGCGACGTCGATTCCACGGGCCACGATATCGGTCGCCACCAGTACCCGATAGCGCCCCTCCTTGAATCCAGAGAGGGCGCGCGAACGCTGTGCCTGCGTACGATCCCCGTGGATGCGCTCGGTGGCGATATCGTTGGCCGCGAGCTGCTTGGCCAATCGGTTGGCGCGTGACTTCGTCCGCGTGAAGGCGATGATGCGGTAGATATGCTGGTCCTTGAGCAGCTCCACGAGCAGATCCGTCTTCCTCTCCTGCGAGACGGGATAGACGATCTGCGTGATTCCGCTCGCGGGCACGGCCTTCACGGCTAGCTCGATGCGTACCGGCTTCACGAGGATCTCGCTGATGAGCGGAGCGATCGCGGCGGGCATCGTGGCGGAGAAACACAGCGTCTGCCGGGTCTTCGGCACGCGTGCGACGATGCGCCGGATAGCGGGCAGGAAGCCCATGTCGAACATGCGGTCCGCTTCGTCGAGCACGAGGTGCTCCACCGCATCGAGCTTGGCATAGGAACGGCCGAGATGGTCGAGCAGGCGCCCGGGCGTGGCGACGATAACGTCGACGCCGTTCTTGAAGGCGCGCTCCTGGCCGCCCATGCCGACGCCGCCGTAGACGGCGGCGACGCGCAGCGGCGTGTGCGCCGCGAAGGCAACGAGATGATCGCGAATCTGCCCCGCAAGCTCCCGCGTCGGCGCGATGATCAGCGCACGCGTCGCTCCACGCGGCCGCCGCAGCAGTGCGTTGAGCACCGGCAGCCCGAAGGCCGCCGTCTTGCCGCTGCCCGTCATGGCGCTGGCCAGCAGATCTCTTCCGGCGAGCGCTTCAGGAATGGCGCGCCGCTGGATCTCCGTGGGGGTCGACAGGTTGAGGGTATCGAGGCCGCGCACCAAATCGGCGTGCAGCCCGAGTGTTGAGAATGTCGTAATGGGATGTACTCTCGCTCGTGTGCGCCTTCTTCAACCGGCGACACAGCGTCGAGACGTAAGAATGCGCGGGGGGACGCCCTACTATGACACGAGGACCCTCATCTTGTCAACCTGTGTTCATGCTCCCTTGCCGGCGGTGAAGCCGACGAACGCTCGGGGAGTGTCGATCAGTGCTGCTGCGCGCTGAAGATCGGCGTGGTCCACCACAGCTCGAACTTCCACTCCGGCCCCACATGAGGTGCCGCCGACTTCGCACCCATCGCGGTCTCGACATAGCCGTGGAGATACTTCATGTGCGGGACGTTGAAGGCGAAGTCGAGGTTGTTTCCGTTCGTCAGGATACCACCCACACTGCCCGTCTCGTGACGCAACGCGATCAGAGCGTTGCCGTTGAAGAGCGGCTCGTAGAGCTCAGCGGTGAGGGCGTGCCCGCTCAGCGCTCCCAGGGCGTTCCCGTTGGCATCCAATCCGGCGTTACCGTCGTACGTCGATTGGTAGATGGCCACGATGCCGGGCACCGCATGAGGCTGCGGATCACGTTGGGCGTAGGCGGCCAGCGAATGGTAGCGATCGTACTGCCCGGCCTCCGCCAGCGGGAAGGTGCCGACGCTGCCATAGAGCCCTGCTTCGAGCGGCCGGTCGCCGGGTGCGTATGCGGCCTTCCACTGGAACGTCTTCTCGGTGAGGTTGGAGTCGAAGTCGTTCCCGGTGACGAGATCGCTCGATCCCGCCAGCCATCCCGCCTCGACGTCGAACGGTTTGTGAACGTAACCGAGCTTCGTGCCCCAGCGATTGCCGTCGAGCTGCCACGCGTGTTCGCCGACGGCGATCTCGGGCGTGGCGAACGACGAGAGATCGAACCACTGCGAGAACGGCGAAGGCCCCGGCGCCTCGATCTTCCCGATGAAGAGGTGGCCGTCGCGATGGAAGAGGTTGTTGTAGGTCACCCACCCCGTGTCGAGCCCACCTCCCGACTGATCGTTCTGGTAGAGCCATTGCTGGAAGTGGTAGGTCCAATCGTGACCGATGTATCCGACCGCGTGGAGCGCGAGGTTGGCATAGGTTCCCGTGTGCGTGGGGTTGACGGGATCCCCGGCCCCTGTGCTATCGCCGTTGATCTGCTCGCCGATCCAGATGGGGAACGTATCCCTCAACACCGTGGGGTCGAGCAAGGAATAGGCGGTGCGTTGAACGTAGCGCCCGTAGGCGTTGAGCGCCGGCACCATGGTGTGGCAGGTCTCGCACGAGACACCGTAAGCTTGCGCGAAGGGCGGCATGGCCTGCGAAGGCTTGGCATAGAGCCCGGTCAGCGCCAGTCCGACGCCTAGACTCACGGCCACCACGGGGAGAGCGCGCGCCATCTCACTGCACCTCGATGGTCAGGGTCATCTTGTCGTGTCCCGCCCCGCACATGATCGAGCAGTGGACCACGTACTCTCCGGCCTTCTTCGGCGTGAACGTCACTTCCGTGAACTTCCCCGGCATGATGGTGGTATTGGGGATGCCCAGCTCCTCGGAAGCGATGCCGTGCACGCCCCCCGAGGAGGTCAGACGGAGCGTCGTCGGCTCACCCAGCGGCGCGCTGATCTTCGCCGGTGTGAACTTCCAGTTTGCGGCGACGACGTCGATGGTGGGGTGGGCCACGGCGCGCGCCGCAAATGCCGCAGCGACCACCAGTACCAACAAGATCGGAAACAGTATGCGTCTGGCGAGCATCCTCGGACTCTCCTCTCGCCCTCTGAAGGGGCGACGGCTCGATCGTTCGAGGCAAGCGTACTCAGCGCCCACGAATACGGTGTGAAGGTACGCTCTCCGAACCTTCACACGACGACCGGAGTTGAGCAGGGCGTGCCGAAGTCTCCGTCGTCGCCATTACGGATCCACGAGCGCAGCGTACGTTTCGGGACGACGGTCGCGGAAGAACTGCCAGGTCGCCCGCACCTCGTCGATCTGGTCGAGATCGAGGTCGGCCACGACGACGGCGTCGGCGCCGCGCGGCCCGACGGTCAGCATCTGCCCGCGCGGATCGCATAGGTAACTCTGTCCGTAGAACTCGCCGATCTTCCACGGCGCCTCGACACCCACGCGATTCACCGCCCCGATAAAGTAGCCGTTGGCAACGGCGTGCGCCGGCTGCTCCAGCGTCCACAGATACTCCGAGAGGCCGGCCACCGTTGCCGAAGGATTGAAGACGATCTCCGCGCCGCTCAGGCCAAGCGCGCGCGCCCCCTCGGGAAAGTGGCGGTCGTAGCAGATGTAGACGCCGATGCGTGCGTAGCGCGTCTGGAAGGTAGGATAGCCCAAGTTGCCCGGACGGAAGTAGAACTTCTCCCAGAAGCCCGGGTGCAGCTGAGGAATGTGGTTCTTCCGGTACTTGCCCAGATAGCTCCCGTCGGCATCGATCACGGCGGCGGTGTTGTAGAGCACGCCGGCTTGCTCGCGCTCGTACAGGGGAAGCACGATGACCATCTCGTGACGCCGCGCGAGGTCCTGCATCAGCCGCGTGGCGGGGCCGTGAGGAACGGGCTCCGCCGCCTCGTACCAACGGGCATCCTGCTCGGCGCAGAAGTACGGTGTATTGAAGACTTCCTGCAGGCAGAGGATCTGCACGCCCCGGCTCGCCGCCTCCTCGACCAAGCCGACGCTCTTGCGCGTGTTCTCCTCGACGATGCGCGTCACCGAACCGGCGGGATCGCCGACGGCGGCCATCTGGATCAGCCCACAGCGTACGAAGCGAGGCAACGGTGCACTCCTTTCTCTCGGCAGGGGATCACTCGAGCTCACGCACGACGGCATCGAAGCCGTGCTCGATGTGCACGCGGATGAGCTTGCGAGCCAATGCCTTACGCCGCTTCCGCAGCGCCGTCAGGAGCTCCGCGTGCTCGTCGGCGAGTTCCTCCATGCGCTCGTAATGCGTGATCGTCAGGCGTAAGTAGAGGCGAAGCTGGTTGACCATCTCCGCGTAGGCGCGCGTCAGCAGCTCGTTGCGCGCCAGGGAGACGAGGAACTCGTGCGAGGCGAGGTCGGCCTCGATCGCGCCGGAGAGATCGTCGGAGACGGCGCAGGCGCGGATCTTGCGGATGTACGCCGTCAGCCGCTCGATCTCCGCGTCTGCGGCGAGATCGATCACCTGTGAGACGGCGAACTCCTCGAGCGCCACGCGAAAGTGGAGCAGATCCTCGAAGCGCTTACGCTCGAGCGGTGAGACCAGCGCCCCCTTGTAAGGAACGATCGTGATCAAGCCCTCTTGCGCGAGCTGCATCAGCGCCTCGCGTACGGGGCTGCGGCTCACGGAGAGGGCGGCACTGACGCCCAACTCGGGAATGCGATCTCCTGGTTGCAGGCGCCCGGTCGCAATCCGCCTGCGCAGATAGTCGGCGACCTTTCCCGCAGTCGAAGTACGATCGAGTTGTGCCGCATTACGCTGCGGCCGCTTCGAAACGGGCATCCGAAACTGTCTATTGTCGACAGGTAATAGGGCTCCTCCGTGGAAGAGCCGCCGCCAGCCGAAGCACCTGCGCTCGTGACCGGAGGCCTATGGAGTCGCTCATCGCGATCCAGCTTCTGAACGGGGTCGTTCTCGGGATGATCTATGCCTTGGTCGCCGCCGGATTGACCCTGATCTTCGGGATGCTCGACATTCCGAACTTCGCGCATGGGGCCTTCTATGCGCTGGGGGCCTATGTCGCCTACTCGGTCGTCGCCCACACCAACAGCTTCTGGGCGGCGATCGTGATCGTTCCACTTGCGGTCGGAGCGATCGGCCTGGCGATCGATGCCCTCTTCATACGTCGCCTCGCGCGCTTCGGCCACGTCTACCAGATCCTCTTCACGCTCGGCCTCGTCTTTATCGCGCAGGAGACGATTATCCTCATCTGGGGTGCCGACCCCACGAGCATCAACGTACCGAGCGCACTCGACGGCGGCCTCTCGCTGGGCCTTGTGACCTTCCCCTACTACCGGCTCTTCCTGGTGCTTGCCGCCGCTCTGCTCATCGCCGCCGTCTGGCTGGCACTCGAGCGCACGAAGTACGGCGCCATCATCCGTGCGGGCATCGAAGACCCGGCGATGGTCGACTGCATCGGCTTCAACGTCCAGCGGCTCTTCACGCTGGTCTTCGGGATCGGCGTCGCGCTGGCGGCGGTCGCCGGAGCGCTGAGCCTCCCCGTACGCGGAGGGCAGCCGGCGATGGGTGAGGAGCTGACGGCGATCAGCTTCGTGGTCGTGGTGATCGGCGGCCTGGGCAGTTTCGCCGGCGCCGTCGTCGGCGGCTTGATCGTCGGTCTGACGCAGGCGATGATGACGATCTTCTACCCCTCCGCCTCCGAAGTCGCGATCTTCGCCGCCATGGTCGCGATCCTGCTCGTTCGCCCACAGGGCCTCTTCGGGACGCGGTGAAGGCACGTTCACTGGGAGCGCTCGCCCTACTTGCGCTGATCGTCGCGCTGACGCCGCTCCTCGTCCGCTACCCCACCCTCGAGGCGCAGATGCTGATCTCCGGGCTCTTGGCGCTCGGCTTCAGCTTCCTGCTCGGACAGATGGGCTTCCTCTCCTTCGGCCAGGCGACGTTCAACGGCATCGGCGCGTACGCCGCGGCGCTCGCCCTGCTGCACTGGCACGTGCCGCTGGTGCTCTTGCTGGCGATCGGTATCTTGGCCGGAACGCTCTCGGCGCTGGTGGTCGGGGTGCTCTCGATCCAGGGCGTCGGCGTCTATGCCGTGATGCTCACCTTTGCCCTCAACGAGATGGCCTACTTCTCCGCCTTCCAGCTCAAGGGCATCACCGGCGGCGACAACGGGCTGCGCGGCCTGATCCGCCCCGATCTCTTCGGTTTCTCGCTCTCGAGCTCGCTGACCTACTACTATCTCGTGGCGGTGGTCTTCGTGCTCGCCGTCTACGTGGTACTGCGGATCATCGACTCGCCGTTCGGCCACGTCTTGCGCGCGATCCGCGAGAACGAGCAGCGCGCAAAGGCGATCGGCTACGAGGTGCGCCACTTCAAGATCGCGGCATTCGCTCTCTCGGGAGCGATCTCCGGACTCGCCGGCGCGCTCTACGCCCTGCTCTACCAGTTCGTGCCGCTCGAAGCGATCGACTTCAATACGTCGACGAACATCGTGATCATGGGGCTCTTGGGCGGCGTCGGCTCGCCATTCGGCCCAATCCTCGGCGCGGCGATCTACACCTTGCTGGCCAACTTCCTCAGTGAAGTCTGGGCGCGCTGGCCGCTGGTGCTGGGCGTGATCTTCTGCTGCATCGTCCTCTTCTTGCGCGGCGGGCTGTGGGAGCTGGGCCCGCTGGCGCTGCGCCGCATACGCCACCTCGGAGGCGGCAACGTTGCTGCAGACTCGAAACCTCTCTAAGCGCTTCGGCGCCCACACGGCGGTACAGAGCGTCGATCTCGCGGTGCACGAGGGAACGCTGCACTCGATCATCGGCCCCAACGGCGCCGGGAAGACGACGCTCTTCAACCTGCTCAGCGGCGACCTCCAGCCCACAGAGGGCGAGATCTTCTTCAAAGGGCAACCGATTACGCGTCTCGACAGCGCGCGCCGCTCGCGTCTAGGGATCGGGCGCTCCTTCCAGCGCACGAACATCTTTCCACAGCTCTCGGTCTTCGAGAACGTGAGAATCGCGGCACAGTCACGCAGCACTGCCTCGTTCGATCTCTGGCATCCGGCAAGCTCACTCGGCGCCGTCTCGCAGCGGGCCGGCGAGGTGCTCCGTGAGATCGGCCTGCACGAGCGTGCCGAACAGCTTGCGCGCGAGCTCGCCGGCGGCGACCAGCGTCTGCTGGAGCTGGCGATCGCGCTGGCGACGGATCCCGTCCTGCTGCTCTTCGACGAGCCGTCCCAGGGCCTCTCGCCGGAGGACGCGAAACGTTTAATGGCACGCATTCGCGCGCTTGCGGCACGCTACACGATCGTACTGATCGAGCACAACGTGAACCTCGCGATGGAGCTCTCCAACGAGATCACCGTCATGCACTTCGGCTCGGTGCTCGCGCGCGGAACGCCGGCGGAGATCCGCAGTCATCAGGGCGTCCGCGATGCCTACCTCGGGAGGCGCGGATGAACCTCGCCGTGGAGGGCATTCACACCTACTACGGTGAGAGCTACATCCTCAAAGGGCTCTCACTGGAAGTGCCCGCCGGCAAAGTCGTGGCGCTCTTGGGACGTAACGGCGCCGGTAAGAGTACGACGCTCAAGAGCATCATGGGATTGGTGCAGCCGCGCCGCGGCACGATCTCCTTCCGAACGCAGCGGATCGACGGCCTCCCTCCCTTCAGAATCAACGCGCTGGGAGTCGCCTACGTGCCCGAGGAGCGCCGCATCTTCTCGCACCTCTCGGTGCGCGAAAACCTCTCGATCGCCGAGCGCAAAGGAAGCCCTTGGAACTCGGCGCAGATGCTGGAGATGTTCCCGCCGCTGGCCCCGCTGCGCGACCGCCGCGGGCGCCACCTGAGCGGGGGCGAGCAGCAGATGCTCGCGATCGCGCGAGCGCTGGTCACCGGGCCGCGGCTGCTGCTCCTGGACGAGCCCTCGCAAGGGCTCGCCCCCGTGATCGTCGACGCGGTCGTCGACTCGATCACGGAGATGAAGACCCAGGGCTTGAGCATCCTGCTCGTGGAGCAGGACCTCGAGATCCCCTTCAAACTGGCGGACTACGCATACATCATCGATCAGGGCGTCCTCGTCTTCGCCGGCTCCTGCCAGGAGCTGCGCGAGCGCGAGGACTTGCAGTCGCGCTACCTCGGCGTCGGGGCGTAGCGCAGATTCATCACGACGCAAAGGGAGGGTTTCATGAACAACCACCAGGCGAGCTTCACCCGTCGCGAGGCGTTGGGCCTTACGGCGGGCTTCACGGGTGCGGCATTCCTCAGCTCTCTCGACAAGGCCCTCGCAGCGGGCGAAGGCATCACGTTGCTGGGCGTCTTTCCTTCCACCGGCGCCTACGCCGTCTTCGGACGCGACACCGATCGCGGGATCAAGCTGGCCCTCGAGGAGTTCAAGAACAGCGTCATGGGGCAGCCGGTGAAGTACATCACGCGTGACTCGCAGACCAACCCAGGCGTGGCGGTGCAGCGCGTCAGCGATGCGATCGACCACGAGGGCGCGAAGTTCTTCGTCGGCGTCGCCTCCAGCGCCGTCGCGCTCGCGCTCGAGCCGATCGCCAAGGAGAAACAGGCGCTCTTCCTCACCAGCGTGGGCGCCGACGAAGTGACCGGGAAGGACTGC
>SCRA01000063.1 GCA_004297985.1 bacterium | reverse complement strand
CTAACGCAGGAGAAGCATGTCGACCTTCGATAAGGTGAAGAAGATCATCGTCGAGCAGCTGGGCGTCGACGAGGACGAAGTGACCCTCGAGGCCTCGATCACCGACGACTTGGGCGCCGACTCGCTCGACCAGGTCGAGCTGGTGATGGCGTTCGAGACGGAGTTCAACATCGACATTCCCGACGAGGAAGCCGAAAAGATCAAGACGGTCGGCGACGCAGTCAAACGTATCGAGGAGCTGGCCGAAGCCTAACCGCTCGTGTTCGAATCTCTCTCTACTCGCCTCGGGGCGATCTTCGAGCGGCTCTCCAGCCGCGGGAAGCTGAACGAAGCGGATGTCGCGGAGGTGCTCCGCGAGGTCCGCGTCGCCTTGCTCGAAGCCGACGTCAGCCTTGGGGTCACCAAGGAATTCGTTGCGCGCGTCCGCGAGAAAGCGGTGGGCGCCGCGGTCTTGGAGTCGCTGACTCCTGCCCAGTCGGTCGTCAAGATCGTCCACGAGGAGCTGGTAGCGCTGATGGGCGGCGAGCAGAGCCGCCTCCAGTTCGCCAGTGCCCCGCCGACCGTCGTGATGCTGGTGGGCCTGCAAGGCTCCGGCAAGACGACGCATGCCGGCAAGCTAGCCCTGCGCCTCAAGGAGCAGGGGCGCCGTAGTCTCCTGGTCGCAGCGGACGTCTATCGCCCCGCGGCAATCGATCAATTGAAGACGATCGGCGCGCAGATCGAGACCCTCGTGTATGACGAGGGCTCCGCGGCTTCGCCCGGGGACCCGGTCGCGATCGCGCGCAACGGCGTCGAGCGCGCTCGCTCGCTGGGCATCCCCACGGTAATCGTCGATACCGCGGGGCGTCTGCAGATCGACGAGCCCCTGATGCAGGAGCTCGAGCGTATCAAGGCGGCCGTCAAGCCGACGGAGATTCTGCTGGTCGCCGACGCGATGACCGGTCAAGAGGCCGTCAACGTCGCCAAGGGTTTCGACGAGCGGCTTGGCATCACGGGCGTCATCCTCACCAAGCTGGACGGAGACGCGCGCGGCGGTGCCGCGCTCTCGATCCGTCACGTGACGGGGGCGCCGATCAAGTTCGTCGGGACGGGAGAGAAGCTCGCGGCTCTCGAGCCGTTCTATCCGGACCGCCTCGCGTCGCGCATTCTCGGAATGGGCGATGTGCTCACGCTGATCGAGAAGACGCAGGCCGTCTACTCGCAGGAGCAGGCAAAGCAGCTCGAGCGCAAGCTGCGCAAAGCCGAGTTTACGCTCGAAGATTTTCTCGCGCAGTTGCGCCAAGTCCGCAAGATGGGCCCGCTGGGTGACCTCATGAAGATGATCCCCGGCGTGTCGAAGGCGATGGCCAACGTGGAGCTGGACGAACGCGAAGTCAACCGCGTCGAGGCGATCATCCTTTCGATGACGCCGCGCGAGCGTATCAAACCAGACATTCTCAATGCCTCGCGCCGCAAGCGGATTGCCGCCGGCAGCGGCATGCGCGTGCAAGACGTCAACCGGCTGGTCAAGCAGTTCGAGCAGACGCGTCAGTTGATGAAGCAATTTGGCGGGGGCCGACGCCCTCGTCTCCCGATGCCCGGATTTGGGCGTCGTTGACCTGACTAGAGGGAAGCATGGTTCGTATCCGTCTGCGCCGCATGGGCGCCAAGAAACAGCCGACGTACCGATTCGTGGTCGCCGATGCGCGCTCGCCGCGCGACGGGCGTTTCATCGAGGTGCTCGGCCACTACAACCCGCGTACCGAGCCGAAGACCATTGTGGTCGACGCCGAAAAGGCTAAGGCGTGGCTGGCCAAGGGCGCGCAGCCTTCGGACACCGTTCGCCGGCTCTTCGCCGCACAGGGCCTCTGCGAGCCCCTGCCGCCGAAGAAGGCCCCCGCAAAGACAGAATGAGCGGCCGCTCGTGTGCAACCCGGCGCGCGTGCGCCGGAAGATGTCAAGCAACGGGGTCCCCACGAGCGAAGCGTAGCGGAGGGGGTGGGGTATGAGCTCGTTTGACGATGAGTTCGGCCTGTTCGGCGCCGAAGCAGCAGAAGAGGAGCGTCGCCCGACGCTGGGCGCCCGCAAGATCGTCCACCAAGAGACGATCATCGACGAGATCGAGCCCGAGGACGAGCCGGCACCGCGCCGTGCTCGCGGCGGCTCGCGTGCAGGCGGTGAGAGCCTTCCGCGCCGACGCGGCGGCCCACGGCGCGAACGCGGCGAGCACAGCAGCGGCACCGAGGTGGGCCCCGAGCTCGAAGCACGTGCTAAAGACCTGCTCGAGTTTCTCGCGCGCGGCTTGGTGGCTCATAAGGACGAGATCGACGTCATTCCCGTGCGCCGCCCCGACGGCCGCTTCGTGCTCGAGCTCGAAGTTGATCCCGAGGATCTCGGCAAGGTCATCGGCCGTGGTGGGCGTGTCGCGCAAGCCCTGCGCACGCTGATGCGCGCGGGCTCCGAAGGCAAGGTTGCGATCGATATCATCGACGTCGAGGCCGTGGACGAGGACGAGGACGACGATGAAGCCGGAGCCGGGGACGGAGAAGAGCAGTAACCCACCCGCGCCCGGCGAGCACGGCGAAGGCGCGGGTGGCGAGCTCATCGCTGGCCGATTCGTCGGCCTCTTCGGTGTACGCGGAGAGCTCAAGCTGGAGCTGCTCATCGGAGAGCGCCCCGCCTTCGCGGTAGGCGAGCAGGTGCGGCTTCGCGCAGCCGATGGCGCCGCTCTGCTCCCCGTCGTCAGCTCGTTGCGCCCCCATGCCGGGCGCTGGCTGGTGGCCTTCGACGGAGCCCTCGATCCCGACGCGGCGCAGCGCTACGTGGGCGCGCGAGTCCTCGTATCTCGTGAGGATCTTCCACCGCTCGGTGACGGTGAGTACTACGACCATCAGCTCATCGGCTGCACCGTCGTGGATGCCGCCGAATGTGAGGGCGACGGGCGCGTGCTCGGCTCCGTCGTGCGCGTCGAGCACTGGCCTGCAAGCGACGTGCTCGTGCTGGAGGGTGGAGCAATGGTCCCGCTGGTGGGCGCCTACGAGCCGGTCATCGACGTTGCCGCGCGGTGCATCCGGATGAGCCTCCCTGCCGGCCTCATCGACCCCAGTCAGGGCGAACGGGCCTAGCGGCGGTGGCGGCGCCCCGGTGCCGGCGCGAGAAGAGCCGACGCCGCGCTCTGTGCTGCCTGCGCGGCGTCGTGACCCCCGCCGCTGACTTGGCGTAACGTCGCGCCGCTGGCGCAGTCGAGCAGTGCCGCATCGATGGAGCCGTCGAAGGTGCGCCCGCCGCGGATGTCGCGCAGCGTGGCGGCCACCAGGTGCGTCGCCCGGTTCTGGCCGCAGATGACTCTTGTCAGCGAGGCGCCTTGCGGCGCGGCGTCGTCGTCAGAGACGGCGTCGACGCCGGCGGCTTTGAGGGCAGCGATCAGTGCCTGGCGGGCCTCAGTGCGCTGCTGCGCGCTGCGCCCGCCGGTGAAGCTCACGACAACCCAGCGCTGTCCGGCGGCGCTCGACGCCGTCGCCACGTGCGGCACGGCATTTGCCGCTGTGGGCGCCGGCGAGGCCGCAGTCTGAGGGGCGGCGGCGGTGTCCAGGCCGCTGTCATGGCGCGCAAGCTCGAGTACGGCCTTACGCAGCGAATACGCCTGCGTCTGTACGTCGCTGACGTTACCGGCCTGAGCCGTTGCGCTGTAGATGACCGTGCCCGTACGCACGCTAACCACGTACTCGACCAGCGAGAATTGGCTGCCGAACGGCGTCACGTAGCCGGTGATGTAATACGAGGCGCCGAGCGTGCGCGCATCCTGTTGATACGTCTGCTTGGTGCTGCTCGGTGGCGGTGCCTTGACCGTTACGTCGCCGCCCTCGGCGATCGACTGGGCTAGCACCATCGAGATTTGCTCCCCGACCTTTGGCGCCACCGAGCCGCTGGGTTCGAACGGGAAGATGACGAGCACGGGGGAGAACGCGTCGGCGCGTGCGGTGCCGGTGCCTAGCGCCGCCAGCGCCAGGCAGAAGGCGAGTGCGCCAAGCGCGTGGACCTTGTGCATGAGCATCCGCTCCGATTCTCTAGCGGATGCTCTGGGCCCCTTCGCCGATCTTGCCGAGGAACGCTGCAAGCGTGCGTGCCACGCGCTCCGGCTGCTCGAGCTGGGGAACGTGGCCGGCGCCCTCGAGACTCTCCAGCGTGGCGGCGGGAATCCGCTCGCGCAGGAACTGCGCGTACTTCGGCGGGGTCATGCGGTCTTCGGTTCCGCTGATCACTAGCGTCGGGGCGCCGATGTCGCCGAGGCGTTCGCGCAAGTCGAAGGCATCGCAGGCACGCAAGTCCGCGATCGTGGCCGCGGGTCCGGTACGCTCCATGGCGGCGACGATGCGCGCGATGCGCGCCTCGGGGGCGTCCGGCGCCAGTTGGAGTTGGGCGAGCGTGCGGGCGGCGGCCGTGAAGTCGCGTTCCAGTTGGGCGAAGATATCCGGGTGGACGCGCAGCTTCGCACCGCTGCCGATCAGCACCAGCGCGGCCACACGTTCGGTGGCATGCAGGGCCACGGTCATCGCGATCGCGCCGCCCATCGAGTTGCCTACCAGCACCGCGCGGCCGTCGCCGGCGTCGCTGAGATGGCGCTCGATCAGCCACTGGGCGTAGCTCTCGACGCTGGCCTGTGCCTCGCCGTCGGGATGCCCCGGCAGCGACGGTGCGATCGCTCCAGGGAAGTGCGTCTGCACATCCGACCAGAGCTCGCCCGTGTGGCCTGCGCCGTGGATGAAGACGATTTTCATGCTATCCTTTCGCCGGTGTGGGGGAGCGGCGCATGGCTGCCGTCAACCGTCTGCTGCCGCGGCGGGCGATTCGACCATGCCATGAAGAAGTGCGCGCCAAAGAGCAGGATTGCCGCCAAGCAGTAGAACCAGAGCAGCAGTACCATGATGCCGGCGATCGCGCCGTAGATCCGCGTGAAATCGGCATGTGCGGTGTAGATACCGAAGCCGACTTGGAGTATCGTCCAGGCGACGGCGCAGACGACGGCGCCGGGAAGCACCTCGCCGAAGGTGAGTGCCGCATTGGGCAGCCAGCGATAGAGCGCAGCGGCCATGCAGAAGAACACGAGCATCGAGGAGAGGTATGCGGCGATCTGGTTGAGCTGCGCGAGGTCCGCTAGGCCGCCCAGATGACCGATGTCGCTGAGCACGATGGGGAGCACGGCTGACGCGAGGAGTAAGGCGCCCAGCAACGGGATCATGAGCGTCGCTACCAGTGTGTTGCGCACGATGGGGCCGTCCTTGGGTGCGCCGAGCGCACGATCGAGCGCGTAGGTGATCGTGAGAAAGACGTTCTTCGCGGACCAGAGGAGGATGACCAGGCCCAAGATACCGGAGATGCCGCGATACTGCACGACGTGGTGGATCTCGCGCTCGAGGACGCGATGCGCCACGGGGGCGACCAAGCCGAGGACCGCTAGCGTCTGCTCCTGTCCGGCGGACGTTCCGCTGAGAAAACCGAGGATCGCCGCCAGCAGCAACGCGAGCGGGAAGATGGCGAAGAGGGCGTTGTAGGCGATGGCCTGCGCGAGCACGCCGCTACCCGTGGCGGAGAACGCGCCTGCAGCCAGGCGTAGGACCCGGAAGAGCCGCACGAGTGCCTGCGCTACCCCTCGGGCTCGTCGGACTCCTTCTCGCCTTTGGCGCTGCGGCGGGCGGCGCGGCCTCCGAGGTGTCCGATCTGCTGGTAGTCGACGAGCCCGAGATCCCGCACTTTCTTGCCGCCGCGGCGCCCGATCTCTTGATAGTCGACGAGGCCCTCGTCGCGGACTTTTTCGCCGCCTTTCTTTCCGATCTCCTGGTAGTCGACCAGGCCTTCGTCGCGCACTTTGTTGCCTCCGCGCTTGCCGATGCCTTGGTAGTCTACCAGTTTCTCGTCACGAACTTTCTCACCGCCCTTGCGGCCGATGGAGCGGTAGTCGACTAGGCCGCTGTCGCGAACTTTCAGTCCGCCCTTGCGACCGATCGCAGCATAGTCGACCAGCTTCTGGTCGCGCACCTTCTCGCCGCCTTTGCGCCCGATCGATTTGTAGTCGGGTTCCTTACGGCCATCTTTCTCTGCCATCGCGCTCCCCCAAATCGGGACTGCCTTCGGGGGTTACCCGCTGGGCTCAGCCTCGCTGGTACTCGTCAACGCTCCAAGCATACCCCCGTACAGCAGGTGTGCAAACAACTCGCCGGGATTAGGCAACAGCGAGGAGACTGCGTGCATCGCGGGAGAAGGGTGAAGCGGCATGCTTCCCATCGTGCAGCTCGTGGTCGACGGCCGCCTCGTTCAGGGTATAGAGCAGCCGCGCATCCTCGCAGGCAACGTGATCGTTCCCTTCGATGATCTGCGTTACGTTGCGCAGCGCGTCTGGTACCGGGCAGACGACCGTTCGATCACCGTGCAGCGCGGCGATCGCCAAATCGTGCTGTTCGTGGGAAGCCGGTACGCGTGGGTCAATGGGAACCCGGGAACCGTGCGTCTCTCCCCGCTGCGCATCGCGGGCCAGCTCTACGTTCCGCTAGCGGTATGTGCTCAGGCCTTAGGTGGTCGCGTCGACTACCACGGGGCGGGGAAGACCGTTTCCGTGCTGCTCCCGCCGCTTGCTCTGACGCGCTTCACGCCGCCGCCCGTTCCCTTTGTCGTCCCGACGCCGTTCCCGTCCGCCGCAGCGCCGGCGCCCGCCTCCGCGCCCACGCCCACGCCGTCTCCCATGGCCTCAGCACGCACCGATATCACACCGCGGCCGGAGCCGCGGCGCACGCCCCTGATGGTTACTCCGAGCTGGCCGTAGCGCAGCGATAACCGGAGGACTAGGGGGCGATCAAGCGGTTGGTCAAGGTGCCGATGCCGTCGATGGAGACCTCCACCGTATCGCCGACTTGCATCGGGCCGACGCCCTCGGGCGTCCCCGTCGAGATCACGTCTCCCGGCTCGAGCGTGAAGGCGGCCGTGATGTACTCGATCACGATCGGCAAGGAGAAGATGAAGTCACGGGTGTTACCGTCTTGGCGTACGTCCCCATTGACGAGCGTACGCACGCGCGTGTCGGCGAGATCGATATCCGCGGCGTCGACCCAGACGGGGCCAAGCGGGCAGAAGGTATCGAAGCCTTTGGCGCGCGTCCACTGCCCGTCGGCCTTCTGGAGGTCGCGTGCCGTGACGTCGTTGCAGATCGTGTAGCCGCGCACGATCTCCAGCGCGCGGCTCGCGGGGACGTTTCGCGCGCGCTTGCCGACGATCACTGCGAGCTCGCCTTCGTAGTGTACGTTCTTCGACTGCGCAGGATAGACGATCGGCTCGCCGTCGGCGATGAGGGCGCTCGGCGGCTTGAAGAAGAGGAGTGGGGCGCTTGGAAGTGCGTTGCCGAGCTCTTTGGCGTGCGCTGCATAGTTGCGGCCGACGCAGACGATCTTGCTGGGGGCTGCCGCGGGAAGCAGTGCGGCCTCGGAGCGGGCGATCACCGCGCCGTCTTCGGCCCGTATCCTCTCCCCGTCGAGTATCCCCTCGACGATGCGGTCATGGTGTCGAACGCGAACGTGCGTGGCCAACTCGTGTGTCCTTCAAAAGCAACGGTAAGGGTCGCGCCCCTGCTTCGTGGAGCGTTCGGCCGACCCTTGTCACGTACCGGAAAGTGCGATCTGCTCCTCGATCGACGCGATCTGCCCGGGCCCGCTCTCGCCGTCCGCCGGCAACGCGATGCTCTCGATATCGGCCGGTGCGTCGCCGGCGTCGCGGCCCTCCCCTCCGAACGTGGCCAGCATGCCGCGCAGCGTGCGCGACTCGCCGGCCAGGCGCGCCGCCACATCCTCGAGCTGCTCGACCGCGTGCGCCGAGCTGGCCGCGCGCAGCGAGACCTGCTCCATCGCGCGCACGACTTCGTCGAGTGAGCGTGCCTCCTGTCCGGTGGCCTGTTCCACTTCGATGGTGAAGCCGCGGATGGCCTCGATCTGGCTGGAGATCTGCTGGGCACCGGCGGTCTGCTCGGAGGTAGCGCGGGCGACGTCGGCTGCGCGGCTCTCGATATCGCGCACGGCAACCATCATCTGCTTGCTCGCGCCGTCTTGACCCTTGGCCGCCTCGGCCACCTGCCCCGCGATCTTCGTGACGTCGCCGACCAGCGAGAGGATCTCCTCGAGCGCTTGGTTGGCGTCGTTGGCGGCGCTCTGGGCGCGCTGCGCGCCGGAGGTGGAGCTGACGATGGCTTTACCGACCTCGCCCGTGCGCTGTTGGATCTCCTGCGTGCGCCGCGAAACCTCGCGCACCGACTTCGCCGAGCGCTCTGCGAGCTTGCGGATCTCTTCGGCGACGACGGCGAAGCCGCGTCCGTGCTCACCGGCTCGCGCCGCCTCGATGGCGGCGTTGAGCGCCAGCAAGTTCGTCTGGTCGGCGATCTCGTCGATAGTCTGGAGCATCACGTCGATCTGCGAGCTGGAAGCCTGCAGAGACTCCATCGCCGCATGCACGGCGCCGAGATCGTTGCCGATCTGCAGCGTCCGCGCGATCAACTCGTCGACGATCTTGCCGGAGGAGCGCACGCGTTCGTTGGTATCGCTCGAGCGCTGATAAGCCAGTTGGACCTGCTCGGCCACATTGGAGAGTGCGCGACTGACGGACTCTACCGTGCGCACGGTCTCTTCGGCGCTCGTCGCCAGCGCTTCGTTGTTCCCGGCCACCGAGCGGATCGAGGCGACGATCTCCTCCAGGGAGCTGGAGCTGGTGTCGACCGCCTCGCGCAGGCGGCGCGCGTTGCCGGCGATTTGCTGAGAGCTGGCGCCGATCTCGACCACCGATGCCGACGTCTGCTCTGATACGGCGGCCTGCTCCGCCAGGCTGCGGTGGATCGTGCCGCTGTGCTCCTCGACCTCGCCGGCCGCGCCGGCCACCGCGCCGCTGGTTGTGCGAACTTGCTCGAGCGCCTCGCTGACGCTGGCGAGAAGGCCGTTGAACGATTCGGCCAGTGTCCCCAGCTCGTCGTTTGAGGTGACGGCGAGACGGCGACCGAGGTCGTGCGTCTCGGCGATCTCGCGCATCGCTCCCGAGACCTCTACGACGGTGCCCAACGTGAAGCGCGGGAGCACGAAGAACGCGATGAGAAAGACGATCACGGCCACCACGAGCACGATGCCGACGCTGATGCGCTCGGTCAGCAATACCGGGCCGTAGAAGCTCGACTTCGGCCAGAAGTAGGCGTACGACCAGCCCGCGTCGAGCATGCGTTGGAAGCCGGCGTAGTTCTGCTCCTTGTTGAGCGGGCTGGCGGAGACCGCCTCATGCTTCGCGGTGTCGGCCACGGCCGTAGCCAGGGTGGGCAGATTGAAGCTGTCGATGGCATTCTTGCCGGCGAACCGCCCGCTGGCCAGCAGCGCCTTCTCCTGATCGGCCGCCAGAGGCGCCAGCGAGTGCATCGCCAGCTCCGGATGCTGCGAGACGTAGATTTCGACGCCGTTGCCGTCGATCAGCATGCCGTAGGAGCCAGCGGCGTTGGCATCGTCGTCGATGACGCGAAAGAGCTCGTCGGGCGACGTCTCGATCACCACGGCGCCGATGGTGTTGTTGTTGACGGTGATGCCCGATGCGTAGTACATGAGGAACTCGCCGTCGGGTCCGCGGAACATATTGGAGACGGTGGTGCTCCCGGTCAATGCCACTTTGACGTTGGGAAGGCTAGCGAACGGGGTGTGTTCGTCGGCTCCCGAGAGCGCCTGGAGGACGTTCCCTTTGGCGTCGAGCACGTAGACGTTGTGCGCGAAGGGCACGATGCCGGTGATGCCCTTGACGCTCGATGCCGCCAGCAGCTTGTGGCTGGTGGTGATGGAGACGATCGCCGGCAAGTCGGCGATCGATTTCGCACCGCGCTTGCGGTCGTTGATGATCTGCTGGAGCTGGCTCTCTGTGGCGACGGCGTGCTCAACGATCGCCTTGCGTGCGGAGTCGACCTGCGTATTGCGGATCTGCGTGATGGCCAGCGCGGCCATGATCACCAGAGGCACGAGCGCCAAGAGCGCCGCCCACGTCGAAAGCTTGACGCGCAAAGAGGACCGAAACACGCGCTACCTCCCTGTAGACGCTGCAGGGCTCGAGCCGCCCCGCGGCCTGCACTCCTAGCGGTCGGACGTTGCGGTGCCGTACCTTAGCCGCGGCGCGGCCGAAGGCGGCTCCGATACCATATCGTGAAAGCCGCGCGCCTAGGGAAGCCGCTAGGTCTTCGGCAGATGCGTGCGGTAGGTAGGCGCAGTGGAACTGCTCGTTATCAAGGTGGGCCTGCCTACGCTGCTGATCGGCGCCGCCAGCCTCGCGGGGCGCCGCTGGGGCTCCACGGTGGGAGGGTGGCTCGTCGGTCTGCCGTTGACGTCGGGACCGATCATCCTCCTGTTGACGCTCGAATACGGCAACGCATTCGCCGCGCGCGCGGCGCACGGCATCGTGCTAGGCCTCATCTCGACGGCGGCCTTCGCCGTGACCTATGCCCTCGCGGCCCGCCGCTCTTCGTGGCCATGGTGTTGGGCGCTGAGTTGGGCGGCGTTCGCGGCATGCACGGCGATCCTGAACGTCATCACCTTCTCGCTGGCCGGCTCGTTCTTGGCTGCGCTTGCGGCCCTTGCCCTCGCACTGCCCCTGCTTCCGGCGAGCGAGGCGCCTGCCGCCGGAGTCGTAGCGCCGTCATGGGAGACGCCGCTGCGCATGCTCGCGGCGGCGGCGATCGTGGTTACGCTCACCGGCGTGGCGGGTGGCCTGGGCCCTCGACTGAGCGGCCTCATCACGCCGATGCCCGTGGCGGGGACGATCATGACCGTCTTCACCCACCGCTTGGAAGGCGCGCCTTCGTCCGTACGCCTCTTGCGCGGCTTCATCGCCGGCAACTTTGCTTTCGCCGCCTTCTTCCTGGTCGTTGCGACGCGTCTGGTGGACTGGGGGCTCGTGCCCACCTTCGGCGTCGCGGTCCTCGCGGCGTGCGTGGTCCAGGGCGCGGCCCTGCTCCTCCTTCGGCTTCAGCCGCGTGGAGCCGCGTAGACGCGCTCTCCGCCCACGAACGTCTCGCGCACGCCGAGCGCGGCGATCGTCGACGGGTCGACGATCAGCGGGTCGTCGTCCAACACGACGAAGTCGGCGAGATATCCGGGCGCGAGTCGTCCTTTGACGTGTTCCTCCCCCGAGGCGTAGGCGGCATGCGTCGTATAGAGCGCGAGCGCCTCGCGAGGCGAGATGCGCTGATTCTCGCCCATGACCACGCCATCCCAGCCTCGGCGCGTGACGCAGCTCTGCAGAGCGAGAAGCGGCTGAAAGGGACCGCACGGGTAGTCGGACGAGCCGGCGACGGCGACGCCCGCATCGAGGAACCAGCGGTGGGCGAACATACGCTCCAAGCGTTTACGGCCGTACCAATCGATCAGCTTGCCGCCGTGGTAGTGGATGTAGCTCCCGAACGGGACGGCGATGGCGCCGAGGCGCCGCATGCGGTTGATGATCTCCTCGTCGACCACGGTACAATGCTCGATGCGATGATGGATCTCCGGATGCGGCTGCTCGTTCTGCGCCTCTTCCAGCAGCCCGAGAAGCAGTTTGATGGCACGATCGCCGTTGGCATGGACGCCCACGCGGTTGCCGTCGCCATGAGCCATGCGGATCAGGTCGCGCAGATCGCTCGTGGACACGCTCTGGATGCCGTAGTCGTCGGTGGTGCCCTCGAAAGGCTGCTCCATCATGCAGGTGCGGCCGCCGATGGCGCCGTCGACGAACGACTTCACGCCGCCCAGCCGCAGACGCTCTCCGCCGAAGCCGGTGCGCAACCCTAAGCGGCGTACCTTGTCGTAGTGCTCGTAGCCGACGAGCATGTTGACGCGCAGCGTCAGCGCGCCGCGCCGCTCCCCTTCTTGGAAGAGCGCGATGTCGGCCGGACTCACCAGGGCATCGGTGATCGATGTGATGCCCGCCGCATGAAATAGCGTGACCGCACGCGCCAACCCCCAGAGGCGCTCTTCGAGAGAGCTCGGCGGCGCGATGGTCTTCCCGCCCTTGGCCGTCGCCGCGTACGCGTAGTTGAAGATCGCCTGCTCGTAGAGGATACCGTTGAGGTGTCCCGCGGCGTCCCGTCCGAGCGCCCCTCCGTCGGGGGGCGCGCTCTCGTCGGTCAAGCCGCCGAGCTCGAGGGCCTTGGAATTGAGGATGCCCCAGTGGCCTGCCACGTGGAGCACCATGATGGGATGCGCCCGCGAAATCTCGTCGAGGTCGGTGCGCGTCAGCGTGCGCCCCTCCGCCATCTTGGCGTCGTCGTAGCGGGAACCGCGGATCCACGTGCCGGCTGGGACGCGCTCGGCTTCGGCGCGCAGCCGCGCCTTGATCTCGGCGAGCGAGTGCACCACGTCGATGGAGAGATCGAGGTGAAGCAGGTCCTCCGCGGTGATGCCGAGGTGGCAGTGGGCGTCGTTGAGTCCCGGGATCACCACGCCGTCGCCGAAGTCGACGTGCTCGGCCTGGGGGAAGCGCGATGCGAGCGCGTCGCGGCGTCCGGTTGCCACGATGCGCCCATGCAGCACGGCGAAGGCGTTGACCCCTGCGTCGTGCTCGCGGGATTCGTGCTCGGGCATCGTCACGATACGCCGGGCGCTGTAAATCGTCGTCGTCATCATCAGTCGTACGCTCGTGCCGCTATCACGTCGGCGGAGTCGAGGGGGTAGATCGGGCGGCGCACCTTCTTGAAATCGAAGCGCGTGAGATCGGGGTGGGTGATTCCAGGCGCGTCGACTTCGATCACTTTGCGTGCGATCGGCTCGAACTCGGCGCGGTAATGCGCCGCGCCCTTCAAGACCAGGATGCGCCTCTGCGTTGGCTCGATGCCTTGGCTGCGGAAGTGCTCGAGGTTGGTCGGGTGCGTGCGAAAAGATGTGAGCAGCACTTCGATGCCGCCGCCAGGGGTACCGGTGGCGTTGCAGTCGAGGACCGCGGTCGTCCCCATGACCTGCTTCACGCCGGGCTGCCACGAGCCGCCGCGCACGAACGTGCCGTCGGAGATCAGCCGGACGTAACCGGTGACCTCTACCGGCCTGCCGTGGAGTTGGTCGTGCTTGCCGCCAATCTCCATCGTAACGGTGCTGCCGATTCCGGCCTCGATGCAGCGTTGCACGGCTTGGGCATCGGCGATCTGCGCCACCGCGGCGCCTTTGGCCCGCGCTGCGAGAAGCGCACGCAGGACTTCCGTGCCGTCCCCGGCGGTGCCGCCTCCGCCGCTGTCGGCGATGTCGGCTAGGACGAACGTGCCGCCGCCGGCCGCCATGGCCTCTGCGATCGCCTCTGCCGGCGGCGTCGGACGCACGAGCCACTCCTCGCGCCACTCCCAGCTTTGCTCGCAGATGCGTGCCGCCAAGCGTTGCGCCAGATCCAGATTGCCGTTGGTGACCACGACCGCGGAGAAGCCGGCATCCCGGACGTCGGCATACGGGAAGCCGCCGAAGACGGAGACGTCGACCACCTGCGGATCTCGCTCGATCTCGCGCGCGATCTCCATCATCCGGGCCATCGCGTTGCCGGGCGTCGACGTCACCATCTTCTGGAGCGGCGGCAGTAATGGCGCCTGCGCCATGGCCATGGTTGGCCGCAACTCTCCGGCGAGGATGCGCGCCAGCATCTCGCCGGCCTCGTAGCCGCGGTCGTAGAAGTCGATATGCGGGTAGGTATCGTATCCACAAAGCGCGTCGGCGTCGCGCACGATGCGCGGCGTGACGTTGGCGTGGAGATCCAGCGTCGAGACGACGGGAATCCCCGGGCCGGCGCGTTCGCGGACGCGCTCGAGGATATAGCCGGTGGCGTCGTCCTGGTGCTCGGCCACAGTCGCACCGTGGAGCTCGAGCAGGATCCCGTCGAGCTCCCCCGCACCGTCGATCGTCTGGAGAACGCCGGCAAGGAGCTCTTCGAGCGCACCCTTGGCGACGATGCCGCCGGGGAGCGCGTACGAGCGCAATGCGGTGATGAGCTCCCAATGGTGGCGGCGCGCGGCGTCGATGAAGCCGCCGATCACGCTTCCGGTTCCGGTCATCGCGTCGGCCACGGCGGGGCCCCGGTAGAGGCCTTGCTTCTCGAACTCCGCCAGCGTGGTTGGAATGTTCGAGAAAGTGTTGGTCTCCTGTGAGATTCCGGCTGCGAGTATACGGGTCATCGGTCGCCCCCATCGTGAGCATGCAGCGAGGCGGTGCCCGCAACATCACCCAAAGCCGCGGGGGATGTTGCGGGCACGAACAGATCTACGTGAGGCGGCAGAGGCTCTCGCCCTTGGGAACGGGGTGCGAGCTGATCGAGAGCGTCTCGACGAAGTCCCACTGGTTCTTCATCTGGCTCTGACTCTTACCGCGCAGCAGGTA
>SCRA01000062.1 GCA_004297985.1 bacterium | reverse complement strand
CTCTCCGATGTACTGCAGCGGGAGGAACTGCACGAAGTCCATGTACATGTGGTGGAAGTAGGCAATGGCGACGAAGACCAGCGTCCCCCACCAGGCAACGGCAAGCGCGACCGACGTATGATACTCGCGGTTCGCGTAGCGCGGCATCCCCACGTAGACGCCCGCCACGGCCATGTAGATCGTGAGATTCGCGAACGAGTGGCCGAAGAAGTACGTGAGGTTCTTGGCCCAGAGCGGGTCGATCGACACGCTCGGACTGATCCAGTGAACGATGAGCGCGACCCCGATGACCATGCCGATGGTGCCCGTGAGCACGCCGTCGACCGCGGCTACCAGGGCCGCGTACGCCTGCGGCGGAGGCGGTGTCTTGCCGCTCTGCTCGAAGGCGCGGCGGTGGAAGACAAAGTCCCAACCGAGCGCGCCGCGGATGCCCCCGTACCGGCTCAGCACGCACCCCAGCATCTGCGTGCACCACAACATCCACCCAATCGTGACCACGGCTACCCCGATCAGGAAGGCGCCGGTGGCCCATGACGGCCACCACGTTCCCACGAAGGGCAGCGGATAGAGGAAGGTCCATGCGGCGCCGAACTGTCCAACGAAAACACTGACCAGGACGGCGACGACGCCGGCGACGATGCAGGCCCACGCCCAGTACGCTAGGCGCTCGTCAAGCGCGGTCTCCAGCCGCATGAGATACCAAAGCTCGCCCATCGCGGCCACCGCCACCGCGGTGATCATGCCGATCCCGTGCAGCGTCATCAGCGAGTAGAAGATCTGGGGGTTATAGGTGATCCAGCCGGCCTGCTCCATGCGCATGCCGAGGCCGACGAGCACCATGAGGCCGAAGATAGCAAACCCCGTGGAGAGATACGTCCACATGACGCGGCGTGCGGTCTGCAGCTCGCGTGGATCGAGCACCGTCATCACTTCACCTCGAAGCTCGTTTGCATCTGGGCATGCGCGACGCCGCAATACTCCAGGCAGCGCACCACGTATTTCCCAGGGGTCGCGAAATCGACGCGGAGGTGGTTCACGTAGTCCGGCATCGCCTGGACTTGGGCCACGAGTTTGCCGGCCGGGTCGTAGATGCCAAAGCCGTGGTTGACGTCGTTTGCGGTGACGTCGAAGACGATCGGCGCGTTGGCCGGCACCGTTGCGGGCAACGTAAAGCTGAATTGCTGCGCTACTACCCGGTAGTGCTGCTCCGTCCCCAATACGCCCGCTCGCGAGTAGGGAAACCACGGGACCGAGACGACGAACGCGATGACCACGGCGCCGCCGAGGATGCGTGCCCACCAGCGGCGGGCGGCGTAGCCCATGCGCGACACTTCTTCTTGCGGCAGCGGCTTGCCGAGCGAGCTCAGGGCGATGGCCGCCATGAACGCAATGATGCAGCCAGCGCCGATCAAGAACACCGTAAGGACGATCGTCGTCGTCTCAGCCATAACAGCGCGCCTCTCCTGTGTGTCTCGAAGGAGCGTTCTACTCTGAGGGCGGGTCCAGCGGCCGGAGGCGACTGGTAGGCACCCCTCCGACAGGACCATCGTACCGCGAGAGCGCAAGGCCCGGCAAATGTTGCGGCCACTGCTCGCTTGCGTGGTCCGTTCCGGCGAAGCAGGTTGCGCGGGCCGAAGGACAGCTCATGGATCCGCGATGAACATTCGTCGTCTCGTTCCTGATGCGCACATCCCACCAACGCGAGGTGTCTATGGATCGCAACATCAGCCTACTCGTCTACCCCGTGAAGGATATCGCGCGCGCGACGACGCTCTATCGGGAGCTCTTGGGCGTGGAACCCTACGTCGATTCGCCGTACTATGTTGGTTTTCGCACCGGCGACATGGAGATCGGTCTGGATCCCAACGGTCACGGCAAAGGCATGACGGGGCCAATTGGGTACTGGTCTACCGACGACATCGCTCAGCGCCTCAAGGCCCTCGTCGAAGCAGGCGCCCAGATCCAACAAGACGTCACGGACGTCGGCGGGGGCATGCTGATTGCTTGGATTCGAGACGCCGTGGGAAACCTCATAGGGCTCAGGCAAGCCCCGTAAGGGATCCGCGGCGTAGGAGGACGACGCACTATGGTGACGGGCATCGACGTCCACATCTATAACGTCAAGGACTTCGAGCGCGCGCTGACGTTCTATCGCGCGCTGCTGGGATGCGAGCCGACGATGCAATTCCCTGGCACGTGGGCGGAATTCGAGCTTGCCGACGGTTCGGCGTTCGCCATCGGCAAGCACGAAGATTTTCCGTGGCAGCCGGGCTACACCGTCTTGTTCGCGGTACCCGACGTGACGGAGGCGATCGAGCTGGTGCGCTCGTTGGGCGGTAAGGCCGGTGAGCGTAAAGAGTCACCTGTTTGCTTCATGTCGTTCGGTGAAGATACCGAGGGCAATCAGATCGTGCTCCACCACCGCAAGACGCAGTGAGAACGGACCGGGAATTGCGGTGCCCCCTATGTGTACTCATTCGTGGGATTCCAATCATCACGGCCCGACGGCAGCAGATCGAAGAGGTGCCAAACGGGGCTCAGTAGGCCGAATGGGAATACTATGCCAAGAAAACTCGGTGAACAGATCACAAGGAGCGGCGGCAACATCTTTGCTGACATTGGCGTAGAGCAGCCCGAAGAAGCATTGGCAAAAGCACGTCTCGTCGAGGCCATTGCGGATTTGCTGGGGCGGAAGGACTTGAGTCAAGCACAAGCAGGTCGACTTGTGAGCCTTACTCAACCACAGTGACCCGGCTCCCGAGGAGCAATTGACAGCGGCACGCGCCGAAATCTCCCACCGATAGGGAGAGTTTGCGGAACTGCTGAACGAAACTCGAGCGCTGCCGGCTGCAGCGTACCCTTTGCTTGCAGGGCGTCGATCGCACCATAGGCGATCAACGTGCCTATACGAGGCGGTCCTATGAATACCGTGATGGTTAGCCAAGAAGCGCGCCGGTCGATTCCCGACGGTTTCTTCGAACCTATAGAGCAGAGGTTCGGTTCGCGGTTCTCCCGTGCGGAGGCAGTCCGCGAGCATCACGGACAAGACGAATCGCCATATGCTCCCGTACCCCCGGACGGCGTGGTGTATGCGACCAGCACGGAGGACGTGGCATGGCTGGCGCGCCACTGCAACCAACACGGTGTGCCGCTGATTGCATTCGGCGCAGGCTCATCGCTGGAAGGGCATCTGCTGGCCGTACAAGGCGGAATCACCGTCGATCTCTCGCAGATGAACAAGGTGGTGTCCATTCATGCCGAAGACCTTACCGCCACGGTGCAAGCGGGTGTCACGCGCGAGCAGCTAAACGAGCATCTGCGCCACACGGGGCTCTTCTTCCCGATCGATCCCGGCGCCAATGCCAGCCTGGGCGGCATGTCCGCGACGCGCGCATCCGGCACGAATGCCGTGCGCTACGGCACGATGCGCGAAAACGTCATGAGCCTCGAAGTGGTCACGGCCGACGGCCGCGTGATCAAGACAGCCAACCGCGCGCGCAAGTCCTCGGCGGGCTACGACCTCACGCATATCTTCGTCGGCAGCGAGGGCACTCTGGGCATCATCACCGAGGTTACGGTGCGCCTGTACCCGCGGCCGGAGGCCACGTCTGCGGCCATCTGCAATTTCTCGACGCTGGAGTCGGCGGTCGGCAGCGTCATCGAGATCATCCAGATGGCCATTCCGGTGGCGCGCGTGGAGTTCATGGACACCACGGCCGTCAAGGCCACGAACGCACACAGCAACCTCACGCTACGCGAGTCGCCTCTGCTGCTGTTCGAATTCCATGGCAGCGCGGCGGCCATCAAGGAGCAAGCCGAAGCCGTACAGAGCATTACGCACGAGCATGGCGGTATGGATTTTGAATGGGCCGAGCGGCCAGAAGACCGTAGCCGTCTGTGGAAAGCACGACACGATGCATATTTTGCCGGGCTGCATTTGCGCCCGGGGTGCCGGGCCAGCACCACGGACGTGTGCGTGCCCATTTCGTGTCTGGCTCGTTGCGTGACGGAGACCGCCGCCGAACTCGACCAAGCCAGCTTCCCCTACACCATCGTGGGGCACGTCGGTGACGGCAATTTCCATGTGCTCATGCTGCTCGATCCGAACAATCCTGCCGAGTGGGAAGAGTCCGAGCGCATCAACGCTAATTTGGTGCGTCGCGCCATTTCCATGGACGGCACGTGTACCGGGGAACACGGCGTAGGCTTGCACAAGATGGAATTCATGGTAGCCGAGCATGGCCAAGATGCGCTGGACCTGATGCGCAGCTTGAAGCAGGCGTTCGACCCCAACAACATCCTGAATCCCGGCAAAATCATTCCTGCGCGCGTCAGCGGTGGCTTAGGAGGATGAGGCGACTCCGTCAGCCGCGCGCTCGAGCGCGGCGATGTCGATACGCTTCATGTCCATCATCGCCTCGAATGCCCGCTTAGCGCGGGCGCGATCGGCATCGCCGACCAGCTTCATAAGCTGCCGAGGAACGATCTGCCACGACACGCCGAAGCGGTCCTTTACCCAACCACACTGCTCGGCGTCGGGAACCGCCGAGAGCACATCGGCGAAGCGGTCGGCCTCGGCCTGGGTCTCCACCGGTATCTGGAGCGAGATCGCTTCGTTGAATTGGAACTGCGGTCCGCCATTCAAGGCCGTGAACGGCTGCCCTATCAGGGTGAACTCGACGAGCAGCACATCATCTGCCTTACCAGACGGGTAATCACTCGGTGCGCGGTGGACCGCGTCAACATGGCTATTGGGAAATACCGAGGCATAGAACGTGGCAGCCTCTTCGGCGTTGCCATCAAACCAGAGGCATGGGGTTATGGTGGACATCGGGGCCTCCTCAAGACGGCGGCGAAGGGAGCCTGATCGCCCCCATTTCCCCTCTTTACCACCATTTCGCGAGTAGCCTCATAGCCGAGCGGCACGCGCCGATGTCACGTGGACCGGGGCTCCGCAATGATGACGATCGCGGCGTGCGTGTCGCCGGCCCAGACGGCGGCGCCGGTCAGAGGATTGGTGAGGTACTGGAAGGCCAGGTGCACATCGTCCCGCGTGCAGGCCTGGGTGCTGCCGGCGTTGCGCAGCGCGGCGTCGACCAGCAGCATCGCAGCATCTTCCGTGAGGAGCGGAGCGTTGGCCGGCCCTCCTTCTTCCGCAGCCGTCTTCTGCGCGTCCCAGCCGGCTTGGCGCACGTAGAGCGCGATGTCGGTGAGACGCTTGCGCTCGCCGTGCAGGCGATCCCACAGGAGATCGCTCAGGCTGCCGGCGGCGAAGCCGGGGGCGAAGAGCGCGCGCATCTCGTGCGCGGTTGCGCCAATCGAGAGCAGCGTGGTGAGATCCTGTACCGTGAAGGCCGTCACGCCGTGCGTGCGCAGCTCACTGAGCAGCTCCATTTCCTCGCCGAACGCGGTGCCGATCAGCGCGCAGTAATCGGCGTGGTAGGCGTCCTTGTACTTGGCGGCCTCGGCGACATCGGGGCGCTCCTGGACGTACTTGCTGCTCTTGCACTCGAGCATCACGCGATAACCGAGGACGCCGAGCAGCGCGTCGGCATAGCCGTCGGGAGCTTTGTGGCCGCCAAGATGCGTGGCCCCGAACCCGAGGTGGGCGAACGCATCGCAGACGGCCAACTCGAAGGCGGCGGCGTCATCGCCGGCGGAGGTGGCTTCGAGGCGATCGATGAGCGCCTGCGTTTGCGCGTCGATGACCGGCTGCGCGTGCATGTTGGGATCGAGATCCGGCCAGTCGTCGGGAGGCTCGTTGATGCGAAAGCTGCGGTCTGCATCTTGGACGAGCGGCGGCTTGCGGCCGTGGCCGAGCTGACGGGCGATGTACTCGATGAGCGCGCTGTAGACGTACTTCTTGGTCGTGGCGGCGGGGACGAGCTTGCGGCGTAGCGCCACGGCGAGGATCTGGTCGGCGTTGCGCGGCTTGCCGTCTTCGAGGATCTCGATGGCGGCGGTGATGATGTGGCCGCGCGGCTGCCACGCCGCCATCAGTGGCGGGTGCGCCTGCGCGGGTGTTCCTTGCGTGAAGGCGTCTTGCACGGCGGCGAAGGTTTGGCTGGCCAGGCGCGCCGCTTCATCGGCGAAGACATCGTTGTGCTGTTGTAGGCGTGCGCCGATGGTGCCGGCGGTGATCTCGCCGTCGTGGAGCATGTCGAACTCGTTCCAGCGCACGGGCGTGCACACGGGGAGCGTGGCGCCGCCACGCAGGCTATAGGGCATCGCGCTGTAGTGACCGCGCGCGTTGCTGGTAACGTGCAGGTGGATGCGGCCGTCCGCGTGCGTGTTGGGCTCCGCGCTCACGAGCGTCGGATGTTCGGCGACGACGCGCGCACAGAGCTGATGGAGCCACGTGCGCAGGGGTGCGGCGTGCGGTGCATCGGCGAAGGGAATCCAGAGCGCGATGCCGCTGCCGCCGTCGAGCAGCGGGATGGCGTCGAGGTTGAGGTGTTGCAGAGCTTCGCGCACGGCGAGGGCGGCCTCTTTGATGCGCGACTCCGGTATGCCGTGTTGGCGCTCGAGGAGGATGCGGGCGAAGCGTAGGCGGTCCCAGTCTTGCAGCAGTGGCGCCCACGTGTGGAACTCGACCGCGTAGTAGCGGTGGCAGGTCCACAGGAGCTTGCGCTCCGAGAGCGGGACGCCCAGCACGCGGTAGTGGGCCGGCTGATCGAAGCCGGCGGGGAAGTTGGCATAGACGATGGGGCTGCCGCCGAAGCTCCGCTCCAAGAGCGGGCCGACGGCCTGGTAGTGGGCGAGGATCTTCGGCTGGAGGACGGCGTCCTCGGCATGCTCCCGGCTTTGCATAGGCGGGGTATCGGCCGGGTTGCGGGGGGACGTTAGCGGGCGGGTCCTCGTCGCTAAGCGGAAAGAGCACGAAGCTGCATCGGGTGAGAAGCGGGCATTATCTCTTGTTGGACGTTTTGCGGGGTCGGCCGCCCTTGAGGCCGTTACGCTTTGCGGCGGCAGCCTTTGCCGCGGAGGAAACGCGGCCGCCTTCTCGCCCCAGTTGCGCCATCCAGGATCGCGTCCCGAAGATTCCGAGCAACAGGGCTGGGACCGAGAAGTCGGTATCAAGCCCTTCCCAATGAAGCGCCTGACCCGAAGGGGTGACTTCAACCTGGGAGACGAGCGCCGGATCCGCATCTGCCAAGCCTTGAAGTAGAGTTCGGGGAACGGCCACGGTAACGCCGTTCCGCAGGTCGAGCAGCAGGCGATTGGACTTGGGATCAAAGCGAGCCCTCACGGCACGCGGCTCGGCGGCATCTGCTTTGCGCGTCATCGCTTGCGCAATCGCGATGGACTCATCGGTAAGGGTGGGCGTTGAGCGAGAGCTCATGAACGATCTCCGTGGATACCATGCCATGCCGCAAGGAGCACTGTCTGGTGCCGAACCACGAGCGCGTAGGCTCGCCGCAGCAGACTCGGCCTCATCCAGGTTCGGAGAATGACCGGCGCGGCGAGATCATGCTGGAGTTCGAAGACCGCTTCTTCGGCACCATGAAAGACATGGACATGACTTGGCTTGTGGTCGTTTGCATAGATCCTGAATTGGAATCCACTCGTACGCAGGACTGTGGCCATTATATTCCCAAGGCCTTGGGTTTGTCAAATGTCGCATGCCCCTGTCAGTTCCCCTCTGGCTGCGATCGCGGTCAGGAGCAGATCGCGTGGGTGCCGCGCTGCAGCTTGCCTCCATCTGCTCAGTAAACCTCGCCGAGGTCGTGACCAAGCTGGTCGATGCCGGTATGGCGCTCGACCACGCTCGGAGCCTACTTTCGAAACTCTCGCTTTCCGTCGTGCCATTTGACGAGGACCTCGCCTACACCAGCGCAGAGTTGCGGACAACTACCAAGTCCCTTGGCCTCTCACTAGGCGATCGTGCCTGTCTCGCGCTCGGCCGGAGATTACAGGCGCGCGTACTCACCGCCGATGCGGCATGGGCCGGCATGAAGGATGTGGATATCACGATCGACGTCATTCGCTGACTTGGCTCACCACCCTAAGATGCCGCCATTACGGTTCGCGTCAAATCTGCCGCCCGTGAAGCGCCATCTCCGCCATACGCTGGAGCGATGCTTCGGAGCGCATCGACCAATCTGCAAAGTGGCGAGTGAACAGGATTCGCGTGTCGCCGTCGTGGCCAATCCTATAAGGGCCAATCTCCGTCCAGGCCGCGACGCCGCTGAATATCTTGCCGAAATCTTTCCAGCCGCTTCGCCCGTAACAGACAACCAGCTCCCGCCGGTGGGCCCCAACCATCGAGGTTAGAAGATCTAGCCGCTTTGGGAGTACTTCCAGGCGGTAGCGTCGCCCATCACGATATCTCCGCTGATACAGGCGCGGCCATTCGCCTAACGCCGGCTTCGGATACGGTAGCAGTTCGGCCAGGAGGGTCTCGCCGGCGGAGCGGCCTAGTCGCACAGCCTGATACCCCCGCCGTTCCTCTACCGTCGGCTCAGGCATCCCCCCGCGCCGAAGCATGAGGTGACACATCGCGCGCCACGTCGTCTGAATTCGGGCATGCCTTGAAAAGCGATCGGCCGCCCCAGCAATGCCTCGATGCGCCTCCTCGAGGTCCATAACCGGTGCGAAGCACGACCGCTGCAGGAGGTCAGCCTCCAGCGCTTCGTCGTTGCGAAGGCCTTCTTCTAAGCCGATGAACACTACGGGAGCATCAAGCCTGCCGTAACCGATGAAGCCTTCGATACGGTTCCAATCGATCATAAAAATCGGACCTCATTGCGGGTGCCTGCTAGACGATATCACCGATCTTCGTCGTGTACATCGTTCGATAGGTTGCGCCGTCTTCGTCGTCGGCTTTGATCTCGTAGACGCGCGCTAAGGTTCCCATGAGGAGGCGCGGTCGAAAGTGACCGTCTCGTTACAGCCAGCGGCCGCATTCGTGGTACCGATTAGCGCAACACAGGCTCGCACTAGGATGCGAGCGTTTTTCTACGTTTGTCGTGTTTTGCCGGACGCGTGTCGGCAAGTATCTCGTTATACCACGCGACCAGGGTTTGTCGCTTTTCCGGATCATGCGGAACAAACATCGGTACGAAGTCATAACCAAGCGCGCGCCCGAGTTCGACCAGCCGGTAAACGCGAGCTTTGCTTAGCCCGCCGCGCAGATCCCGGGATATCTGCGGTGGCTTAGCCTTGACGCGCCGAGCGAGCTCAGCTGCACTCACGTTTTCGATTTCCATGATTTTTCGCAGCGCGTTCTCAATGGACGCCTCCGCGACGAGGCGGTCGATACGGGCCGCACGGGCTGAATCTTTCCGGGACCGTTCGACAAGCGTGCTTCCCCCTCTCCTCTTGCGCGCTTCAGTTGCGTTCATAATACTTCCCTTTGCTCACTCTCTCGAAGTACTCCGCGCGTGCGGAAATCGTCCTCCTCACCACGCGGTCGCCGGCTTTGTCACGCTTCTGTCCTTCTTTGACATAGTGGCCGAACACGATCCACGTCGAGCCACTCTCCTCGCGAAACGCGGAAAAGCGATGCTTCCCCGCCTTGATCGCTACGACGGGTGGGTTATCATGCTCTTCGTTAATTCGCGTTTGTAGCGGTCTGCTGCCAACGGGAATGCGCCCCCAGTGGATCACGCTCGCCAAGAAATCGTCTTGGTCGCGCTCGGACAGAGCTTCGTAGGCGTCGAGCCCCGGCATCGTCCCGTTTGCCGCCCAATACCATTCGAAGCTGCGACGCTCTCCCACGTGAATCGTGAGATCAATTTCCGCCCGTTTCTTCGGCATCCCGGCGCCCCAATGTTAACACATAAGTTAATAGCATACAAGCCCCGCCGTCTGGCACCACACCAACCCGCGGAACTCAGCGACCAAGCGTATGGTACCGCTCGTCGAGGCTGGCTCGCAAGCATACGCTCAGGATATCGGCGGACCTGAAAGCGGGAGCGCGGGCCCGCGTGGCGCGCTACACCGAAAAGCCCGGGATCATTTACCGCGCCTGCCTGATGCCACGCACGGGATCCACATCCAGCGACGGCCGCTGCGCGCGGCCTCACCGCTGATGCAACGCTGACACCCGGAATTGCCGCGGCGTGCGGGAGACTAATAATCAGAGACGCGCCTTGGCGAGATGGTAGATGCTGCTCGTATCCGGGTGGAAGAGCAGCCCGAAGGAGAGCACATCGACTCCGTGGCAGCCGTGTGCTCGAAAGATCAGCCGAAGATCTGCCTCGCTACCGTCATAGGGCGGGAATGCACTCCTCCGCCAGCCGGCGAGGTCGTGCTCCAGCCCGCGCCCCCATGAGTCCGGTGATGCCAGGGCGCGCGCAATCTCCTGGGCAGTCGCTTGTACCGCCGAAGCAAACGCCTCATCATCGTTGCGGAAGGCAAGCCGCAAGTCCGTGAGGTCGGCTGCGACGTACGCATTGGCGGAGCAGACGTCGCCCCGCGCCAAGACGACGAACAGGGCCCGCTTTGCATCGGTGGGCGTCAGGTGCGCTCGGCTTCCCGCATATCGACTACACCTCATCGCTCCCCGGCTTGAGAGGCGTTGCGATCTCGACGAAGGCGCATAACAGGTTGACCAGCGCCATCGCCTCCGGGCTCACGCACAACACGTCGAGCAACTGCGGCGAGCACACCAAAACCGTCATGCATTGCGCGCGCGAGACCGCAACATTGAGCCGGTTCCGCTCGAAGAGAAACCCGACGTCCCTGGGGAGGCTCGCGCCGCTCGACGTCGCCATCGAGTAGAACACGACCGGTGCCTCCTGCCCTTGGAACTTGTCGACGGTTCCCACGCGTACCCCGGTTAGGCCGGCAGCGGCGAGTGCCCCTTCGATTCTCCTTCGCTGCGCGTTGTATGGCGTGACGACCATGAAGTCGCCTGGCGTGAATGTCCGCCACGGCCTGCCGTAGGAGCGCACGCGACCCTGGAGCAGCAGGCCAATCTCATGGACGATGCCCGCCGCCTCCTCGGCCGATTCACGCGAGTTGTTGCGATGCGTGACCGGCAGGTAGCGCAGGCCGTGGTGGATCTTGCCATTCGACTCGACGGCGTTGCTGAAGGCTGCTTCTCCAGCGCGCAGTCTCCCCTCGTAAACCGACCGCGAGACGAACGTGCAGATCTCCGGGTGCATCCGATAGGATTCGTCGAGAAAGATGCCGCGCTCGGGACGCACCGTCTGGTCATCCCCAAGGACGTGCTGGAGCACGGAGAGGTCCGTGCCGACCGGGTGAAAGCCCTGCGAGACTTGGGCTAGCTGCAGCGGGTCGCCGATCAGCACGACGTTGCGTGCCGCCTGCGCGCAGGCTACCGCGTCGGCAAGGGAGACCTGGCCGGCCTCGTCGATG
>SCRA01000061.1 GCA_004297985.1 bacterium | reverse complement strand
AAAGGGGTCCCCGCGAACGAAGCGCAGCGAAGTGAGTGGGGCGTGCGAGCCGGGGCGAGTGCCCCGGAAACTTTCAAGCAAAGGGGTCCCCGCGAACGAAGCGCAGCGAAGTGAGTGGGGAGTGCGAGCCGGGGCGAGTGCCCCGGAGTCTTTCAAGCAAAGGGGTCCCCGCGAACGAAGCGCAGCGAAGTGAGTGGGGAGAGAATGGGGGTTACTATCTATGTGCGGAATCGTCGGATACATCGGACAGCGCGACAGCGTACCCATCATTCTCGATAGCCTGGCTCGGCTGGAGTACCGAGGCTACGACTCCGCGGGCATTGCGGTGATCGACGAGGACGGGCTCAAGGGGAGCAAGAGCGTTGGAAAGCTCGCGCGGCTGGTCTCGATGCTCCACGACGAGCCGCTCCACGGCCCGATCGGCCTCGGACACACGCGCTGGGCGACACACGGCCGCCCCAACGACGTCAACGCCCACCCGCATCTCGACTGCACGGGCAGCATCGCCGTCGTCCACAACGGGATCATCGAGAACTACGCCGAGCTGCGCGAGCGGCTGAAGGCGCAGGGCCACCGATTCGTCTCCGAGACGGACACGGAGGTGATCTCGCATCTCATCGAGTCGCACGACAAGGGCGATATCGTCGACGCGGTGCGCCGGACGCTTGCGGAGCTTCGCGGAGCCTTCGGCTTAGGGGTCATCTCCTCGAAGGATCCGACGCGCCTGATCTTCGCGCGCAACGGCGCCTCGCCGCTGATCGTGGGCGTGGGTCAGCAGGAGATGTTCGTCGCCTCGGACATCCCCGCGCTCTTGCAGTACACTCGTGATACCGTGGTGATCCAAGAAGGTGAAGTCGTCGTCGTCGGGAGCGACGGCTACAAGCTCACGTCCTTCGAGGGCGCTCCCATCGAACGCAAGGCGACGCGCGTCACGTGGAGCGCCGCCCAAGCGGAGAAGAGCGGCTACAAGCATTTCATGCTCAAGGAGATCTTCGAGCAGCCCAGCGTCGTCAAAGAGACGCTGGCTGGGCGCATCGACGAGGGCTCCGACGTGCGGCTCGAGCCGGAGCTGGGCTCGATCGACAGCGAGATGCTACGCGCGATCTCAAAGATCTGCATCACGGGCTGTGGTACGGCATATCATGCCGGCATGGTCGGCATGTATCTGCTGCGCTCGTTGGTGGGCCTGCCCGTGGAGATGGAGCTGGCCAGCGAGTTTCGCTACGGTGATCCCGTCTTGGATACCACGGCGCTGGTGCTCGCGATCTCGCAGTCGGGCGAGACGGCCGACACCATCGAGGCCGCCAAGATCGCCAAGAGCCGCGGGGCCTCGCTGCTGGGCATCTGCAACGTCGTCGGCTCCCACCTCACGCGCCTGGACGACGGTACCCTCTTCACGCGCGGCGGCCCCGAGATCGGCGTGGCCGCTACCAAGACCTACACGGCGCAGGTAACGGCGATGATTCTCATCGCGCTCCACCTTGCGCGCGTACGCGCCGCCAAGCCTGTCGAACGCCTGCGGGAGATCGCCCAGGCCACCAGCCTCCTCCCAGCGGCCATCGACGTGGTGCTCAACGAAAGCGATCGCATCAAGCGGGTCGCGCGCGCCCTGAGCGAGGCGCAGAGCGTACTCTTCCTGGGTCGCTATATCAACTATCCCACCGCGCTCGAAGGGGCGCTCAAGCTCAAGGAGATCTCCTACATACACGCCGAGGGCTACGCTGCCGGTGAGATGAAGCACGGGCCGATCGCCCTGCTCGACCGCCGTACTCCGGTGGTTGCCGTCGTGACGTCCGGGCATGTCAGGGAGAAGATTCTCTCCAACATCGCCGAGGCCAAGGCGCGCGAGGCGCCGATCATCTGCATCGGCCACGCCGACGACGCCGACGTGGCGGAGATCGCCGACGAGGTGATTCCAGTACCGCGCGTCGAGCCGCTCTTGGCTCCCATCGTCAACGTCATTGCGCTGCAGCTCTTGGCCTACCACATCGCCGACTTCAAAGGCTGCGACGTCGATCAGCCGCGCAACCTCGCCAAGACGGTCACCGTGGAATGAGAGTAGATGGACGTGCGCGCGACCAGCTCCGCCCCCTCTCGATCGAGACGGGCGTGTTGCCGCATGCGGAGGGAAGCGCGCTCATCACCCTAGGGAAGACCAAGGTTCTCTGTGCCGCGACGGTAGAGGCGGACGTTCCGCGTTGGATGCGCGGACGCGGCACGGGCTGGGTCACCGCCGAGTATGCGATGCTTCCGCGCGCAACGGCCGAACGCACGCCGCGCGAGTCCGTCAAGGGGCGCATCGGCGGACGCACTCACGAGATCCAGCGGCTGGTCGGGCGCTCGCTGCGCGCCGTCGCGGACCTGGGCAAGCTTGGCGAGCGCAACGTGATCCTCGACTGCGACGTGATTCAGGCAGATGGCGGCACGCGCACCGCCTCGATCAGCGGAGCCTACGTGGCGCTCGCACAGGCCATGCGCAAGCTGGTGGAGCAAGGGGTGATCCGTACGTGGCCCCTTTCCGGTATGGTCGGCGCCGTTAGCGTGGGCTACGTCGGCGGCTCGCCGCTGCTGGACTTGGCATACGAGGAGGACAGCCGGGCGGAGACCGACATGAACGTCGTCATGACCGATGCCGGGGCTTTCGTGGAGATCCAGGGGACTGCCGAGGGGACGCCGTTCACACGCAGCGACCTCGATAAGATGCTGGCGCTTGCCGAGCAGGGGATTCGCCGAATCTTCGAGGAGCAGCGGCGCGCACTCGCATGATGCCGATCGCCGTCGATCTCGCCGTTCTCGTCCGTCAGGTAGGGGCCTACCGCATCAACGACCGCGCTCTGCGCGCGCAACTCGACAGTCTCCAGGGGCGTCTCGAGCGCAACGAAATACCCTCCGAGCGAGAGCTGGCCGCCTTCCTGCGCGAGGCACGCCGCTACTTCGAGGGGCTCGAGCGCGAGGCGCGCGCGCACCTCAAGGACCTCGACCGCAGGCTCGACGATCTCTTTCAGCAGCAGTACAATCTCCAGGCTGAGCGCGGCGTCGCGCAACGGCGCCTCGCCGGCGCCGGTGAGACGCTCGGGCTGGTGAACCGGGCGGAACGCGGCACGCAATGAACGCCCTGGAGTCGCTCGGGCGCCTCACGATCCGCTTCCTCGAGTATGCCGGCGGAGTGGCGGCTCTAGGCGCGGAGGCTACCGGCTTCATCCTGCGCCTGCGCGTGCGCATCGTCGAGACGATCAGTCAAGCCTACGTTCTCGGTACGCAGAGCACGGTGATCGTGCTGTTGACTTCGCTCTTTACCGGCATGGTGATTTCACTAGAGTCCGCCGTCCAAGCGGTGCAGTACGGTTTCGGTAATGTGGTGGGCGGCGCCGTCGCCTACGGAACGGTGCGCGAGCTGGGTCCCATGCTGACCGCCGTCGTGGTAGCGGGGCGCGTGGGTTCGGCGATCGCCGCGGAGATCGGCTCGATGGTGGTGACCGAGCAGGTGGAGGCGCTGGAGGCGCTGGGGCTCTCGCCTACGCGCATGCTCGTCGTGCCGCGGCTGATCGGCTTGCTGCTGACCCTTCCGGTCCTTACGGTGTTCGCGGACATCATCTCCGTGGGCGGCGGTATGTGGATCGCCCACGCAGTCGCCAACATCTCGCCGCAGGACTACATCACCTCGGTACGCCAGACGATCACCATGACCGACGTCGGCAAGGGGCTCCTCAAGAGCGTGGTCTTCGCCATCATCATCGCGTTGGTCGGCTGTTACCAGGGGCTGACCACGCGCGGTGGCGCGGCCGGCGTCGGTAAGGCTACCACGGGCAGCGTGGTGCTGGCGATCATCCTGATCTTCACCGCCAACTTCACCATGAGTTACCTGCTCTTCCGATGAAGCGCGGTGAGTCGATCATCGAGCTCGACGACATCGAGCTGGCCTTCGGCGAGAAGATCGTCCTCTCCGGACTCTCGCTGCGCATTCCCGCGGGCGAGATCACCTGCATCATCGGTCTGTCGGGCTCCGGCAAGAGCACGACGCTGCGGCTGATCAATGGGCTACGGCTCCCACGACGCGGGCGCGTCATCGTCAAAGGCGCAGACCTCTGCGGCATGGCGTATGCCGAGCTCATCGAGCTTCGCAAGTCGATCGGCTTCGCCTTTCAGTTCGCCGCTCTCTTCGACTCGTTGACGGTCGGCGACAACGTCGCGCTCCCGTTACGTGAGAACATGCGGATGAACGACGCCCAGATCGCTTCGACCGTCCGCGAGACGCTGGAAATGGTGGGCCTAGCGGACGCCATCGATCGCCTTCCGGCAGAGCTCTCCGGCGGCATGGTCAAGCGAGCGGGCTTTGCGCGCGCCGTGGTGACCAAACCCGAGATCGTGCTCTTCGACGAGCCGACATCCGGACTCGACCCGATCGTGACGCACCTGCTGACCAAGATCATTCTCGACATCAATCGCCGCCTGGGCGCCACGGTGGTCGTCGTCTCTCACGACATGCAGAGCGTCTACCAGATGGCCGACCGGATCGCCCTGCTCTTCGAGGGGGCGATCATCGCCGAGGGACCGGTGGAGGAGATTCGCGCATCCGACAACCCGATCGTCCAACAGTTCCTTCAAGGGCGCGACCAGGGACCCATCCCGCTCTAGAGGTATGTAGAAACATGGAGAAGACTCGCTGGTGAGCAATCAAGCCCGCGTCGGACTCTTCACCTTGGCCGGGCTCCTGGCTCTGATTTTCGTATTCTACGTGATCTCCGACCTAGGATCGCGTCGAGGCTACCAGATCGGGGTCCACTTCTCCAACGTCGTCGGCCTCAAGCAGGGCGGCTACGTAATGCAGCAGGGAGTCATCATCGGCACCGTCGCCGACGTCACGCTACTTCCCGACTATACCGTCGAGGTGGTCCTCAACATTCGGCGCTCGGTCGACATTCCCAGCAACGCCGAGTTCCTCATCCAGAGCCCGATCACCGGCGATCCATACCTCACCATCAAGCTGCCCAAACGCGCCGAAGGCGGACCGGTACCGTCGCCCATGGAGCACACGGTACTCCCATTGGCCCAACAGCCGCAAGGGAAGATCCCGGTCACCATCGCCGACCTGTTGGCGACGGGGCAGAACGAGGCCACGCGTGTCGACGCGATGCTGGCGGACATCGAGCGCCGCGAGCCCGAGATCATGACCTCGCTCCAGGAGAGTGCGCGCAACGTCGATACGCTCACCAGGCAGACCACCGCCACCGTCGGCAGCCTCTCGGCGCGCTCCGATCAGATGTCGGCGCAGTTGCAGCAGAGTCTGAGCATCATCAGCGACAATCTCGTTGCGCTCAGCGGCTCGCTGCGCCAGACCGTCGATGCCAAGAGCGGTCAGGTCTCGAAGATCGTCGACAATCTCGAGACGATCTCCAAGAGCTTGGCCAAGACGGCCGACAACGTGCAGCAGCTCGCCGGCGATCCGGCGATCCACCAGAACGTCGTCGACACCACGACGCAGTTGAAGAACACAGCCGCGTCGATCGCCGACATCGCGGCCGATCTCCACCACCTGACGGGCAACCCGCAGACGCAGGCACAACTGCACGACACGGTGGCCAATATCGACGCCGCATCGCAGCGCGTCAATTCGATCCTGGAACGATTCGGCGGACACTCCAGCGTCTATGGCGTCGACGCCGGCGCCACGCCGGCGCCAACTGGGAGCGGCTCCCCGCCCGCGCTTTCCAATCCGCCGCAGCCGAGCCAAGGTGCGACGCATGGCCGTCCGATGGCGCCCGCCGGCGGCGTAACCGATCTCTTCGCCGTGCAGCTCCGCATAAGCGAGCTCGCGAAGAGCGAGAGAACGACCTTCTCGACGCCGCTCCTCTCGCGCGACCGTGGTCCCCAGTCGGACTTCGACGTCTGGATTCGACCGCATGCCGCCACCAGCGCCGAGCTGGGCGCCAACGACATCGGCGGCTACGCCACCGTCAATGCCGCCATATTCAAGCGCCTCTCGCCCACCCTCCGTCTAGGCGGCGGGGTACTCTACTCGCGGCTAGGCGTGGCGGGAAGCGTGGACGCGAGGGCGCTTGGCCTGGACGCTCTGCTCTACGATCTGCGCCATCCCACGCTCGACGTTTACGGGCGCCTTCGGGTGACCAAGGGCATCAGCGGCTTCGCAGGCGAGCGTGACCTCATGAACCAGGACCGCCGCCCCGTATTCGGGCTGGAACTCGACTGGTGATTCCGTTTCGGGACGCCGGCGGACGCCTCCCGATCTTCCCCTTCGCCGTCTACGCGCTCATCGCGGCGAACCTCGTCGTCTTTCTTCACGAGCTCTCGCTGGCACAAGCCTGCGGTCCCGTCTGCATGGAGGCCTTCATCACCGGCTACGGTGCCGTGCCCTACGACATCGCACACGGTATCGCCGCCGTGGGCGCGCCGCAGCCGTTCTTCCTGACCTTGATCACCTCGCTCTTCATCCACGCCGGCTGGCTGCACATTTTGGGCAACATGCTCTATCTCTTCGTCTTCGGGCCGGAGATAGAGTGCTTGACGGGCTCGCTGCGCTTCGTCGCCTTCTACGTCGTCGCGGGGGTCATCGGCGGTCTAGCCGAAGTGTTGGCGGCTCCCGGGAGCCACATTCCTACCGTGGGCGCCTCCGGCGCGATCGCCGGCATCTTAGGCGCCTATCTCCTCACGTTTCCGACGCGCCAGATCAGCACCATTGTTCCCATCGGCTGCTTCCCGCTCTTCCTGCGGCTCCCGGCGGTCGTCGTCATCGGATTTTGGGCGGCGCTGCAGTTCATCCATGCCGGCACGCTGACCAGCCGCACGATGAGCGAGCAAGGCGGCGTGGGATACTTCGCGCATATCGGCGGATTCGTAGCGGGGCTCGTGCTCATCGCGCTCTTCCGCGTTCGGAGAACGCGCGGCGCGCGGAGGTTCCGCTATCATTACTAGGCGAACCGTTCAAGCGTGGAAGGAACGATGAGAAAACCGTCCGTGGGGCTCGTCGGCGGCGGCGCGATGGGGACGCTCTTCGCCTGGATTCTGGCGCCCGTGGCGGATGTCTGTGTGCTCGACGTGCGCTCTGAGCAAGTCGCCGCGCTTGCACAGGAGGTGCGCGAGGAGCACGGAGATCCGCGTATGGTGCGCGCGACGCTGCGCCCGCAGGATCTCTACGCCTGCGAGATGCTCTTCATCTTCGTCAAAGCTCAGGATACGCTGAACGCTTTACGCCCCTTCGCTGGAAAGATCGATCCCGCGTGCGTCGTGGTCAGTCTGCAAAACGGCCTCGGTAACGAAGAGGCGCTGAAGGCGGCGCTGGGCGGGCGTCTGGCGCTGGTGCTGGGAGTGACCACCGAGGGTGCTACAGAGCTCTCTTCGGGCCTCGTGCGCCGCGCTGGGTCGGGCATCACGATGCTGGGTGGGGCCGGCGCCTCGCCATCGACCGTCGCCGCTGTGCGCGACCTGCTGACGGCCGCGGGTCTGAGCACGCAGGCCGTGTACGATATTCGCCCGCAGATCTGGGGAAAGCTCGTCGCGAACGCCGCGATCAATCCCGTTACCGCCCTCCTCGACGCCCCCAACGGCATCCTCTTGGACGACGAAGACGCTCGCGAGCTGGCGCGTGCCATCGCATTGGAGACCGTGGCCGTCGCAGAGGCGGCGCGCATCAGCCTGCCGTTCCACGATCCCTGCGAGTACGTCAACTCCGTTGCATCGTCGACCGCGCGGAACATCTCCTCGATGCTCGCCGACCTGCGCGCCGGGCGGCGCACGGAGATCGAGGCCATCAACGGTGCCATCGTCACGATGGCGCGCCGCTATGGCCTGGGCGCGCCGTGCAATGAAGCAATGGTCCATCTGGTACGCGCGCGCGAGCGGATGAGCGTCGCAGCCCATGGCTGATCGCCGTTTGACGGCTGGCGCCGTGGCGGCGCGCAAAGGCGGCGCGCCCATCGTGATGGTCACTGCCTACGATGCCCCCTTCGCGCGCGCCGCTGAGGAGGCCGGCATCGATCTCCTGTTGGTCGGCGACTCGCTGGGGATGGTCGTCCTCGGCTACGAGTCGACCATCCCCGTCACGCTGCATGACATGCTGCGCCACACGGCGGCGGTCGTGCGCGGCACGCATCAGGCGCATGTGGTCGCCGATCTGCCGTTCCTCTCCTACCAAGTGAGCGACGAGGAGGCGGTGCGGTCCGCGGGGATGCTGATCAAAGACAGCGGGGCGCTCTCCGTCAAGTTGGAAGGCGGCGCCGAGACGGCGCCGCGCATCGCCGCCATCGTGCGCGCGGGGATTCCCGTGATGGGGCACATCGGACTGCTGCCGCAGACGGCGGGGCTTGGTCCCGGCTATCGCACGCGCGGCGACCGCGAGCGCGTGCTCGCCGACGCGCGTGCCGTGGAGGCCGCCGGCTCCTACGCCGTGGTGTTGGAGAAAGTGGACGCGGAGGTGGCTGCCGATGTTACGCGAGCGCTGCGTATCCCCACCATCGGCATCGGCGCCGGCGCGGCCTGCGACGGACAGGTGCTGGTGATGCACGACGTGCTGGGCCTGGTGGCCAACCCGCCGCCGTTCGCCAAGGTCTATGCGCGGATCGGGGAGGCCGCACGCGAAGCGCTCGCCGCTTACGCGGCCGAGGTGCGCGCCGGCGCCTTTCCAACGAAGTAAGGTAGAAGGAGAAGAGTTGATGCACGCGATTCGTATCGAGCGCCAGGGTGGTCCGGAGGTCCTTCAGTACCTCGACATTCCCGTTCCGGAGCCGGGGCCTGGACAGGCGCTCGTGCGCGTTCTCGCGGCCGGCATCAACTTCATCGACACGTACCAGCGCGGCGGCCTCTACAAGATGGCACTGCCGTTCACCCCAGGCCTAGAGGCATGTGCGGTCGTTGAGCGCGTAGGCCCGGGTGTCGACGAGGTGAAGGTTGGCGACCGCGTCGCCTATGCATCCTGCATCGGCAGCTACGCCGAGTACACGACCGTCGACGTAACCGATGTCGTCCCCGTGCCCGCCGGCGTCGGGGATCACGCGGCCGCCGCCGCTATGCTCCAAGGCATGACGGCGCACTACCTGGCGCTCTCGACGTTCCCGCTACAGCCCGGTCAGGTGGCCCTCGTCCATGCTGCCGCGGGGGGCGTGGGTCTCCTGCTCACGCAGATAGCGAAACGCTGCGGTGCGCGCGTGATCGCCACCGTTGGAACCGATGAGAAGGCGAAGCTGGCGCGCGACGCCGGCGCCGACGACGTCATCATCTACACCCGCGAGGAGGTTGCCCCCGCGGTGCGCCGGCTGACCGGCGGAGAAGGCGTGCACGTCGCCTACGACTCTGTCGGCAAGTCCACGTGGGAAGCCAGTCTCTCCTCGCTGCGGCGCCGCGGCATGATGGTGACCTACGGAAACTCCAGTGGCCCCGTCGATCCCTTCCAGCCGCTGCAATTGGCTGCGCGCGGCTCGCTCTTCGTGACGCGGCCGAAGCTGGGCGACTACACGGCGACGCGCGCAGAGCTGCTCGAGCGCGCGGGCGACGTGCTCGCCTGGATCGCGAGAGGCGAACTGAAAGTTCACATCGGCGGCACCTATCCGCTGGCCAAGGCGGCCGATGCTCAGCGCGACCTCGAGGCGCGCAGAACGACGGGGAAGTTGCTGCTACTGCCTGCCTGATGACCGCGTATGGGAGGATGCTCAGCGGCGGGGCCCCGCTGGCGTATCCCGCATCTTCGGGGGCAGCGGCCCCCAGAACGGGTAGGGGATGCCGACGAGCCGGTTGATCGCGAGGGCAAGGTAGGTTATCACGACGACCCCGGCCATCAGAATCGCGACGTCCGTTGCGCTGGGCATGATGCCCAGCGCAACGATGAGCGTGGTGGCTCCGGCCGGCAGGTGCTCGCGCTGCAGCCAGATCATCACGGCGCCCGTCAGCGCTAACGCGAGCGCCGCCGCTACGACGCGCGACTGGCTGACGCCGACTTCAAACGTCGCGGGCGCATAGGCTAACCCCGTCACCCAGAGCGCGCCGTAGCCGCAGAGCGCCCCGATGCCATGACCGACGATGACGTTGCGCGGGCACGCGTCCTTGGCCAGCGGAAGGAAGAAGAGGCCGATCGCGGTGGGGCCGAGGGAGGGGAACATGTACGGCCGATTCGTGAGATGGGCGATCAGCCCAAGCGCGAAGATCGCGACGAAACCGGCGACCAGCGTATAACTGCCGCGTTGCCAGCGCCCCGCGCGCCATGATTGCCGAGCCAACATGCTTGCCTGGTTCATGGCGCGGGGCCGCCATCCTGTGGGCCGGCTTCTCGTTCTCTCGGGTACGGAGGGAGGACACTAACTCTTGCTCTGGTGGAGCATGAAATCGTTTCCTTCGCTGTCCTGACAGAAGGCCAGGAAGCAGCCTGGGCCTTCGAAGACATCCTCCTCGATGTGTACGCCGCGCCCGCGGAAGTATGCCACGGCGGCGTGAGCGTCGGGCACGGTAAACATGATCCCGCCGCTGGGGTTGAACACGTTGTCCGACGGCTTCCAGAGCCCAAACGCCGAACCGTCGGGGAGCTCGAACTCCGCGCCTTGATCGAACTGCATGGTCAGAGGAAGGTTCATGACGTCGCGCCAGAACGCCGTGGCGCGCGCGAGGTCTTGGACCAGGTAGTAGTTGGCGGCGATGCCGGTGATGGACGTGGTAGTCGATGTCGTCATCGGTACGATGAACCTCGTGTCTCTGGTGTCGGTGCGGTATTGCGCCATCGTACCCGCCCGGTTCCCAAACTCCCCAACGAGCAGGCCCCTGCCATCGTGCGAGCGCACATGCAGTCTGGGAACGATAGCCGTATGAGAGCGTTTATCCTGGTCCATGCACGACCCGGGAAGGCATCCGGTCTCGCCGAACAGATCCGGAAGATCCGCGGCATCACCGCAGCGGACGCGGTAACCGGCGACTACGACATCATAGCCGTTTGCGAGGTGGCCGATGTCAAGGCGCTGGGCGACTTGATCCTTGACGGCCTCCACCGAGTGGAGGGCATCGACAAGACCTCCACCTGTATTGTCGTGGGCTGAGAGCCCGTCCGAACCGCTCCGTTCGGCTATCAAGCAGTTAGTGATCCTGGCGATCACGAGGATGCGCATCTTCGTAGGTCTTACGCATGTGCTCGAGCGAGACGTTGGTGTAGATCTGCGTGGTGGCTAAGCTCTCGTGGCCGAGCAGTTCCTTGATGGTCATCAAGTCGGCGCCGTTCTCCAGCAGATGCGTTGCAAAGGAGTGGCGCAGGACGTGCGGGGTGGCATGCTTCGAAAGGCCGGAGAGCCGGGCAAAGAGCCGGAAGATCTCGCCGGCGTAGTCGGCGTTGAGGCGTTTGCCCGTGCGCCCCACGAAGAACGCCTGATCGCCCGTGCGAGGGCGCATGCCCAGGTAGAGCACCATCGCGTCGGCGGCGGCGTGGTTGAAGAAGACGATCCGCTGCTTGTTCCCTTTGCCGATCACCCGCATGCGCCGCTTCTCCAAATCGATGTCTTCTAGGTTCAGCCCCACGAGCTCGGCGCGCCTGATGCCGCTGGCGTAAAGCAGCTCCAGGATCGCCCGGTCCCGCAGACGGGTGAACTCCGTCCTGCCGGCAACCCGCGTCTCGAGCAGTCTGGCGACTTCGTCTTCGTTGAGCACCTTGGGCAGACGCTTCTCGGACTTGGGCGGGCGGATATCGGCGCTGGGGTTGTCCGACCGCTTACCCTCGCGGCGCTGCCAGGCGAAAAACGCCCGCAACGCGGCGATCTTGCGACGCACCGAAGTTGCCGTATAATGCCGCTCGCCCATCAGGTGCATGACGTAGCGGCGGATCTCCGAGACCGTCGCTTGCCACAGTGGCGTTCCAGCCAACCAGCTTCGAAAGGCGTCGACGTCGCGGCCGTACTCGCTGGCGGTCCGCTCGCTCTGCCCGCGCTCGAGCCGGATCGAGGCTTGGAAGTCGGCCACTTCGCCGACCGGCGACCGGTAGATGCTCACCGCCGTCTCCTCCTCGTTTCCCTACTATCTCGCATAATGCTTGTTTGACGAGTATGACGAGGCGTCCTGCTCCTATCGACGGGCGTCCTCGAGCACGGCCATCAGGGCCTGCAGATCCTCCCGCAGGCGGGTCCGGCGATCGGGCTCCAGCCGCTCTAAGGCCCGAGCTACCACACCGTCGGCCACTCCGGGGAGCACGTCTCGCAGACGCTCGCCCTTGGTCGTTACGCTGATCAGCCGGCGGCGCTTGTCGTTCGGATCGTCGCGGCGCTTGATCAGGCCCGCCGCCTCCATGCGCCGCAGCATGCGGCTCATCGGGGGCCCCTCTACCTGCGCTTCCTTGGCCAGCTCCGCCGGCGTGCGTTCGCCCCGCTCCCAGAGAGCCTCCAGGACGGGGCGTTGGGCCGACGAGGTGCTCAGCACCCCCAACGCGCGATCGACGACTTTGCCTAGGCGCCGCTCCGCCAGGGCCAGCAAGCGCGCCACGTCGCTCCCAAGGCTCTCCACCGATCTCTCCACAGTCAGGCCTCCGCAGCCTCTCTCGGCTATCCACAAGAAATCCACACGAACCCAGGTATCGGTCGATCGATACCGTGGTTGAGTTTGCCGCCAGATCGAACATTACCCAGGTAGTATGATAATTCTTCAGTACCTGGGTAGCAAGATCCCGCCGGCGCTAGCACGGGGCGCTCGAACACAAAACGGCCGCCTATCCATAGGCGGCCGTTGACTCGGGATCGTTGGGTGGGGCGGAGGACCTAGAGCGAAGGGTTCAGGCTACGTACGAGACGCTAACGGGGACGCCCGCGGCCTCCGCCTTCTGCAGGCAGACGAGGACGGCATCGATCTCGCTCTCGACGGCGATCAGATCGCCGGCGCTGATGCCTACGGGGACGGCGTGGCGCCAGAGCACCGTGCGCGCCGTCTCCAGCGCCTCGCGCAGTCGCCGCGGGGTCGTCTCGAGAACGGGCCAGTCGCTCTGAGCCACGGGAGCAACGACGCGCCAGCCTTCGCCGGAGGCCTCCTCGTCATCCAGGAGGGCGTGCGGCACGGCTGCGAGCATGGCCAACGAGCGGCGCTCGGCGGCAGCCAGCGGTAGCTCGGAGTCACTCAAGTGGAGGACGAAATCGACGAAGGCCGCGTGCTCTACGATGTATCCACCGGCTTGCGAGCCGACGGCCACGGAGGCGTGCCCTCGCATGAATTCTCGGGCGTCGTATCCCATCTGGTCTCAAGTGTTGGACGCGGTGCGGCGCAGGCCCTTGGGAGCCGGCGACGCGGATGGCGAACTCGCGTCGGGTGAGCACTCCCACCATCGCGGCCGGCGATGCCTTGATCATCGTCGACCCGCAGAACGACTTCCTTCCCGGCGGCACGCTAGCCGTGGCCGAGGGCAATCGCATCTTCGCGCCCATCAACGCACTCTCGCCGCGATTCGCACGCGTCTACGCCACGCGCGATTGGCATCCGCGTACCCACGCCTACTTTCAGGACCACGGCGGGCCCTGGCCCTACCATTGCCTCCAAGACACGCCGGGAGCGGAGTTCTCACCGCTGCTCGACCACTCGGCGATCGACGTGGTGATCAGCAAGGGGACCGATCCCGCCACGGACGGCTACAGCGGTTTCGCGGGCACCGATCTCGCAGCACGCCTGCACGAGGATGGCGTGCATCGGCTCTTCATCTGCGGCTTAGCGACGGACTACTGCGTCAAGGCGACGGCACTCGAGGGGGTCGCGCACGGCTTCGATGTCTACGTGATCACGGACGCGATCGCCGCCGTCAACGTGGCGCCGGGCGACGAGCAGGCGGCGCTTGAAGCGATGCGCCGCGGCGGTGCGCACTTGATCGGTAGCGCGGATCTGCGCTAGCGCAGGCCGCTAGGAGACTAGGCCCCGACAACGCGGCGCTCGTTCCTGATGCGATCATGGACGAGCGCCCCCTCGCGGGCCAGGCCCAAGACCCACGTCTCGCAGGCCACGCGGTGGCGCGCAAAGCACGCCCTCATCGAAGCCGCGATCTCCATCGCGTTGCCGTCGACCAGGGCCAGGACGCTTGGCCCCGCGCCTGAGAGAGCGATTCCCAGCAGGCCCTGATGCTCCAAGCGCAACGCCTCGTCGAGGCCTGGTACGAACGCGGCGCGGTACGGCTGGTGGAGCCGGTCCTGCATCGCTACGCGCAGATGACGAACGTTGCCGCTGGCCAACGCCGCTCCTAAGAGCGCGGCGCGCTGCACGTTGAAGACGCTGTCCTCCTTCGCATACGCCTGCGGCAGCACGGCGCGCGCCTGCGCCGTCGCCAGCTCCAGCTGCGGCACGGCGATGATCGCTCGGACGCCGGACGGCGGGTCGAAGCGCAGGTAGCTCGGCATCGTCTCGCCCTGCTGTGCCGCTACCACGATGCCCCCGAGCAGCGCGGGGGTGGAGTTGTCAGGGTGTCCCTCGAGGCCGCAGGCTAACTCCACGAGCCGCTCGGCGGGCGTCTCCAGACCGTCGGCGGCGTCTGCCACCAGCAAGCCCAGCACCAGCGCCGCGGCGCTCGAGCCCAGGCCCTTGCCCAGGGGAAGTGGGTTCTCCACCGCGAGCTCGCCGCGCGGCAACTCGGCGTCCTCGCCTAGCAAGGCGCGCATGCCGCGCACGATCTCCTGTTCGAAGCCGTCGTGGGTGGGCATCTGGGGACCGGGAAGAAAACGCGTCCGGAACGAGCCATCGTCACAGCGCAGGCTAGCGCGCAGGCGGAGCTCGAGAGCGATGCCGACGGCGTCGAAGCCGGAACCGAGGTTGGCGCTCGTCGCGGGGACCTCAAAATCGATGCGCATCGGCTACTTCTTCTCCTTCAGCATGGCGGAGAGCACGGCGTCTACCGAATTGGCTACCGGCTCGGGTGCGATGGGTTCGACCACGGACGAATCCTTCAAGACGTGGCCGGTCAAGATACAGACGACGTCTTCGTCGGCGCGCATCACGCCGCGCCGGCGCAGCTCGCGCACGCCGGCCAACGAGGCCGCGGATGCGGGCTCGCAGCCCAGGCCGTCGCCGCCGATAGCGCGCCGCGCTTCGAGGATATCCTCGTCAGAGAGGGCCAACGCCAGACCGTCGCAGGCGCGAAGCTCGCGGCGCGCCTTGCGCCATGAGACGGGATTGCCGATGCGGATGGCGCTGGCGACGGTCTGCGCCTTCACGGGCTCCAGCTCCGCACCGCTCTCCCACGCCCGGGCGAACGGCGCGGCGCCCGAAGCCTGCACGACGCACAGCCGCGGGAGCCGGTCCGACAACCCGAGCGCCAGCGCTTCGCGGAAGCCCTTACCAAGCGCGCTCACGTTGCCCAAATTTCCGCCTGGAAGCACCACCCAATCGGGGGCGCGCCAACGACGCTGCTCGAGCATGGCGAACGCGACGCACTTCTGCCCCTCGATGCGGTACGGATCCACGGAGTTCACTAGAGCCACCTCGCGCGAGGCCGCGCCTACCGCACGCGCCAGGCGAAGCGCGTCGTCGAAGTCGCCTTCGATGGTCAGCACGTGCGCGCCGTACGCCAACGTCTGCGCCACCTTCGCCTGCGAGACACCGCCCGCGGGAGCCAACACGAAGGCCCCCATCCCGGCGCGCGCGGCGTAGGCGGCCATCGCCGCCGACGTATTCCCCGTGCTCGCACAGAGGGCAACACGCGAGCCGCGCGCGGCCGCGAAAGAGACGGCTACCGTCATCCCCGCATCCTTGAACGAGCCGCTCGGGTTGCGCCCGCAGTGGTAGACGGCCACGCGCTCCACGCCGCTCCAAGCGGCGCTGCGCGGAGCCTCCTGCAGCGGGATCTCGTTCTCGTCCAGCGAGACGATCCGCGCTTCGTCGATGTGCGGGAGCAGCTCGCGAAAGCGCCAGACGCCGCTGCGATCGATCGCGCTGGTTGCCACGCTACGATCTCGCAGGATCTGAACGAGCGCATCGCGCCCGATGCCGTGCGGCTCGGCGAACTCGAGCAGCCCGCCACAGCGCGGACAGGTGTTGCCTTCGATCGCCTCTCCGCCGCAGCCGGCCTCGGCACACCGCAGCGGCTCCGGCCCGCCGACGCCGTGCCAGCCGTGTTCGGCCGGCGCCGCGCCGTCGAGCTCGGCGCACCGCAGGCGCGCCAACGTCTTGTCCATCGTGCCCTACTCCTCGTGATATGAAAGAGACGCCCCCGGCCTGCAGGCCGGGGGCGTCTCGTTGGTCCGCTGATCGTGCCGACCGTTACCGCAACGCCGCTCCAGCCCACAGCCCCTGGCTGCGAGTAATCGTCGTGGTGGTAGTCGTAATGATCGTGCAGTACATTGCTCTGACCAGTATATCGGTACTTCGCGAGAAATCCTTCACCCTCTCGGGTGAACTCTGCGCGAAGGCGGAACCGCCGAGGTGCGGAACATCCCTTCGATGCTCGATACGGCTCCGTTACCCGCTCACGTGCTCGACGAACTTCGGCGCATCCTGCCGCGGCCCCGCGCCGTGCTCGACGCACGCGAAGATCTCCTGGTCTACGGCTACGACGGCACGTGGTACGAAGGCTTCCCACAGGTCGTGGCCATCCCCGAGAGCGCCGAGCAGGTGGCGGAGATCGTGCGGTTGGCCAATCGCGAGCGCCTTGCCGTCACGCCGCGGGCGATGGGCTCCAGCCTCTCCGGCGGCCCCGTGCCGTTGCGCGGCGGGATCGTCATCGATACCAAGCGCATGAATCGCATCCTGGAGATCGACGAGGTAAACTTCGTCGCCGTCGTCCAGCCCGGCGTGATCAACGCGGATTTACAGAAGGCCGTCGAGAGCCGCGGACTCTTCTACCCGCCCGATCCCAGCTCGATGCGCCAGTCGGCGATCGGCGGCAACGTGGCGGAGAATGCGGGCGGCTCACGTTGTCTGAAGTACGGCGTCACGGCCGACTACGTCATGGGGCTGCAGGTGGTGCTGCCCACCGGCGAGATCATCCGCACCGGCGGCAAGATGGTCAAGAACGTCACCGGCTACAACCTGCGCGCCCTCTTCACGGGCGCCGAGGGGACGCTAGGGGTGATCACCGAGGCGACGCTGCGGCTGCTCAAGAAACCGCCGTTCACGCTGACCGCGATGGCGGTCTTCGCCTCGATCGTCGACGCCGCGCAGTGCGTCACGGAGGTCATGAGCGCGGGACTCACGCCATGCGCCATCGAGATGATGGACGACGTCACGATGTCCTGCGTCGAGGAGATGTTTCATCTGGGCTTGCCCGTCGAGCGCGAGGCGATCCTGCTCTTCGCCGTCGACGGCAACCACCGCGCCATCGTGGACGGCGAGATGGAGGCGCTCTCCGAGCTGGCACGTAAGGCCGGTGCGCTCGAAGTCCGCGTGGCGGCCGACGAGGCAGAGTCCAACGCGCTCTGGCAGGCGCGCCGCGGCATCAGCCCGGCGCTCGCACGCAAACGGCCGAACAAGTTGGGCGAAGACGTCTCGATTCCGCGCTCCGAGATCCCGCGCATGGTACGCGCCGTGCGTGCAATCGCCGCGAAGTATGCGCTGACCATACCGCTTTTCGGGCATGTCGGTGACGGCAATCTCCATCCCAACATCCTCTGCGACCGCCACGATCCCCAAGAGCTCGAGCGCGTTGGCGCAGCGGCACGCGAGATCTTCGAGGCCGCCGTGGCCTGCGGCGGCACGCTCTCGGGGGAGCACGGCATCGGCCTGCTCAAGAAGCAGTTCATCGAGCTCGATCTGGGCTCGGCGCAGGTGGAGGCAATGCGCCGCATCAAGACGGCACTCGACCCCAACGGTATCATGAATCCTGGTAAGATATTCCCCGAGCCGGGCGGGATCGACGCCTTCAAGTTATAACTGCAGTCCGGCGCGGGTGCGCCGGAGCCTTTCGAGTGAAGGGTCCCCACGAGCGAAGCACAGCGTAGTGAGTGGGGAGGGAGAGAGAATGGACGAGCAGGCGGACGCCTTCGAGAGTCACCCCGAGGCACGTTACGGCGGAGCAGGGCGGATGAGCGACGCCACCGTCGCCGCGCACGAAGAGGCGGCCGCCACGCTGGCCGACTTCGCTCCCGCCGCCAACGGCTTTACCGGGCGCGACATCCCGCCCGACGATGTCTTCAACCGCTGTGTGCGCTGCGGACTCTGCCTCCCCACCTGCCCCACGTATGTGGAGACGATGGTGGAGACATCGAGCCCGCGCGGGCGTATCGCGCTGATCAAGTCGGTTGCCGAAGGGCAGCTCGATCTGCTCTCCCCGGGCTTTATGCACCAGATGTCGGAGTGTCTGGACTGCCGTGCCTGCGAAGCGGTCTGCCCTTCGGGCGTGGAGTACGGCAAACTGCTGGAGCCCGCGCGCACGCAGGTCAACCGCGCGCTGGAGCAAGAGCGCGGCCCGATCAAGAACTTCGTGCGCCACCTTCTGCTGCACGTGCTCTTCGGCAACCTCGCCATCATGCGCTTGGTCTCGCGCGTGCTCTGGCTCGTCCAGCGCCTGGGGCTCCAGGCATTCGCCCAGAAGAGCGGCCTCGCGCGCCTCTTCGGCATGGAGAAGATGATCGATCTCGCGCCGCGCATGAGCGACACCTTCTTCGTTGCGCGCGACCAGCGTTGGGAGGCCACAGGCGCGAAAAAGGCCACCGTCTTCCTGCACGGCGGCTGCATCATGGCAACCGCCTTCGCCGAGATCGACTTCGCCACCGTACGCGTCCTGCAGCGCGCCGGCTGCGAAGTGCTCGCCCCCGCAGCACAAGGCTGCTGCGGCGCCATCACCGTTCACGCCGGCGACATGGACGCCGGGCGCGAGCTGGCCAAGCGTAACATCGAGGCCTTCGAACAGTCGGGTGCGGACTACTACATCATCAATGCCGCTGGTTGCGGCTCCACGCTCAAAGAGTACGGGCACCTCTTTCACGAGGACCCGCAGTGGCATGCGCGCGCCGTGCGCTTCGCAGCCAAGGTGCGCGATATCACCGAGTTCCTCGACGAGATCGGCATCGACGAGAACTTAGGGCGCATCGAGGCGACGGTCACGTATCAGGAGCCTTGCCACCTCGTGCACGCGCAGCGCATTACCCAGGCGCCGCGTAATCTCTTGCGCAAGATACCCGGCCTCACCCTGGTGGAGATGGACGAGAGCTCGCTGTGCTGCGGCAGCGCCGGCATCTACAATCTCACCCAACCGGAGATGTCGCAGCGCTTGATGGAGCGCAAGGCGAAGAACGCGGCGGCGACCGGGGCCTCCTGCTGCGCCACAGCCAACCCCGGCTGTCAGCTTCAGGTGCAGGCCGGCCTGCGCCGCGAGGGCAGCGAGATGAGCGTGCGCCACATCATCGAACTCCTCGACGAGTCCTACCGAGTCGGCGACGCTAGCCGCGGTACTCCCGCCACTCCGTGATATAGCCCTCGCCGAAACGTACCAGGGCGCCCATCTCCATCGTCTGCCGGGGGGCGCCGCCTTCTCCGCGCATCGCGAAGGTAAAGGCGACGAAGGCCGTCTCACCGTCGACCAGCACGTCGCCTACCACGACGCGCACGGCGCTGCCGTTCGCGAAGAATTCGCGCATGAAGTCGCGGATCGCCGCCCGCCCGCGCAATGGCTCGCGTCCTGGTTCGCGATAGACGGCGTCTTGCGCGAAGAGCGCGGCTGCGCCGCCGGCATCGCCGGCGTGCCACGCGTCGACGAGGCGCTGCAGCAGATCGTAGAAGCTCACGCTTCGAGCGCCTCGACAAACTCCTTCAAGATGCGCCCCGTTGCGCCCCAAATGTGGTGGGCCCCGTAGTCGAGGGCGATCACGTTGCGCTCTCGTCCGCGCACCACCACCGTGGCCTGACGCACCGCTCCCGGGCGCAGGATATCGGCCAGCGGCACCTCGATGACGGCCTCGATCTCGCCGTCACTGCAGAGCCACGGCTGGCGATGCTCGAGATACCCGATGAATGGAGCGATGGCGAAGTCGGTAACGACGGTCGAGACGTCGGGGAGACGGCCCAGGATGCGCACGCGCGTGGGGGCGACCCCCAACTCCTCCTCCAGCTCACGCAGCGCCGTCTGGTCGAGGGCGCCTCCGTCGCCGGGCTCCCACTTACCGCCCGGCAGGCTGATCTCGCCGGGATGGAGCTTCAGCGCGTAGCTGCGGCGCGTGAAAGGGACACGCAGCTCCCCCTGTTCGTCTCGAACGAGTAGGGCGATGACGGCCGCGCGCCGCCCCCGTATCGCCGGAGAAGGGTTGAGCGCCGCTAGGCGCGACGCGATCGCCTCGATCTCTAACACTCTGCAGGGCCTACATGTCTGGCTGGGGCGGATGGATTCGAACCATCGCATGGCGGTTCCAAAGACCGCTGCCGTACCGCTTGGCTACGCCCCACTCCTCGGCGGTGGCTTGTGCTACCTCACGCGGGTGATTACCTGCTACGCCACTGGGAAGCCGTGCATGCTCCATTTCTTCGTGATGCGTTCGTATCGACTGGGTATCATAGGGACACGCGAAGCCGACGGCCGCACGAAACGGTCGTTCTGCTGGGGCGGGGCGACGGCAAACTTGGGGGAGTGCGCCGTTGCTCCGCCCCACGCGCTTCTCCGCTGAGCGGATCGCCAACTTAGCCGTAGACGGCGCACAGTAGATCGACCAGATCACCCCGCTCCACCGGAGCCGGGTTGTTCCTCAGCAGGGGCGAGGCGAAGATCGGCTCGATGGCGAGCTCGGTCGTCTCACGCGGCACGCCTAACTCCGCTAGCGTGCGCGGGAGCTTGTAGGCATCGCGCACGCGCTCGGCCTCCCACACGAGATCGACGATGGCAAACGACGCGGCCACCTCGGCGAGCGCCGCCGGGGCCAGGCGCCCGTTGAGGCGAAGCGCATGCGGAAGGACCATCGCATTGAGCACGCCGTGCGGGATGCGCGTCAACCCGCCAAGCGCGTGGCAGGTGGCGTGGTGGATCGCCATACCGCACGCGTTCAGCGCGAAGCCGGCCAGATGCGCCGCCTCGAAGAGCTGCCGGTGGAGCGCCACGTGGCGGGAGGCGGCCGCCTCCAGCAAGAGCGCGGGGAGGCGGCGCCCGGCGGCTTCGGCGGCCGCCCTGCCCAGCCAATGCTCGCGCCCCGCATAACGCGCCTCGATCGTGTGGGCCCAAGCGTTGAGCCCGCTGGCCCCCAACGTTGCGGTCGGCAGCGTGGCGAGTAACTCCGGGTCGTAGCAGACCTCGGCGTAGACGTGACGCGTGGCGCCGACGGCCTTCTCGTGCGTGGCCTGGAGCACGCCGTAGCCACGCGACATCTCGGCGCCTCCCAACGTGCTTGGAATAGCCACGGCCAAGGCGTCGATCTCCTTGCGCACGGTCTTGCCGAGATCGATCGCACTTGCGCTCCCCACGGCGATGATCGTGCGCGGCGCTACGTCGCGCGCGAGCCGGATCGCCTCGTCGACCACGCGCTGGGGATTGTGCGGCTCCGAGCGGTCGAAGTAGGTGAGGGCCAGGCGTGATTCGAGCCCTCCCCAGTCGACGGCAGCGACGCTGCGCTTCGAGCCCAGTACCAGGACCGGGCCCTCGATCTCCAACGTGCGCAGCACCTCGGCGATCGCCCCGACGTGGACGCGCTGCGCCGGCGTTCGCATCTCCGTGCTCGACATGCCCGCCACTTTCGCGCGCCGGTCGTGCGCACCTCGAAAACGACTTCCCATCGAACGCGTCGAACGGCCGATCAGGAGGATACGCACGATGACCGACGCCAGTCCCTCGCGGCCCGTCTATCTCGACCCCCTGACTCCGCTTGCGCTCCTCGACCGCGCGGCCTTCGTCTATCGCGAGAAAGCTGCCGTACGATACGGGAACCTCACGTATACCTACCCGCAGCTCTACGCGCGCGTCCGCCGCCTGGCCGACGCGCTCCAGCGCGCCGGCATCGCGCCCGGCGATCGCGTGGCCGTTCTGCTCCCAAACGTTCCACCGATGCTCGAGGCCCACTTCGGTGCTCCGCTGGCGCGCGCCGTGCTGGTGGCGATCAACATCCGCCTGCTGGCCGACGAGGTTGCCTACATCCTCCGCCACTCCGGCAGCAAGCTGTTGATCTACGACGCCGAGTTCGCGCCAACCGTCGAGCAACTGCGCGCCGAGCTTCCCGAGCTGCGCTGCGTGGTCTACGACGAGGCCGGCGCAACGCATGGCGACGTCTCCTACGAAGCGTTCCTGAACGATGCCCAGGAGCGTGCCATCGCGTTCGACGGCGTCGACGAGAACGAGACGATCTCCGTCAACTACACCAGCGGCACCACCGGGCGCCCCAAGGGCGTGATGTATACCTACCGCGGCGGCTTTCTGAACGCGTTGGGCGAAGCTCTCGAGACGGGTCTGAACGCGGAGAGCGTCTACCTGTGGACGCTGCCGATGTTCCACTGCAACGGCTGGTGTTTTCCTTGGGGCGTCACCGCGATGGGCGCGACGCACGTCATGCTGCGCAAGGTCGACCCGCCATTGATCTGGCGGCTGATCGCCGAAGAAGGCGTCACGCACTTCAACGGCGCGCCCACCGTGCTGACGGCGCTGGTCAACGACCCCAATGCCGCGCGCGTCGTGCGCCCGCTGACCGTGGCCACCGCCGGCGCACCGCCCTCGCCGCGCATCATTCGGCAGATGGAGGAGCTGGGCGCCAAGATCGTCCACGTCTACGGCTTGACGGAGACCTATGGGCCGATCACCGTCTGCTCCTGGCAACCCCACTGGGACCGGCTCAGCGAAAGTGAGCGTGCCCAGCTCAAGAGCCGCCAGGGCGTGGGCTACGTCAGCGCAGGAAACGTGATCCGCGTGGTCGAGCCTAGCGACGATGGCGTGCTGCGCGACGTCCCGTGCGACGGCGAGACGCTGGGTGAGATCGTCATGCGCGGCAACAACGTGATGAAGGGCTACTACAACGACCCCGAGGCCACCGCGCGCGCCTTCGGCGGCGGCTGGTTCCACTCCGGGGACCTTGCCGTCTGGCATCCCGACGGCTACGTCGAGATCCGCGATCGCGGCAAGGATATCATCATCTCCGGCGGCGAGAACATCTCCACGCAGCAGGTGGAGAAAGTGGTGGTCGAGCACCCCGCGGTGCTCGAGGTAGCCGTGATCGCCATTCCCGACGAGCGCTGGGGCGAGGTTCCCAAAGCCTTCGTGACGCTCAAAGCCGGCAGCGCGGTAAGCGCCGAGGATCTGCAAGCCTTCTGCCGCGAGCGTCTGCCGAGCTTCAAAGTTCCCAAGGCCTTCGAGTTCTGCGAGCTGCCCAAGACCTCGACGGGTAAGATTCAGAAGTTCGTCCTGCGCGAGCGCGAATGGCAGGGACGCACGCGACGCGTCAACTGACGAAGCGATCGGCGGCGAAGAGATCGATGGGGTGGCGGCTCGCGCCGTCGATCACGAAATCTGCCACGATCTCGCCCACGACCGCGCAGAACTTGAAGCCGTGGCCCGAGAAGCCGCCCGCCAACACCACGTGGGCGTGCTTGGGGTGGCGTCCGATGACGAAATGCTCGTCGGGCGTCATGGTATACATGCAGACCTTCGAGTGCAGATGCCTCCCTGCCGCATCCGGCGCCCAACCCGCGAGCGCACGCTTGAGCGCCGCCACTTCCTCCGCCGCCACCGTGCGCACGAGGTGCTCGGCGTCGGTATACTCCTGGCTATGGTGGAAGGCCGCCTTGATTCCTTGGCCGGGGAGATCGGGGAAGCCGTAAAACATCGGCACGCCTTCGCGCTGCAGGATGTAGACGGGGAAACGGTCGGTGGCGAAGTCCTCGCGATGCGCGAGCGGCTCGAACCAATGGAGCACGTTGCGCTCGATGCGCAGGGGCAGGCCGAGATCTCCGGCTGCCTTGCCCAGCCACGCGCCCGCGGCGATCACCAGGTGCTCGCTCTCGATGCGCTCGCCGCCCGTCAATTCCACCTCGACGCCGCGCCCTGTCTCCCACCATGAGCGCACGTGGGTACCGAAGCGCGCTTCCGCGCCGGCCTCCACGGCCCAACGCAGATGGGCTAGGACGCATGCTTCGGGGAAGAGCACGCCCGCGGGCTCCTCGTAGAGCGCCACCTCGTGCTGCAGCGGCCTCAGAACGGGGAATCGGCGGCGAATATCGGAGGCCTCGAGGAGCTTATGGGCTAGGTTGTGCTCGCGTGCGCTGCGTAGCGCTCCGCTGACTACCTGACAGTCAGGATCTCCCGCCATCAAGCCGCCCGTGCGCAACATCAGGCGCTCGCCTGCGCGTTGCTCCAGATCTCCCCACAGCTCGTAGGCACGCAACAGCAAGCGCACGTATGAAGGATGCTCGAAGTAGGCCTGGCGGATGATCCGCGAACCGCCGTGCGACGAGCCCAAGGCGTGGGCGGGGCCGAACTGCTCCAGCCCCACCACGCGCTTGCCGCGAGACGCGAGATGCGCGAGAACCGCGCTCCCCATGCCGCCGAGCCCGACGACTACCGCATCGTACGATCTCATCGCCCGGCGCTTCGCCGGGTGCGCGGCCGGCTACCTGTCGCCGCGAAACGTCACTTGCTTCACAAAGGCGCGCTTCCCGCCTTCGATCTTCCAGATCGAGAAGATCTGCGTCGTCGTGAGGCCGTTCTTGTCGAAGCCGAACGGTCCGAGAATCGTCGCCACGTCCTTCGCATGACGAAGATTGCTGAGCACCTCGGCACGCGTGGGCAGCTTGTTGTCGTTGCTCTTGAGCGCCTGCTCGATGGCGGCGATCATGATCTGGCCCGCGGCGTATCCGCTGGCGGAATACGCTCCGAGATCGGAGTGGAAGCGACTTGCGTACTCCTTGACGAAGACATGCGCTCCCTGCATCTTCTCAGGGTTCGGCGCCGCGGCCGTGTAGTACGTGTTGTTCGCCGCCGAGCCGGCGATCTTCAAGAACGCATCGTCGGTGGTGCAGTCGCCGCCCAACAGCGGGATCTTTTGCGGATCGAGCCCTGCCCCCGTCATCTGCGTGCGGATCAAGCCGCCGCCGGTCGACGTGCACCCGCCGAAGAATACGGCGCTCGGGTGCGTTGCCGCAACCTTGGTGAGCAATCCCTTGAAGTCTTGTTGGCCCGACGTGACATGATCATGGCCGAGTACCGTGCCGCCGAGCTTTCGAAGATTGGAATCGAACTCGTCCGCCAGCCCCTTTCCATATGTCTCGTTGTCGTCGAGCACGTAGACGCGCTTGAGGCTCATCTGCATCGCGAGCTGCGCGAGGACTCTTCCCTGCACGTCGTCGGTCGCCGGAACCTGGAAAAAGTTGATGTCGCCCGGATGCGCTGTACGATACTTCGTCGTCTTGGTCAACGTGGGATTGGTGGTGGCCGGAGAGATCTGTGCAAGCTGCGCCTCGTTGCTGACCGGTATCTGCGCCGCGGCGACATTGGAGTTGAAGGGGCCGATCACGCCGAGCACGTTGGGGTCGGCGGCGAATGAACGTATGTTCGAGGCACCCTGCTGGGGGTTGTGCACGCCGCCCACGGCGTCGTCCATGGAGAGGAGCTCGAAGCGGTAGCCCTTGGGAGCCCTCTTGTTGGCATCGTCGATCGCCAGTTGGATGGCGTTCTGCACAGGGATGCCGTCGGCGCTGTCGGCGCCGGAAACGGGAAAGTCGGAACCAATCTTGATGACCTGGTCGGCGGCAGCAGGCAGCGCCGCTGCCAGCATTCCGACCAGCGAGACAAGAGCGAGATAACGTTTACACGATGCTGCGGTAGTCATGATCACGAAGCCAGTTCCTTTCTCAGTGCGTGGTGGTGGCTATCGCCTCCCGGACCCACCGGCCGTCGACCATGCGCAGGATGGCCAACGGATTGGCATCCTGCAGCTCCTTCGGAAGCGCGGTGTCGGGGAAGTCTTGGTAGCAGAGCAAGCGCGTGAAGCGTTCGATCGCGTGCGTGCCGACCGATGTGCTCGCGCCGTCCGAAGTCGCGGGGTAAGGTCCGCCGTGTACCATGGCATGGCAGACCTCGACACCCGTCGGGAAGCCGTTGAGGATGAGCCGGCCCACGCGCCCCTCGAGTGCGGCGATCAGCTCGCCGGCCGCCGCGAGATCGCTCTCCTCGGCATGAAGCGTGGCCGTCAGGTTGCCCTCCATCGTGCGAGCGAAGGCAAGCGGCACGGCGGCGGCGGCGTAGCGTGCCACGAGCGTGCTGGGCCCGAAGACCTCCTCAGCAAGACTGGGAGACGCCAGCAACTCCTCGGCGTCGACTTCGAAGACGGCGGCCACGCCCAGCTCGCCATCTCCCGAGGCGCCGTGCGCCACCTCGCGCGCCCCCGCTGCACGCAGATGCTCCGCGCCCGCTCGGTAGGCGGAGGCGATGCCCGGCGTGAGCATGGGAGCCGCAGGAGTCGCGGCGGCCAGCGCCGCTAAGCGTGAGACGAACGCGTCTCCGGCGGCGCCGGACTCGACGAAGACGATCCCGGGGGAGGTGCAAAACTGGCCGACGCCCGCCGTAAACGAGGCGTGGAGGCCCGCGGCGATCTGCGGCCCGCGCGCGGCCAGCGCCGCCGCGAGCACGAAGACCGGGTTGACGCTGCTCATCTCGGCGAAGACGGGGACCGGCTCGCGCCGCGCCGCCGCTTCATCCATGAGCGCGCGTCCGGCTCGCCGCGAACCCGTGAAGCCGACGCCTTTGATGCGCGGATCGCGCACCAGCGCGAGGCCGAGCTCAATGCCCTCGTCGAAGAGCACGGCAAAGGTGCCGGCGCCGAGACCGGCGTCGTCAACGGCCTTTCCGACTGCCGCGCCCACCAGCGCCGATGTCCCCGGGTGTGCGGGGTGCGCCTTCACGACGACCGGATTTCCCGCGGCCAGCGCACTCGCGGTATCGCCGCCGGCCACCGAGAACGCCAACGGGAAGTTGCTTGCGCCGAAGATGGCGATCGGCCCAAGCGGGCGGCGCATCGAGCGCAGGTCGGGCTTGGGCATCGGCGCGCGATGAGGATCGGGGAGGTCGATGCGCGCATCGACCCACGAGCCTTCTTCTGCCATTTCCGCAAAGAGGCGCAGCTGTCCGCAGGTGCGCGCGAGCTCACCGCGCAGGCGTGCCTCGGGCAATGCCGTCTCCAAACCTGCGCGCTCCACGATCGCCTCTGCGCCGGACTCGATGTTCGCGGCGATACGGCGCAGGAGGGCCCCGCGCACGCGACCACCCTGCCGCGCGAAGGAAATCGCCGCCTCCGCGGCGCGCGCAAGCGCCGCGTCGACCTGCGCCGGCGTCGAGACGGGGTGCTCCGGGCCTAGGCTAGCGCTGCCCGGCATACGATACCTGCACCTTGGGACGCGTTGCCAACGCCGTGTCGATCACCGCACGCGCCTCGGCCAACTCGCTTCCGACGATCTCGAGCCGCGGAGGGCGCACGCGCGCGTTGCCCATCCCCACAGCTTCCTGCGCCAACTTGATGAGCTGAACGAACTTCGGCACCGTGTCCAGGCGCAGCAAGGGCAGGAACCAGCGGTAGAGCTCGAAGGCCTCCTGCGTACGCCCCTCTATCGCGTAGCGGTAGAGTGCGACCGACTCAGCGGGGAAGGCGCTGACCAACCCCGCGATCCAGCCGACTGCACCGGCGGCGATCGCCTCGACGATCGCATCGTCGACGCCTACTAGAATATCCAAGCGCTCGCCGATCAGCGCGCGAATCGCCGTCACGCGGCGCACGTCGGTCGACGACTCTTTGACGGCCTGGAGGTTCACGTGTTCGGCGGCGAGCTCCGCGATCTGCTCGGGCAGGAAATCCGTCTTATAGGCTACCGGGTTGTTGTAGAGCATGCAGGGGAGGCCGGTTGCCGCGATCACTGCACCGACATGGGCCTTCATCTCGCGCCAATCCGTGCTGTAGACGTACGGCGGGAGCACCATCAGGCCGCCAACTCCCGCCTCCGCCGCGCGTCGTGCGAGGCGCACGGCCTCCGCTGTGCTCAGCGCGGCGATTCCCGCGACCACCGGGACACGATCGCTCACGCCACGCCGGCAGGTCTGGACGATGGCGATCTTCTCCTCGAAGCTCAGCGTCGCGCTCTCACCCAGCGATCCCAGCGGCACGATGGCACCGCAGCCGCTGTCGACCAGCCACGCGCAGTGCTTGGCGAGGAACTCGTGATCGACGGCGAGCTCGGCGGTGAACGGAGTGGTGATAGCGGGGAGCACCCCGCGCCAGTTGACCTTCATGTCGTAACCTCGTGATAGGCGGTGAGTGTCGCGATACGCGTTGGAAAGACCGGCGGACGCGCGTAATCGCTCGTCCAGCCGAACAGAAACTCGGCGGCGGCGCCGCAGACGCGCCCTTGACAGGGGCCCATGCCGCAGCGCGTGTGCAGTTTGGCGGACCGCGACGTGGTATGTTCCGCGAGGCGCTCGTAGGTCACGTCCTCGCAGCGGCAGACGATGGTCTGCGCATCGGGGAGTGCTTTGAGCTCACCGCGCAGCGCGAACGCCTCCGCAAGCGCGGAGGCGAAGCGGCGTGCCGCAGGTCGTTGCGCGACGAGGCGGTGCGCATCGCTTTCGTGCCCGGCGGCGGCGCAGCCCGCGATCTCGCCTTCCAGCAGCGAGAGATCGAGGCCGCCGATCCCCGTCACCTCACCCGCGGCGAAGATGCCGGCGCAACTGGTGCGTTGGTGCTCGTCGACGGCGACGAAGCCATCGCGCACGTCGCAGTTCAGCAGACGCGCCAATTCGAGGTTGGGTACGAGGCCGAAGCCGCAGGCTAGGTAGTCGCAGCCGATGCGCACCGTGCCGCGCGACGTGCGCAGCACCGCCCGCTCGAGATTCCCCTCACCCTCGGCAGCTAGCGGCCACGTGCTCGCGGCGTAGGGAACGCCCGCGAGCGCCACGCGCAACGCCAGCGCCTGGCGCAGTTTCTCAACGCTGCACAGAAGGTGCAGGGAGAAGCCGGCTAGACGCCGCCACGGCGCCTGCTCCGCGATATACGCGATGCGCGCTCCGCGCCCGCGGAGGTAGGCCGCAACGGCGAGCAGCAGCGGACCACTCCCCGCGATGACAACGCGCTTGCCCTCGATCGGCAGGCCGCCTTTGACCATCGCTTGGAGGCCGCCGGCGCCGGTGACGCCGGGCAGCGTCCAGCCGGGAAAGGGCAGAAAGCGCTCGCGCGCGCCGGTGGCCAATACCAGGTGCTCGAAGACCACGCGCTCGGCGCCGCCGCCGGTCCCCTCGACGAGCAGTGCGCGTTCGCCTACCACATCTACCACGCGCGCGCCGAGGATCCACCTGACATCGCCGCGCGTGAGGCGCTCGCGCTCGCCGCGCCAGATCTGACCGCCGACTTCAGGGTTGTCATCGAGCACGATCACGCTGCGTCCGTACGCCGCGGCTCGCTCGGCGGCGGCGATACCCGCGGGGCCGGCACCGATCACGACGACTTCACCACGGTGCTCAGCCATCGGTGCGCACCTCCATGCCGGGAGCGCAGAGCATCTGACATGCACGCCGATGCTGGACGCCGTCGATGGTGACGCGGCACTCGAAACAGATGCCCATCCCGCAGAGCGGGCCCCTCGATTCTCCGCTCACCGAGCGCCGGCAGGACTGCTGGCCGGCGATCGCCACAGCCGCCAAGACGGTGCTGCCCGCGGAGATATCCACGGCGCGGCCGTCGACGCGCAAAGCGATGGTATCAGGCATGGGTAGCCTCACGATGCATGCGTGCCGGCAGATAGGGCGTGGGGTCGATATCCGGCTTGCGCTTCAGCAGATGGTCGGCGATCAACCGCCCCGTGGCCAGCGAGGTCGTGATGCCCAATCCCTCGTGGCCCGTCGCCAACAGCACGCGCTCGTGCCCCGGCAGAGGCCCGATATACGGCAAGCCGTCGGGCGTTGCGGCGCGGTGGCCCGTCCAAATGCGCACCGCGTCCAACGCGCCGAGCACCGGAAGGTACGCCAAGGCGCGGTCGAGCATCCGCCGCACGATCACCTGGTCGATCCGCGCGTCTGCGACGTCGAACTGGCGCGAGGAGCCGATCAGCAGTTGTCCCGTGGGGCGCGGCTGGACGTTGAAGGCCACGGAGTCGCGCTCGCTGCCGTGCGCACTCTTCAGGTAGCCCAGCTCCACCACTTGATGGTGTACGATGTTCGGATAGCGCTCGGTGATGACCAGGTGCCCCTTGCGCGGCCGTACGGGGAGCTCCGGCAGCAACTCTACGGCATGCGCGCCGCTCGCCACCACGACCGCTGAAGATTCCAAGCACGTACCATCGTCGAGGAGCACGCCCTCGTCCGTCAACGCCTGCACGCGGCAACCGTAGAGCGCGCGCGCCCCCATCGCCTGCGCCTGAGCGAGCAGCGCAGCGGCGGCGCGCGGGGCGTACAGGATGGCGTCGCCGGGAACGCGCAAACCTCCCGTTAGGCCCGCGCGCAGGTTCGGCTCGTAAGCGTAGAGGGCCGCTGCATCGAGGACCTGGGACTGGACGCCGCTCTCACAGTAGAGATGCGCCTTGCGCTCGACGGCCGCGCGCTCCTCATCATCGGCGGCTACCCAGATCGTGCCGCAGCGCTCGTACTCGCAGTCGGATGGGAGATCCGGCGCCACGGTGTCCCACAACAGCGAGGCGTAGCGCGTCAGCGCGAGCTCCGCCGCATTGTCGTCCATTACGACGATCTGCCCCATGCCCGCCGCCGTGGCACCGCTGCCGCAGACCACGTCGCGCTCGAGGAGCGTCACCTCGAGCCCGCCTCGCGCGCACTCCAGGGCGCACGCCGTCCCGACGATCCCGCCGCCGATCACCACGACGCTGCCGGAAGCGCTCACGGGCGAATGCCCCAGCGGAACGGATCGCGCTCATCCAGCACGAGGGTTGCCTCGGCGGTGACGTAGGCGGAGCCGGTGATCGTGGGATACACGACGCCCTCGCGCAGTTCGTAGCTGGCTTCGAAGATGCTGCCGACGATCGACTCCTGACGCCACACCTCGCTGGGCGCCAGCATTCCCTCGGCATGGAGACACGCCAGCTTGGCGCTGGTGCCCGTGCCGCAGGGTGAGCGATCGTACGCCTTGCCTGGACAGAGCACGAAGTTGCGGCTGTCGGCGTGCACACCCGGCGAGGTGAAGAGCTCGATATGGTCGATCACCTCGCCGTCGGGACCCGCGATGCCCGCGGCCTCGAGGCCCTGGCGCACGCTCCAGGCGTACGCGGTGAGCGCCTCCACACGCTCGAAGCGCAGTTCCTGCTCGTGATCCTCGACCAGGAAGAACCAGTTGCCGCCGTAGGCCACATCGCCATGGACGGCGCCATGGCCGGGGACGTCGACGCGCACATGCCGGGCCGCGCGGTAACTAGCCACGTTGGCAACGGCTACGCGCCCGTCTTCGTGCAGGCGCGCGCCGACCACACCCACAGGGGTCTCGATGCGATGAAGACCGGGGCCGATACGCCCGAGATAGGCAAGCGTCGTCACCATACCGATGGTGCCGTGGCCGCACATGCCGAGGTAGCCGACGTTGTTGAAAAAGATGACGCCCGCAGTGCAGCTCGGGTCGCTCGGCGCACAGAGCAGGGCACCGACCACGGGGTCGGCGCCGCGGGGCTCGTTCACCGTAGCCGAGCGCACGTCGTCGAAAGCCTCGCGAAAGCGCGCCAGGCGCTCCGCCATCGAGCCGCTCCCGAGATCTGGGCCGCCTTCGACGATCACCCGCGTGGGCTCGCCGCCGGAATGGGAGTCGACCACCGAGATACGCGACGCTCGCTGGTTCATGATAGGCCTTAGCGTAGCGCCGTCGCCTCGTGCATGTCTTGGCGAATTCCCCGGCTTGACGTGCTGCTTTTGGCACAGTAGTGTGGGGTGCAGCATGGCTGTCGAACGTCTGCGCGAGGAACTTCTGCGCCGCGTGGCCTCCCCGCTTGTAGCCGAGGCGATCTTCGACCGCACGCCGGACATCGTCTTCTTCATGAAGAACGCACGCGGGCAATACGTCGTGGTCAACCGCACGCTGGCAGAACGTTGCGGCTTCGCGCACAAAGAGGCGCTGATCGGGAAGACTACCCGCGACGTCTTTCCGCCGCAGTTAGCCGATCGTTATGCCGACCAGGATCGCTTGGTGCTAGAGACGGGCTCCGAGATCACCGACACGCTGGAGCTGCACCTCTATCGCGACCGCACGCCGGGCTGGTGCCTCACCAGCAAGTTCCCGCTGCGCGGCAACGACGGCAGCGTGGTCGGCATGGCGGGCATCTCCAAGGATCTGCACGAGCCCAACGCGCGTGCCAGCGTCTACCCCGAGATCGCTCGAGCTGTCGAACACGTGCAGGCTCACTTCGCTGAGCCTCTGCGCGTCGAGGACCTGGCGGCGCTCGCCGGGCTTTCCCCCGCGCGGCTCGAGCGCAACATCCGCGCAATCTTCCAGATCACCGTGGGCCAGCTCATCGGTAAGACGCGGATCGATCATGCCGCGGGCCTCTTGCGCAGCAGCGAGACGACGGTAGCCGAGGTGGCCCATGCCTGCGGCTTCTACGACCACTCCGCCTTCTCGCGCCAGTTCAAGGCCGCGGTGGGCGTGACGCCGAGCGAGTATCGCGCGCTCAGCGCCCGCACGCATGCGGTTGAAAAGCAATCGTGAAGCGCTCGCCGCTGCGCATCGGCCGTGCGCGGCAGATGCACGCCGATCATCGCGAAGGCGTGCTGGACGTAGCCGGAGCAGTCGAAGATGCCGACAGAGCCGATGGCGGTGGGAGGAAGGGAGTTTCAGCCTATCATTGAAGTTGGCGGCCATCGTGTGAGATGGCGAACATCATAGGATGGAATGTCCAGAGTTGTTGAAGCCCCGATGACGCCTTCCGTCCCGACGGGGCACGATATCGAGTCGCAGTCGGACCCGATTATTGGAAAATGGCCGTCGCAGAACACCAATGCCGAGAACCACCGCGGCTCGCTGGGCGAGGCTTTCAGCCCAGCACCTTCGACACGCGCGTCATCGATGCGATCTCGATCGTGGTCGCCGGCGCCGCTATCAGAGACGGCGTTACTCGAACAGCATAAGGGAGAACCGGAGGAAGCATGAAAAAGCGCATCAAGGTGGCGGTAACGGGCGCGGCCGGGCAAATCGGCTACGCACTCTTATTCCGAATCGCGTCCGGCCAAATGTTCGGCCCCGAGACCGAACTGGATCTCCAGCTGCTCGAACTCGAGCAGGCGCTTGGGTCGCTGCGCGGGATCACGATGGAACTCGACGACTGTGCGTTCCCGCTGCTCAAGAGCGTGCTGTGCACCTCTGATGTCAACGAGGCGATGCGAGACGTCGACTGGGCTATCCTGGTGGGTGCGGTCCCGCGCAAAGCCGACATGCAGCGTTCCGATCTCCTGCGCATGAACGGCCAGATCTTCACCGTGCAAGGCCGTGCCATCAACGCTCATGCCGCCGAAGACGTTCGGGTCTTCGTGGTCGGCAATCCCTGCAACACCAACTGCCTGATCGCGATGAACAACGCGCCAAGGATTAGCAAGGATCGTTTCTTCGCGATGACGATGCTCGATGAGCTGCGCGCCCGGACGCAACTGGCGAAGAAGGCCGGCGTCGACGTCACGGCGATTTCGCAGATGAACATCTGGGGAAATCACTCGGCGACGCAATATCCCGATTTCAAGCATGCGAAGATCGGCGGCAGACCGGCAACCGAAGTCATCCACGACACGAAGTGGCTAGAGGGCGAGTTCATCGCGACGGTACAGAACCGCGGCACCGAGGTCATCAAGGCTCGGGGAGCATCCTCGGCCGCGTCAGCGGCCAACGGCGCGATCGCCGGCGTCTACAACCTGACGCACGATACACCGGATGGCGAATATTACTCCGTGGCGCGTTGCTCGAACGGGGAGTACGGGATCGATCCGGGTCTGATCTTCTCGTTTCCGTCGCGGACCGAGAACGGCATCTCGCGGATCGTCGAGGGAATCGCGCACGACGATTTCGGCCGGAAGAAGCTTCAGGACACGCTTGAGGAATTGCGCAAGGAGCGCGACGCAGTCAAGGAACTCGAGCGGTGAGGTAGCCCCGACGCACGTCCATACTCTGCTTCGCTGGAAGATCTCGCGCTCGCCGGGATCTCTCCAGCGCGGCTCGAGCGCAACGTCAGCGCGATCTTCGAGATCACCACTCCGCCTTCTCAGCGCCCCCACGCGCGCGGCAGAAAGGCAATCGTGAAACGCTCGCCGCGTGCCGCCCGGGCGGCCAGCGCAAAGCCCAAGCCAAGCTCGAATACGAAGGTTGCGATGTCGAGCAGAAAGCCGATCGCGTAGATCCAGATCGTTGCCGTCGTGCCGATGGGCAGGTGCAGCGCGATGAGGATGCCGATCAGCATCGCCGGGAGCGCCAAGACGGCGATCAGCACCGCCGTCCCCACGAGCCCGAGCATCGTCGCCTGGCGGATATGGGCGCGGAACCACGCGGAGCTCGGGCGCGCGGTGGCGACGAGTTCCGGAAGAGCGAGAACCCAGAAGACATAGGCGTTGGCTGCTCGCTGGCGCTCCTCGGGCGTGGGCTCGACGTACTCCATGTGCCGGTCTTCGACGGCGTTTGCGCCGTTGCCCGTACCCGGCTGGAGGCTGCTACGAGTGGAAGC
>SCRA01000060.1 GCA_004297985.1 bacterium | reverse complement strand
GGCTGGCGGTGAAACGCCGGTCCAGTGCGATGCTGCTGCCCGCCCACAGCGAGGACATGACTCCGTAGACTTGGGGGTTGGCGTGGAAGAGCGGCAGGAACAGGTAGAAGCGGTCTCGCGACGAGAGCTGCAGGCTATCACGCATGTCCTGGCCGGCGCGCACGTACGCGCGGTGGCTGAGGACGGCGCCCTTGGGCATGCTGGTGGTGCCCGACGTATAGACGATGAGCATGGCATCGCTTTCGGCAACGGCAGCGTCCAGCGTTCGATCGGGCTCGTACCGCTGCACGATGGTCAGGAGCTCGCCTGGCTGCGCCAGCTCGATGGTGTGCGGCCGCGCGGCGGCGGAGGTCAACGCCTCGTCCAGTTGCCGGCGAAACGCCGTCTGGGCGAACAAGAACCGCGATCCCGATTGCTCGACGATGTGGCGCAGCGTCCGTCCCTTCAACGCCGTATTGACGGGCACCATGACGGCGCCCATGGACGCCAGCGCGAACCACAGCACGACGAAGGCGGGGTGGTTCCCGAGCAGGACGGCTACGCGCGTGCCGCGTTCCACGCCCAACGAACGGAGATACGACCGGCAGCGTTCGACCAGCTCCAGCGTCTGCGCGTAGCTGAGCGTAAGATCTTCGTCGAGGAGAAACGGCTCCGCGGCATAGCGGCTTGCGCTCTCGTGAAACAAGGCGGGGAGGGTCAGCGTCATTCGCGCCTACCGCCTTTGTATGCCTTGCGAATCTCCTTGGCGATGGTGTTCCGTAGAATCTCAGATGATCCGCCGGCCACTTCGTAGGCTTTCGCGTCCCGCAGGTAGCGCCCGAACGGTGCGCTCACGCTGATTCCGTTGAGTCCGCAGACCTGCATGCCCTCGAGGGCACACTTCGTCGCCACCTCCGACGCGTAGACCTTTGCCATGGAGGAGGCCTCGATGGGGAGCTGCCCTTGATCCAAGAGCCATGCGGCACGGTACGTCAGCAGACGCGCCGCCTCGATGGCGATCCGCATATCGGCGAATTTCCACTGGATGCCTTGAAAGTCGAAGACGTGCTGATCGAAGGCCTTGCGATGCATCACCCAGCGCTCGGCGGCGGTGTAGGCCGCCTGCGCGATCCCCAGCGATATCGCCGCCGCGGCCACGCGGCTGTGGTCGAGCACCACCACGGCCTGGCGGACCCCCTTTCCTTCCGTGCCGATGAGGTATTCCTCGGGCAGGCGGCACGCGGAGAGGCGGGCATCCATGTGGGGCCCGTTACGCAGCCCAATGGTTTCGGAGCGATCGGGCGTCTCGAGAAAGATGCCTTCCCGGTCGCGCTCGGTGACGAAGACGGTCACGCCGGCGTCCGTCTCCGCCAGGATGACGAAGAGGCCGGCGGCCGACGCGCTGGTGATGAACGCCTTGCGGCCGTTCAGCACCCAGCCTTCGCCCTCGCGCCTCGCCTTGGTGTCGAGCGTGCGAATGTCGGAGCCGTGCCTCGGCTCGGTCAGCGCATACGATGAGATGAGGCCTTCGCGAAACTGCGGCAGAAAGTGCGCCTTCACGCGCTCGCCACCGTAGAGCTGCAGCATCGTCTGGGCCTGGTAGATCGTGATGAGGGAGATCCCGACGATGGCCGAAGCCGCAGCGGCCTCTTCCATGAGGATGCACTCCTCGATGGCGCCAAGACCCATCCCGCCGTAGGCTGCCGGCAGGGTGATCGTGGTGAAGCCGCGCGCCGCGGCGCTGCGCATGATCTCCAAGGGGTAGACGCCGGCTTCGTCCAGGTGCTCTGCCTGCGGGCGAATCTCGGCGTCTACCCAGGTGCGTATCTCTGTTTGCAGCCTCTGCTGCTCTGGGGTGAGGGCGAAGTCCACGTTGTAAGACTCTTACGGGAAACCGAGGTTACAGGCTTGGCCTCGTGCCGCCAGCTCCGCGGCCGTCTCCTCGTGCGGTGGTTGACGATCGATGATCGTGAGAATGTCGTAAGGGTCGTCCGCGGTACCGTGGGAATGCAGCTCACCGAACCACGCCGGCCAGATCAGGCGATGATTGACGCGGCTATAGTGGGTGGTTCCAGCCCACAGCGATTGAAACTCGGCCCCTTCGAGGGTACGCGCGATCTTCACGGAGTCGGTCGATTTCGCTTTGTCGATGGCCCAGAGCAGCCGATCCATGGAGACGTAGCCCGTGCAGCTATAGTCGGACGGCGGCTCGTTGAAGCGCTTGGTGTACGCCGAGATGAAATCGCGCGCTAGGGTATTGTTGGATCCCAGCACCGAGTCGCTCTTGTAATACCAGTCGACGCCCCAGTAGCCGACGCGGTCCTCGGGCGCCATGGCCCACGCATCTTCGTAGAACAGCAGCGGGCCCGCTACCGCCACCTTGGCCAGCAAGCCAAAGGCACGTGCCTGCTTCAAGAAGTTCACGAGATCCGATCCGAACAACAATACGATGAGGACGCCGGGCGAAGCGCTCTGAATCCTGGTGATGTAGGAGCTGTACTCGCTGGTGCCCAGCGGGATCAGCGCGTTGCCGGCGATCGACCCGCCGATGCGCTTGATCACGTCTTCGTAGCCGTGCACGACGTCGTGCCCATAGGCGAAGTCCGGCGTGACGAAGTACCAGCGGTTCTTGCTGAGCTTCTTCGCGATGGAGAAGCCGGTAGCGTGCGTCATCTGCCACGTATTGTGGCAGGTCATGAAGGTGTTCCAGTGGCAGCTCTTGCCGACGATCTGGTCCGAGTGCGCACCCGGATCGATGAACACTTTGCCGAACGAGTTGGCCGTCGCGCTCGCTGCAAGGGTGTCCGCGCTGTTGACGGTGCCCATCAGGGCGATGACGTGATCCTGGTTGACGAGCTTGCGAACTTTGGTGACGGTGACGCCGGGGTTGGTCTGGCAGTCCTCTTCCACGGCCTCGACCTGCCTGCCCATCACGCCGCCGCGCTGATTCCACGCCTCCAGCGCCATCTTGGCGCCGCGTGAATTCCTGATGGCCAGCCCGCTGGGAACGCCGGTAAGCTCTTCCAATAAACCGATCTTCAGCACTTCGGCCGCGGATCCACGCGAGCGGACGATGGCGGGAAAGCCGACTGCCGCCGCGACGGCGCTCACCGTCGTACTTCGGAGAAATGTGCGTCGATTAACCGAGCTGTCGTGCATGACTTGCCTCCGTAGACATAGCTCAAGAACGCGCTGTTATGACCGTATGAGCACCCGCTCGGCCGCTTTCCGTGGGCACGACAGCCGGTCCTGGAGCCCATGACAAGAATACTGCCTGGCGAAAATATTGTCTGTGAGTCTTGCAGACTGTTTGTCTGACACTATAGAATACACGGCAACGGGGACGGGTCCCCCGTCCGAAGGAGTTTCGTGACAGATCTCTCGTTGCGCGTCAACAAGGTCGCGGCGCCGCTCCGTCAACAGGTCTTCGAGCATCTGCGCGCGGCGATCACCTCGTGCCGCTTCGTCCCCGGTCAGCGTTTGATCGAGCGCGAGCTATGCGAGCTCTTGGGCGTCAGCCGCACCTCCGTTCGCGAAGCGATGCGCCAGCTCGAGAGCGAGGGGCTGATCACGTCGGTACCGCACCGCGGCCCTATCGTGGCAACGGTCACGCTCGAAGAGGGGGAGAGCATCTTCGAAGTGCGCGCGGTCTTGGAGGCGCTGGCGGGGCGGCTCTTCGCGGAGCGGGCGAGTGCGGCGCAACGCAGCGAGCTCCACGCCGCCTTCGAGCAGATCAAAGAGAGCTTCCAGCAGCCCGACGCTCAGAATCGTCTCGCCGCCAAGACGCGCTTCTACGCGATCTTGTTGGAAGGCTCCGGCAACGATATCCTCATGGGGCAGCTCAAAACGATCCAAGGCCGCATCACCATGCTGCGCGCCACTTCGCTCTCTTACCCCGGGCGCTCGCCCAAGACGCTGGAGGAGATAGAGCGCATCGTCGCCGCTATCGACGCGCGCGACGGAGACGCCGCCTGGCAAGCCTGTCTGGACCACGTCCGCAGCGCCGCTGCGGTTGCCAAGCTCATTCTCGCCAAACGCGATCGCTCGTCGGACGCGGCGGAGCGGAAGCGGCGCGCAAGAGCATGATGGACGCATGGGTGAGCCTGCTCCCCGGCGCGGTGAACGGCGACCGCGAGTTCGCCTGCGCGGCGCGCTTCTTCTCCGCCGATATCTTGCTGGAGTCCGGCACCCGGCAATGGCTCGTGCGCATCCGCGACGGACGCGTGGCGGCACTGCTCGATGCGCCGCGCTTCGATACGCCGTGGGACTTCGCGCTGCGCGCCCCGGAAGACGTATGGGAGCGCTTTACGCGCGCCCTTCCGCCGCCGCTGTTCACCGACATCTGGGCGATGCGCATGCGTGTGCCCGAGTTCCACTGGGAGGGCAATACGATGCTCGCCGTCCGCCACGCCCGCGCCGTCGCGCGCATGACGGAGCTCCTTCGAGTCAGCCGGGAGCAGTGCGTTGGCAGCCGCTGAGCTGGAGCAGGCCGTCGGACGGTACGCTTCGATCGACGTGGCCGGCGAGCGCGCGCGCATCTACTTCGAAGAGGCCGGCAGCGGCCCGGTGCTCCTCTGCCTCCATACCGCCGGCGCCGACAGCCGGCAATTCCGCTACCTCCTCAACGACTCGGAAATCACGCGCGCGTGGCGCGTCGTGGCCTTCGACCTCCCCTTCCACGGGCGCTCGCAGCCGCTGGGCACCTGGTGGGAGAGCCCATACCGCTTGCAAGCCGCGCACTACGAGCGCATCGTGCTCGCGGTCATCGAGGGTCTTGGCTTGGGGCGCCCCGTTATCATGGGCTGCTCGATGGGCGGCCAGATCGTGCTGCGTCTGGCGGCCCATCACGCCGACCGTATTGCCGGAGCGATCGGCATCGAGAGCGCCGCGTACGTCACCGGACGCATCAACGAGTATCTCGAGAATCCCGGCATCGACCGATGCGAGCTTGCCGCCGGCTACACGCTGGGCCTGTGCGCGCCGCAGTCGCCGGAGATCTATCGACGAGAGAATGCCTGGTACTACGCGCAAGGCGCCCCCGGCGTCTACGCGGGCGATCTAGCCTTCTACGGCGAGCCGTGGGACGCGCGTGCCGAATTGGCCCGCGTCGATACCCGTGCCTGCCCGGTGGCGCTGCTGACCGGCGAGTACGACTACTCCTGTCTTCCCGAGGCAACGCGCGAGGCCGGCGCCTTGATCCCCGGGGCGCAGGTCACCATCATGCCGGAGATCGGCCACTTTCCGATGATCGAGCACTACCAGCGTTTTCGAGAGTACGTCTCGCCCGTGCTCCGCGACATGCGGCCACACGCCGCGGCACGATATGGAGTGGAATAAGCCTGCTTTGAACGATACACACCGCGTCCTCTTCATCGGCGTCGGCCACATGGGCAACCCGATGGCGCACTGCCTGCTGAAGGCCGGCGTGGACATTGCCGTAGCCGACGTCAACGAAGCCGCCCTCGCGCCGTTCGTTGGACAGGGAGTCGCCACCGGCACCCAGCCCGATGCGCTGCCCGGCGACGTCGTCATCACGAGCCTGCCGACGGACCAGCACGTGCGCGAAGCGATCCTCGGCGAGCACGGCGCCTTGCGCGGCCATGCCGGCGAGCGGCGTATCGTCATCGACATGTCGAGCTCTGCGCCTTCGGAGACGCAGCGTCTGGCGGCGGAGCTCGCAAAGCAGAACGTTGCGATGCTCGACGCCCCGGTCAGCGGCGGCGTTCCGCGCGCCAAGACCGGCGAGCTGACGACCATGGTGGGCGGAGATGCCGCGGTACTCGAGCGCTACCGTCCGCTCCTCGCCCACATGTGCAAGAACATACGCCATGTCGGCGCGATCGGCGCGGGCGACACGTTGAAGGCCCTGAACAACTTCCTTTCGGCCGTGTCGATGTGGGCATCGTCCGAGGCCCTGCTCGTCGGGGCGCGCGCCGGGCTGGACCCGCAAGTCATGGTAGACATCTGGAAGACGAGCACGGGCCGCTCGCACGCCGTGGAAGTCAAGATCCCGAACGCCGTCCTGCCGCGCACCTTCGACTACGGCTTCTCGGTGGGGCTGATGGCCAAAGACCTGAGCATCGCCGCGTCGCTCTCCCGCGAGCTGAACATGCCCGCTCCCATGCTCGCGGCAACGGAGGAGCACTACCTATTCGCGCGTGAGGCGCTGGGCAGCTCCGCGGATCTCACGCGCGTGATGACGCTGCTTGAAACGTGGGCGCATTTCGAGCTCTCCGCTATACCTCAGTGACTCTCTGACGACAAGGGGAAACCATGAGACACTTCACCAAGCTGGTCGCGGGTGTTCTCGCGCTGGCGATGACGTTTGCAGGCCTCGCCGTTCCAACGGCGGCGTCGGCGGAAACCACCGTGACCGTGGGCGCGGTCTTCCCACTCACTGGGAGCCTTGCCGCATTCGGCAAGACGTCCGTGCAGGGGCTCCAGCTCGCGGCCAAGGAGATCAATGACCGCGGCGGCATCGCAGCGCTGGGCGGGGCGAAGATCAACCTCGTCGTTCGCGACACCACGAGCGATCCCGCCGATGCCGCCAACGCCACCGCACGGCTCATCGACGACGTCCACCCCATCGCGGTGGTCGGTGCCTACGCGAGCTCGCTCAGCCTGACGAGCTCGTCCGTCTGCGAGCGGCGAGGCATCCCGTTCCTCACGATGTCGTTCACCGACGATCTCACGAGCCGCGGCTACAAGTACACCTTCCAAGTCGTACCCAAAGCCTCGGTCATCGGCTCGAAGCAGTTGAACTACGCGGTCGACATCGCCAAGGCCGCCGGCGACCCGCTCAAGAGCATCGCCATCGTCTACGAGAACACGGCCTACGGCACCTCGCAAGCCAAAGGCTTGCAGGCCGAAGCCGAGACGTTGCACGTCCACGTCTCTCTCTTCGAAGCCTACCCGCATGGCCTGACCGACGCGACCCCACTGGTGCAGAAGATCAATGCCAGCAACGCCCAGGTCCTCTTCCCGATTTCATACTTCACCGATGCGGTCTTGATGATCCGCGCGCTTGCGCAGAGCCATTCGAAGGTGCAGATCGTGGGCGGCGCGGCCGGCTTCGTGATTCCGGAGTTCGTGCAGACGCTGGGGTCCCTGACCGAGAACATCATGAGCATCGACACCTCTGCCTACGATCAGTACGGCCCCTTCGAGAAGGCCTACATGGCCGCATATCACACCTTCGCGCCGCACGAAGCGTATGAGAACGCCGTCAGCCTCTTCGCCATCGCCGCTGCTCTGCAGAAGTCGCGCGCCTCCAGCTCCGAGGAATTGCGCAACGCACTGGCCTCACTCGACGTCAAGGGCGGCGCATTCGCGGGCATGCCGGGATCCGGCGTCAAGTTCAATGCCAACGGGCTGAACGAAGATGCTTACCCGGTCATGGTGCAGTGGCGGAACCATAACCTCGTGACCATCTGGCCGGCCAGCAGCCACGGCGTCCAGGCCGCGGTCTGGAACGGTAAGACGGTCAAGTAGTGGCTATTCTCCAGGCCCTCGTCAACGGCGTGCTCGTGGGCGGGGTGTACGCGCTGATCACGGTCGGCTTGACGTTGATCTTCGGCGTCTTGGAGATCGTCAACTTCGCGCAGGGCGAGTTTCTGATGGTAGGCATGTATGTCGCCTACTTCAGCTACGTCGCCCTGCACCTGGACCCCATGCTCTCGGCGGTGCTCGCCTTCGGCGTCCTCTTCGGCCTCGGCGCCGTGCTGGAGCGATGGCTGGTCCGCCGGGTGCTGCACGGGCCGGAGATCAGTCAGATCTTCTTGACGGTCGGCATCTCCATCGCCTTGCAGAATGCGGCGCTGGCATTCTTCGGTGCCGACTTCCACTCCGTGCACGTCCCGTATCAAACGGCCTCGCTCTCGCTGGGGCCCATTCCGATCTCGGTCCCCTACTTGCTCGCGTTTGCCTGGGGTGCCGCGATCAATCTCGTGTTGTACTTCTTCCTCGTCCGCACGGACTTTGGCCGTGCCATGCGAGCGGTGGCGGTGAACGCCGTCGCCGCCACGCTGAGCGGCATCAACGTGAGCCGGGTGCGAATGGTCGCCTTTGCCATAGGAGCGGGCTTAGCGGGGCTGGCAGGCGCGGTGATCCTGCCGTATGCCTACGTCTATCCGACGATCGGCTTGCAGTACGTCGTCATCATGTTCACCATCGCGGTGCTCGGCGGGCTCGGCAACGTCAATGGCGCCGTCATCGGAAGCCTGATCGTTGGTATCACCCAGGCGCTTTCGGCGCTCTTCTTACCCTCGGCGCTGCAGAACTTGGTCGTCTTTGCGTTGTTCGTGGCGGTACTGATGGTCAAGCCGTCGGGTCTCTTGGGGCACAGTCATGCGCATTGATGCGCTCTGGGGACGGCGCGCGCTCTTGGCCGCAGGCGCCATCGCGCTGCTGTGCGTCCCCCTCCTCCACCTCTCCGACTACACGATGCGCATCGCCACCATGACGTGCGTCTACGTGGTGGCGGCGGCGGGCTGGACGCTGATCGGCGGCTACGCCAACCAGATCACGCTTGGGCAAGCGACGATGTTCGGCATCGGCGCGTACGTGTCGACGATGCTCTTCGTCCACTTCCACCTCAGCCCGTGGATCGGCGGCCCGCTGGGCGCGATCGCCGCCGCGCTGGCGGCGGCCGTGATCGGCTTCTTGGTCTTTCGGCTGTGGGGCGCCTACTTCGCGTTGGTGACGCTGGCACTGGCCGAGATGGTGCGCATCCTGGTGGAGTACGCGCAGCCGATCACGGGTGGGCCGCAAGGCATCTCGGTGCCGTTCGTGCGCAACTCGTTGTGGCTGCTGCAGTTCCCGGAGGCCAAGGATTACTACGAGATCGCGGCGCTGCTGGTGATTCTCGCCCTGGCGCTGGCGCGCGGGGTGCAGTACTCCCCACTGGGATACCGCCTGCGCGCCATCCGCGACGACGAGGTGGCCGCGAAGCTCGCCGGCATCAACGTCTTCCGCACGAAGATGATCGCGTTCATGCTGGGTGCGGTGCTCTCCGCGCTGGCGGGAACGCTCTACGCACAGATCACCGGCTTTGTCGATCCCGACTCGGTGCTCTCGATCACGCTCTCCGTCCAGTTGGCGCTCTACGCGATCATCGGCGGGGCCCAGGTGTGGTGGGGACCGCTGGCCGGCGCGGCGCTGCTGGTCCCGCTGGGGCAAGCCATGACCGGCTCGGGCAGCGCGGCCGGAGCCGGCCTTGCGAAGATCGTCTACGGTTTGCTCTTGGTGGCCATCGTCGTCATCCAGCCGCTGGGGATCGCCGGCTTCGTGAAAGACCTCCGCTTCCGGCGGCGCAAACCGGCTGCCCCGAGTCAGGCCGTGTCGCCATGATCGCCGTCAGCAAGGTGGCCAAGCGCTTCGGCGGCCTCGCGGTCCTGGGCGACGTGAGCTTCAGCGTGGCGGCCGGGGAGATCGTGGGACTGATCGGGCCCAACGGGGCGGGGAAGAGCACGCTCTTCAACATTCTCTGCGGCATCATCCGTGCCGACGACGGCGAGATCACCTTCGAGGGCCGGCGCATCGAGCGGCTGCAGCCGCATCGTATCTGCCAACTCGGCCTCACCAAGACCTCGCAGATCGTGCGCGTCTTCGCCGGAATGTCCGTGTTGGAGAACGCGCTGGTAGGGGCCCTGCTCCATGCCCGCACGGTCTCTCAGGCGCGCGTCGAAGGGCGTGCCGCGCTCCAGCGCGTCGGCCTTGCCGGCAGCGAAGAGCGCCTGGCGAGCGATCTTGCGCTCGTCGATCGCATGCGTCTGGAGCTGGCGCGCGCGCTGTGCACGCGGCCGCGTCTCTTGCTCATCGACGAGCTGATGGCCGGCCTCAACGCATCGGAGGTCGGCACCATGCTGGACCTCCTGCGCGCGCTGCGGGACGAGGGCATCACGCTCATCGTGATCGAGCACAACATGGGGGCGCTGATGCGTCTGTGCGACCGGGTCCTGGCGCTGGACGCCGGGAGCATTGTCGCCGAAGGCACACCCGAGGCGGTCAGCCGTGACCCACGCGTCGTCGAGTCATACTTGGGGGAGAAATTCGCGCGTGCTCTCAATTCGTGAGCTCTCAGCCTGGTATGGAGCCGTCGAGGCGCTGCATGGCATCTCGCTGGAGGTCGCCGATGGCGAGCGCGTGGCACTGGTCGGCTCGAATCGGGCGGGCAAGACCACCACGCTGCGCGCGATCTCCGGCTTGGTCAGCAGGCGCGCAACGGAGCTGACGTACCGCGGCATCGACCTCCAGCGTACGAATCCGTATGCGGTTCCCGCCCTCGGCATCGCGCACGTGCCGGAGGGGCGGCAGATCTTCACCGGCATGAGCGTCATCGACAACTTGCTGGTCGGTGCCTATACGCATAAGCAGCCGGCGCAACGGCGGGAACGCCTGGACCTGGTCTTCTCGCTCTTCCCGCGATTGGCGGAGCGGCGGCAACAGGCGGGGGATACGCTCTCCGGCGGCGAGCAGCAGATGCTGGCGATCGGCCGAGCGCTGATGGCCTCGCCTTCGCTGCTCCTGCTGGACGAGCCCTCGCAGGGCTTGGCGCCGCGCATCGTCGACGAGATGTACGAAGCCTTGCAGCGCGTCGCGCAGACCGGCGTGACGATCCTGCTGGTAGAACAGAATGTGTCGCTGGCACTGGACTTCGCATCGCGTGCATACGTGATCGAAAACGGACGAATCTCACTGCACGGATCGAGTGACGAGCTCATCAACGACGAGCGCATCCGCGCATCCTACCTCGGTATCTAGCAACTCACGACAAGGAGATGATATGGACCGCATCGCGGAGGGACAACGCATTCGTAGAGAGGTGCTGGGAGCATCATACGTCGACAAGGGCAAGGCTGAGGCCGATGCCTTCTCGCAGCACTTCATCGACTTTACCACGGAGCATTGTTGGGGGAATGTCTGGGTGCGCCCCGGCCTCAGCTATAAGACGCGCAGCATGCTCAACTTGGCTATGCTCAGCGCCATGGCGCGGTGGCACGAGTTCGAAGTGCATGTCCGCGGTGCTCTGAACAACGGCGTCACCGAGGATGAGATCGCGGAGATCCTGCTGCAGGTAGGCGTGTACGCCGGCGTACCGATCTCCTCCGAAGGCTTCAAGGTCGCCAAGGCCGCCATCGACCGCTACCGCGAGGAACAGAAACAGAAGGGCTAGAGCTCAGGTGCTCTTCGGGACACGGTAGATGTTCTGTTCGACGCGCTCGAGGCGATCGAGCATCCGCGGATCGTGTCCCGGGAGCCAGCTTCCCGAGGCGGCCAACTGCGAGATGGTATCGAAGCCGTGCTCGTAGTCCTCGTAGTCGTGGATCAGCGCGGTGGGTGTGTGCGTCTCGAGATTCTCATAGAAGTGTGAGGCGTCGCAGGCCAGGACGACGCGGCTCGCTCCCGATTCGCAGACGACAATCTGCATACCGGGCGTATGTCCACCCACGTGGACTACACGCAGGTCCTGCGTGATGCTGCTATCGCCCTGAACCTCGCGCAGGCGCCCGGCCGACCGCAGGCCCGCCAGCGCATCCAAGCTCTTCGCGTCGGCGAGAGCCCGTGCCGGGTGGTTCAGACCACGGTTGGTGTAGTAATCCACATCTTCTCGCTGCACGGCGAAGGCTGCATTCGGAAAACGCTCCGGTACGCCGAAGTGATCGTAGTGCAGGTGGGAGACGACCACGGTCTCGACGTCGCTCGGCGCAAAACCGAGCAGCCCAAGCATCTCGCTTGGGTCGACGTAGGATGTCACGCCGTGCGCCTGGGCAACGTCCGATGCGAAGCCGGTGTCGACGAGGATGGGCTTCTTCGACGCGCCGACGACCACCCAGAACGGGTAGACGAGCGTGACATCGTCTCCACCATGCGCCAAGTGAAACATATAGTGACGCTGCCGCTGCGAACGGCCAACGATGCAGGCGAAGATATCCATGTCTGAAAGTTCGCGGCGGGATGACGCGCGCCTCTCGTCCCGCCGCGGCCTTACCGTTGCGGCATCCCCGTTACGGCACCATCGGGATGACTTCACTTCCTGGCGTCAGCGTCAGGTTGAAAAGTCCTATGGCCGATAGAGATCCTCGACCGAGAAGCCACGCAGCGTAGGACGCGTGAGGAGGGAGGGATCGGCACCACCGCGGCCGATCAGCAGCCACGGAATATCCGTACCAACGCCGAGGGCGCGTGCGTGTTCCTCGAGATTGACGAGGACACGTCGATCGAGCGGCTCATGCTGCCACTTCACCGTTCCGATGAACGTCGGCTTTCGGCGCGCTACGCCCACGACGTCGAATTCGTGTTGGCCATCGGGAGACTGCCAGAACCCAACATCATCGGCGCGAAGCTCACCGCGGCGAACGAGATCGAGCGCGAACTCTCGCGCCATGTCCTCGAACGTCTGACCCATCTGATGGTCGAGGAACGGAAGAATCTGCTCATCGATCAGAGCGGCTCCAAGACCGCGCTCGATCGCGCCACGGTTGCGCAGTATGAATCGAAACCAAAAGCGCAGATATGGATCGGGAATGCGATAGAGACTACGTCGCGATTTCTCGGGATCTTCGGTGACCGGCGTGCGGCGCTCGATCAAGCCAATCTCGAGCAGCCGTGGGAGCACGCGATCATGAACCTTCGCGAAGTCGCGAATCTCTGTCCAGCGGCTATGACCGAGCGCGATCGCACGCAACACGCGGTACGCAACGTGTGGATCGGGAAGGTCGGCCGTGAGGATTCGATCGGCCGAATCGACAAGGGAGCTCATCGGGTCGCCGAAGAGCCGCAACAGGTTGCCGCGGACGTCGAGCGCGGCATCCCATTGATCGAGATTGAATGGCGTGCCGCCGAGAATGCCGAATGTGAGGGCCTTGTCTGCGACGCTAAGCGTGGGAACGAACTCAGCCGCCTCGCGGTAGGAGAGCGGGCGGACAGCAAGCTTGGCAGTGAAGCGGCTGAAGAGCGGAGCCGCGTGCGAATCAAGCTCTTCCATGAATGCCTGTGCAGAGCCGCAGAGAATCAACATCACGCCGGAGGTACGGCCATGGTGGTCCCACCAGCGCTGGACGATCGATGGAAGGCCACCGGTAGAGTCGCATAGGTAGGGGAACTCGTCGAGAATGACGATGAGGCGTCGTCCGGCGCTTGCCTCGGTAATCGCACCGAGCGCGGCCTCCCATCCTGGAAACGAAACGCCCGCCGGAAGCCTGGTCAGCGAGCGAATCTGATCGGAGAATGCGGCGAGCTCGATTGCTTCGGCCTGCTGGGTAGCCTGATAGAAAACGGTGGCCCGGTCATGACTGAAACGCTCGAGGAGATACGACTTCCCGATTCGCCGGCGCCCATAGACGAGAAGCAGCTGGCCGCCAGGCCGCCCGGCCAGCCGATCGAGCGCCTCCAACTCATGGCGCCGACCGATGAACCGCGGGATCAAGTTACCACCAGATTTGCAACTTGCATTAATTGCAGGTTGCAGCAACGGTGGCTAATTCTCTCCTCATCGACGGGCTCGTCAACGTTCCGCACGGTGCCCGCGATCAGCGTGCCTGAAAAGCGACTTTCTCGTTCATGAATTCGGTATCACGCTCTCTCAGACGCAGCGCAGCGGCACGAATCGCGCTGACCTGCGCTGGGCTGTCAATGTTCGAGAGCATCGGGAGCATCGGGCCCATCTCGGCGATTCCCGCTAGCGTCACGGCTTCATGCAGCACCCGCATTGGCGAGAAGGCGTCGCGTAGGTCCTCGAGCGGCAGGAACGCCTCACGGATCGCCTGGGCTTCTTCGTAACCTCCGCCCTTGAGAGCGGACAGCAAGCTCATTGCAAGCCGTGGCGCCACGCAGACCGATCCGGAGGTGAATCCCTTCAGCCCAAAGTAGCGCATGTGGTCGATCGCGGGGCGCTCGCCGATGCCGCTGATGACGTGATCGGCACCGACCAGTTCGACCAATCGGTCGAGATAGGCATCCGACCGGGGATCGCCACGAACGATCGCATACTTGATCCCGCAGAGCAAGCCCCCCCGAGCCAGCGACGCGACGTCTTCCGGCTTCAGGTAGCTTTCCGCTTTGAGGTAGGCGATGACGGGCTTACCGAAGCGTTCCGCAATCTTCGCGATCCCGCGCGCGGCACCAGTGGTCGTGGCGGGGAACGAAAGCGGTAACACCATGCAGGTTGGAAACGCCATGTCTTTCAAGATACTCGCCTGGTCCATCGCCTTGCCGAAGTCCGGCCCGATCGAAGGAATGACCCACGTGTCGTCCGCAACGAGACCGGCAATCGTCTCGACGGTCCGTGCGTAGTCGAACACGCCGAGTGAATAGAAGTTCGCGTTCCCACCGTACATGATCGTTCTCACTCCGCCGCCCTCGAGATGGCGAATGAGGCGCCGGTTCGCCTCGACGTTGATCGACAGATCTTCATTTCTTGCAAGCGGTGGAACGGCGAGCACCGAGCTCTCGAGATCGGCCTTCGTGACGGCTGTCCTCTTCATCGTATTCCTCTCAGACCCATGGCGCCGGGGAGGGTGCTCACGATATGGCCGAGCCAGTCGCGTAAGACAGCCTCGGAATGCTCGCCGATTTCGGGCGGCATGGTCCAGCCGGCGGCGACGTCGCATCCCGAGTACTTGACCGCCGGCCCGATCACCGGCATCTCGCCATGGGTGGGGTGCTCGATCTTCTGCACCATGCCGCGATGCAGCGCTTGCCGATGGCCGAATACATGCGCCATGTCGTTCACGGGGGCGCAAGGAACGTTGACGCGTTCGAGCTTCGCTCGAAGCTCCTCAGTACCATAGGCGGACACCTTGCCATCGAGGATCTCGTAGAGCAGGTCGCGATTCCTCACGCGACCCTCTAACGTCGAGAAACGCGCGTCCCGCTGGAGCTCGCCACAGCCAATCGCCGTTACGAAGGCTTCGAAGAGGTTCTGGACACCTGCTCCGATGACGAGCCATCCATCGCGTGTCTGGAAAGCCTTATAAGGGACGAGCGCCGCGTGCTCGGAGCCCCACTTTTCGCGAATCCGGCCGGCGAGTAGGTACTCCATCCCCGCATCGACCAGAAATGTGATCTCCGACTCGAAGAGGCTCGTCTCGATCCGCTGTCCGCGCCCCGTTCGCGTGCGATCGAAGAGCGCGGTAACGATCGCGCCCATGGCATACTGACCACAGACCAGATCGAAGACCGACGTTCCCAGCTTCACCGGTTTGCCGTTGCGCTCACCCGTGATGCTCATGAACCCGCCAAGGGCCTGGATTGTCAAATCGAACGCCCCTTCCCGGGCGTCCGGTCCATCGGCTCCCATCCCCGAGATCGAGGCATAGATGAGGCCGGGATGATCGGCCGCGAGATCGTCGTACGCCAAGCCCAAGCGGGCCATCACGCCCGGCCGGAAGTTCTCCACGATTACATCGGCCTTGAGCGCCAGCTCGCGAGCCACGGCTCTGTCGGCGGGCGTTTTTAGATCGAGGACGACGGAGCGCTTGTTCCGGTTGGCCGCGAGAAAACTCATGCTATGGCCGTGGTGGAAGGGTGGACCCTGGCCGCGCAGCGGATCGCCGCCGGGCATCTCGACTTTCACCACGTCGGCACCGAGATCGCCGAGCAGCATCGTGCAGAACGGCCCGGCGTAGAGCCGAGTGAAGTCGAGTACCCGTATCCCTGATAGCGGCTTGTGCGTCATCGTTTCATCCCCTCTGCGTGAGGCCCGCCCGCTCGTACGCGAAAACGAGCACGTCGCGGTCTGCGTCGAGACGGACCACGATGTTGCCGAGCCATGAAGTGTCGTCCCGAGACGGGTGATCGGTGCGGTAGTGATCACCCCGGCTCTCCTCACGCAACAGCGCGCTGCGCGCGATCGCGAGGGCGAGTGTTGCCGAGCGGCCGATGAACGTGCGTATCTGTTCCGACGAGCGAAGCGTGCCTACGACGTCATCGAGCGCCGCGACAGATTCACGGAGCCTCTCGCGGTCGCGCAGAATCCCACAACCGGTATCCAGCGCTCGGCGAATCCGCTCGAGTACGGCCCACTGCGGCGACGTGCTTTTGATGGCCAGGAGGTCGGGGCGCGGCGAGGCGGGGCATCCATCGCGCTGCTTGCGGCTGCTCCGCGCGTACGCAGCCGCCGACTCACCCGCTATCGCCCCCATGGCTACGGCCTCGGTGCCGCCGCCTGCGGCCAGGCGATGCGCACCGTGCGCGCCCCCCGCGACCTCGCCCACCGCGAAGAGCCCGGGCACGTCGCTCGCGCCGTGTTCGTCGATGCGAACACCACCCATCAGGTAGTGTTGTGCCGGCAACACCTCGAGCTGTGCGCCGGGCGCGCGAAGGTTGAGCGCACGCAGCACTTGCCCGATTTGCACATAGCGCTCGACGATCTCCGGCGCCATACCGCGAATGTCGTAGAGCACGGCACCGGCGTGTGTGCCCCGCCCCTCCCGTACCTCGCGGATCATCGCGCGGCAGATGATGTCTTTACTGGGCGCCGAGCTCGTATCGAGAAACTCTTCCCCGAGCCCGTTACGCAGCCGCGCTCCCTCGCGCAACACCGTGGTCGGCAGGTCGCGGCCGCGCACGTTTTCGGGTGCGGCGACGATGAACGGCTCGAAGGAGACGAACTCCATGTCGACGAGCGAGGCGCCGGCCTCGATGGCCAAGCCGTAACCGATACCTAGGCTTCCGGGCGGATTCGTCGTGGTGCCGAAGATCCGTCCGGCGCCCCCCGTCGCCAACACGACGCATGGCGCGGCGACCTCGATCCAGCTTCCGTCGCCCCGCGGCACGTAGGCAAGCCCTCCCGCGACTTCGCGGTCGCGCACGAACAGGTCGAGCAACATGCCGTGGGGCACGAAGGTGGCCGCCGGTGCCGACGCACGGAGTCTCGCGGCCAGCGCTCGCGCGATGTCGACTCCCACCATGCCGAGCGAGTAGACGGCGCGCGTCCAGCTGCTCCCGGCGGCTTGCCGACGGGCGAAGCGGTCGCCTTCACGATGGAACGGGACCCCGAGGCCGGCCAAGAACCGCACCTCGCTCCCAATGCGATGCGCGATCTGTGCGACGACGCGTGGATCGTTGACGAAGCCGCCCGCCTCGAGCATATCGTCGAACAGCGCAGGCGCCTCGTCCTCCGGCGCATCACCCAGGGCGGCATTAAGGCTGCTGATGCGGTTCGACGCCCCTGGCGTTCCGCTCAGTACAACGACGCGAGCCCCAGCCGCCTGTGCGCGCACCGCGGCCATCAGTCCTCCGACACCGCCTCCCGCGACCAAGACATCGGCTTCGAGCCTCTCCATTACCGAGTCTCGCTCGTTTCAGCGTCCGCAAGAGCGGCCTGTTCGATCACGCCCGCGCGTACGGACTCCTCCCCGAAGAAGCGATCGAGGTGCAGCCGGAACGCATGGATGTGCTCGCGCATCAGGCTACTGGCGCGCTTCGCATCACCGGCGGCGGCGGCTTGAAGGATCTGGGCGTGCTGCTCGTGCTCCTCGCGCATCGAGGGGCGTTGCCGCCAGCTGAGGACGGAGATGATCCGCACTCGATCCTGCAGCCGTGAAAGTGCATCTTCGAGCGGGCGATTCGCGCTCCGCCGGCAGAAGATGCCATGGAACTCGCGGTTGAGCGCGGCCGCCCGCGCGAGGTCATGGCCGTCGATCGACTCCTGCGCTCGATCGAGAACGGCTCGCGCCGCGGAGACGTCGGCGGGGGTGAGGATTGGCGTAGCCAGGCGCACTGCCATCTCCTCCAACACCTCGCGGAGCTCGTAGATCTCATCGGCGAGCTCGCGGTCGACCTCGATCACGGTCATCCCGCGATGCGGCGACTGGCTTACCAGTCCTTCACCGGCGAGCCGCTGCAGCGCGTCACGCACGGGACTCTTACTCACGCCGAAGCGCTGTGCGAGCTCCCGCTCAACGAGGGCTGTCCCAGGCTCCAGCTCAAGCGAGAGAATCGCGCGGTGGATCGCTTCGAAGATGCGATCCGCCAAGATCGCACGGTCGGCGAGGGGTCCGATGGCTCGAGAAGGCGTCTCGAGTTTCGCATCATGACGGATCGTAAGCTGTCCCCCTGCCGACCTCGGCTTTGCCATGTTCACCTAACTTCACAACAGACATATTTGGTGTATAATATCTCATATCTCATATCTACCTGCAAGCACCACTTGGCTTTTCGGGTCCGAACCACGCTCATCGACGTATCGATGCAACCGACTCCAAAGCAGGGAGACGCAGATGACCAATCACGTTCGTGCCCCGGGAATGACCCGGCGCAGACTCCTCGAGGGCGCCGTACTCGCCGGAGCCGTTACCGCGGGCCTGGGCACCTCCCTGGCGTGGGGCGCCCCCGCAGCCGCAGCCGATACCTCCAGTCCCAGTGCCCCGGCAGACCTCGAGGCCGCACGAAAGGAGGGAACCCTCGCGGTGCTCCACGGCGACCAAGAGGCCGATGTGGTCGCGTTTCTCAAGGGCTTCTCGGAAAAAACGGGCATCGCGGCCCAAGAGGTGCGCATGCTTCCCGGCGTGGCGCTGCCGAAGCTGGCGGCCGAGTTCCGGACCGGCTCTACCGATTTCGACGTCTACCAGACGTCGGACTCCGGCCTCATGGACGACCTGCGCCTGCAGGGGCACGTTCTGCACTACCTCTCGCCCGAGTTGAGGCGCTTCGACCGGCGGTACAAGAGCACGCCGGAGGGCTACTGGACGGCGTACTTCATCAATGTGGGCGCCGTCATGTACGACCCACGCTATGTCCGCAGAGAAGAGGTTCCGAAGTCCTATGAGGACCTCCTCAAGCCGGAGTGGACGCATCAGATCGGGTTCCAAGACGCAAGCGCCGGCTCGCAGTACGCGTGGTGGTACGTGCTGCAAGACGTCTTGCCCGCCGACTACTGGGACCGGCTCGCACAGCAGAAACCGCGCGCGTACGCGTCGTCGACGCAGATGATGCAAGACCTCCATTCCGGCGACCTCAAGATCGGAGGGAAGGTCAGCATCTTCCAATATCCCAAGTCGATGCGCCAGCACCAACCGATCGAGGTGCTCTTCCCCTCGCCGGGCACGCCGGCTCAGTCGCAGGTGGTGGGCATCCTCGAAGGCACAAAGCGGGCCAATGCGGCAAAGGCGTACATCGACTACCTGCTCTCCAAGGAAGGTCAGCAGCGATGGAACGAGATTCAGGGTTCGTACTCGCCGCGCACCGACGTCTCGATCTCCGGGCTGCCATCGCTATCGCACGTAAAACTGCTGCTGCCGACGAACTTCGCGCGCTATAGGTCTGTTGCGGAGCATCAGAAGTTCGTCACGCTCTGGAACGATATCGTCGGCTTTTAGCGATGTTGCGTTCGGCGCACAGCACTTCCGCGCGCAAGCCCGTCTCTCTGCCGGTGCTCGCGTTGGTGGCGACACTCGTGCTGATCATCGGCTATCCGTTGCTGTTGCTCGTGGCGATGGCCCTCAACGTCGGCGACGCGCAGGCGCTCTTGCCCACGCACTGGGGCTTGGCGAACTTCATCCGACTCCTCAGGCATCTCGACTGGATCCGTAACACGCTGCTGGTCGCACTGGCCGGATCCACGTTCGGCACGGCCCTAGCGCTTCTTCTCGCTTGGATCATCTACCGTACCACGGTCCCCGGCCGCGCCATCCTAGAACTGCTCGTCACCATCCCCTATCCCGTGGGGCCGCTCGTCGGCGCGTTGGCATGGAGCGAGCTGGCCTCGCCTCGCGGCGGCCTGATCAACGTGCTCTTCCATGCATTCACCGGATCGCACGCCTCGCTCGTGAACGTCTATTCCGTTCCCGGCATCGTCTTCGTCATGGCGATTTTCGAAGCGCCGGTAGCCTTCCTGATGATCGGCGCCGCCATGCGCCAGATGGATCCCTCGTTGGAGGAGTGTTCTGCCGTCATGGGCGCCGGGCGGCTCACGACGGCGCTGCGCATCACCGCCCCTCTCATGCTGCCGGCAATCCTGAGCGCGTGGCTCTTCCTCTTCATCTCGATGATGGGCGCATTTGCCATTCCCACGATCCTCGGCACGAGCTCACGCTTCTACGTGGCTACCACGGCGATCTACATGCTCTTCCAGGGATATCCGCCGCAATACCCGCTGGCAGCGGCGCTCGGCTTGGTGCTGATCGTCTTCGCCGCGAGCGCCGTCTGGCTCTATACGCGCGCACTACGCGGCCGGTCGTACGCCGTGGTCGGCGGGCGCACGTACCGCCCTCGGCCGATCGACATGAAAGGCTTGACGCCGTTGCTCTTCGCGATCGTCTGTGCGTATATCGTCGTGGCACTCGTACTCCCGCTCGGTATCCTCTTGGTCGCCTCGCTCCAACGTAACTCTAACATCACGCTTTCCGCAGCGAGTTGGACGCTTCACAACTACCGTTACGTACTGGTCGACTTCCCGACCACGCGGCAGGCGATCGTGAACAGCTTGCTGCTGGGCGTGGGGACCGGTACGCTGGGGACAGCGTTCGCCACCATCCTGGCCTGGGTGATCCATCGCTCGCGCGGCGCCGGCCGCGGCATCCTTGAACAGCTAACGATGGTCCCGCAGTCGCTGCCCCGCCTGATCTTCGCCGCGGCGCTTCTGTGGATGATGCTGGCGCTTCCCTTCAAGCTCTACGGCACGCTCTTCGCAGTGCTCATCGCGTATACCATCGTCTTTCTTCCACTCGCCTACCGGAGTATCACGGGTGTCGTCGTGCAGCTCGATCGCTCGCTCGAGGAGGCGGGGCGCGTTCTCGGTGGAGGTTGGCTATCCGTCATGCGCTCCATCACGGTTCCGCTGCTCAGCCCGGGACTGTTAGCCGCATGGGTGCTGCTCTTCATGGTCTCCGTCCGCGAAGTCAGCGCCTCTATCTTTCTTGCAGGACCGGGGGCCCAAGTGCTCGGTCCGGCGATCTTCAACTTCTGGGACTCCGGCGGGCTCCCGCAGGTGAGTGCACTGGTCATCGTTCAGACCGCGATCATCTTCGTAGCGCTGGTCGTGATTCGCAGCGTCAGCAGGAAAGGAATTGCACTCTGATGCCGGACGAACGCCTCGTCACAATAGAGAGAACCGGCCACATCGCGACCGTTACTCTCGACCGCCCTCGCGTAAACGCCATCAACCGCGCGATGCGCGACGCCCTCGAGCGCGCCTTTCTCGAGTTGGAGCTCGACTTCGATGTCTACGCGATCGTGCTCACCGGCGGGCCGCACCTGTTCTCCGCGGGTGTGGACATTCACGAATTGACGGCCGCGCCGCCATCCGACGCCGTGCCAAGGAACCGGCGTTTTCAGACGGTCTACGGCTTGGTGGAAGCTTCGCGAGCGCCGGTTATCGCCGCCATCAACGGTTACGCACTAGGCGGCGGCTGCGAGCTCGCCATGGCTTGCGACATCCGGATCGCTGCGGCCGACGCGTCGTTCGGTTTACCGGAGATCAATCTCGGCGGCGTGCCGGGCATCGGCGGACCCCAGCGGCTGGCGCGCCTGGTCGGGGAGAGCAAGGCGAAGCAGATGGTACTCACCGGACAGCGCATCGATGGGCACGAGGCGCATCGCCTGGGTTTGGCCGACGAGCTGGCCCCGGCGAACGGAGCCATCGAGGCCGCGCTGCGGATGGCCGAGACGATCGCGTCCAAGCCGCCGCTCTCCGTGCAGGCCGCGAAGCGAACTATTGCCATTGGCCGCGACTTGCCGTTGGAGCGCGCGCAGAACATCGACCTGATCTTCGTCGATCAAGTTGCAGGCACGACCGACCGCGCGGAGAGCCTGCGGGCGTTCGTGGAGAAACGTTCTCCGCACATCGAGGGACGCTGACGGGCCAAGCAGAGGAGGATATCGCGTTGGAGGAGCTGGCGGTGAAGCACGAACAGAGCCTCGCGGACGTCCGCGGCGTGATGCCGCAAGCGCCCGGTCGACCGCTCATTCGCGTCTCCGGTCTCGAAGCGTGTTACAACGGCAAGCCTGCGGTTCGTGGTGTCTCGTTCGTAATCTACGAGGGTGAACAACTCTCGCTCCTGGGGCCCTCAGGGTGCGGGAAGACGACGACGTTGCGCTGCATCGCCGGCCTCGAGACGCCGACGGCGGGCGAGATCGTGATCGACGACCACATCGTGTTCTCCGCGCGCCAAGGCATCGATATCCCGTCGGAGCGGCGGTCGCTGTCGATGGTCTTTCAATCGTATGCGATTTGGCCGCACATGACGGTGTTCGAGAACGTCGCCTACCCGCTCCGCCTTCGCAAAGAACGTGCGAACCAGATCAAGCTGCGCGTTACCGAGGTGCTGCGCATGGTCGGCATGGAGGCCTTCATCGATCAACCGGCGACGAACTTGAGCGGCGGTCAACAGCAACGCGTAGCATTAGCGCGCAGCTATGCGTATCTCCCGAAGGCGCTCTTGCTCGACGAACCGCTCTCGAACCTCGACGCGCGCTTACGCGTGCGCATGCGCGAGGAGCTGAAACGTATCCAGCGCCAATTTCGCGTCACGAACCTCTACGTTACGCATGATCAGGAGGAGGCCATGGCGCTCTCCGATCGGATCATCGTGATGCGTGACGGCGTTATCGAACAGGTCGGCAAACCATTGGATATATACGACGCGCCGTGCAGTCGTTTCGTCGCCGACTTCATCGGCGCCGCGAACATCCTGAACGGGCAAGTTGCAGAGCGCCGGCCTGGCGAGGCGGTCGTCCTCGAGATAGGTAGCGCGAGACTCGCCTGTGCCCCGCGCGTGGACATGCCGGCGCCGAACGCGAAAGGCGAGTCTCTCGTTGCCGTGCGCACGGTCTATCCGGAGCTTCGGCGAGGGTCGAAAGGCACGAGCGTCAACTGCTGGCCGGCGACGATCAAGGAGCGGATCTTGCTCGGCGACATCGTCAACTACGTGGTGGAGTGGCCGGGCGGGGTGCTCCGCGTCCAAGGCTTTCCGAATATGCTGTACTTGGAAGGAGAGCCGTTGTGGCTACACATCCCTGCCGAGCGCGCGATCCTGGTTGACGCCGACGAGGAACGCTGAACGTTCCAGAGCTTCGAGTCACCGGCGTGAAGGCGTCGAGCCGATCAGTACGGCGCGCTGCCTGCCGCAGTCGTAGGCTCGCCCCTGCCCTCGCGGATCGCTCTCACGCGCGCCACGGCATCACCCGCGGCGCCGGCCAGCAGCTTCGCGTCGGAGCCGATCGAAACGAACTGAAAACCCAAGCGGATCATCTTCACCGCATACTCCGGCGATCCGGTATGGATACCGGCGACGACACCGCGCCGTTTACAGGCCGCGAGGATCGTCTCGATGGCGTTGTAGCAGATGGTGCCCTCTGCGTGATCGAAACCAAACTTCCCCGTCAGCGAGAAGCTGAGATCGGCCGGGCCGACGTAGACCGCGTCGAGGCCCGGCGTGCTGAGGATCTCATCGAGCCGCTCAACCGCCGCCTTGGTCTCGATCATCGCGAACGCCACCACCGACGCATTCGCGTGCTGCTGATAATCGGAGCCGCAGTACAGGGATGCCCGCACGGGCCCAGAGCTGCGGTAGCCCTCCGGTGGATACTTGCAGGCGCCCACCAGCCGCTCTGCCTCCTCGCGGCTGTTGACCATCGGACAGATGACGCCGAACGCCCCGGCGTCCAGCGACTTCATGATGATGCCCGGATCGTTCCACGGCACGCGCACGAGCGGAACGGCCTCGGTCGTCGAGATGGCCTGCAGCATCGTTACCATCGTCTGATAGTCAACGAGGCCATGCTGCATATCCACAGTGATCGAGGTCCAGCCTGCGTGGGCCATGATCTCGGCGCTGAATGAGCTCGGGATGGTCAACCACCCATTGACCGCCGCGCCACCCTCCCGCCAGAGTTGCTTCAACCGATTTGCCCGCATCATCGTCCTCCTGCTCTCAACGACGCTCACGGGCTCTGCCGCGCTTGCCGGTGATGCGCCCGGTCTCCAACACGTATCCGCGACCGGCCACGGCGAGCGCCATACGCGCGTTAGAGAGGGTCGAAGCCGTTCGCATCCCTCCCCCTACGATGCCCATGATACGAGGGGCGGTAGGAAGTCGTCAAGTCATCAGACAAGTTTTCCGAGCATGGCAGCGTACAAGCATGTCGCGCCGAAGCGACTCCATGTTCAGATCGTGGAGGCGATCGTGGGCCGCATCGTCTCCGGGGAGCTCCAACCCGGCGTCTTCCTGCCGCCGGAATCCGAGTTGGCCCTGCAGTTCGGTACGTCGCGCACCGTCGTACGCGAGGCGCTGCGCGTCTTGGCGGACAAGGGTCTCGTGGAGATCCGCCACGGTGCGGGGACACGCGTCACGGACCCCGAGCGCTGGGACCCCCTGGACGCCAGTATTCTGGTCGCCAGGCGCGAGCGCGGGACCATGGTCTCCGTACTCCAGGACCTGATGGAGGCTCGCAGCATCTTCGAGTGCGAGGTGGCCGCCCTGGCTGCCGAGCGCGCCGAACAGACGCACCTCGCGCGAATGGACGCCGCGATCAAGATGATGCACGCCACCGTCGAGATGCCGGTAGCATTCGGCAACGCGGACTCGGACTTCCATCGCGCGATCCTGGAGGCGACGGGCAACTCCGTCCTCTTGAAGATGGGAGACTCGATGCGCGAGCTCCTGACTTTCAGCCAGCAGACGACCAGCGCTCTTCCCGGACACCTCGAGCGCGCGCTGGCCGATCACATCGCGATCTATCGCGCCGTGAAGCGCGGCGACGCAGCGGGTGCGCGCTCGGCGATGCGCCGCCATCTGGCACGCACCGAGCGCCACGTAAAAGAGCTCCTGAGGCTGTGAGCGGCGCACATCGGCCGCGTCGGCGAGTGGGCGGAGCGCGCTGCGGCGGCCGGCTTGATCTCGATCCACTTCGTCAACGTGCCGGGGAGCGTGCTGGTCGGGGCTGCGAGACTGCAGCGGGCCGATGTAGGCGCACTGTCGATTCCTTGGCGCCGTCTCCAGGTGGATTCGTCGCGGGGCTCTCCAGCGCGGGAAACCTTCGACCACTCATGCTCCTCACTTGTACTTATGCCACGCCGTCTGCGTGCAGCTCAGTGATCTCACGGTCGTCGAGGCCGAGTTCCTTCAGTATCTCGTCGGTGTGCTGGCCAAGGGCGGGCGGAAGCCGCTCCAGCCCCGGCTCACCACTCTCGTAGCGCACGGGATGTTTGAGGACTTTTACGCGCCCGGCTCGCGGATGATCGAACTCGAGAATTGGATCAATGTGGCGGATCACCGGATCCGCAAAGACGTGCTCATAATCGTTCACGGGCGCGCACCAGACTCCGGCGGCACGTAACGCATCGAGCCACTCCGCGGTCGTCTTCGCGCGGAGCAGCGGATCGAGCGCCTGGCGGATCTCGTTGCGATATGTGAACGCAGCCTGCCGATCCAAATATGGCGCAAGCTCCAGCGGATCGCCCAGTGCCTTGCTCAGCGTTGCGATGGACGTGATCGAGATTGCGAGGTAGCCGTCGCCGGTCGCATAGATGCCGTAGGGCGCTTCATGAAACGCTGACGCGAGCCGCTCGCGCGGGAGCTCGACCTGCCCGTCGTTGAGCCAGTAGACGACCGGTTCCGACTGGAGGTCGAGCGCGGCTTGGACCATCGTGACCTCGATGCGTTGTCCCTCGCCGGTGCGCTCCCGGTGGAAGAGCGCGCCGAGAATCCCCATGGCCAGGAGCGCCGCAGCGTGTTGATCGACGATCGCGGCCCCTGCGGGAACGGGCGCTTCACCTTCGCAGCCAGTTATTGCGGCCAGTCCGGAGATGGCTTGGATGAGCAAATCTTGTCCGGGCAGATCACGGAAGGGACTGTCGCTGCCGTAACCGGACGCCGAGGCGTAGATAATGCGCGGGTTGTGTGCGCGGACATCGGAGTAGGCGAGCCCGAAACGCTCCATCACGCCGGGGCGAAAGTTCTCTACCAGGACGTCGCATCGTTGGGCCAATCGCAAGGCGAGTTCTCGTCCTTTGGGGTGTTTCAAGTTCAGGGTAACGCTGCGAACATTGCGATGGGAGAGCATCATGAAGGCACTTACACCGCCGGGATACGTGTTGCCGCCGGACCAGTGGCGCTCCCACGCACCCGATCCCGGCGCCTCGACCTTCACGACCTCGGCGCCGAGATCGCCGAGATACTGCGCGGCGGCTGGACCGAGCAGAAATTGCGTGAAACACAACAGCTTGATCCCTGAAAGCATTCTCATGGGCGGTTTAGCCATGGCACGATACCTCCGAGAGTGTGCGCGCGGTCGAGGCGAGAGCTCTCAGGTCTACGCAGCCATTTGCTGCGGCCAAAGCGAGACCGAAGTAGAAGTCGCCCCACGCGGTCGCACCGTCGAGGCCGAGACGGTGCGGCCACGAATAACAGGAGTGGAGCAGGATCCCATCGATGTGCTCGTCGCGATTCAGCGCCGCGTCACCGAGCCTCCCCAACAGGGCGCGTGCAAGGCGATCGTGACGCATGGCGGCGTCGGGGTCCGGGTGCACGTACCCGAGGATCAGCGCGCCAAGCGCGGCGATCGCCGAGGCACTAGCGTCTCGCGCGGCGTGAGGAGAAGTGTCGGAGAAGTCCCAAGGCACGACGCCGTCGGCCGGGAGATGCGCCCAGAAGTAGGAACCGACGCGCTCCGCGGCTGTCAAGAACTCGACCTCACCCGTCGCCGCGTATGACCATGCGAACCCACAGAGCGCCCACGCCTGGCCGCGCGACCAACACGAGGTATCACCGGCGCCCTGATAGGTACCGCGGCGAACGATGGCACCCGAGTCCTGGTTGAACGTACTCAAATGATACGTGGAGGCATCATCGCGAAGAAAAAGGCGCGCAGAGGTTCGCGCATGCCGGCGCGCGACCTCGTAGATCGCCGGATCGAGACTGTACGCAAAGGCCCACCACAAAAGGGGAAGGTTCATCATCGTATCAATCGTGCTCGTCCCGGCAGACCGCGAGTCGCCGATCGGGCCGAAGGCTTGGATGTAATCGCCGCACGCGTTATAGCGGCGGACCATCATCCGGGCAGCGGTGAGTGCTGGTCCCGCTTCTTGACGTGTCACGAAACCACTTTCCATGCCTAGCGCGAAGCTCGGGTAGAACAGAAAACCTAGGTCGTGCGTCGTCGCATCGTCGGCGCGCGTCGAAAGGTCGGCCAGCCGTTCATGTGCTAGTCGCGCGATCTTCGCATCGCTGCTGCCGAGCGCGAGCAGCCACGTCACGCCGAACCGGAAGCCGGCCGTCCAATTGCCGTGATCGTAAAAGTTGCCATTCCAGGCGCTCCGATGCTCGATATCGAGGGTGACCCAATGACCGTTTTCGCTGTAGTGCGGGTACGCGGTCCGTGGCCTCGCGAGTGAACGCTCGGATTCCCACGCCGCAGCAGCCAGATAATCCTGCCAGATCGTGCCGAGCGTCACGCGAGCTTCCAGACGGTCATGCAATTGGACGACGCAGGGATGACGCGCGCAGACGCATCTCAAATGGAAAGTGTCGGTCTTCAACGGCCAATCCCGCGTTCATCGCGAGGATCATCTCCACGGCCACCGCGCCCATCTGGCGCAGCGGAAAAGCGATGCTGCTAAGTGGTGGCTCGATCAACGGTGAAATACGGGTGTCGTCGCAGCCGATCACAGCGACATCCTCGGGAACGCGGAGCCCGGCCGCCTTCAACGCGCGCATAGCGCCGATGGCCCCTTCGTCGGTGAATGCGACCAGACCATCGAACGTGAGGCCAGCGTCCAGAGCGCGCTTCGTACTTGTCTCTCCGGACTCCAGTGAGAGTGAGCTCTCCAAGTCTAGTTGCTGGTCCACAGCGAGGCCGGCAGCAAGTAATCCTTGTTTGAAGCCCTCCCGGCGGATCTCGGAAATCAGCCAATTCCGCCGCCCGGAGATGCACGCGATGCGTCGGCATCCTTGCTCAGCCAGGTGGCCGACCGCCGCAGCGATGGCGGCCCGATTGTCAACTTCGACGCGTGGGAATGGCAACGTGTGCGGTCCCACTGCGACAACCTTGACCGGCCCCCAGTTGCGGCCGCGCAGGTGCTGATCCATATCTACGGCGCCTCCGGCGAAAATAATGGCATCGACCTGCTTCCGGTACAACACGTCGAGGTACCTCAGCTCCTTCCCCGGGTCGCGATCCGTGTCGCACAGAACCACCGTATACCCGGCAGCCTGAGCCGCATCTTCCACACCACGCGTAAGAACGTGAAAATACGGTGCCGAGATATCTGCAATCAGCAGACCAATCGTTTTCGTCGCACCCCCTTTTCGGAGGCTGACCGCAAGGGCATTGGGGCGATAATCGAGTTCTCTTGCCGCCTTCAGAACCTGCTGCCGCAACGAAGCGCTGATCGCGACTGGGACGCTATTGAGCACACGGGACACCGTGGTAATTGAGGCGCCTGCCCGCTCTGCGACCATCCTGACGGTAACACGTCGTTCAGGCCGGGAGGACGCCCCGCTGCCTCCCGGCCGAGGTGAGTCTCCCATATGAACCTTTCTCTCCCGCCTCCTCTACTCCACGTCCAGCTCAAACTCTGATTGAGCAAGGATGTCGCGCTCGAGGTCGACGCCAGGATAGACGGTGGTGACGACCAGACGCTGACTCCGGCGCTCGATAATGCATCGATCGGTGACAAACGTCACACGCTGAGAAGGGTTGAGGCTCGAATTATACGTGATCTCACGCGGCGCACGCACGAACTTCTTGTGCCGCCCTTCCGTCACGATATGGACCTCACCCCCGCTATAATCAACCTTGAGCCCACCCGCGGTGAAAGAACCACAATAGATGATATCACGAGTCGCCGCGGTGATGTTCGTGAAGCCGCCTGAGCCCGGTATCGCACTGGGCAGCCTACTGACGTTGACGGACCCATCGCGAGAGACTTCTGAGAATCCGAGACACGCCACGTCACAGCCGCCGCCGTCGATCAGATCGAACATCGACGGGCTGTCGATAAGCGCTTCCGCGTTGCGCGCGCCGCCAAACTCCAAGCCAACTGCCGGCGATCCGCCAATCGCTCCGTGCTCCACGCAGAACCGGACACCCTCCGGCAGACGGGGATGATCCGGTAGTCGCGACGGTATTCCAAACCCGAGGATGACCAGCCCGTCGGCGGGTAGCCGGCCAACGGCTCTGTCGAGAATGGCTTGCTCGATCGGATCCAGCAACCCATCCACGCTGCGGTCAGGCGCTTTCAGCTCGCCACTCAGATACGGGTCATACTGGATTCCCGTCGCCTGTTTTTCTCCTGGGGCAACCACGACTGCATCGACCAGCACCCCCGGGATGACCACGCTGCGAGCAGGCAAAGAATGACCTTCAGTCAACCGCTCCACTTGGACGATGACCCGACCGCCGCGGTTGTGTGCAGCGAGTGCCTGTACGAAGACGCCCCCGTCGATCGGTTCACGCTCGATCGAAATGTTGCCAAACTCATCCGCGGTCGAGCCGCGAAGAAGGGCGACGTCAACGGCCGGCAACTGATACCTCAAGAACTCCTCGCCATCGATCGGACAGACCGTGACAAAGCGTGGCGGCGTAGCTTCGTGCAATCGCCCGCCACGTTGCCGCGGGTCCTGGAAGGTCCCGAGTCCGACACGCGTGATCAAACCAGGTCTGTTGGCGGCCGTCTCCCTGAGCGCATTGTAAACGACGCCGATACCGAAATTATACGCCTCGATTTCCCCGCCAAGGACCAGTTTGGTGATTTCCGGCTCTTCACCCGTATCCGCACGCCGGCCGTACACGTAGCTGCCGCACACGATCGTTGACAGCAAACGCGGGGTGGCTAGATGATCCAGGCCAGGGATTCCAGATACGTCGCCCACGGCGACCGGGCAGATGGCTATGAGACCGTGCGGCGTGCCATGGGCGTCGAACCGGCGCCGTATGGCTCGCAACAGGGCGTCGGGAACCAGGTTGCCGGCCGCGCCCGATATCGTGATCACCGACGCGGGGCCGACAAGTTCCGCTGCCGCATCAGCGGTAAGAATATTGACGTTCGAGGGTCTCGGAATCATCGTGGTCGCTCCAAGAATGCAGTGATCGCTTGCCGCGGCTCGTCGGAAGAAAACGCAGAGCCTCCGATATATGCGCTACGGCGTACGGTGGTGTCGAATGAGTCGCGTATCCAGGAATCGATGATCTGCTTCTGCAACGCGAGCGCGCCGGGTGGAAACCTGGCGACGTTCAAAGCCAAGTCCTTGGCGCGCGAGAGAACCTGGCCGTCCGGCACGACCTCGCTGACCAGTCCAAACTCTTGGGCCGTTGCGGCATCGATGGACTGGCACGTATACAGCATCCTACGTGCCCGGTTCAGACCGATGATCCGGGGTAACAGGGCCACGTGAAGCGGCGCCGGAGCACCGTTCCGTACTTCAGGCTGACCGAACTTCGCGCTTTCCCCCGCGACTACAAGGTCACAGCAGCTCACCAGCACGCAGCCCGCGCCAAGCGCTACTCCTTGCACAGCAGCGATGACCGGCACGGGTGCCGCCATCACCGCCTCGTACATCCGTTCCTCGGTGGCCAGCATGGTAAGACTATCTTGCGGAGAGAACCCGGCCATTTCTTTGATATCGGTACCGGCGCAAAACGCCCTACTGCCGGAGCCGGTGATCACGATGGCACGCGCCGCGCCCCTCGCCTCGCGGGCCAACAGCTCCGTAAAGTCCACTTTGTCCTGACGGCGCAAGGCATTACTGGCCTCCGGCCGGTGCAGCTCGATGACGGTGACCGACTTTTCTCGCCTCACGGTGAAGACCCCGTGCACCTCCACGCTTGCATCGGGGCTCTCCGGCTCGTTCATCACTTCGAAGGTACCTCGTATGTCGGCATATACCGGCTTTCAGTCGGCAAGGTCCTTGCGCCGTCCCATATAGACATCTTCGATGTCGCTCCGATCGAATAGCACATCAGCATCCTCCTCGATGACAACCTTCCCTAGCTGGACGACGTATGCACGGTCCGCAACTGCCAGCGCCTCGCGGATGTTCTGCTCGGAGATCAGCACCGACAAGCTCCGGCGTTCGTTGAGAGCCAACAGTGTGACGAAAAGATCTTCTACGATCCGCGGAGCAAGGCCCAACGACGGTTCGTCCAGCAGCAGGAGCTGCGGCTTACTCATCAGGGCCCGCCCGATCGCGAGCATCTGCTGCTGACCGCCGCTGAGCTCTCCAGCGAGGGCGTGCAGCCGATCCGCCAAGACCGGAAACGTCTCCAGTACTTCGGCCAGTCTTTCGCCGACAAGTCTCCTGCTGGCGGATCGGCCTAGGGAAAACGCGCCGAGTCGAAGATTCTGCTCGACCGTTAGCGGCGCAAAGAGCTTGCGGCCCTCCGGAACCAGCGCGACGCCGATACCAGGTCTTTGGTACGTGGGCACCCGACGGATGGATCGGCCGTCGAGCTCGATCTCGCCCTTGGTCGGCGTCACGAGGCCGGTGATCGCTTTCATCAGCGTCGACTTGCCCGCCCCGTTCGCCCCAAGTACCGCGACGATCTCCCCGCTAAATACGTTCAACGATATATCCCTAAGAGCACGTATCTGCCCATAGGAAACGCTCAGGCCGCTGACTGACAAAAACGGAGCGGTGTTCACAGCTCGCGCGCTCCCTCGTGCTTCACTCTGCGGCGCCGATAGACCTCACCGCTGCCTAGGTACGATTCGATCACACGTGCATCCACCTGTACTTCCCCAGGGGCACCGATCGTCAGAACTCGGCCGCCGACGAGGACGATGATGGAGGACGCTACGTTCATGACCAGGCTCATGTGATGGTCGACCAGCAAGAGGGTCTTGCCGCCATCAACGAGACTCAGGAGCTTCTCCGCCAAGATCGTCGTCTCGGCCGTGTTGAGGCCGGCCGCCGGCTCATCGAGCAGGATAAGCTCCGGCTCGGCCACGAGGGCCCGCGCGAGTTCCAGCAGGCGCCCTTCTCCCGACGTCAGGAGCTTTGCTTTGATCTGCGCGCGTCCGCCAAGTCCCACGAATTCCAATGCGTTTCCAGCAAGTTCATGAAGCCGCCGTTCCTCCGCTCCCGTCACCAGCGGCCCGCCGCAGGCCGCGGCAAAGCCGTGCCTGCCGCGCAGGTGCGCGCCGATGAGGACGTTTTCGAATGCGCTGAGATCGCCGAATAGACGTAAGAGCTGGAAGGTTCGAACGATGCCGAGGCGTGCGATTCGGTGGGGCGGAAGATTACCGATGTTTCGGCCTCGGTAATGGACGGCGCCGCTGGTGGGACGATGGAGGCCGGAGATGAGATTGATCGTCGTCGATTTGCCGGAACCGTTCGGCCCGATCAGACCTATCAGCTTGCCTGCGGGAAGGTCAAAGCTGACCCGATCGACTGCGGCAACCCCGCCGAACAGCTTCGTGAGCCCCGCCACAGAGAGCAGCGGCTTATCATCGCTCTTCGGGTCTCCAGACGCGGGCATGGACAGCGCCATCAGAGTCCCACCTCGCTTGTCGCACCGCGACGAACCATGCCCCAAATGCTGACCAGGCCCTCCGGCAGAAAGAGCATGATGACGATAATCCACACTCCGTAGACGAGGAACTGCAAGTCACCCACGCTGAACAAGAGCTGGGTTACGATGGTCACGATCACTGCGCCGACAACCGCGCCGATCGCGCTCCTCTTTCCTCCGATGATCACCATGCTCAATACCGCGATCGACCAATCGAGATTGAAACTCTCCGGGCTAACGTACTCCAACTGGTAAGCAAAGAGCCCGCCGGCGAGGCCTGCGATCATCGCGGTGATCGTAAAGATGCTCACCTTGTACCAGATGACATCTACGCCGATCACGCCGGCTGCGGTTTCGTCCTCCCGAATAGCTGCAAGGCCCCTGCCGGCTCGTGAGTGCACGATATAATGCGCCAACATGAACACGAGAACAGCCGCAAGAGCGAGCAGGACGTAGTACGCGAACGGTGATTCGAAAGAGAATCCCGCGATGGTTGGCCGCACGATGCCCAAGATACCCACGCTGCCGCCGGTGATCTTCGCGTTGACGAATACTTCAGAGATGCCTAATTGCAGCGCCATCGTCGCGATCGCGAGATAGTTGCCGCGCAGTCGCAGCGTCGGCAGTCCAACCACGAACGCTACCAACCCCGAGAGCGCCGCTCCCGCAAACAGGCTTACGATGAAGTTCACGCCATGCTGCGTATGGAGGACAACGGCCGTATACGCGCCGACGCCGTAAAAGGCAGCGTGTGCGAAGCTTAGTTGACCGGAGTGGCCGTACAGGATGCCGAGGCTGACGGCCATGATCGCGCCGATCGCGGCGAGGCTCGCCACCTGGATGATATAGCCGTTCCCGCTAAGCAGCGGCAGCGCGATGACTGCGAAGGCACCCGCCAGCGCGAGGGCATTCGTCCTGAGCCGACTGCCATTCCTAGGCGATTTGGCTGCCGCTGTTGCTTGCGGCTGTACGTTCACGTCAGTTTGGCACCTGTCATTATGTATCACGGTATATGCCTTGACTTTAGACCGTTCCAAACTTTGCGGCATTGCGCTCACCAAAGATCCCCGTCGGCCGTATGTAGAGTACCAGAAGTATGAGGATAAACGTTGCGAACGTTCCCCATTGCCCACTGACGTACCGTAACATGAGCGCGTTGGCAAGTCCCAGAATGATCCCGCCGACCACCGCCCCTGGCCAACTGCCTAGTCCGCCAATAATGGCGGCAGCGAAACCCGAGATCGCAAAGGTGATGCCAAACCATGGGCTGGCATACGATAGCGGGCTGATCAGCAGGCCGGCGATCCCCGCGAGAAGTCCGCCGCCGGCGAATGTCAGGGCGTTCAGCCGGTCGACGTTGATGCCTACGAGCTGGGCTCCGTCGGGATCGAACGCTGCAGCGCGCAAGGCAAGTCCTAGCGTCGTCCGGCTGTAGAGCCACCAAGCCAGTATCAGAACCGCACAGGTAATGCCGATGACGACAAAGCTCTGGGGCAGGATGGGAACTCCGCCGATCACAAACGGCGTCTGGCCCAGTGGCGGTTTGGCCGGGCGTTCGACGCGGCCCATGCCAAGCGCGGTTGCGGTGCGGATGACGTATGCTGCGCCAAACGTCGCGATCATGATCGCGATGTCCGCCGCCCGCCTGAGCAGGAGAGGCCGAACGACCAAAACGTATTCGGCCAGTCCCACAAGTCCCATGCCGCCGGCAATCAACACGACGGCCAGCCAGTAGGGGAGCCCCATCGCCGAATAGAGAGCCCACCCCAACATACCTCCCAGCATCATGAACTCGCCTTGCGCGAAATTCAGGACGGTTGAGGTCGAATAGATGACATTGATGGACAGGGCGAGTAAGGCGAAAGCGGCGCCGAAGCTCGCGGCGGCGATGACGACCTCAACGAAACTGACCACGTTAGGGCTTCCCTGCCAACGCAGTCGGGTTCGCCAGTAAGTTGGCCGGCACGTTCTCGAACTTGCCGTTGGTCACCCAGCGCCAGTTGATACCCGCTCCCGGTCGACGGTGGGTGGCCGCTGGAAAAGAGATCTCCGTGCCGGCCTTGCCGGACGCACCAGCGTAGTGAATGTTGGTCAGGGCCTGCTGCACAGCGCTCTTGTCGACACCGCCGGCCTGCTTTATGGCCTTAGCAAGGATTCCCATCGAATCGTAGGCGAGGGGCTCGAAACCGGTTTGCGGATTCTGATGATACTTCGCGCCGAACGCCTTCGCAAAGGTGACGAACGCCGGGTTCGAACTGTCGATCGAATCGGTGAACCAGACCTTGTGCTCTACCGCAGCGCCGCCGATGTCGATCATCGACACGAAAGCAAGGCTGGCGGGACCCATGACGAGCGGTTCGTAACCTACTTGAACCATATTTTTCGCCATTTGCGCAACATTGCTGCCGCCATCACCGGCCACAACGATTTGAGCGCCGGTGGATTGCAATCGAGCGATTTGCGGTCCGTAGTCGAGACTTCCGTCGGGCATCGCAACGACCGCTAGCGGAGTCATGTTGAGCGATTTGAGCTCGGCTAACGTGAAATCACGAGCAGCCTGGCCGTACGCGTCATCATCATACGTGACCGCAACGCGCTGGAAGTGCTGCTTCGCAAAGGCCACCACGGCTTGCATATCCTCCTTTACGCCTGTATCGACGGCGAAGGTCCATTGCTTGCCCTGCGTGATCCGATTATCGCTGGCAAAAGACACGATCAACGGTACTTTGGCGGCTTCACAGGCCTTGGCGTAAACGAGAGCCGTACCGGTATTGGTCCCCGCGATGATCGCATCGACATGATCCTGACTGATAAGTCTCTGCGCTATTGCTGCCGCTCGAGAGGGATCGAACTGGTCGTCCTCAGAGACGACATCGATTCTCCGACCGGCGATCCCGCCTTTCGCGTTGATCTGGTCCACAGCCAGCATGACGCCTTCCTGCTGTGCCTGGCCCAAGAAAGACTGCGAGCCTGTCAGGCCTCCAGCCAGGCCGATCCTGATCGGCTGGGTATCTCGGCCTCGACTCCCCCACCCAGCGCCAAGAAGCAAGACGGTAGCAACACCGATCGCGATGACTGATAGACGCCGCCGCACCGTAGCGGCCGCCTGGTCGATTGCTTGTGTCCGCACCGATGAATCCTCCTCAAAAGCCAATGTACAGTCGAATCCAACTTGGGGAACGGGAGACCACATCGCCTACATGCGCGAAATCGAGCTAGCTCACCATGCAACCCAACCCCCATCCACCATGAGGGTTTGACCTGTTATATAGCGCGCAGCGTCAGACGCAAGGAAGATGGTAGCGCCGACCAGATCGCCGGGTTCTCCAACGCGGCCGGCGGGTATCCGATGTAGGATCCAGTCGCAACGAGACGGATCCGCAAGGACGTCCGCAGTCATCCCGGTTCGGATGTAACCTGGGCCAATTGCGTTCACCCGGATACCTTCTTTGGCCCACTCGATAGCCAACGCACGCGTCATCTGCGTGACACCGCTCTTTGTGGCGCTGTACACGCTGATGTTTTCTATGGCGACCTGGCTGGCGGCGGAAGAGAAGTTGATGATCGATCCGCCGTGAGTGAGATAGCGCGACGCCTGGGTGCACGCGAAAAATGAGCCGCGCAGATTGACATCCATGACGAGTTGCCACTCCGCGGCCGTGACCTGACGAGCCGGCTTGCGCAGTTGTACTCCGGCGACGTTGCATAGCACGTCCAAGCCGCCGAGCTGCTGGACGGCGCTCTCCAACATGCCGCTCAGCGAACCGAGATCGCTGAGGTCGAACTCGAGCCCACGCACCCACCCCTCGCGCGCGTCGCCCTCGCTCACGACCGCGTCCAAGCGGACGCCCGGCAGATCGGCCGCGACGACTTTGGCACCGGCGTCAATCATCCCGAGGGTAATTGCTCGGCCGATACCGCCGGCCGCTCCGGTCACGATGACACGCTTACCGGCAACCCCAATCGCTGTTTCGCTGACCGGTAAGGGACCGTTAGAGTGAAGCTCCGCATCTCGCCCCTCTAGCATTGGCCCTTACCGAGCCTCGACAGGGGCGAGCAGTCCAGCCTTGACCAGGGCATCCCGAAGGCCCTGACGCTCCGCGGCCGAGATCGGCAGAAGCGGCGGGCGACTGACCGCTTGCCGCAGACGACCGAGCATGACGAGCTGTTCCTTCATCCGCGTGTACATATCGCCCATCGGATGCCGGTACACGACACGAGTCAATGCCTGAATCCGTTCGTACACGCCAGCGGCCGCTTCTCGGCGCCCGCCCTGAACCGCGAGGAGAAGCTCGGCTTGCAGGTCGCAGATCACGCTCCCGTGCCCGGACAAGATGCCGTCTGCACCCAACGCGAGGCTAGGCAGAAGATTCGTGCTATGACTCGTGAGCATCGCAACCGGACGATCGAGCGCGCGCAATACGCGCAGGTTGCGCTCATACACGCCGATGTCGAGGCTCCATTCCTTTACAGCCACGATCAGCGGGATCTCGGTGACGAGCCGGCGGAGCAGCTCCTCACCGTACTGCATGCGGGTCCACTCGGGGTACATGAAGAGGACCATCGGCAGATCTACCGCCTCAGCGATCTCGGCGTAATGCCGATAGGCCATCTCGGGGTTTCCGCCCAGCAGCAACGCATTCAGTGGGAAGATCAGCAGCCCGTCAACGCCCTCGGCCTTGACGTCGCGGGCAAGCTCGATTGCCTGCTGATAGCTCTCGGCATAGATACCCGCGACGACCGGAACTCGATGATTGACGGTCTCGACGGCGATGGCCGCAGCCCGTCGGCGCTCTTCTCGGGTCAGCACCGAGACTTCCGCTGCGTGGCCGTTGCACGTGATGCCACCGACGCCGGGGACAGAGGCTAACCAGTCCAGGTGCCTGCGATACTCCGCCTCGTCGATCGAGAAGTCTGGCTGGAACGGCATGATATTGGCGGGAATCGCACCCCGAAGCTGCAGTCCGTTACTCAATCTCACTCCTTAAATACATTGAAAACGTTTGCGCTACCCTTTTCATACCGCAACGGGCCAGTTTTGTCTAGCGTTTCATTTCTATGAGGTGAAATTGTTCCGGACCTGGGAGCGAACCCGACCGACGGGCACGGGGCCACCGGCGCCTCCCGATGCGGATGCCGAGCTCGCCGTCGCCGGCGAGAGCGCCCAGGCGGGATCGCTGCAACGCCGATCAATGCATTGGACGACTGTTTGTACTCCGTCGCGACGCAACGTTATCTCGCACGAAATCGACGAGTTCGGGCACCTGATTCACTGGCCAAACGCGCCTGAAGACTCTCTACGACTCTTCAGGCACCGGTGCAGAGGCCGCGCGCATGGAGGTTGGCGATCAGCGCGCGGACGCCGAACTCCCACGGCGGCGCCGCGTTGGCGTAGTTCACGCGATTGACGAGCGCGCCCAGCTTTGGCGACGAGATCGTCACCACGTCGCCGATCTTGTGGGTGAAGCCCGCTCCGGGCTCATCGCGATCTTGAACGGGGGCGAACATGGTACCCAGGAACAGCACGCATCCGTCCGGGTACTGATGGTTGTCGTTGAGCGTGGCTTCCACCAGCTCCAGCACATCGCGGCTGCTCTGCCCCATCGAGCTGGTTCCCTCGAGCACGAAGCCGTCTTCACCCTCTACGCGCAGCGCCACCTCGGCGCGGCGGACGTCGTCGAGCGTGAAGCTCGCATCGAAGAGCCGCACGAACGGGCCGATCGCCGTCGAAGCATTGTTGTCCTTCGCTCTGCCCAGCAGCAGCGCGCTCCGTCCTTCGAAGTCACGCAGGTTGACGTCGTTGCCGAGCGTGGCGCCCACCACCCGCCCCGCGCTCGAGATGGCGACCACGATCTCCGGTTCGGGATTGTTCCACGTCGACTGCGGGTGGATGGCGACGTCGGCACCGTAGCCAACCGCGGAGAGCGGCTGGGCCTTCGTGAAGACCTCCGGGTCCGGCCCGATGCCCACCTCGAGGTACTGCGACCAAAGGCCCCGCTCCACAAGCGCACGGCGCAGCGCCTGCGCCTCGGAAGACCCCGGCTTCACCATGGAGAGGTCGGTTCCGATCTCCGCCACCAGCGCGCGGCGCACGCTCTCCGCCGCGGCGGCGCTCCCCTTGGCTTGCTCCTCTACAACGCGCTCGAGCAGGCTCGCGGCGAAGGTCACACCCGCTGCCTTGACGGCCTGCAGGTCGACGGGGGCCAAGAGCCACGGGCGCTTCAGATCGCGCCGGCGGACATCGGAGTTTTCCAGCAGCTCCTCGACCGTGCCGAGCCGCCGATCGCGCGGCGCAGCGCGGACGGTCTGCACCGGATCCGGGAGATCGAAGAGCGCCGAGGTCGTGGCGGCGGTTGCGCTGATGTCGAACACGTCACCGTTATCGATAACCACGACGGACGGCCCGGGGACCGCCGCCGGCACGTAGGCACGCCCAATGAAGATGCCATCGCGCGAAAATTCCAGCATCGCTTCACCTTGTTTCCGTCGACAACGCCGAGAGGAGTCGTCGAGTCATCAGACAACGTGTGGTCAATGAATCAGATCGATCTGAATGGTCGCGTCGCCATCGTGACCGGCGGCGCGCGCGGCATCGGCTACGCGATCGCCCACCGTCTTCTACAATCCGGTGCCGCGATTGCCCTCTGGGACATGGATCGCGAGCGGCTTGCACGCGCTGCGGAGGCGCTGGCCGGCGAGTTCTCCGCGGCGCGGATCGCCACACAGGCGCTCGACCTGACGCGCGACGATGAGGTCAAGGCGGCGGCGCAAGCAACGGCGGAGCGTTTCAGCAAGATCGACATCCTGGTGAACAACGCCGGCATCACGGGCGGGAACGCCCCGACCTGGGAGCTGGACCCCACTGCGTGGCGGCGCGTGGTCGAGGTGAACCTGGTGGCGCCCTTCCTGACCTGCCATGCGGTGGTTCCGCTGATGTTGAACAACGGCTACGGGAGAATCGTCAACATCGCCTCCATCGCCGGCAAAGAAGGCAACCCCAACGCCTCGCACTACAGCGCGTCGAAAGCCGGCTTGATCGGTCTGACGAAATCTCTGGGGAAGGAGCTCGCCGGCAAGAACGTCCTAGTCAACGCGATAACGCCCGCTGCGGCCAAGACCGATCTCTTCGCGCAGATGACGCAGGAGCACATCGACTATATGCTCTCGCGCATCCCCATGGGCCGATTCCTCGACGTGGACGAAGTAGCGGCGATGGCGGCCTGGCTGTGCTCAGACGAGTGCTCGTTCACCACCGGCAGCGTGGTCGATATCTCCGGCGGCCGCGCCGTCTATTGAGCGCGCGCAAGCCCTCAACCGGGAAAGGAGCGACTGAGATTAAAATCATCGATTACCATTGAGACGAATCTCTTCGTTCCGGTTGGACGCCGTCCGTTACGCTGCTCGCACCGTACGACTGGTAAGTTTCACGCGGAGCCGCTTGCGGAGCACGCCGAGCACTGCCGAGAGATTGTCCATGCTCGGATTGCCCTTAGTCGAGAGCATTCGATGCAGACTCTTTGCCGGCTTTCCGGTTGCAGCTGCTAGTCGCTCAAAACCGACCGTCGCATTTACGAGGTCACGTAGGACGAGCCGCGCCGTATCCGGTTCACCATTGAGAAAGAGCGTAACCGCCTCGTCGAGCAGCGCCTTCGCGAAAGCGGGGTCGCGCTTCGCACGCTCTACGATTGTGTGTCCGGAATCGCGAGTCAGACTCATGCGTTACCCTTTTCCCTCGTTCGGGAGATCGCTGACTTCCGTTTCTTGTATTCTGCCCATAACGCGCTCGCGCGCTCAACATCCGCCCGTTGGCGCCGCTTTGTCCCGCCACCGAGCAGGATCACGAGCTCCTCGCCGTCTCTCGCAAGGTATATCCGATAACCAGGTCCCCAGTCGATCCGATATTCGCCGACGACGCCAATCCACTTGACGGCCGAGGTGTTACCCATTTCGAGACGCGCTCTCGCAGTCGCAACCTTTGCCGCCGCCTGAGCTGGGAGACCGTCAAACCACGCCTGGTAAGGCCTGGAACCGTCCTCCCGAATGTACTCAGTGACGGTCAGCGGCATCTGCGAACATGGTAACATATATGTTACTCTTCGTCAACCGCGAGAATCCTCATGGCATCACTTAGCTCCCGGCGGCCCGTTGGACTGCTCCCCCAATCCTCCGAGTGAGTTCAGACGTATTCCCGCAAAATGTGCTGAATCAGGTTCCCCGCTTTCGATCCTGCTCGATTGCAATGCGATCAATGCTGAGCGCCGCGGGCAGCCACTGCGCCCAGCGCACGCGGTATGGATTCGCCTTCATGCGAGAATGCCCATGGCATGGTAGCCGGCGTCGACGAAATGAACGTCGCCCGTGATCGCTCGCGAGAGCTCCGATGCGAGATAGACCGCCGTGTTTCCGACGTCTGCGGGGCTGACGTTGCGGCGCAGCGGCGCACCGGAGGCGACGCAGTCGAGTATGGACTTGAATCCCTTGACTTGACGGGAGCTGGCCGTCGATATCGGACCAGCGGAGATGGCGTTGACGCGGATCCCGCGCTCGCCGAGATCGTACGCGAGATAGCGCACGATCGACTCGAGCGCCGCCTTAGCAATTCCGGCAAGGTTGTAGTTCGGCACGATCGCCGTCGAGCCGAGATACGTCAGTGCCATGATGCTGGCATCGTCGTTCAAAACGTCGACGAGCGCGTTCGCGAGCGCGATGAGTGAATACGACGAGATGTCCAGCGCCAGCGCAAAGCCGGCGCGCGACGTCGCGTAGACCTTCCCCTGAAGGTCTTCTTTGTTCGTGTAGGCTATGGAGTGGACCAGGGTGTCGAGCTTCCCGTAGTCTCGCGCAAGCGAGACCGCGAGCTCGGCGAGGGCAGCGTCGGATCTCACGTCGCACGGGTAGCACCGTCCGCCGCCGAGCTCGGCGGCGAGCATCTCGACCTCGTCACGGACGCGCTCGCCCTGATAGACGAAGCACAGTTGCGCGCCGTGCGCATGCATCGCTCGCGCGACGCCGGTCGCGATGGACCAGCGGTTGGCGACGCCGGTTATCAGCGCGGTCTTGCCGCTCAAGAGCGCCATTCAGGACCTCCGTTCAGCAACGTGGCGATGACGTCCGCAGCCTTGTACGCCGATCCGTCGTGCGGCATGAAGCGCTTGACGTCGTTCAAGGAGCTTCCGGACGTCACCAGACCCAACTCGATGAGATTCCCCTTGCGGACTTGCGGTTGACCGATGGTTGCCATCAGGGCGTTGCAGACGCATTTCTTCCCGACGGTGTCCTCGATCCGCCCGCCTTTCGCGACGTACAGGTTCACCGGCTCGGCTGGGCAGCGGAAGCCGACCGCACCGTCGGGAGCCTTGTAGGCCTCGCGCAGATAGCCCAGATCGCAGATCCGCGGTCTGGCTTCGTAGAGCTCCGGCTCGGAGAGCGTCTCTTCGAGCTGCACGACTTTGAACGGATAGCCCGTCGGGGAGGCGAGCACATCGGTTAGGACGAGCGCTTCGCCCGCAGCGATCTTCGCCAAGACTGCCTGCTTGTAGTCGTCTCTCAAGCCCGACTCCTCGCAGAACGCAAACGCGGTCCCCACCTGGATGCCGCAGGCGCCGGCCGCCAGTGCCTCGCGCAGTTTCTCGGGCCGGCCGTATCCTCCGGCGAGCCAGAACGGCAACCCCAGGCCGCGAATCTTTTCGAGGTCGACTTTGTCGCGCTCACCGTAGATCGGCTCGCCGGCCTCGTCCACCTGAAGGCGCCCGCGCGGGGGCGCGTTGTGTCCACCGGCACTGGGACCCTCGATAACGAAACCGTCGACCTTGCCGTTGGCTTTCTTCAGAACGGTCGCCGCCAGCGTATTCGAGGAGACGATCGCGAGGAACTTCGGGCGCGCCAACGGAGGCAGCTCGCACTCCACGAAATCACGAGGATCAAACGTGATCGTCGTGTCGTCTCCGTCGGCCGCTCCGGCGACGTATAAGGGATACGTCGCGAGCTCATGCTCGACGAACCGATCGAGCACGCCGGGGATTTTCACGGGAACGCCCGCGCCCATCAGGACGTAGTCGACTCCGGCCAGCATGGCGCCATAGAGCGAGGGCAGGTGCGGTATCTGGATCTTCTCGAGGTAGTTGATGCCGATCGGATTGTCGTGGCCTTCGCGGGCGAGAACGACTTCCACGAAGTTCGCCGCGATGCAAAGCTCTTGCAGCTCGCGCGGGTTCTCTTTCGCCTGCATCGGCAGCGTCTGGTACGATTCGCCCGCGGGCTTGCCGCCGGCGACATAGTATCGCTGCCAGATGCGCTCGGCCATGCCGGGGAAAGGAAACCGGTCTAGGGCGCGGCGCATGTGGCCGCCGGGGTCGCCGTCCTGCAAGCGCCGGGCGAGGATCTGATCGATCGCGGTGCCGGAAACGACGCCGAGCTGGCCGAGTTCGGAGACTGAACGCGCGAGCCGCCAAGACGAAACGCCTGCGCCCATGCCACCCTGAATGATCATCGGATTGCCATGGAAGTCAGGCATTCGCTCGACCATACGCGAATGCGCCCCGCTTCGCTAGGACTTCGGTAGCAGGTTACGCACGTGGCATCGCGCAAGCCGTCGAAATATCCCGCCGAACAGGGAGACGACGTGGAAGAGAGATCAAGCGATCCTGTCACCGCACTCGAGGCGGCGCTGGCGCGGACCGAGGCGAACGAGGCGCGGCTGCAGGCCTGGGTGGCGATCGATGCGCGCGATGCGCGCGAGCAGGCACGGCGCATCTCCGCCGAGGCTCCGCTGGCCGGCCTCGTCTTAGGCGTGAAGGATATCTTCGACGTCGCGGGGTGGTTCACGCGTTGCGGCCTGCCGGATCAGATGCAGGAGCCCGCCGCACGCGACGCCTTTGCCGTTGCGCGGCTGCGCGCGGCGGGCGCGATCGTCCTGGGGAAGACGCAGACCACCGCATACGCCTGGCTCGACCCGGCGCCGACGGCCAATCCTTACGATTCCACGCGCACGCCGGGGGGCTCGAGTGCCGGCTCGGCGGCGGCCGTAGCGGCCGGCCACTGCCACATCGCACTGGGGAGCCAGACCGCGGGCTCCACGCTGCGCCCCGCATCGTTCTGCGGAATCGTAGGCTTCAAGCCGACGTTCGGACGGATCTCCACGGAGGGCGTAACACCGCTGGCGCCGTCGCTGGATCACGTGGGCATCTTCGCGCAGCGCGCGAGCGACGCCATCGCCGCGGCACGCGCGCTCGATTCAACGATCGAGCCGCCGACAAAGGTCGCGCCGTTGCGCATCGGCGTGGCGGATCTCGCCGGCGACGATGTTGTGGAACCGGCTTCACTCGACGCGTTGGCGCGGGCAACGCGTGCGTTCCGCGAAACCGGTTGCGAGGTCGATGCTCTCCATCTGCCGGACGACGTAGCGTGCGGCGGCGATGCGCTGCTGACGGTGGCGGCCTACGAGAGCGTGCAATATCACGGCCGGCGTTGGCGCGCGCTGGGCGCCGCGCTCCCGCCGCACCTGGCGACGCTCTTGGTGCAGGGGCACGCGACGCCGCGCGAACGCTACGACGCGGCGTTAGCGGAGCGCGAGCAACGCCGCCCGCGGATCGACGCGCTCTTCGCGGGCGTGGATCTGCTGCTGACGCCCTGCGCCCCGGGTGAGGCGCCCGAGCGCGCAACTACCGGCGACTCGCGCTACGTGCGCCCGTGGACGTTCTATGGGCTCCCCGCGATCGCCGTCCCCTGCGGCCGCGGGCCGCTGGGGTTGCCGGTAGGCGTCCAGCTCGTGGCCCCGGCTGGGGACGACGGCGCACTGCTGGCCGCGGCACTCCGGCTGGAAACGGCACTCGCGCAGGGCGGGCAAGGATGCCTATAACGGATCCAGCCGCGCGGTCGAGGCGTCGCGAGAGATCGGCGTCGACGCTCCGCCAAAGTCGAACCACCGCGATCGGCCCAGCGCAAACGTGCTCCAGTCAAGTTCATAATAGCCCCAACGCATCCACGAGGAAACCGAACGGCCAGCAAAGGGCCTTCAATCGTCCGGGTGAGTTCGGACGTATTCCCACAAGATATGCTGAATCAGGTTTCCCCGCTTTCGATCCTGCTCTATCGCAATGCGATCAAGGCGCTCGAGAAGAGGTGCGCTCAACCTGATAGAGATCGGGGAACGGGTAGCCGCCCCGCGGACGACCTGGGCGCGTTCTACGTCTTTGGGTTGGGAGCGAGCCAACTCTCGCTCCATTTCCTTATGCGTCTTTCTCGTTGCTGTTGCCATGATCATCACCCTCGGCGATAGGCGTGCTTCTCCGCACCATCCATGTCGCGTGCCACGAAAACTCGAAACAACCCGGACTCAAGGAACTCTCCGACCATCTTCAAAAGCCTGCCCGCGCCAGCATCACGGCGTTGTCGGTACACGGGATCTTCCCCGTCGCACCCTAGGACAATCTCCTCAATTTCATCCGGAGCCACCTGATGGCTCTGCCAGAGATGCTCAACATTATTGCCGTCCCAGAAGAGACCCCGAATCGGGAACACAGACATGAACTCCTATCTGTGTGGTGTACAGTGTACTACATTGTATGACCGACATCAACCCTGCTAGATGTTAAATCCCGTCGGTGAGGCGGAGATCATCGGCAGGCGCCCCTAGGCAAGAGGAGCGGTGGGAAGACCGAGGGCCAGAGCGCAGCGGCCTTGTTCCCGGTCGGCCGTTGCGAAGTACAGAGGGTTTCCCAGCGCTTCTTGCAGGACGAGCGCCGAGGCGCAATGCACTGCGTCGGCGGCGCGTAACGGCTGCGCCTCAACGATCTCTTCGGCCCGGCGCAACACGTTCGCGCTTACCGTCACGAGCAACCACCAATCGCGCTCCTCCGCAATGCGCTGGAGCACCGCGTGAACTTGCCGGGTCGTAAGCACCCGTCGCCGGCGAGCGGCATGTAAGGCGGACCGCAACTCTACCTCGGTAAAGGCAGACGTCACGAGCTCGTATCCCTGCGTCAATGCGATGGCGGCAGCCGAGTCCTGGTCGTCGACGTAGCGCTTCAGCAGAATACTCGTATCGACAAGATCGACCCCACCGAATCTCTTCCCGGACGACGCGAAGATGGCAAGAGGAAGGCAGCTAGCGGCGTGGGATCGGCTCGATGCTCGGCGGGCGCGACAGGCAGAGCACGAGTGGCGTGAGATCGCCTGGATCGGTCGTGAGGATGACGGACGCTCCACCAGCAGCAGCCGCAGCAACGATCATTGCATCGACCGTATTTGGCTTTTGAGTCTTCCTAGGGATCCTCTTTCTCGTGTGCGTCGTAGCGCCAAGAAGACGACCGGCTTCTCGTGCTGTTGTGTCGTCGACACTCTGGACTATGAAAGGCTTCACCACGCCGTTGAAGTTCGCATCGCGTGCGTTACCACGCAGTGTTTCCGTGAGAACTGGCGCCTTACGGCATGCTCGGATTGCCCGTCGCGCCCGTCTCATTGAAAGAGCAGGGCATCTAAGAGTCCCAACACGTGTGCAAGCTCATCTTTCGTGATCCTGCCGGCATATGCGATCGGGCGAGCGAGTCGATCGAGCGCCCGGATTTGATCGACCAACACGGAACCGGCGCGTCCATTAAACTTGACGGGTGCTTCGAAAACCAAGCCCTTGCGCCGGCTCGTCAGCGGACAGGCGATGACGAGCGATGAGCGCTCATTATACATTCGATTCGAGACGACCAGCGCTGGACGGCGGCCCTGCCTTTCGTGGCCGAGTGTTGGGTCGAGGCCAACGAAGACGACGTCACCGCGCTCGGGAATGTAGGAGGCCGGCTCTATCACGCTTCAGCGCCGCGCGGCGTGCCCCAATCAATCTCGCGTGGCTCCATGTCCGCTGAGCCCATGCGCTTGACGAGATCGGCGAGGGAGTACCGCGTGATCGGCACGCGTGCCGCGGGGCGAAGCACGAAGCCGCCATCGAGCGGCTCAATGTCGATCACGGCCCCTTCGGTGAGGCGGAGATCGTCGGCGATGGCCTTGGGGACGCGGATGCCGAGACTATGCCCCCAGCGCGAAACCGTGACTTGCATGATATTCATTGTATATCCTAAGGACGCCCCTTGGCAAGAGGAGCGGCGGGGAGGCCTCCTCCACGCGCCTGTGGGTAGTCTTCGTGGGCGCGCACGGTCCTCCTGACCGGTCACCTTGCCTTTGCCAAAGCAGCGGCCTTTATTTCCGAACGCACGACTTCACGAACAGACTCCTTCACGGCATCCATGAGCGGATTTCCAAATGCTGCCTCTCGAAGCGCTGCATTGATGCGGGTTTGGTAGCCTTGCCCCGTACGCTCGGACTCTTCGCGGAAGCGCGCGATCACACTCTCATCCACCCAAATCGTGATGCGTACCTTCCCCTTGTGAGGAAGAACTGCCCCGCGCTTGCCAGCGCTGAAATCATAGGTGCCTTCGGCAGCCGTCACCTTTCGCTTGTCCAATGCTTTAGTCGTCATTTTCGTACTGCCGCCTTTCGCGGGGTTCTGCCTCTCGGGCCGAGATAAGATTCACGGAATCCACGAGATTCTCGGGATAGCTGTAAACGACAACGAGCAAACGACCACGGAGATCTTGCCCAATCGTCACCCATCTCGGTTCGTCGTTGCGCTTATCCTCGACCGTGAGAGCCAATGGATCGTCAAGCACCGTTGCCGCATCCGCGAAGGAAACTCGATGCTTCTTGAGGTTCCGCTGTGCCTTATGTGGATCCCAGTGAACCTCCATGCATATATTATGCATATATATGAGAGCGAGTCAAGCCTCGGCGGGCACTTGAAATCCGGTGGCAAGGCAGCCTAGTGCCGCGGCCGTTACGCACACCATCGGGATGACTTCGCTTTCCGGCGTCAGCGTCAAATTGAAGGTACTCGCGATCAGCGAGCAATGGGCGCGCTCCAGAGCGCAGAGACCGGAACGGCGAACATCCCGTCGCCGAACGAGAGCGTGGCAGCGCCGGTATAGAGCACGATTCCCCGCCTAAAGTCGCTGCCGGTCATGGCAGCCAGCGCGCGTAACCCGTTGAAGTCCCGCGCGGACACGGTAGCTGCGGTCTTGACCTCAATGCCCGCGACGTTGCCACGCGCATCTTCGATCACGAAGTCAACTTCCATACCATGCTGGGTTCGAAAATACGAGATCGTGTAGCGCTCCGGCGCACAACCGGCGAGCTTCAACAACTCCGTACCGACGAAGTTCTCGACAAGCGAACCCACCCGCGGATCGTCACCGATTGCCGCCGGGTCGGCGGCGCGAAGCAAGTACGCCATGAGCCCCGAATCGACGATCAAGAGCTTCGGCGATTTTACCAGACGCGTGGTGGCGTTTCGCGCCCATGCCGGAAGGCGATGGACCAGATAGGTCGCCTCGAGCAGCGCCAGATAACGCTTCAGCGTGGCGGGTGCGATACCACTGTCGCGCGAGAGGTCGGCCATATTCAGAAGCGATGCCGCTCGCGCCGCTGCGAATTGGAGGAGACGCGGTAAGGCCGCGAGATCCGCGACATTGGCGATGTCTCGCACCTCACGCTGCATCATCGTCGTGATATACGAGCCGAACCAGCTCTGTCGACGCCGTGAGTCGGCACGCGCGACGGCCTCAGGGTACCCGCCGCGAATTGCGCGCGCAACGATATCGACGCGCCCCCCGCCGCCACGCCACGAGGGAAATTCGCGCGCGAAGAGGCCTTCCAGCAGGCGAGGCGTTGTCCGCTCGATCTCCGACTGCGCGAGTGGCCACAGCGTGAGTATCACCATCCGCCCCGCAAGCGACTCGGAGAGATTCGGCAACATCAAGACGTTCGCCGAGCCTGTCAGCAGAAAACGTCCGGGGCGTCGATCGCGGTCTACGCTCGCCTTGATTGCTGGGAAGAGGCCGGTGGCTCGCTGGACCTCGTCGATGACTGTGGGCTCCCGAAGACCATCGACGAATCCCACCGGATCGGCATGGGCCGACGCTAGAGCGGCGGCGTCATCGAGGGTGACGTATGCCATTGGGCGAGAGCCCGCGAGCCCGTCCCGAGCGAGCGTGCTCTTGCCCGCTTGGCGGGGCCCCGCGAGAAGCGTTACCGGCGTATCGGCGAGGGCGGCCAAGAGAGCGGGCAAGAGAGAGCGATCGTACAACACGATGGCGTAAATTTCATCATTATTTGGTGATATTCCCGCCAGATCGGCTAACGTGCTAGCAGCGCAGCGCCGGGAATGAGCGCGTAGACTTGGCATATTCAAGGATGCGCTCGTCGCGGGTGACGACGCGCAGCCCGTGGACGATCGCGGTCGCCACGATGAGACGGTCCGCCGGGTCCCCGTGAAACTCCCCGGCGAGTGAGCCTGCGAGGAGCGCGATCTCCGGGTGGATGGGAGCTTCGACAATTCCGGCCCGACCGAAGAGTTGGTCGACGAAGGCTTGCGGCGAGACCGCCAGTTCCAGGCGCCCTTTTCGAGCGAGCGTCGCAATCTCCCAAGCGGTAATTGGTGAGAGATAGAGGTCTCCGCCGCGCGCCGCGTCTTCGATGGCCTTTCGCGCGCCAGGGCGCAGCGACGGGTCCGCTGCCGCTGCCCAGACGGCGGCGCAGGTATCCAGGAGCAACGTCACGCGGGGCCGAGCTCCGCGTCCCACGTCTCTCCGGTGGGCTCGGTGAGCCCGGTAGTGCGCAGCACCAACCCGCGCAGCGAACCGACGAACGCAGGTGCCTCCGCATCGATGGGAACCAAACGGGCAACGGGCTTGCCGCGCTTGGTCACCGTGTAGGAGTGGCGGTGCGCGCAGACGTCCTCCATGAGGCTCAAGCATTTGGCCTTGAACTCTGCTGCGGGGATCTCCGGCTCCTGAAGTCGCTCTTTGGCGCGCTTTGACATGGTCATCTCAACATGACCAGTATACTCAAGGACATGCCGTGGTACAAGCCGCCCCGACTTGTGTAGCTGGCGTCGCGTTCGTCGGATATCAACTGACGACAACCGTCAGGGAGCGGGCGCGATTGTAGCACCGCCACCTTGAATGCCCGCGCTCGCCCGCGCTCAGCGTGCGCCCCCGCGCTCTCTGCCATTCGAGCGAGAGGCGGCGGCTTTGGCTGCACTCCGCGCTCGGCCGCCGCGGCGGCCAATCTCCGCCAACCACGCACGGCCGTGGTCAGGGGTGAGCGGATAGACGAATATGCCACGACCGCAGACGCTCTCGCGCGCAGAGTAGTCGAAGCATCCGTAAGCAAGGATCTCGAGCATCCTTGCGGCGCGCTCAGGACCGCGTTGAGGCATGTCGCCACGATCGAGAGCAAAAACGACGTTCCCTCGGTCGTCGACGGTACGCCCATGCCCTGGCCCGCTCCAGAGAACAACCTGCGCTTGTGGCCCGCCGCTGACGCGATATCGGATGCCGGCGCGCCGTGCGATCTCGGCAACGGTGATACCGGACGACTTCGCCCGGTTTAGCACGCGCTGACGCTCGCGCCCAAAAAGGGGGCGCGCCGCGGAGATCCCGAGGTTAGAGCGATAGACCACCGAGCTCGTGACCTCCGAAACGCCGAATCCGTGCGAGATGCTCATCGAACGTCCGTCGTAGACGGCTGCCTTCATGCGCGTTCAAACCCATTCGCTGGAAGATGTCTCGTCGCCGGCCGAGGTCGCCAAGCAGCCCCAGACGCCTCTCGTCCAAGTGCGGGGCGAGCAATGCCTCGCGCGGTGCCCGCATGAGCGACACGATGCGAGCGAGGTCGCGCAGATCCTTCTCCCCCTTGGCGCTCCCCCAGCGATCGCCCGCGGCGTCGAGCTTCAGGATCAACAGGTGCTCCAACGCCGCTACTCGGATACCGTCGACCTCCTGCGAATGGGCCGCGATCTCGTCGTAGGGGATGGCAAGGCGGTGCTGACGCTCCACGTAGAGGTCAAAGTCCTCTCCGTCAATGAGCACCGAATCCTTACCGAGGCGCTCGTTGCGGGCGACCTCGTACCGATCGCGCATTTCGTTCTTGCCAGCGAGCGAGATGTAGAGATCGGCGTCGTGACTCGACTCTTCCAGCGCCGGGTTGAACTGCTTGGCGTGCTGGGCCACGGCGATGCCGCCGATGAAGACCGCATCGGGGAACTCGGTCGAAACGTGACGGACAAGCGTCTGAAGGCGCTCCCAATCTTGTCCCATAACTCCATGTTAGCATCTAAGCCGCTTAGGTTCAATCAACGCGTGCGTCGAAAACCAGGGTACCTGTACGCGACCGTCAACTCCTCAGCCGCTTCGAGCGTCTCGCCGGCGAGGAGGGAGCCATGGTTGGCCAGCAAGATCGCGCGATGATCACGCGCGCGCTCCCCGACGAGTTGGGCAAGACGCATGTCACCGGGGCGAACGTACCCGACAAGGGGTACCCGGCCGAGGCGCATCGCCGCATAAGGAGTAAGCGGCGGAAGCGCATCCGCGGGGTCCCGGCCGCCGAGGCACGAGTATGCGACGGCGTAGGTCGAATGAAGGTGCACGATGCCAACGCAGTCGGGGCGCTCGCGATACACGACCGGCCAAGATAATTGTCGCCAGCCAGCCGCTAGTGGCGTGGGACGGGGAACCCCAGCAGCGCCCACATCGCATACGCAAGCGCGATGATCCAAAAGACGCTGGTCAGCGCAACCCACCTCAGAACCACGACGGCGCGCTCGCGCCACGACGCCGGCCGCTTCTCGCCATTGAACACCGTGAGCATCCCTTACCCTACCGTGAGTCGTGCCAGGGGTGCCAGCGCGGCGCCGATCGCGTGGACGCCCCCACCCGCCGCACCACCACCGGCGAGGCATAGACGAAGCTGCCGGTATCGTAAGACCACAGCAGTGCTTCGCTGGAGAGGCTACGCGCGACCACCGACTCCGCGTACTGGTAGTTGCCGCGAGATAGCGCGTGATCCAATCACGGCTGCCGCGGGAATCACGCGTCGATTCGTTCGACACATAACTACCTGTGCACGACCGTTAACCACCAAATACTAGCTGTACGCAGGCAAATGGCCGCTGTCATCAATCTTGGGAAATGCGTCGAAAATCGCGCGCTTCCCAAGTTCTGAGACGACCTTCGAGGCCAATGAAAGGCTAGCGGCGTTCACGACCGTTCGTGCCCACAGCAACTTAGCCCTATTCTTCAGAGACTCACCAGCCCATTCAGCCAGCAGACCCTCAAGGGCATAACCCACCACTCGGCCTTCTTTGTCGAAGTCCAAGATTATGTACTCATTCGGCGCAGACGATCGCGGAAAGTAATCGGAAAAGGCGACGTGACGCGGCTCAATGGTAACGTGAAAGAAGTCGCGATCCAAATCGAACGTATACGGCTTCCCGTTTAGTTCCGGACGCTGACTATCAAGCTTTCCATCTGCTATCATTTGAACACCATGCCTTGTCGAACCCAGCGTTGCCTCGCTTTAGGAGGTAACCTGCGCGCAAGCAACACCGTGGATACGAAACTCACGCTAAATACCAAAAGTTTCCGGCAACGCTTCAGATGCGCAATTTCCTTCTTGAGCTTTACCTTCCCATACGGATCGGCCTTGAGGCGAACGGCGAAATACCTACCGCGGGCGCTGGCAGTCGGCCTACCATCCTCATAGATGGCATGCGGCTCTTTAATTAGCTGCCGTACGTCTGCTAGATCGAAACTCCGTAATCGCTCGAGCTGGATGTGCTTTTCCAGGACCTCCCTAGTCATGAGCACGAGCTCCCCTGTGGGCAGGCGCTCAGCCATAATAACATGCCCACCCCGGAGCGATTCCAAAAGGCACAAGACTCTAACAAACGGGGGCCAATCCCGCTGCAGAACAGTGCTGTCGGGCACATGCCCGGCTTCTTATGCACAGGGGCGATTCCTTTTCCGCCGTCCCGCGTACTCAAAGAAGTCAGCGACAACCAACTCCACCGGCTCTCCGCCGTGATCACCGACTGACGGCGGACCCCGCCGAGAGCCACGGCTCGTACACCACGGGGACACGATCCGACCCACGTGAGAAGCCTCGCTACTCATTAACGAATAAGGGAGCCCCAAAAGAGGCTCCCAAGATAGGCCCGCCAGCTCGCTGCCAAAAATAGAGCGAACCACTCGGACGCTGCAATCCTACTGCTGGAAACGGCATCGAGGATTTGACCCCGTAGCGGCACCGAGAAATTGACCCCCTGATAGCAAGAGAGGACCCCCCTCCCGAAGGCAAGCGTAAGCAAGCACTCGCCAGGGAGGGAGGGTC
>SCRA01000006.1 GCA_004297985.1 bacterium | reverse complement strand
CTGCACGCCTGGACCCCCGCGTAGTCGAACTCTGCTGCTTGGCCGATGACGATGGGGCCGGAGCCGATGACGAGGATGCGTTGGGGTGCGGGCATATCCCGCCACCATTACGGCGCGGCGTGCGCAGGTCCTCCGAACGCACGCAAACAAGACGCGCCGCAACCATGTCTCAAGCCGTCATTGTCATCGCGCGCGCAGTGCGCACGCTCACCTACGGCATACTCTCCGTGGTGCTGGCCGTGCTTCTCGCCGATAAGGGCCTCTCGCCCACGCTGGTGGGAATCCTTTTCACCGTTGCGCTAGCGGCGGGTGCGCTCTGGGCGGCGGTACTCAGCCAGATCGCCGATCGCGTAGGGCGCCGTACGATCTTGATGGCGGCGGGCCTCCTGACGTCGCTCTCGGCGGTCCTGCTCACCGTCGCCAACGGCTTCCCACTGCTGCTGGTAGCCGTGGCCTTAGGCACCATAAGCCCCAGCGCCGCCGAAGTCGGCCCCTTCGGCGCCCTCGAGCAGGCGATGCTGGCCCAGATCGTTGCCGTGAAGCGGCGTACGCGCGCTTTCGCCGTCTATAACCTGGTGGGCACCTTCGCCATCGCCGTAGGGGCGTTGGCCGCCTCGTTCATCTCGCGCGGTACCCTGCTCTGGGCGTACGGCCTCTCGGGGCTCATCCTGACGGCCTGCTATGCGAGCTTGGGCCCCGGCGTGGAGCTACGCCCGGCCGTAGAGCCCGAGCCCGAGGCGCGTGTGACGGCCCACACCGCGGCGGTGAGGCGCCAGGGATTCGGTATCGTGGAACGGCTGACGGCGCTCTTCGGGGTCGACGCGCTCGCCGGGGGCCTGGTGGTGCAGGGCTTCATCGCCTACTGGTTCCATCTGCGTTTCGGCGTGGACGAACGGGTCTTGGGAGAGCTGCTCTTCGGTGCGAATCTGCTGGCCGCGTTCTCCTTTCTTGCGGCGGCACGCTTGGCTGAGCGCTTCGGCCTGCTCAACACGATGGTCTTCACACACCTTCCCTCCAACGTGCTGTTGGCACTGGTGCCGCTGATGCCCACCCTGCCGCTGGCCATGATCGTGCTCTGGCTGCGCTTCGCGCTCTCGCAGATGGACGTGCCGACGCGGCAGGCCTACACGATGGCCATCGTACCGCCCGAGGAGCGCACGCGCGCCGCCGGTTTGACCAATGCCATCCGCCCCGGAGCGCAGGCTCTCTCGCCGATCATCGCCGGCATCGCCGTGCAGCATGCTGCGTTCGGCCTGCCGTTCTATCTCTCGGGACTGATCAAGATCGTCTACGATCTCGCGCTCTACAAGATCTTCAAACCGATTAAACTGCAAGATTGACACTCGAAATACCGGCGCCGGCCGCCGGTTACCCGGCCCGTCGTTCCAACGCGCTTTTGAGCGGGCACTGGATGCGGGACCCTCCTGCGCGCAAGAGGTGGGCGTGCTCACGCATAAAGACGCTTCTGGACGTTCGCGAAAAACGCTCCGGAGGAGAGTTCCCGTGAAAGATCCGGCTGGCATCGTCGAAGGCGTCGATGCTCAGGCAACGCGTTGCGTTACTCCGTGCGGCGAGGGGCGAATGGTTTGGCGCATCTGGGGAGACGGTCCGCAGCTGCTACTCCTGCACGGCGGCCACGGATCGTGGACGCACTGGATCCGCGCGATTCCGGAGCTCTCGCGGCATTTCCGGGTCATCGCCCCCGATCTCCCCGGACTGGGGGAGAGTGACATGCCCCCGGAGCCCTACTCCGCTGAAAGCCTGACGATGATCGTTGCGGGCGGCCTCGACGAAGTCGTGCAAGGGGAGAGCCCACTCGACATAGCCGGATTCTCGTTCGGCGCCATCGTGGCTGGGCATCTCGCGATACTGCGACCCGCCATGGTGCATCGCCTCGTGCTCGTTGGCGCCGGGGGGCTAGGCCTGCCGCGCGGGCGGACGGACGGGCTGACGAAGTGGCGAAGGATCGACGACCCGGAACGGCGGCTCGCCGCGCATCGCGGCAATCTCGAGGCCCTCATGATCCACGATCCGGCGAACGTCGACGATTTGGCCGTGCATCTGCAATTCGAGAATACGCGCCGCGCGCGTCTGCGCAGCCGCCCCATCGCGTTCACCGACACGCTGCGCCGCGCGCTCTCGGGCAGCGACGTTCCGCTAGCGGGTATCTGGGGCCAGTACGATGCCACCGTAGGCAGCCACATGGCCGAGTACGAATCTCTGATACACACCCTCCGCCCCGGCGCAGAGTTTCGGATCATCGGCGGGGCTGGTCACTGGGTAGCCTACGAAGCGCCGCAACGTTTCGTGGCGACTCTTCTCAGCGTGCTCGGGCGCGCGGAGCTGCGTTCGTAACCGTTTCATCATTCGCAATTTCTAAGTGATCGATCGATAAACCCCAACGTGCGGCTAGGGATTGCTCGTGCGGCAACGAAGGCGCGCCAGGTAGGCGGTAGATAGTCGGCACCATCGTGGCCATGAGACACGGGGGAGGCGGCGTGACCATCCACAGCGGGCGGCACTTCCTGCAGATTCCGGGGCCGACCAACGTCCCGGACCGTGTGCTGCGTGCCGCCGATCTTCCGACCATCGATCACCGCGGCCCCGAGTTCCCGCGCCTCGTATTCGACGTGCTGGAAGGCCTCAGGGCCGTCTTTCAGACCACCGGCCCCGTCATCGTCTATCCATCATCCGGAACCGGTGCCTGGGAAGCCGCGCTGGTCAACACGCTCTCGCCGGGCGACCGCGTCCTGGCGTTCGAAACCGGACATTTCGCCACGCTCTGGCGCAAGATGGCCGAGGCTCTCGGGCTCGCGGTTACCTTCGTTCCAGGCGACTGGCGCCACGGCGTCGATCCCGCCGCCGTCGAACGGTACTTGCAAGGCGATTCCGCTCATACGATCGCAGCGGTGATGGCCGTTCACAACGAAACGTCCACCGGGGTCACGAGCCGGATCCCCGCGATCCGCGCGGCGATCGATCGCGCGCACCACCCGGCGCTGTTGTTGGTCGACACGATCTCCTCGCTGGGATCGATCGACTATCGGCACGAGGAATGGGGCGTCGACGTCACGGTGGGCGGCTCCCAGAAAGGCTTGATGCTGCCGCCCGGCCTCGGTTTCAACGCCGTCTCGTCCAAGGCGCTGGCGACGGCCGAGCGCGCACGCCTGCCGAAATCGTACTGGGCCTGGTCTCCCATCATCTCCGCAAACCGGCAGGGCTTCTTCCCCTATACGCCTGCGACGAACATGCTCTGCGGTCTACGCGAGTCGTTGGCGATGCTGCGCGAGGAGGGTCTCGACGCCGTCTTCGCGCGTCACTCGCGCCATGCCGAAGCGACGCGCCGGTGTAGGAGCTCTCTACGGTCTGGTAACGGTACGTTTGTCCGACACCCGCTTCTTGGAGGTTTGATATGACATACCAACCGACTCGCCGCGGCTTCATGCAGCTCGCCGGCTCTGCGACGGCAGCCGCGACTCTCTCCGGACCCTGGCTCGCGGAGGCGAAAGATGCCGATACCTCCGCACTGTACGCCGCTGCCAAGAAGGAAGGCAGCATCACGTGGTGGACGGCGCACTACGCGCAAGACGCGGCGGAAGCCGTGCGCGACGCTTTCGTGAAGAAGTATCCGGGAATCCAAGTCAGCTTCATCCGGCAGACGGCCCAAGTCGTCTTCCAGCGC
>SCRA01000059.1 GCA_004297985.1 bacterium | reverse complement strand
GGACTTCAAAGCAATTGGGGTCCCCAGCGAGTCTACGAGCTGGGGGATCGTCCTCGGACGATCCCGCCCCCGGAGGGACTTCAAAGCAATTGGGGTCCCCAGCGAGTCTACGAGCTGGGGTAATCGTTGCGACTACGCGGCCCGAGACCATGCTCGGCGACACCGCCGTAGCCGTCCATCCGGATGACGAGCGCTATCGCGCGCTCGTCGGAAAGCACGTGCTGCTGCCATTGCGCAACCGCGTGATTCCCATCGTCGCGGATGCCGCGGTGGAGCGCGAGTTCGGTACGGGCGCCGTGAAGGTTACGCCTGCGCACGACGCCACCGACTACGATATCGGCGTGCGCCATGGCCTGGCGATGCCCAGCGTGATCGGGCTCGATGCGAAGATGACGGCCGAGGCGGGGGAGGCCTACCAAGGTCTGGACCGCGACGAAGCGCGCAAACGCGTGGTCGCGGACCTGCAAGCCCAGAACTTCCTCGTAGCGACGGAGAGCCACCATCACAGCGTGGCCGCCTGTTCGCGCTGCGGCACGGTGATCGAGCCGCTGCTCTCGCTGCAATGGTTCGTGAAGATGGAGTCGCTGGCCAAGCCCGGCCTGGAGGCGCTGCGCGACGGGCGCCTGCGCTTCGTGCCGGAGCGCCACGGGCGCACCTATGCGCAATGGCTGGAGAACATTCGCGACTGGAACATCTCGCGCCAGGTATGGTGGGGGCACCGCCTTCCCGTCTGGTACACGCCGGACGGCGAGATCGTGGTGGCGGAGAGTGAGGACGAGGCCAAGCGCAGCGCGCGCGAGCAGTACGGCAGCGACGCGCTCACGCGCGACGAGGATACGCTGGACACGTGGTTCTCCAGCGGCCTTTGGCCGTTCTCGATCTTGGGCTGGCCCAAAGAGACCAAGGAGCTTGCCGCCTGGTATCCCACGCAGGTGCTGATCACCGCACAGGAGATCATCTTCCTGTGGGTGGCGCGCATGGTGATGTTGGGCATGCACTTCGTGGACGGCGAGCGCCCGCCGTTCAAGGACGTGCTCATCACCCCGCTGGTCTTCGACCAGCAGGGGCGCAAGATGTCGAAGTCGCTGGGCAACTCCATCGATCCCCTCGACCTGATCGAGAAGTACGGGGCCGATGCCACGCGCCTGGGCATCATTCGTCAGATGCATCTTGAATCGCAGGAGCTGCGCTTCAGCGAGTCGCGCTGCGAAGAGTCGCGCAACTTCAACAACAAGATCTGGAACGCGGCACGCTACGTGCTCTCGTTGCCCGATCTCGCCGATCTCGTTCGAGGCGCCGTCGTCCTTCCGCAAACAGCGGAGCTCACACTGGCCGACCGCTGGATCCTGGCGCGCCTGCGCGAGACGGTCGAGACCGCGACACGCGCCTACGAGAGCTACGAGTTCTCCACGGCCGCCGACCGTCTCTGGAAGTTCCTCTGGAACGAGTACTGTGATTGGTATCTCGAGGCTACCAAGCAGCCTTCGCCCAGCCGCGCCGCCGTGCTCACCACGGTGCTCGACGTGGCTCTGCGCCTGCTCCATCCCATCGAGCCGTTCATCACCGAAGAGATCTGGCAGATGCTCCCTCAGCGCGGCCATGCCGATGGGCAGAGCATCGCGCGCGCGTCGTGGCCGCGCGCCGAGGAGCTCCCCGGCGACGGGGAGGCGGCAGCGCGCTTCGACCAGTTGATGGAGGCCATCGTCGCCCTGCGCCGTCTGCGCGCCGATGCCGGCATCCCCGCGCGCGACGTACCGCAGGCCTCGATCGCGCACAGCGAGCTCGACGCACAGGAGCGCGCTTTGGTGGAGCGTTTAGCGCGCGTGAGCCTGGTGGCGCCGCCGCCGGCCGGCACTCCGGGTGCTCTCACGGAGCGCCTGGCCGAGCTGGAAGTCGCCTTGCTGGTCGGCAAAGATGGGGCCGCGCGCGAGATCGAGCGGCTGCGCACCGAGGAGCGCAGGCTGATCGCAGAAGTGGAGCGGTTGGAGAAGAAGCTCGCCAATGCATCCTTCGCGCTGAAGGCACCGCCCGATATCGTCCAGAAGGAGCGTGAGAAGCTCGCCGGGTATGCGGAAGAGCTCCAGCGCACGCGCCAACGATTGACGGAGTTGAAGGCTAGTTCGTGATAACCCCTACCCAGCCGAAGCGGACACTCCTGGCTGCCGAGATGATCGAGCGCGCCATCGCCCGCATGGCCCACCAGATCGTGGAGCCGGAGAGCGCGCAGGACGGCGTGCTGCTGATCGGTATCCGCCGCGGCGGCGAGGCCCTGGTCCAGCGCCTGGCTGCGCAGATCGCGCACATCACGGGGAAGGCGCCCAAGATCGGCTTCCTCAACGTTCAGCTCTATCGCGACGATGACGTGATGCGCGAGATCCCCGAGACGGAAGTCTATGACGACGTCACGAACCGCGAGGTCGTGGTCGTCGACGACGTTCTGTTCACCGGGCGCACCGTGCGCAGCGCCCTGGACGCCGTCACGGATCTGGGCCGCCCGCGCGCCGTGCGCCTGGCGGTGTTGATCGACCGCGGCTTACGGGAGCTGCCGATTCAGCCGGACTACGTGGGCCGCTACGTACCCACATCGCGCCGCGAGCACATCGAAGTTCACCTCTCGCCGGAGCCGGCACCCGATGACGCGGTCTGCATCACCGTTCGGGAGGATGATGGCGCCGCGTAATCTGCTCGACCTCGACGACGTCAGCGCCGAGGAGCTGGTGGCGCTCCTCGACCGAGCTGAAACCTTCCACCGCGATCCCTCGCCGCGCCGCGCCTTGGCCGGCGTCCCGGTCGTGAATCTCTTCTTCGAGCCCAGCACGCGCACGCAGACCAGCTTCGCCATCGCCGAGCATCGTCTGGGCGCCGAAGTCGTCACCATCGATCCAGGTGACTCCTCGATGGTCAAGGGCGAGTCGATCGCCGACACGGCGGTCACGCTCGCGGCGATGGGCGTCGGAGCCATCGTCGTCCGGCACAAGGAATCCGGCTTCCCCTACGTGCTGGCACGCAGCTTCCCCGGCCACGTGGTGAATGCCGGCGACGGTACCCACGCGCACCCCACGCAGGCCCTCCTCGATCTCATGACGCTGCGCCAGGAGTTCGGCGGCATCAAGGGCCTGCGCGTGGCGGTCGTCGGCGATGTCGCGCACTCGCGCGTCGCGCGTTCGAACATCCACGGCTTGCGTGCGCTGGGTGCGCAGACGATCTTGGTGGGACCGCCCACCCTGCTCCCCGATGCCATGGCGCAGACGGCGGTGCAGGTGGAGCGCGATCTCGACTGCGTGCTGCCCACCGTCGACGCGGTGATGCTGTTGCGCATCCAGCGCGAGCGCCTCGATAGCGCGCTCGTCCCCAGCGTCGCCGCCTACGCGGAGCAGTTTCAGCTCAACCCGCGCCGCTTGGCGCTGCTGCGCGAGGGAGCGGTCGTGATGCATCCCGGCCCCTTCAATCGCGGCGTCGAGCTCACCGATGAAGTGCTCGAATTTCCGGGTTGCCGCTACGTGAACCAAGTCGCCAACGGCGTCTTCGCGCGCATGGCCGTCCTCGAGGCGCTCTGCGCATGAGCGTCTCCTCGCTTCTCTTGCGCGGCGGGCGCGTCGTCGACCCCACGCAGAATCTGGACGGCGTACGCGACGTGCTGATCGAGAACGGGCGCGTCGCGCGCATCGCGGACCAGATCGGCGCCGGCGAGACACGCGGCGCCGTGGAGGTCGATCTGCGCGGCGCGATCATCGCTCCCGGCTTCATCGATCCCCACGTGCATCTGCGCGAGCCGGGGCAGATGCACAAGGAGAGCATTGCCAGCGGCACGGCCGCCGCCGTCGCCGGAGGCTTCACGGCAGTTGCCGCCATGCCCAACACCAGCCCGGCGCTCGATACCCCAGAGCTGATTCGCGCGGTCCTGGAGCGGGCGCGCGCCGCCGGATTGGCGCGTGTCTACCCGATCGCCGCCATCACGCAGGGGCGTGCCGGCAAGGAACTGGCACCCTACCGCTTGCTGGCGCAAGGGGGGGCCGTCGCCTTCAGCGATGACGGCAGTACCGTCGACGACGCCCGCGTGCTGCGCCGTGCTGCTCTCTATGCCCGCGACCTGCCGGCGCCATTCATCTCGCATTGCGAGGAGGCCGCGCTGCGCGCCGGCGGGCTGATGAACGAAGGGGAGACCAGCGCCCGTCTGGGGATCGCCGCCTCGCCGCGTCTTGCCGAGGATATCATCGTGGCCCGCGACCTGCTGATTGCCGGCGATACCGGCAAGCGCTGGCACATCGCCCATCTCTCCACCCAGCGCAGTCTCGCGTTGGTGAAGTGGGCCCGCAGCCAGGGAGTCGCTGCCACGTGCGAAGTCACGCCGCACCACCTCGTCTTTACCGATGCACTCTTCGAGGGCTTCGCGGCTACCGGTCGCGTCTGCCCGCCGCTGCGCACCGAGGCGGACGTCGCAGCATTGCGCGCCGGCGTGCGGGACGGATCCGTCGACGTGTTGGCCACCGACCATGCCCCGCATAGCGCCGGCGATAAGGCGGGGCCGCTCTCGGAGACGGCCGTCGGCTTCAGCGGCCTGGAAGTGGCCGTCGGCGCGTACGCTTTAGCGCTGCCGGATCTTCCGCTCATACGTTTCGTAGCGCTCCTCTCGACCAATGTGGCGCGCCTGCTGAACGTGGATGGCGGCACGCTCGCGCCGGGCTCGATCGCCGACGTCACCGTCCTGCGCGACGAAGCTTGGACGGTACGTCCTGAGAGGTTTCATTCGAAAGGCAGGAGCACGCCGTTCTCCGGCATGCGCCTGCCGCGCCGTGCCGTTGCAACCGTCGTGGGCGGCGCGCTGGTCTACGATGCGACGGGGCGCCAAGCGCAGGTGGCGAACGCCGGCGAACGCCATCCCGCCGCGGAAATAGGAATATGATGAGGGCTCTGCTGCTGCTGGAGAGCGGCCAACATTACGAGGGTGAGGGTGCAGGAGCCGAACGGCTCGTCACCGGGGAGGCTGTCTTCTTCACAGGGATGACGGGCTATGAAGAGGCACTGACCGACCCCTCGTACAACGCGCAGATCCTCGTCTTCACGTATCCCATGATCGGCAACTACGGGATCAGCCGAAGCGCTATGCAGCACGGCACGACCTGCGCCGCCGGGGCGGTCGTCAAACGGCTCTGCCGCCACCCCTCGCACCATCAGAGCAAGCTCGATCTCGATGCGTGGATGAAGGAGCAGGGGATGCCGGCCATCGTCGGCGTCGACACGCGAGCGCTCACCATGCACTTGCGGGAGCACGGCACCATGCGCGCGGTGCTCGCCACGGGCGATGCGGCGATCGCGAGCGCCCCCGACGCGCTGCGAGCCTACTGCGCCGCCGCCCCCGCCAATCTTGTGGCTCCCGTCTCGATTCCCGCGCCGATGCAGCGTGGCACGCGCGGCGCGCATAAACGCCTGGTGCTGATCGACTGCGGGCTCAAAGAGGGGATCCTGCAAGCGCTCGGCGAGCTCGACGTCTCGGTCACCGTGCTGCCGTGGAACGCCACGCGCGCCGAGATCCTCGCCCAGCGGCCCGATGCTATCCTCATCTCGAACGGCCCAGGCGATCCGCAGGATCTTCCGGAGATCGTTGCGACGCTGCGCTCATTCATCGGCGAGCTTCCGCTCTTCGGCATCTGCCTGGGTCACCAGTTACTGGCCTCCGCTTGCGGTGCGAAGACGTTCAAGTTGCCCTATGGTCATCGCGGAGGCAACCAGCCTGTCAAGGATCTGGAGACGGGCCGCGTGCTCGTGACCGCCCATAACCACGGCTACGCCGTCGATCGCACCACATTCCCCGGAGAGCTGGTCGAGACGATGGTCAACTTGAACGACGATACGAACGAGGGCTTCCGCCACCGCACACTGCCCATCGCGGCGGTGCAGTTCCACCCCGAGGCCTCACCCGGCCCGGCCGACGCGCGATACCTCTTCGAGCGGTGGCTCGCTTCGGTCTAGCGCGCCGCGCGCTCGTCGCGGCGCTCCTCGCGGTGCTCGTGGCCGCTCCGCTCGCCATGGCGCGGGCTGCCGAATATCGCCTGCTCCACGTCCGCACGCTAGCCGTCTCCGTCGACCGCACGCAGGCGCACATCGGCGGCCAGCTCCACCTGACCGTGCGCACCGCCGTCGGCGAGCGCGTCGAGGCGCTGCCGGAGCTGATCCTTCCCGACCTCACGGCATTCCAGGTGCTGGCCGACGCGGAACGCGTCGAACACGCCGCTAGCGGCACGACCTTCGTTGCCGTTCTGACGATCGCACCCAATCTGCCGGGTTCCAGCGTGATCGGCCCCGCCTACCTGGACGCGATCGATCCAGGTACCCACAGAGCCCTACGCTATCGCTCCAACACCGTCGTCGTCACCGCGCTCGCGAGCGCGCCCAGCCAGGCCCGAGAGATAATCGCGCAGGTGCATCGCCTGCTCCCGCTCGACATCCTCTTCGTGCTCGCGGTGATCGTCGGTTCGCTGTGGCTGCTGCGCCCCCGCGCCGAGGGGACGGTGGCGGTTGCCCCGCCGCGCAGCGAGCCTTCGACGCCGGCACTTCCCGCGTCGGAGGGGCTGGGCGTGTGGGTCGAACGCCTGCGCGCGGCGCCCACGCGAGCCAATGCCGCCGGCGCACGAGCCGCGCTTTGGGCTCGGTTGGGCGCGCGGGAGCGTGAGACGGCGCAGGACGTGCTGGGCCGCCTCTCCGATCCCACCGGCCGCAGCGCCGTAGCGGCAGCCGAGCGCGCCGCCTTCGTGGAGCCCGCTCGTGAGGCGGCGGCGGCGCGCGACCTGGCCGACGCCCTGGCGAGGCTCGTCGGGTGAGCTTGGATCCACGCACGGTGCGCCGCGAGCTGGCGCGCGCGATCGTCGGCCAGGAAGAGATGCTCGAAGGGCTACTTCTGGCGCTCTTGGCCGGAGGGCACGCGTTATTGGAAGGGGCGCCGGGGCTTGCCAAGACGCTGGCCTGCACCAGTCTCGCCCACCTCATCGGCGGCACTTTTCGTCGTGTGCAGTTCACCCCGGACCTGCTGCCGTCGGATATCGTCGGCACACGCGTCTACGACCAGCGAGGCGGCGAGTTCCGCACGCTGTTAGGACCTGCGTTCTGCAACCTCCTGCTGGCCGACGAAGTCAACCGCGCCCCCGCGAAAGTGCAGAGCGCGCTGCTCGAGGCGATGCAGGAGCGGCAGGTGACGCTCGCAGGCGAGACCCATACGCTGCCCTCGCCCTTCGTGGTACTGGCGACGCAGAACCCGCTCGACGGCGAAGGGACCTATCCCCTTCCGCTGGCGCAGGTCGATCGCTTCCTGGTGAAGATTCACATCGATGCCCCCAGCCGCGAGCAGGAATTGAAGATCGTCGACCGCTACGGCGCGGGCGCGCCGGAGCTCACGGCCGTTGCCTCGCTCGATGACGTTCGCGACTGGCAGGGGCGTGCCCGCAGGGTACACGTCGAGCCCGCTGTACGGGCCTACGCCGTCGATCTCGTGCGCGCCACGCGCAGCCATCCGCTCATCGAAGCAGGGGCCTCTCCGCGTGCCTCGCTGGCTCTCCTGGCGCTGACGCGGGCCCGCGCCGCACTGGAAGGGCGCGACTTTGCCACTCCGGACGACGTGCGGGCGTATGCCCCGGGGGCGCTGCGCCACCGCATCGCGTGGTCGTTCCGGCTCGCCTCCGAGGGGCGCGAGGCCGAGGGGGAGCTGGCGAGCATCATCGCCTCGGTCCCGCCGCCGTAGAACGCCCCCGGCGCCGCCTCTAGCACCCCTACGGTATCAACACAAGCCTGCCGATATCACACTTGTGTGGGTACACGGACGAGCGGCGACTACATGGACGTAGCGCGGATCGCCACTTCGGATGACGAGCAGCGTCTGCTCGTCGTCTATGCCATTCAGCGGCTTCTGGCCCTGGCGCCGGACGAGTCGACGCTGCTGCGCGAGGCATGCGCGCTGCTGGCCCGCTACCGCCACTTCCGATGCGTCTGGGCGGGGAGCGTCGAGCCCGACGGCTCCGTACCGATCGTCGCCTGTGCCGGTGAGGCGTCGGACTACGTGAACGGTATCGTTGCGCGCTGGGACGACACGCCGGACGGCCACGGCAATGTCGGCTGGGTCGTCCGTAATGCCCAGCCGGGTGTCTTTCGAACCTCGCACCCGTCCTACGCGCGCTGGAGCGCCCGCGCGGAGGCTTTCGGCATCGCTTCTCTCCTCTCGCTGCCCCTGTGCGTCGAAGAGAGCGTGGTGGCTGTGATCACCGCGTACTCCGACGAGCCCGATGGGTTCGGTGAGAAGGAGCGGCGCCTGTTGGTCGGCCTCGCCGACGACATCGCGCGTGCGGTGCAGCTCCTGCGCATGCGCGCCGCCAGCGCTAGCGAGGAGGCGCGCTCACGCAACCGTTTGCAGCGCCTGGAGACCGTACGCCGTCTCTTCGCCGCCGGCGACGGCGAGTTGGACGCGCGCGGCGCGTTGCTGTTGGACGAGGGGGCCCGCTCTTTGGGTCTGGGCGTTGGGGCCCTCGGTACGCTCGATCGGGACATCGTCTGGTATCAGCTCTACGAGTCGGATAGCGTGGTCTCGCAGCCCCTGCGCGCCGTCGCCATGAAGGATTCGATCGCGGCCATCGCCATAGGTGAAGGGCGTACCTGCGCATGGGAAGATCTCGCGGCCGGTGAGCTCGCGCCCTCGACGTTCGTCCTCCAAGAGGGCTTCCGCTCTGCCATCGTCACGCCGTTCGACGTCGAGGGGCGCCGCCACGTGCTGGGATTTCTAGGGCGCCGCGCACGTGGCACTCCCTTCCAGGAAGAGGATCATGTCTACGTCGAGCTGCTGGCTTCGCTCTTCGCGCAGTTCGTGCGCCAAAGCGCCCAGCAGGAACAGATCCGCAACCTGCGCGCCTTCGATCAACTGACGGGGCTGCCCAACCGCGCCAGCTTCGAATCCCGGCTCTCCGAGATGACGGCCGTGCACGACGCCGCAGCGCGCTCCTTCGCCGTCATCGGCATCGACCTCGATCGCTTCCGCGGGATCAACACGGCCCTGGGATTCGCCATCGGTGACCGCCTCCTCATCGAGTGCGCGCGCCGTCTGAGCGGCGCCCTGCGCGAGGGCGACTTTCTCGCGCGCGTAGGCGGCGACGCCTTCGACGTGATCGCCGAGGCTCGTACCCCCGAGGCCGCCGCCGAAGTTGCGCACCGCCTGCGCGACTGCGTCAACGAGTCCACGACGATCGACGGCAACGAAGTGCTCATCTCGGCTAGCATCGGCATCGCGCTCTATCCCAGCGATGCGAGCGACCCCTCGGAGCTGCTGGCCTGTGCCTCCTCCGCGATTGCCTCCGCGCGCGCCGAAGGCGGCGGCCGCTATCGCTTCTACAGCCAAGAGATCGGCGAGGGGTTGGAGGCCAAACGGCGCTTCCACCGCAACGTGCTCCGCGCGCGCGAGAAGCAGGAGTTTCATCTCTACTTCCAGCCGGAAGTCGAGATGCAAACCGGGCGTGTCGTGGGGGTCGAGGGACTGCTGCGCTGGCACGACGCCGAGCTTGGCGTACGCAACGCCGCGGAGTTCATCCCCCTGGCCGAGGAGACGGGGCTGATCTACGGACTGGACCACTGGGGGCTGCGGACCGCCATCGACCAGGCACGGCGCTGGGAGCGTGCCGGACGCAACCTCGTCGTGGCCTGCAACATCTCCGGGCGCAGCATCCAAGAGCCCGCGCTCCTGGGCGAACTGCGCGACCTGCTGGGTACCAGCGGAGTCGACCCGGCCCACGTGCAGATCGAGCTCACGGAGACCGTCGCTATGGCGGACGTCGCCGCCGCTTGTACCTTTCTGCGAGCCTGCCGCGAGTTGGGCGTCACCGTGGCGCTCGACGACTTCGGCACGGGGTACTCCTCGCTCGTGCACCTCAAGGGGCTCCCCGTCGATACCATCAAGATCGACGGAAGCTTCGTACGCGGAATCCCCGACCGCGAGGAGGACGCCGCCATCGTACGGGCCATGATCGCGCTCGGGCACTCGCTGGGGCAGCGCATCGTCGCCGAGTGCGTGGAAGAGGAGCATCAGGCACGTTGGCTTGCTGAGCAGGGTTGCGACCTGGCTCAAGGGCATTGGTACGGGATGGCCATGCCTGCGGAGCGGCTCGAAGCATGGATGGACGCGCGGTAGAGAGCGCGATCCAGCGCCTTTTGGCGCTCCTTCACGACGAGCCGGCGGTGTTGCGAGAATCCTGCGAGCTGCTCGTGCAGTACCGCGGCTACGTCTCCGCCGGCATCGTCTATGCTCTGCCGGAAGGCAGCGTGGAGGTGGTCGCAGCGGCGGGGCCCGGCGCTGCCGCCGGTTTCCATGAAGCCCGCATCCGTTGGGATCGCGACGCAGAGGGACCGATCGGCCTGGCCGTCCGCTCCGGCGGCCCCGTCCTGCTGACCGTCGAGGACCCATGGTTCGAGCCCTGGCGTGAGGCCGCACAGCGGCTGGGCATCGGCTCCGTCGTTTCGATTCCGCTGCGTATCGCCGAGAACATCGCGGGGACGCTCACGGCATACGCGCCGCCCGAGCGCACGTTCGACGAGCGGGAGATCAGCTTGTTGGAGAGGGTTGCCCAAGACATCGGGCGCGCCGTCGAGGCGGTGCGCGTGCGCCTGCTGCTTGCGGAGAGCGCCGTGCGCTCGAGCGCCTTGTCCGAGCGTGCGGAGACGCTCTGGCGTCTGAGCAGCGACGGCACCGCAGACGTCGTGCGGGTGGCGGAGACGATCCTGGCGGAGGGCACACGCACGCTCGGTTTCGAGAGCGGCGTGGTCGAGCGCGTCGACGGCGGGCGAGTCGAGGTGGAGTGGGCCGCCGGGCGAGAGATCGTGAGCTCGAGCGACGAGATAGTCGCCACGCTCGCGGCGCCCATCCCCTACGGCGATGGCGCCTACATGCTTCGCTTCGCCTCCGCACGGCCCCACGCGCGGGACTTCACGACCGGCGACCATCTGTACGCGAAGCTGCTCGCCGCGCTCTTCGGCAGACTCCTCGAGCAGCTTGGCTCGCAGCGCGAGCGCCTGGCACTGCTCGCCACCGATCCCGTCAGCGGCCTTGCCGATCGCGCTCGCTTCATGCAGGCGCTGGAGCGCGCCGTGCTCGATCCGCGGGTCAGCGTGGAGGGCATGAGCGTCATGCTGGTGGATGTCGATCGCTTCGACGACATGCGCATCGCCTTCGGGCGCGAGGAGCACGATCGCATGGTCCGCACCTTCGCCGATCGCATCAGGGGTATCGTCGGCGGCCATGCGTACGTCGCCTTCCTCGCGCATGGTGAGTTCGCCGTCGCCGCCAACGGCCCGTCCGAACGCGGCGAGCAGCTCGCTCGCGTCCTGGGTGAGGCGATTGCGCTCCCGCTTATCGCGGCCGGCCGCGAGGTGCGCTGCACCGCCAGCATCGGCGTCGCGCTCTTTCCCAACGACGCCGCCGCACCCGAGGCGCTGCTCGAGGCCGCCAACGCCGCGCTCGTGCGCGCCCAGCACGAAGGCGGCGCGCTCGTGCGCTTCTTTAGCGAAGAGATCGGCAGCGCGCTGCGCCTGCGCCGCGCCATGCTCCAGGGATTGCGCTTTGCCGGCCAGCGCGAGGAGTTCGAGCTCCACTACCAGCCGACCGTCGATCTCGCTGAGCAGCGCGTCACCTGCGTCGAGGCGCTGCTGCGCTGGCGCGATCCTCGCTACGGCCTGCGCCTCCCCGCCGACTTCATCGCCACCGCCGAGGAGAGCGAGGCCGTACTCCCGATCGACGAATGGGTGATGCGCGAGGCCGCGCATCGCTCGCAGGTCCTGCTCTGCGGGGCGCGCCGCCTTCGTCTCTCGTTCAACCTCAGCGGGAGCGCAGTCGCCCACGCCGGTACGCTGCCGCTGCTGGCCGCCGTCCTACGCGACGAGGGGGCAGACCCAGGTAACCTCGAGCTCGAGCTGAGCGAGCGCATCGCCTCGCGCGACATCGCCGCGGCACGCCGCCTCGTCGACGGCGCCCACGACCTGGGGATGCGTGTTGCGCTCGACGACTTCGGCGCGGGCGGTGCGTCGCTGGCGATCGTCAAACAGATCCCCGTCGATACGCTCAAGATCGACGGCGCTTTCGTGCACGAGCTCCCGCAAAGCAACGAAGACGCCGCCGTCGTGCGCGCGGCGATCGTACTGGGCAGAAGCCTAGGGCGGCGCGTCGTCGCTGAAGGCGTGGAGCGTGAGGAGGCGGCGCAGTGGCTCGCTGCCGAGGGTTGCGAGGCGGCCCAGGGGTATTGGTTCTCGCCGCCGTTGCCGCAGGAGGAGTTTCTCTCCTGGTTGAGCATGCACGAGTGATGGATCTCGGGTATCTCATCGCCGGGCTGATCGGCTTGGTCTTCGGTGGCGCCCTGGCGTGGCTCTTCGGGCGCAGCCAGCTCGCGTCGCTCGAGGGGCACCTCGCCGCGGAGCGCGGCGCGCTCGCCCGTGAGCGTGACAGCGCGCGCGCAACGCTGCAGCATCGAGAGAGCGAGCTCTCCGACCTGCGTGCCGTCCATGCTTCGACGGCCGAACGCCTCGCCGCCGTTGAGGGTGGCTTGCAGGCCGAACGCGAGGGCGTTGAGCGCGAGCGTGCCACCGTCGAGCGGCTGAAGGAGGAGCTCTCGGCAAGCTTCGCTGCTCTGAGCGCTGCGGCTCTGGACAAGAACAGCGAGCGCTTCCTTCAGCTTGCGGGCGAGACGCTGGCGAAAGTGAACGAGTCGGCCAAGGGCGATCTCGAGAAACGACAACAGGCGATCGGCGAGCTCGTGAAGCCCGTGCGCGAGTCGCTGGAGAAAGTCGACGCGAAGATTGGGGAGCTCGAAGCCAAGCGCGTGGGCGCCTATGCCGGGTTGACCAAACAGGTCGAGGGACTTCTCGAGACGCAGCAGCGCCTCCAACACGAGGCGGCTACGCTGCGCTCGGAGACCTCGGGATTGCGCCAGGCACTGCGTAACCCGACGGTACGCGGCCGGTGGGGCGAGATCCAGCTGCGCCGCGTCGTCGAGCTGGCCGGCATGCTCGAACATTGCGACTTCGACGAGCAGACGGTGACGGAGTCGCAGGAGCGCCGCGATCGTCCCGACCTCACCGTCAAGCTCCCTGGAAACAAGGTGATCTTCGTCGATGCGAAGGCGCCGCTCTCCGCCTATCTCGATGCCGTCGAAGCGACCGACGAAGCGACGCGCGAGCAGAGTTTGCGCCTCCATGCCAAGCACCTGCGCGATCACGTCGTGGCGCTCGGCAAGCGTGCCTACGCGCGCCACGACGGGCGCGCCCCCGATTTCGTCTTCATGTTCGTACCGGGCGAAGCGTTCTTCAGCGCCGCGTTGGAGCAGGATCCCACGCTCATCGAAGTGGGCGTGGACAACCGCGTCTTCATCGCCAGCCCTACCTCGCTGATCGCCATGCTGCGAGCCGTGGCGTACAGCTGGGACCAGCGGCAGTTGGAGGACAACGCGCGTGAGATCGGGGCGCTCGGCAGCGAACTCTACGACCGCCTGCGGCGCGTGGGAAATTTCCTGGCCAAAGTAGGCGACAATCTCGAGAGTACCGTCAAGTCGTATAATGAGGCCATCGGCTCGCTCGAGGCGAGGCTCTTGCCTTCGGCGCGCAAGTTCTACGCGAAGCTCGGCAATTCGGCGGGCGAGGAGATGAGGCCGCTGCGCTCGGTCGACACCAGTGTGCGAGAGCTGCGCGCCTCCGACTTCGAAGCCGCCGGCGAGAACGGCGAGACGCACCTCCCGCTCGGACCGGCGTAGCCGATGGAGCAGATGCGCGCGCTGAGCGACCATCTGCGCCGCCGGTTGCTGCGTCTGCGCGCGCGCGGTCCGGCGGGCGAGGGGCTGCCCTTGCTGCGCGGCGATGGCTTGGAGTTTGCCGAGTTGCGGGCCTACGCGGAGGGCGACGACCCTCGCCGCATCGACTGGGCAGCCACGGCGCGTACGGGCGCGCTCCAGACGCGCGTGATGCTCGAAGAGTCGGGACTGGCGCTGGCCTGCGCTGTCGATGGCGGGCCGCGCATGGCGTTGGGCCGCCGCCGGCCGCTCCAGGCGGCAGCCCTCGATTTGGCCGAACTCTGGCTCGGGGCGGTGCGCGGCCGCGACCGGCTGTGGCTGGCGGCGGGCGGGGAGGCCGTGGCGCTGGGTACGCTGCGCGGAGAGCGCGCGGCCGCGCTGGGCTCGATGCATCTGAGGGCGGGATTCAACGGTCGCGCGATCGACGCCGGGACGCTAGCCTATCTCGATAGCACGCTCCCCGCGGGCGCCGTGCTGCTGCTCGTCGGCGAGTGCTACGGTCTCGAGGCACTGCTCGACGATCGGCATCTGGCGCGCCTGCCCCAACGCCGCTGGTGCGTGGCGATGGTGGCCGCCGACCCGTGGCGCGAGGGGATCCCGCTACGCGGTGCCGTACGCCTGCGCGATGCCGCCGGCGGCAGCGTGCGAACCTTGCGCATCGACGAAGCGGCGGCGCGCCGCCACGTGCAGGCCTGCGCGCAACGCGCGGCCGCGCTGCTCGAGCGCCTCACGAGACTGGGTTGGCGCGCGCGTCTCTTCGACGAGTCGACATGTGCCGCCGATCTCTTGGACGTATGCTGAGTTTCGCTCATCCCTGGATGCTGCTGCTGCTGCTGCCGCTGGGGGCGCTTGCCTGGTGGGGGCGGTCTACGGAGGCGGCGGGTCGTGCGCGCGCACTAGCCTACAGCTCGCTCCCAGCCGTCGCCCCGTTCGCGCGCGACGTCACGCGCGTTCTGGCGTGGCTTCGCGCGCTCTCGTATCTGGCGGCTGCGTTGCTGGCCGTTGCGCTGGCCGCACCGCGGATCGTCGTGCCATGGCCCACCCACGACGCCGCGGCGATCCTCTGCATCGACACCTCCGGATCCATGGGAGCCGACGACTTCATGCCTACCCGAGCCGCCGCGGCGCGGGCCGCCGCGCGCCGCTTCGTCGATGCGCTCCCCGAGGGAACGCGCTTGGGGATCGTCGCCTTCGCCTCGACGGCGCAGGTCGTGTTGCCGCCGACCGAGGATCGCGCGGAGCAGCGCCTGGCTCTCGAGCGCATCCCAACGCCGAACGGCGCCACCGCCATCGGTGCGGCGTTGGCCACGGCGGCGAGTCTGCTTCCACCGCGCGGACGCCGCGCGGTCGTCCTGCTCACGGACGGTGAGAACAATCGCCCGCCGGACCCGCGGCGTGTGGCGCAGACGTTGGGCTTGCGCGGTGTCGTGGTCGACACGGTAGGCATCGGTCTCGCGGAGACGACGGCCACCATTCCCGGCACCAACGAACGGGCGGGCCTCGATGCCCCCGGCCTCGAAGCGATCGCCGCCGCCGGGCACGGAACCTACGCCCAGACCTCCACGGCGCCGGAGCTCGCGCGCGCCTTCGCGCGCCTCGCGCGCGCCGTTACCTGGGAGCGGCGCCCCGTCCCGCTGGCGAATGCCTGCGTCGGCGCGGCGTTGCTCCTTTTCGTGCTCGGCCGTGCCGGGCGCATCGCCCTACAACGCGCCTAGTAGAGGAAAGAGCTGATGATGATCGAGTTTCCCGAGCGCCGCTTCGAGGAGTATGCCGTCGGACAGAAGACCACGTTCACCAAAGAGATCACGAACGATGAGATCGCGCGCTTTGTCGAGCTCTCGGGCGACAGCTACCCGCTGCACACCGACGAAGCCTACGCCGCTCGCACGCGCTTCCACGGGCGCATCGCGCACGGTCTGCTCACCGCCTCGCTGCTTTCGACGGCCAACGCGCTGATGCTGGGACGCCCCGGCGGCATCTACGTCTCGCAGATGCTGAAGTTTCGGGCTCCGGTCTATCCGGGGGATACGATCACGGCCTCGTCCGAAGTGATCGAGGTGATGCCGGAGCGGCGGCGGATTCGCTGCCGCTCCGCCTGCGTCAATCAGCGCGGCGAGACGGTGATCGTGGGGGAGGCGGTGATCCAGAAAGACGAGGTCTGATTCGCACTCAGAGCGAGGTGAGATATTGCACGAGATCACCTTTCTGCTGTGCGCTCAGGCCGAGGTTCAGGTACGTGTCGTAGTGGTCCACAACGGCCGCTAGCGTGGGGGCGCTGCCGTCGTGGAAGTAGGGCGGGTGTTGCCAGAGGGCGCGCAGCGGGGTGGTCCGATACTCTTTGGTAGCGCTGCGCAAAGCCCAGCCGGGATCCATGCCGGTATCCGAGGGTTGGTGGAGCGTCACGTTGGCATCGGTGAACGTCGTACCGCTATGGCAGCTCAAGCAGCGTCCCGCACCGTTGAAGACTGCTTGGCCGCGTGCCGCCGCTGCCGCGTCATAGCTCCCGCCGGGGGCAGGGGGCTTGGGCAGGCTCAGCTCGTAGCTCACGAGTGCCGGGACGACGGGATTCACCAGATCCGTGGCCGCCGTCACGACGATGCCCAAGCGTGGATCGGAGAAATTGCCCATGCCGTGCATCTGCGTGATGGCCACGTAGCGGTTCCAGTAGCCGACGTCGCCGTCGCCGGTATAGGTGGCGAGGTTGACGCCGGCCAGGCCGTATGCCGGGGGGATCAGAACCGGACCGTTCTTGCCGTCCTCGTTGAAGCGCGGGTCGTACCTGCCCGGGCCCCACGAGCTGTAGACTGCCTTCTGCGCCGCGGTCACCGCCGGCGAGAGCGCGATGATGGCGCCGGGATTGAGATCGCGATTGGGCCACCCGTCAAGGCGGGAGCCGATGCCCTTCGCGATGCGGTTGTCAACCGTCGAGTGGCAGAGCGCGCAGGAGACGCCGAAGCTTGTGATGTTGTTCTTTGCATCGACGGTCGCTTGGATGCCGACCACTGCGTTGAGCTTCAGCAGCGTCACGGTGGTGGCCGGACTCTTGAGGTCGATCTGCCCAGCCTGCAGAGCGGCCAGCACATCCGGCGGCAAGGCATCGGCATCGACTTTGAGTCCCACGGAGAGCGCCGTGGTCGGGTCGACGGCCGTCTGCACGACTTGATTCATGTGCAGCGTGTTCGTCCAAAACGCTTCGTCACCGAACGTGTCGTAGCGGAAGACCTGTTGGCCCGAGGCTGCCGTGATCGCCGCGTTGGATGCAGGCACGGACGAACCGCCGCCGCATCCCGCAAGCGCCAACGCCGCGATCGCGGCACAAAGGAACCGTTGCATCGCGCCCTCCTCACTCATGGTGTGATGATATCCTGTTGCGGTGCGCGTGCACAACGCGCATCCTTTCGGCTCAAGCGGCCACTTCTTTCGCCGGTACCTCCGTGCAGCGCGAGCCCCACCATCGTGCCGATCATCGCCAACAGTCCACGATCGTACGCGGAGAACGCACGGTTGGTGCGGCTCACTACGACGATACCGCCAACGCAGCGCGCACCGGCGCGAATGGGCGTCATCATCGCGGCCGCATGGCCGATGCGCGCGACGATCGTCTGTCCGTCGAACACCAGGGAGAGCAGCGGCTCGATCTCCGCCCGGCACAGCTCGTCTCCGTCGTCGGCGCACTCCCAGCGGTCGCACCCTTCGCCGCGATCGACGATGACGATCAGGGAGGTGCGGTAGATCGCACGCATCGTAGCGAGGGTTTCGCGCGTGATCGCTTCCGCGTCAGCGAGCATCCCCAGGCGCTCAACCAATGCCCGTATGCTGCCGTGATCCTCGATGGCGCGATCGACGACGATCTCGCCCCACAGTAGATCGTCAGCCGCGCGCACCTTGGCCGACTGACGGATGGCTGCACGCCAATCGCGCGGAGGACGCCCTGTAGCATAGCGGAACCGGCGGCAGAAATTGCGCGCGTCGTTGAAGCCGCTCTGGGTGGCGATCGTCGCGATCGATGCGTCGGTCTCCGCAAGCAGCACGCGTGCGGCGCGCAGACGACGATCGGTGATCCAACGATGCACGGGCCGGCCCGTGTGACGGCGCACGAGATCCGTGAGGTAGGCTGGGGAGAGGGTGACGGCGCGTGCCACGTCTTCCAGGCCGATGGGTCGCGCGAAGTTCTCATCGATATAACGGAAGACCGCGCTCAGAACGGCGTGTCCCCCGCCCGGCGGCGCCGCCGCTCCGGCGGGATCGCACAAGCGGGCCACGTCCTGCAAGAGCGAGCGCAGCAACGTGCGTACCACACCTTCGTCGACGTCGTTGCGCCGAAGCTCGTTCAATAGGTAGCTGAAGCGCTGGCGCCAGCGTATCCGTTCCGGCTCCGGTACCACGCGCCGGCGCCCCTGCTCGGAGGGCGTGGCGTAGGCCGTGACCAAGCGGCGCACACCGCCGTCGACCACCCCGAGCTCGAAGCGCAGGGACCAGGTTGCACTTTTGGCGGGATCGCCGTGCGCATGGCGCAGCCCCGGAGGGATCAACAGCACCTCGCCGGGTGCGGCGCGATGAATGGTCGAGCCGATGAGCATCGCCGTCGTTGCGGTTTCGGCGTAGACCAGCTCGTAGTACGGGTGGGCACCGTCGGGATCGGGCCCCTCGCGTATCGTCTCCAGGTCGGAGTGACTCACCTCGACGCCGAAGCGGCCGAGCGTGTAGTCGTCTGTTTTCACCGCGATGCGACTCCCCGTTGTGGATCCCGTCCGGGACCATCTGAACAACGGAGATTGAGGGGATTGGGATTGAGGCGGAGCCCGTCCGGCGGGGAGAACGAAAGAGAGGTGCCAATCGCCCAAAGAATGGGTAGCACCAAGCGGCGTGACGCGGCTCACGTGATGCGCCTCCGTGAAGGTCCGCCGGCTCCTCGGAGCCGATGCTGTAGATGCATGAGAACAGCCGGTATCCTCGCCTCGGTGACCCTCTCCGGCATGGTGGCCCTAAGCGGCGCGAGCTCGCCGGCAACGGCATCAACCGGGGGCGCTGCGATGATCACGGTGCGCGACCAAGCGGGGCAACCGCTCGTGGGAGCCGTTGTGCGCATCGCGGGCATGCGCACCGTGTCCGATGCCGCCGGCCTCGCTGTCTTGGGAGGCCTTCCCGTCGAGGTCCAGTACCTCCAGGTCTCCGATGGCGCGGGCTATTGCACCTACAACTCCGGCATCACGATTTCGGCCGGCGGCGTTGCCCGGCGTGCCGTGCGCCTCACGCGCGTGGCGCCCGCCCAGCGCGCCTGGCTCGCACAGATCAACGCGGAGCGAGCTGCCGCAGATGCGCGGCCCGTGGCATTCGACGAGAGCGCGCAGGAGACGGCCGCTCAGCATGCGCGTGACATGGCGGAGCGTGGGTACGTCTCGCATTGGGATACGCGCGGGCTGAAGCCGTATCAGCGTTACGCGCGTCTCGGCGGCGTGGGCGTCGTCGACGAGAACGTCGCGGGCGGCTTCGCTGACTGGCGCGATGCGCAGGCGGCTTTTATGGCGGAACGCGCCGAGCGCGGCGGCCACTACGCGAACATCGTCGATCCCACGCATCGCTGGGTTGGCCTCGCCTCGGCCGAGAACCGCGGCGAGAGCGTCTTCGACGAAGAGTTCGTGACGATGGGAGCGGTCTTCGATCCCGCCGCCGTTCCGCAGAGCGTCGCTGTCGGTACGCCGATCTCCGTCTCGTTCCGTTCACTTGGTTCGCAGATCGCGGCAGCTCACGGGTCCGAGCCTCTTCCGCACCCGCTGACGCTCAGCCAGCTCACGAGCGCCCCGTATGACGGCGCTTACGAGACCATCGGGTCGATCGGTTTGGTGTCGCATGCCTCGGCCAACGGCACGCTGCTCACGACGGGAAGCATCCGGCTCACGCACGCGGGTTCGTATCTCGTGCCGGTCATCGGCGCGCGTACCTGGCTAGCCTCGCTAGTGGTGATGGCGCGCTAAGAGGCTCATGGAGTAGAGCGGCCGCTCCCCGGCCACCCGTCGCTACGAACTCTCACCAGCGTGGCGTACGTACTCGCGCGTGAGGTGCACTGGAAGGTCGGGCCACGGGCGCCCGTCGTCGACGGGATCGAACTCGCCGTTGTTCGGGTCGCACTCGTAGCGCCAGCGCGGCCCGTGCGCCGCGATCTCTTTCAGTGCCGCCACGGCCTGGTCGACGTCGTCGCGCGTGGTACTGAGACCAAAACTGATGCGCACCGCTCCTGGGATGGCCGGGTGGCTGTGGCTGCGCAGATCGTCGCGGATCCTGTCGGCCTCCGCGCGCTCCACCTTCAGCAGGTGGAGCAGCAATGGATGAGCGCAGAAGCATCCATGACGGACGCCGATGGCGTACTCGGCGCTCAAGATCGCTGCCAGTAGGCTGTGCACGTAGCCGGAGAGGTTGAACGTCAAGATCCCGACGTGCGGGTGTCCGGGCCCCCAGACGGTATAGAGCTCGAGACCCGGAATGGTGAGCAGGCGCTCGCGCGCGTACTGGTAGAGCTCTGCCTCCTCGCGCGCGATCGCGCGCATGCCGCCGCTGCCGAGGGCGCGGCAGACGGCGCCCAGCGCGATCGCTCCCAGGATGTTCGGTGAGCCGGCCTCCTGACGATCGGGAACGTCCTTCCATTCGACGTCGTCCAGCGTTACGAACTGGACGGCCCCTCCGCCACGTAGGAAGGGCTCGCGCTCTTCGAGCCAGTCAGGGCGGCCGACGAGTGCCCCCGCCCCGAACGGTGCGTACATTTTGTGCCCAGACATCGCCAGATAGTCGACGCCCAGCGCCTGCATATCGATAGGATAGTGCGGTGCGAGTTGAGCGGCATCGACCAGGACGCGCGCGCCGGCGGCGTGGGCGCGCTCGACGATCTCGCGAAGCGGCCAGATCTCTCCGGTGACGTTGGAGGCACCGCTGACGGCGACCAGTGAGGGGTCTCCGCGAGCCACATCGCTCAGCGCCGAATCCAGCGCCGCGAGATGCGCGGCGGGACTCTCCGGTACCGGAAGATACGTGACGCGATGGCGGCGCCAGGGCAGCATATTGGCGTGGTGGTCCACGGCGGAGGCGACGACCTTCGTCTCCGGCGGTAAGGCGTAAGCCAGCAAGTTGATGGCATCCGTGGTGTTGCGCGTGAAGATCACGGTGTCGTCGGCGCGCGCGTTGAAGAACGCGTGTACCTCCGAGCGAGCTCCCTCGTAGGCCGCGGTGCAGATCCGCGACTTGAGCCCCGCACCGCGGTGCACGCTGCTGTACCATGGTAGCATCGCTTCGATGGCGCGCGCGGCCTCTTCGAGTGCGGGGGTGCTGGCGGCGAAGTCCAGGTTAACGTAGCGCCGCCGTGCGCCGTCTACCAGCGGCACCGTCGCGTCGGCGCCGACCAGTCGCCATGTGCCGTGCTCGGCACGTGTCTCATAGGATTCCATACGTCCCAACTCTCCCTGAATACGCGCGCGGCGCGGAATCTCACTCCGCCGTCAGGTAGACGCCCCGGCCGCTGGCGAGCATCGTACCCTCCATGTCGTAGACCACCGCCTCCGCGGAGGAGCATGTGCGCCCGAGCTTGAGCAGCCTGCCGCGTGCCCAGAGATCGCCCGGCATGGCCGCCTTATGATAGTCGATGCGCATGTCGACCGTCGGCACGCCGCGGCCGAACTTCGCCGCGATCGCCCAATCCGCGGCGAGATCGATGAACGCCGCGAGGATGCCGCCGTGCGTGTATCGCCGCTGGGGATTGACGATGTACTCCTCGCGCCAGCGGATTTGGAGGTCGACGTACTGCTCCGTCAGAGCGAGCAGCGAGAGGCCCATCCACTGATGAAACGGCGCCTCCACGATCATGGAGCTCAGGTCTTCCGCACCTAGTACGTTGAGTTTGTCGGCCATGCTACACCGTCACGATCGCTTTGCCGAAGACCTTACGATCCACGAGCTCCTGCAGCGACTCCTTGATCCGCGCGAGCGGGCGAACGGAGTGGATCACGGGCGCGATCTTGCGCGCAGCCACCATCTCGAGCAGCGCAGCTTGATCTTCCGATGTCCAGCCGTTCGAGCCGATGACGTTCTGCTCGAAGGACCAGATATAGCGGATGTCCGTGGGAGGAGAGAAGCCCGCCGTCGCCCCGCAGGTCAGCATGCGCCCGTCGTGTTTGAGCGCGCGGAGGCTCTTCGCCCATGTCTCGCCGCCGATGTAGTTGACGATGACGTCGACGCCGCCGCTCTTGCCCCACACGCGCGGCTTGCCGTAGAGACGAATCGTCTCATCGACGAAGTCTTGCTGTGAGGTGTCGATGACGTGATCGGCACCCAAGCGCTTCAGACGATCGCACTTCTCCTTGGAGCTTCCGCACGCCACGACTTCGGCGCCGGCGAGCTTGGCCAACTGGATGCAGCACGTGCCGACGCCGCCCGTGGCGCCGAGAATGAGCACGGACTCCCCCTTGGAGACCTTGCCGCGTGTGACCATCATCCGACGCGCGGTGCCGTACGCCACCGGCAGCGCGGCGGCATCCTCGTACGAGACGCCGTCGGGGATCGGAATGAGGTTTGCTGCGGGGACGCTGATGTACTCGCAGGCGCCCCCACGCAACGTCTCGCCGATCATCTTCGGCGGCATGAGCGGCATGATGCTCACGTGGCGGCCCACGCTCCACGCGGACGCATCCACGCCGGGCCCCAGCGCGGCGATCTCTCCTGCGATGTCGCCGCCGGGAATCATCGGCAAAGGAATCTTGAGGCCGGGGATGCCGTTCAGGATCATCGGGTCGAAACCGTTGAGTCCCACCGCGTGCACGCGCACGAGGCACTCGCCGGGGCCGGCCTCCGGCACCGCTAGATCCTCGACATAGCGCAGATTCTCCAGCGGTCCGTGCTCGTCGAAGATCACCGCCTTCATGCGTTGCTCCACCGCCATCAGCCCGGATATCCCAGATGGCAGATCTTGGCCGTATCGGCTGCCGAACGAGCGATCACCGGGGCGTCTTGGCGGTCGAGAATCTCGAGGACGTCGTACTTGTCCTCGGGCGTGCCCTCCGCGCGCACCTTGCTGAAGAACGCCGGCCACATGAGCATGTGGTCGACCTTACGGTAGGACGACGCGCCTTTCCAGACCGAGTTGAACTCGGCGCCCTCCAGCGTGCGTGCGACCTTGACGCCCTCGGTAGACTTGGCCTCGTTGATGGCCCACAGTAGGCGATCCATCGATACATAGGCGCCCACGCTATACGGCGTCGGCGGGTAGCCGAAGCGTTTGCGGTACTCGGAGACGAAGCGCTGCGCCTCGGCATTGTCTTTGCCGAAGACGAGGTCACCCTTGTAGTACCACTCGACGCCCCAGTAGCCCACACGCGCCTCCTTGGGCAACTGCCAGATAACCTCCAGCTCCGTGTAGGGGCCGGCAACCGGGATCTTCGCCAACAGGCCATACGACTGGGCTTGCTTCAAGAGGTTGACGAGGTCTTGGCCGCCGGGGATGGCGATGAGGCAGTCCGGCTTCGCCGCCTGGATCTTCAGCAAATACGAGCTGTAGTCGGAGGTGCCGATCGGCACGAGGTCGTTGCCGACGATCTGTCCGCCGATCTTCTTGATGACGTCTTCGTAGCCGGCCGCAACCGAGTGGCCGAACGCGTAGTCCGGTGTGACAAGGTACCATTTCTTGCCGAACAGCTTGGCGATGGAGTAGCCGGTGGCATGCGTCATCATCCACGTGTTGTGGCACGTCTGAAAGCTGTTCCAGCGGCACTTCTCGCCGACGACTGCGTCGGTGTGGCCGCCGGAGTCGATGAAGACCACACCGAGCGAGGCCGCCGTCGAGCTGACGGAGAGCGTCGACGCGCTGTTGACCGTACCCATGAGGGCAACGCATTTCTGCTGGTAGACGAGCTCGCGCGCTTTGATCACGGCATTGCCAGGGTTGTTCAGATCGTCGCCGACGACGACCTCGACCTTGCGGCCCATGACGCCGCCACGTTTGTTCCACAGATCGACGGCCACCCCCGCGGCCTGCAACTCGGTCTTTGCGAAGACCGAAAACGGCCCGACGAGCGACTCGATTTGACCGATCTTGATGTTCTCTTCGGCTTCGCTGCGCCGAGGGACAAAGGCGGGGAAGCCAGCGGCCACGGAGGCGGCGGCGAGCCCGGCGCCTTTCATGAACTGGTTCCTGGACACGGACCGGTTAGCCATCTCTCTTCTCCTCACGTCAGCTCTTGAGCGAGCTCGCAGAGCCGCTTGCGGTCGACCTTCCCGGGGCCGGACAGCGGAATCTCTTCTACGAAGAAGATCCGCCGGGGATGCGCATATGGTGGCCCATGTTGCAGGGTGTAAGCCTTGAAGGCTTCCTCGTCTCCGTACGCGCCCCGGCGCAGCACTACGAAGGCAACGGGCACGTGCCCCTTGACGGGGTGGGGAACGGGAACGACGGCGGCGTCGACGATGTCGGCGTGCCGTCGAAGGAGGTCCTCGACCTCGACAGGATAGACGTTTTCTCCGGAAGTGATGATCATGTCATCCGTCCGGCCCAAGATGAAGTACCGTCCGGCAGGAGTGCGCTTGCAAAGGTCGCGCGTGTAGTACCAGCCGTCGCGGATACGCTGCGCGCTCACCTCCGGGTTCTTGTAGTACTCGCTCAGGACGCCGCGATTGCGCACGATGAGCTCACCGACCTCGCCGTCCGCGCAGTCCCTGCCGTCCTTATCGACGATGCGGATATCCGTCTCGGCGACGGCTCCGAGTCCGGGAACTCCGTCGAGCGGTTGAATCAGCGTGACGGGGCCTCCTTCGGTGGAGCCGTAGATCTCGCTGACGCGGGCTGCCGGAAAGTAGCGTTGGAGCAGACGCAGCAGTTCCGGCGCTACGGACGACGAGCCGACGGTAGCGATACGCACCGACGAGACATCGTACTTTTCGAACAGCTCCGGGCGCGCGAAGATCATGTTGTACATCGCCGGCACGCCCGTGGTGTAGGTGACCTTGTAGCGATCGATCGCCGCGATGTATGCTTCTGGATCGAAGCGCGGCAAGATGACGACCGAGCCGCCCACGTAGAGCATCGGCTTCACCGCGCCGGTCATGGCGTTCTTGTGCGAGAGCGGCGCGGCGGCGATGGAGCGATCGTCTGACGTGTATCCAAGGAACTCGACGTGGACGCGCGTATTCCATATCTGGCCGTCGTGGTTGAGGACGCAGCCCTTGGGACGCCCGGTGGAGCCCGACGTATACGGCTGGAAGGCGTCGGCCAAGGAGTCGACCGCCACGGACGGATCGTTCGTGCCGGCCGACGCCAGCCAATCCTGGAGCTCGAGGGCGTTCGCCGGCAAAGGCGCCCCACCGTCGAGCCGGATGCCCACGACGGCACGAATGCGCTTGATGCCTGCAGCGAGGCCGATTCCGCGCAGCGTCTCGTTGGGCGAGCAGAAGAGCATCTTCGCGTCGCTGTGGTCCAGGATGTAGGCGACGGCATCGTTGCCCAGGCGCGGGTTGATAGGGACGGCGACGGCGCCGCTGCGCATGATGCCTAGCGAGCACTCGACGTAGCGATGGTCATTGTCGAAGAGCAGGGCCACGCGATCGGCCGCGGTGATCCCGACAGCGAGTAGGGCGTTGGCCACGCGGTTGGCCCGCTCGTCAAGCTGACGAAAGGTTACCGCAACATCACCCTGATAGATCGCCACTTTGTCGGGCGTTTGCACCAGCGCGGCGTCGAAGATGTGCCCGAGCTCGGCGCGGTGGACGTGCATGCTGTTCTCCTCCCGTTAGCCCTTGCCGCCGATGTTCGTGGTCAACAGCGAGGGGCTGGAGAGCAGGGCGTCGAGCACCATCTTTTGCGAAGTCTGGCACTGCGCACGCGCGACCTCCCGCGCGCTGGCAGAGTCGCCTCGCAATATCGCGCCGACCAGGTCCTCGTGCTCGTGGACGATCTCCGCCGTGCGTGAGGTGAGCGAGAGACCGAGATGAAAGATCCGCTCTAGCTCGCCGAGCACTTGGCCGAGCGCACGTGCCAGGCGAGTGTTGCCGCTGGCGCGCGCGACGGTGACGTGAAACTCGGTATTGGCTCGGAGAAATCGCTCGATGGTGGCGGGGTCAGACGGATCGTAGTCGACGCGGCAGAGAGCGTCGAGCGCACGGAGTTGTTCGGCGTCCTTCATCTCCTGCGCCGCCAGACTTGCCGCCTCACACTCCAGAACGACGCGTAGCGCCATAAGCTCCTTGACGTCTTTCAAGGTCACCGGCGTGGCGCGGTAGCCGGCGCGGGCGTTTACCTCGACCAGACCTTCGCGCTGGAGCCGCATCAGGGCTTCGCGGACGGGCGTCTTCCCAAGCTGGAGCTCTGCGGCCATCTTGCTCTCCGTGAACGCGGCGCCTGGCGAAATGTCGAGGCGAATAATGCGACGTTTGATAGCATCGTAGGCGCGGTCGGTGAGTGAGAGGGCGCTAGACATATTAGTATGCTATGAATAGCACACTACGTGGCGAACGTCAACATACTAATTGTCTATATCGAATATTTCATATTGAGCTACTGCGCGCCGGGATCGATGAGGCGTTCGGACGCCTCGGAATACCGTGCTCCCGCAACGGCGTGTTGGGCCAGCGCGCTATCGATCGAAGCGAGATCCTCCGGCGCGAGGGAGACCCCTACCGCGCCGACGTTCTCGTCGAGGTAGCGGCGGTGCTTGGTGCCCGGCAGAGGAACGATATCGTCGCCGCGGCTCAGGAGCCAGGACAGGGCGAGCTGCCCAGGCGTGCACTGCTTGGCGGCCGCGATTTCGCGCAAGCGCTCGACGAGCGCGAGATTACGTGCAAAGTTCTCTTCCTGGAAGCGCGGGTTACCGAGGCGGTAGTCGCCTTCGGGAATGTCGGCGATGCTGCGCAGGGTTCCGGTAAGAAAGCCGCGACCCAGCGGGCTATACGCAGCGAAGCCGATCCCCAGCTCCCGGCAGGTTCGAATCGCGGTCTCCGCAGGCTCGCGTGTCCACAGCGAGTACTCCGACTGCACGGCGGTCAGGGGATGGACCGAGTGGGCGCGACGGATTGTCTCCGGGCCCACTTCGCATAGACCGATGAAGCGGACCTTGCCGGCGCGCACGAGCTGGGCCATCGCGCCGACCGTCTCATCGATGGGCGTGTTGGGATCGACACGGTGACAGTAGTAGAGGTCGATCACGTCCATGCCCAGCCGCTTGAGGCTGGCGTCGCACATCTTGCGCACGTTGTCGGGCGACCCGTCGACGCCGGAAAAGCTGCCGTCCGCGCTGCGGATCAGTCCGAATTTCGTGGCTATGGCTACTCGCTCGCGCAGGCCGCGCAGGGCCTTGCCAACCAGCTCCTCATTGGCGCCGGCGCCGTACATATCGGCTGTGTCGAAGAGCGTAACGCCTAGCTCGAGGGCGCGATGAATCGTGGCCTCCGACTCGGCATCGTCGCGATTGCCGTAGTAGTCGGACATGCCCAGGCAGCCCAGACCCAATGCCGAAACAGCCAACCCACTCCGTCCGAGAACTCGCTGCCGCATGGCCTGTAGTTCTCACTCACCCGCGGACTGCCCTCGGCACGGTCGGCCGCTGGTGCAAGCTGCAATATGCGCTTCAACGCGAGTCTGAAAGGAAGACCATGGACATCAAACGCGCAGGCTCACAGCCGTCCAGTAAGGGACCACTGGAGAATTTCACCGGCACCGTCCGCGTCGATCCCCTTTTCGACCGAGCCGATCCCGCACGCGTGCTCGGCGTCAGTGTAACGTTCGAGCCTTGTGCTCGCACGGCATGGCATACACATCCGCTGGGCCAGACGCTGATCGTGACGGCCGGCTGCGGCCGCGTACAGCGCTGGGGCGGGCCGGTTGAGGACATCCGGCCGGGTGACGTCGTTTCCATCGCGCCTGGTAAGAAGCATTGGCATGGCGCCGCGCCAAGCACGGCGATGACGCATATTGCCATTGTGGAGAAGCTCGACGGTAAGACGGTCGAATGGATGGAGAAGGTCAGCGAGGAGCAGTATGGGGCCGCTTCCGAGCGTTCCGATGCCAATCCCGCGACTTTGCCGGTCTGAAGATTACTCGCCTTTCCAGTCTGCTTTGCGCTTTTCGAAGAACGCTTCGATCCCTTCCTTGAAGTCTTGGCTCATGTAGCACATGAGAACGAGGTCGGAGCTCTTCTCCGGCACTAAGCGCTGCTGGATGCGCAAGAGCGCTTCTTTGGTGGCGCGCAAGGTTAGAGGTGCATGGCTCGCCAGCAGCTTCGCCAACTGCTCCGCGCGCGCAGGCAGTGACGCCTCATCGGGCGTCACCTCGCTGAGCAGGCCGGTTGCCAACCCCTCCTGTGCGTCCATGAACCGAGCGGTGAAGATGAGGTCTTTCGTGCGTGCGACTCCCAGCAGCGCAACCAGACGCGCATAATTACCCATCGAGAGGCAGTTGCCCAGCGTGCGCGCGATCGGGAAGCCGAATTTCGCGCTGGGCGATCCGATGCGAAGGTCACAGCTCGCTGCAATGGCCGCTCCTCCACCCGTGCATGCGCCGGCGATGGCGGCGATCGTAGGCACTCGAATTCGCTCGAGGTTGCCGAGGATGCGATCCATACGTTCCTCGTAGCCTAGGGCGTCCTCCGGGGTGTTGAAGGAGCGGAACTGCGAGATATCCGTCCCGGCCACGAACGCCTTTCCGCCCGCGCCCGTGAGCACGATCGCTCGCAGGCTGGGATCCTCGTTGGCTTCGAGCGCGATGTGGTCGAGCCGCTCGTACATGGCAAAGGTCATCGCATTACGTGCCTGTGGACGATTGAAGGTGACCCACAGGACGTTTCCGCGCCGTTCCGTCAGGATCTCATCCGTCGTGGTCGTGGTCATCGAGCTGTTGTAACCTCCGGCTTCGCGGCGACGCCGCGCGCGATGAGATCCTCGATCTGCGTGGCCGTATAGCCGAGCGCGCTCAAGATCTCCTCCGAATGCTCGCCCAGCAGCGGCCCCGCGCGCTCGATCCGCACCTTCGTCTCGCTGAAACGCATCGGTGAGCCCAATTGGCGAATCGGCCCCAGCGTCGCATGGCGTGCGTCGGAGAAATAGCCGCGGTCGTTCAAGTGCGGATCGTTGAAGACCTGTTCGTAGTTCTGCAGCATTCCCGCAGGTACGCCCACAGCTTGGAGTCCCTCCACCCAGGTGCTGCTGGGCTTGGTCACCGTCACCTCTTCGATGAGCGGAATCAGTGCCGCTACATGCTCGCGGCGCAGGTGATTCTCACTGAAGCGCGGATCGTGCTCGAGGTGTTCTAAGCCGAGCACGGTGCAGAAGCCGCTCCAATTGCGTGCGGTCGATGCACCCGCGGTAAAGTACCCGTCCGAGGAGCGCAGCGCCTGATACGGAGCCGACGTCTGGTGAGCGGAGCCCAAGGGCTTGGGAATCTCGCCGGTGGCGAAGTACTTTCCGGCCTCCCAAATCGCGAGCGAGACACCGGCTTCGAAGAGGCAGACGTCGATCAGCTGTCCGCGCCCACTAGTCTCACGTGCGTGGAGCGCCGAGACCGCGGCCAGCGCGCCATAGAGCGCGCAGACCAGATCGGTGACCGGGACGCCCACCTTGACGGGGTCGCCGCCCTCGGTACCCGTGATGCTCATGAGGCCGCTCATGCCTTGGGCGATGATATCGAGCCCGGCCTTCTCGGCATACGGCCCGTCCTGCCCCCAGCCGGAGGCGGCAACGTAGATCAGCCGCGAATTCTCTGCCGCCAAGCGGGCGTAGTCGAGCTCCAAATGCGCCATCGTTCCGGGGCGTAAGTTCTCCACGATGATATCGGCGCCGCGAGCCAGCGTGCGGAAGATCTCCTTTCCCTCCGGCTGCTTGAGGTCCAGCGCCAGACTGCGCTTGTTACGGTTCAAGCGAATGAAGTTCGAGCTCTCGCCGTCGAGAAACGGCGCGGTCAGGCGCGTCATGTCGCCGCCCTTGGGGTTCTCGATCTTGACGACGTCGGCTCCTAGATCGGCCAACTGCATCGAGCAATACGGTGCAGCCATGAAGTTGCCGATCTCGTAGACCTTGATGCCCGTCAGCGGAGGTCTTGCCAT
>SCRA01000058.1 GCA_004297985.1 bacterium | reverse complement strand
CGCCGAGATGCGCTTGCGCGCTCGCCGGCGGCTCCCGCGCATGGTCTTCGACTTCATCGACGGCGGTGCCGACGACGAACGAACGCTGCGCGAAAACGAAGCCGCCCTCGCTCGGCTCACCTTCGCTCCGCGGGCAATGACGAACGTTCGAAAGGTCAGCACCGGTCTCGAGCTCTTCGGTGTACCCCTTTCGATGCCGTGGCGCTTCCGCAATCGACGATGTTCGGGGAAGATCTCTACCGCGATCCTGTGACTAAGGCGGCTGCGTTGCTGCGCAGCCTGAGTCAGAACCATGGATTCGAGCAAGGCAATAAGCGCACCGCCTGGATCTCGATGCGACTGTTCCTAGCCGCTAACGGATTTGAGGTCAATGCGGGTTCGCACGAAGTGCTCGAATTGATGACCGGTATCGCGACGCACCAAACGTCGATAGAAGGCATCGTCGAGTTTATACTCGATCATGTCACCGCGTATCCCGACGAGCATCGGAGCGACGAGGCACTGTAGTTTCGACCGCTTATTCGAGGCGAGGTTGATCCCTCCGCGCATGGCGTTTCGCATGCTAAGGATGACTCACCTCAGGTACTCCCTGCCGCTCTCCCTGGTGAGGCGTGATTCCAACTCCGCCCGCGAGCGATCCATCGACTTCGATCGCGAAGTGATTCGGCTGCTCTTCCTGATTCGCGATAGCGATCCACGCATGTGCGGCGCTGAGATCATAGGGATGGGGGAAACGAAACGACATCCAACTGGCAACGAGCCTGTCGTTCGCGATTTCGCAGAGCCGAGCCGCGCCTTCCGGCCGGTATGCTCGCAAGACGCAGGAGCAACCCGTTAGATGAACGCGTCCATTCGCAGTCATGCTACCCCGCCGGCCGGCGCGGGCGAGAGGATGACGATCGAGCTGTGGGTGTCTTCGGCCCAGACTGCGGCACCGGTCAACGGATTGGTGAGGTACTCGAAGGCTAGCCGGATATCGTCGCGGGTGCAGGCCTGGGCGCTGCCGGCTAGGCGCAAGGCTTCGTCGACCATCAGCATCGCCGCGTCTTCCGAGAGTCTGGGAGCATTCGCGCGGCCGCCTTCGGCCGCTGCCGTTACCTGAGCGGCCCAGCCGCCTTGGCGCACGTAGGCGGCGACGTCGGCCACGCGCTTGGAGACGCCGTGGGCGCGATTCCAGAGAAGATCTGCGATGGCGTCGGCGGCGGAGCCGGACGCGAAGAGCGCGCGCATCGCGTGCGGGTTGGAGGCGGCCGCGAGCAGCGATCGGAGATCGTCTACGGTGAAGGCGGTGACGCCGTGCGTGCGCAGCTCGCTTTGCAGCTCGATGTCTTCGCTGTAGGCGTGGCCGACGAGCGCGCAATAGTCGGCATGGTAGCGGTCTTTGTACTTGGCGGCCTCGGGCACGTCGCGGTTGTTGACGATGCCCTTGCCGGTCTTGCATTCGAGCATCACGCGGTAGCCAAGCACGCCGAGTTGGGCGTCGGCGTAGCCATCCGGTGCCTTGTCGCCGCCGAGATGCGTGGCGGCGAAGCCGAGGTGCGCAAATGCGTCGCAGACGGCCAGTTCGAAGGCAGCGGGATCGCTGCCGGCGGCGGTGGCGTCGAGCCGGTCCATGAGCGCTTGGGTTGGCGCGTCGATCGCGGGCTGCGCGTGCGCCTGGGGATCCAGGTCCGGCCAGTCGTCCGGCGGCTCATTGATACGGAAGCGACGATCCGGCGTCTGCACGATGGCGGGCTTGCGGCCGTGGCCGAGCTGGCGCGTGATGTACTCGATGAGCGCAGTATAGACATACCTCTTGTTGGTGGCGGGTGGGACGAGTTGGCGTTCGAGCGCCGCGGCGAGGATCTGGTCGGCGCTGCGTACCTTGCCGTCGCCGAGGACATCGATAGCGGCGGTAATCATGTGGCCGCGTGCCTGCCAGGGAGCGGTGTTTGCGGCCGTCATGACGAGCTGCCGTTGGCGACGATGGTGAGCTCGGCCCAGTCGATGGGCGTGCAGACCGGGAGGTCAGGTTCGCCGCGCAAGCTGTACGGCATGGCGCTGAAGCGGCCACGGGCGTTGCTGGAGACCTGCAGGTGTGCGCGGCCGTCGGCGTTGGAGTTTGGCTCCGTGGTCACCAGACGCGGGTGCTTGGCGACCACGCGGGCGCAGAGTTGGTGGAGCCACGTGCGCAGCGGCTGCGCGTGCGGTGGCGAGCCGCGACTCCGGGGCGCACTTCGGGCAGCGTTCATCTTGCAAGGGAAATCCGACCCCGACCCCCAGCTCGTCCAAGCCTGGTTCCTGGGATTGAATCCGGTGCTCCGCGACAAGTCGCCGGCGCGCCTGCTCCACGAAGGCGATCCCGAGAAGATCGTGCCGGCGATCGAAAGAGCCGCCGTCGCATTTGCCACAGGAGCGTAAGCGTGCCGGGTCCCGTCGCCGCCCCTCTCGATGACCAGCGGGTCGCATCGGGCCACGACGCGATCCATGAGTTCGCAGCGCCGCAGGTCCTGTGTTCTCAGATATGCGCGAGCGTGCCGCCGGAGGAGCCGCGCCCAAAGGCCAGGTTGCCCGTCCGGATCTCCCGCAGCTGGTCTGAAGCCTCGCTAGGTGTTGACGTCAATGTCTTCCGGAATTGGCATGGCGGATACACTCGGCGGCTGCGCAGCCGATGCGCGAATTATGAGATGCCCCGAGAGACGCGTGACTGTTGGAACCACGACATCGCTGCGAAGCTCGGTTATCCGCGCCAGCAGCAGCTGAGCTGCGATCATGCCCATTTCGCGGAGTGGGATGGCGTACGTCGTCAGAGGAGGGTGTGTGATCTGATACCAGTCGGGATTCCCGAGACCCACGACTGAGCAGTCTGCCGGGACGTGCATGCCAGCGGCTGCGAAGTATGCCATCGCGCCAAGCACAAGCTGGCTAGAACTCGCGTAAACCGCCGTCGGGCGAGGGGTGCGCCGCATCACTTGCTCCATCGCCGTCTTACCCCATGTGCGGCTGTATGTGCCGAAGAAGACTGAGCTATCATCGCGTGAGACGCGTTCCTCACGAAATGCATCGTTGAAGCCGTCAACGCGATCCCGCGTTGTGCTGTACATTTCCGGCCCAACAATCATCGCAATCCGGCGATGACCGAGCTGCAGGAGATGCTGTGTGAGGATTCGCGAGCCTTCGCGTTCGTCGGAGAGTACAGCATCAAACTCTCCATTGCTGGAGCGGCGGTTCATCTCGATGACGGGTATCTGGTGCGTCGCATCGCGCACGACACGCGCCCCATCCTTGGTGCACGGCACATGCACAATCCCGTCAACGTGTTGCTCCAAGAGCCCCGCCAAGCACTTCGCGTCAGTTTCCGGATTATCGTTGTTCAGAGCGAGTACTGTACGGTATCCCTGCTGTTCAAGCACGCGCTGAAGTACAGCCGCGGCCGAAGCGTAGAAATCGTTAAGGATGTCGGGAATCACAAGGCCGACGGTCTGCGTCTGGTTGCGCCGCAGGGCACGTGCCAGCGCATTCGGTCGATAGCGCAGCCGCTCAGCTGCCGCAAGCACGCGCGCACGCGTCGCCGCTTCGACATTTGCCTGTCCCGAGAGGGCACGCGAGACCGTCGAGACCGCGAGACCAAGCTCAGCGGCGATGTCGCGAAGCGTAGCCATTTTCCGCAATCGTTTCCATGATGTTGCAGGGTAACATTCGTTTCGATAGTAGAGAACCCTTGTATTGACAGGGCTTGTGATCGTGGCTAGTATTGCAAACGATACCATGATACAGCAACCATTTTCCCTGACGCATGCTCTCTTTGGAGATGCAGAAATGGTCCGCATCTTCTCAGAAGACCGGATCATCGAGTCGTGGCTCCAGGCCGAAGTTGCCCTTGCGCGGGCACAGGCTCTCGCCGGCGTCTTGACCCAGCATGAGGCCGATGAAATTAGCCGCGCCGCCGTACTTGCCAACATCGATCGTGCGCGTCTCTGGAGCGAAGCCCGTAACGTGGGCTACCCCATTCTGCCGCTGGTGCGCATGATCGTTGCTGCGCTCCCGCCGCCGATTGGCGGACGCGTGCACTACGGCACGACGACGCAAGATATCATGGATACGGGGCTCTCGCTGCAGCTCGCCGAGGCAGCCGACTATCTCGAGCGCTTGTTGCTTCGTTTCGGTGATGGCCTCGCGCATCACGTGGAGGCGCATCGCAGCACGGTCATGGCGGCCCGCACGCACGATCAACAGGCCGTTCCTACCACATTCGGTGCGAAGGTCGCCGTCTTTCTCGGTGAGCTATCGCGCCAGTATCAGCGCCTCGTCGAGACACGTCGCCGCATTCGCGTCGTCTCGCTCTACGGTGCTGGCGGGACCTCGGCCGCACTCGGTCCCTCATCGAGAGAGATCCGGGCCAGCATGGCCCGGTCACTAGGCCTCGCGGCACCCACGATTCCCTGGCATGTCGCACGCGACTCGCTTTTCGAGTTCGGCACGCTCTGCGTCGGACTCACGGGGACATGCAAGCGCTTCGCCCGGGAGATCATCACGCTCTCGCGCACAGAGATCGGTGAGGTGCACGAACGTGGCGGCCACCATCGCGGCGCCTCTTCGACGATGCCGCAAAAAGCCAACCCCATCGACTCAGAGGCGGTGATCGGGATGGCGGACGTGGCTGGTGCCCTCGCCTCGGCCTTCCATCAGATCATGCAGCCAGAACATGAGCGCGCCGCCGGTGAGTGGCACGTGGAGTGGCAAATTCTCCCGCAGGTGGCCTCGCTTGCCGCAGGTTGCCTCAGAATTGCCGGGGAGATCGCCGAGGGTATGCAGGTCTTTCCGGAAGCCATGCGCCGCAACCTCGAGTGCGACGGTGGTCTCGTCATGGCGGAGGCCTATATGATTCGCCTAGCCGAGCAATTGGGGCAGGCTGCCGCCCACGATCGCGTGTACGAGTACTCACAAAAGGCGCGCAGCGATGGCGCGACGCTCGCACAGCTCATGGGATTCTCCATCAAGCCGGAGGACTACATCGGCGAAGCGCAAGCGATCTGCACTGCTGCTCTCGATGAATGGCACAGCGTGCACGCATCGGCATCTCGTTCCAGCTAGTTTCCTGTAAGTTTAGACTAAAGAGTCAGGAGTTATCGATGGATCGTAAGATATCCAGACGAGAGGCAATACGACGTGTTGGCCTCACGGCCACGGGCTTCTCCCTCGCGTTCCCGGCGTTCATTCCGCAGCGTAGCGAGGCGGCCGACGTCTTGAAGATAGGCCAGCTCGAAGACCTCACCGGTACGTTCTCCGCCGTCTCTCGTAACGAGGTGCGTGGTGCGGGCATCGCCATCGATCGCTGGAACGCGCGCGGTGGTGTACTTGGGCGCAAGGTTGAGGGAATCGTCGAGGACGGACAGAGCAGCCCTGGCGTAAGCGTCGAGAAGGCGACTGTTCCGGAGATCGTGCGCCCCTTGGACGACTACTTCGGCGGAAAGGGCGGCGCGAGCGTGTGAGCGGGCGATGAGCGATCTGCTAACCGGCGCGCGGGGCGAAGTCTACGGACCGCGGGCGGTGCGCCTGACCGATGACCTTACCGTGTTGCGCGTATTGCCTCAACGTGAGCGGCGGACCGTCGGCGCCTGGTGCTTTCTCGACCGCTATCGCGCCGATGAGCAGGGCCCTTCGGGGGCGCTCGACGTCTGGCCGCATCCGCATATCGGCCTGCAGACGGTCACCTGGCTCTTTAGCGGCGAGGTGCGGCACCGGGATAGTTTGGGGAACGACCAGCACATACGTCCCGGCGAGCTGAATCTCATGACGGCAGGGGCAGGCATCTCGCACGCGGAGACGAGCATGCCGCGCGGGGTTTTGCACGGCTTGCAGTTTTGGATCGCGCTGCCTGACCGGGAGCGTCTCAGGGCGGCCTCGTTCGAGCATCACGCGAGCCTACCCGTTGTGGATCTTGGTGGCGCGTTAGCGCGGATTCTCATCGGCGAGCTGCGAGGTAAGGCATCTCCGGCCAGCGCGTTTTCGCCGCTGGTCGGCATGGAGATATCCGCGACGCGGAGCGGCGTCGTGCGCGTCCCGCTCGAGCCGTCCTTCGAGTACGCGTTGCTTTCCACCGGCAGCGCGCTGGCCGTGAACGGTGCGCGCGTTGATGACGTGAAGTTGCTGTACTTGGGCAGTCGCCGTGAGCGCGTGGAGATCGAGATGGAGTCCGGGGCCTTGGCCTTTCTCTTCGGCGGCGAACCGTTACACGAGCCGGTGCTGCTGTGGTGGAACTTCGTTGCCCGCACGCACGAGGAGATGATTGCGGCTCGCAACGCTTGGGAGCACAGCGGTCGCTTTGGAATCGTTGCCGGCTTCGGCGATCGCCGCGTGCCCGCTCCGCCGCTGACGATGCGGCTCCGGCCTTGACGCTTCTCATGCCGGCCGCTGCCGGTTGAGTTAGAGCGCGGCGAGAAATTCCTCCCACGGCGTACAAGCAAGCGTCTCCGTCGTTGCATGAGCGCCCGTCTCCGCCGGGATGCATGGCGGCGAAGCCGAGGTGCGCAAACGCGTGGTGTCGACGCGACGACTGCTCTCCGACGCCTCCATGGCTGCGTCCAGGAGAACGTTCGCCAGCTTGCGTTCGCGCTCGATCCTGGCGATCACGGCGTGGCTTCGGCCCAAGCTAGCGAAGAGATGAGATGGATGCGGGTTCGCCGGCGTGCGCATGTGACTAGGTAATCAACGCTCAGCGGGGTCCCCCGTTACGCCTCCTTTCCCGCGAAGAGGAGCTTGGCGGAGGCGTGTCAAGGACGCAAGTCACAGCAGCGACGTCCCCCCTCCCCCTGAATATGATACGAAATCATTGACGAGCAGGCAATTCGTGTATCATAATGAGGCCATACTCCACTGCGGGCCACGCCCGTAACGCTGCCGAGTGAGGAACAGATGTCCGGTCATAAAGAGCGCTTTTCGGACAAGATGGAGTTCCCCCCGGAGACTCCTCAGCCCAACGTCTACCCCCTGTCGTGGCGTGCCGACACCCATAAGCTTCAGGAGATTTGGGAGGCATCGCTGCGCGAGAACTGGGATCCGGCACGCTTGCCGTGGGACACGCTTGACGTCGACAGCTACACGTGGGAGGAGCGCGAAGCGATCGCCTACTGGTGGACGCTCCTCTCCGTCTTCGATGCCTCCGCGCCGCCGGTATTCGCCGAAGCACTGGTCAAGACGTACGAAGTCCACGAAGAGGATCCCGTGCGCAAGTGCTTCTTCTCGGTGACCCGTGATGAGCAGAACCACGAGATCATGTGCGGCTTGTCGATCACCAAGTTCCTCGGCCATGACGATCCCCTGACCTATAAGCCGAAGACCGATCTCGGCAAGCGCCTGCAGAAGAACGCGCGGTGGCTCTACTTCAACGGCGGGCGCTACTGGACCGGCTACAAGACCGCCGTTCCGAAATACGATCTCGCCGTGCTGTTCAGCTCCTTCTTGATGGGCGAGATCGCCGCGGCGACGATCTTCAAGCAGATGTACGAAAACTCGCGCGAGCCGGTGTTCAAAGAGGCATTCCGGAATATCGGCCGCGACGAGGGGCGCCACATGGCGATCTGCATGGCCGTCATGGAGCGCGACTACCAGAAGATGCCGCCGGAGAACAAGGGCATCATCACCAAGCAGATCCGCGCCGGTTATCTCTTCCTGTCCGCCGTGCTCTTCGAGCCGCCTGCCGATTTCTGGGACCTGCCCGCTGATTTCATCGTCACGCAGCGGGAGGCCGAGGCGGTCGCCCGTGCAGCCGGCTTCGGCATCCCCAGTTACGAGGCGAAGCGAGAGAATTGGCGCAACGCGATTCTCAATCTCAAGGGCGTCCTCGATCGCTACGACATCCCCTTCCCCGCCATCCCGGAAGTCGGCATCACCGGTGAGGAGATCTCCGACGTCGCGATGGAGGACATCATCCCGGTCTTTTAGTCACGCCGCTGCGTGTGAGGAGGGGGTAGGATGGCGCGAGTCGTGCTGCATCCATCGGGCAAGTCGGTAGAGTGTCCCGACGGTGAGACCGTGTTGACCGCGTTGGAGAAAGCGGGATACGCGCTATCCAACAATTGCCGCGCGGGCGCGTGCGGTGAATGTAAAGTCAAGGTATTGAACGGCCAGTTCGACCAGGGCGTGGTGTTGGACATGGCGTTGACGCCGGAGGAGCGCCGCCAGGGCTACGGCTTGATGTGCATGGCCAAACCCATCTCCGAGGAGATGATGATCGATTGGGGCACGCTCGACGCGCTGCCGAAGCTGTTCCCGCCCCGCGAGGATGCGCTCTTCGTCGTGGTGGACAAGCGCATGATCGCCGCGCGCGTGGCGGAGCTCCATCTGCGTCCGGTCGGACAAGCGCTGCGCTTCTGGCCTGGCCAGTACGTGACGCTGGGCGATGCCTATGCGGACGTTCCGGCGCGCCCCTACTCGATCTCGAACGCCCCGCGCCCCGATGGCGAGATCGCGCTGCAGATCGCTCGCGAGGACGGCATCACCAGCCGCTGGATTCACGAGACGCTGCGCGTCGGCGTCTCCGTCAAGATCTCCGGCGCCTATGGTGCCTTCATCGGCGATCCGTCGGTCGAAACGCCGGTTCTCTGCCTGGCTGCGGGCACCGGCCTCGCACCCCTCTTGGCGCTGGCCGAGGCGGCGCTGCGGCGAGGCTTCAAGCACCGCGTGAACCTCATCCTCTCGGCGCGCACGCGCGCGGACGTCTACGGCACCGGGATGATGGCCTGGTGGCAAACCAAGCATCGCAACTTCGACTATACCATCACGCTGACGCGCGAACGGGCCGAGGGCTTCTCGCACGGACGCATCGACGCCATCCTCCCCGGGCTCTATCCCGACCTATCCAAGCACAGTGTCTTTATCGCCGGCAGTCCCGCCTTCGTGGACGCATGTCTCGCCGTAGCGCGAACCCTGGGCGCGCCCGAGAAGGCCATTCACAAGGAGCGATTCTTCACCCAGCAGGAGCTGGCCCTCGTCGACCCTTCGCCGGCGATATCGGCATGACGCCCGCACTCCCCCCGGACCGTCCGCGCGTGGCATGATGATGACGCAAACCGCAACTCCCAACCTATTGGTCGAGCGGCAAGGGGCCGTTCTGCGACTCACGCTCAATCGTCCGGACGCGCTCAATAGTTTGGACGGCGAACTGATCGCCGCCCTGCGCAGCGCCCTCGACGAAGCGGCAGGGCAGCCGCAGGTTCGCTGCGTCGTTCTCGGCGCGTCCGGACGGGCGTTCTGCGCCGGCCAGGACTTGAAGGAAGCCGGGGTAGCGCCGGAAGGCGGTCGCGCCAAAGACCTGGGCGACGTCGTCGAGCGCAACTACAAGCCGCTGGCGCTACGTCTGCGCTCCATGCCCGTGCCGACCATGGCGGCCGTCAACGGCGTGGCCGCCGGGGCCGGCGCATCGTTGGCGCTGTTGTGCGACCTCGTCGTCGCTCGGCGCAGCGCGTCGTTCGTGCAGGCGTTTTCGGCCATCGGCTTGGTTCCGGACACCGGGGCCACGTGGACTCTGCCGCGACTGATCGGCCGGGCTCGCGCACTCGGTCTGACGTTTTTGGGAGAGAGGATCTCCGCCGAGCGGGCCGAGCAGATCGGGCTGATCTGGGCGTGCGTCGACGATGCGGCGTTCGATTCCGAAGTCGTGGCCCTCGCCGCGCGGTTGGCTGCTCTGCCGGTGCGTGCGTTGGCAAAGACGCGCCAGCTTCTCGACCAGGGACTCGCGGGTTCGCTCGAAGCCTCGCTCGAGGCCGAAGCCGAGGCGCAGCGGGAGCTCGGCTTCGGGTTCGACTTCTGCGAAGGCGTCGCCGCCTTCGCAGAGAAGCGGCCGCCGCGGTTTGCGGACCGCTGAGGCTGCCGGCGTGGAGACTGCGGCGATGAACGCGCAGCGCCTTGCCGAGCGCGCGCGGGAGCGCATGATGGCCGATGACGGCGCGTCCCGCGCGCTGGGCATCGAAATCCTGGAGATCAGCCCCGGCGGCTGTCTCGCGCGCATGACGGTCAGGCCCGACATGCTCAACGCATTCGCGTTGTGCCATGGCGGATTGATCACCACGCTTGCGGACACCGCCTTCGCCTACGCCTGCAACAGCTACAACCACGCCACCGTCGCATCGGGGCTGAGCATCGCGTTTATCGCATCCGCCAAGCTCGGAGACGTGCTCAGCGCGGCGTGCACCGAGCAGGCGCTCAGCGGCCGTACCGGTGTGTACGACGTGGATGTGGTCAATCAGCGCCGGGAGCGGATCGCGCTTTTTCGAGGGCGCTCCTATCGGCTCAAGGGCAGAGCCGTGCTGGAAACCGATGCCACCGACCGACACTAACTCGCCTGGGAGGAGATAGTCATGTTGAGCTCCAGCCAAGCCGCTTACGATCCGAGTGAATGTGCAAGTCGAGATGAGATTAGTGCGTTACAGATACAGCGATTGCGCTGGACACTCAAGCACGTCTATGAGAACGTAGACCACTATCGTTGCGCCTTCGATGCGCGCGGCGTCCATCCAGACGACTTCCGCAGCCTCGAGGATCTCGCCAAGTTTCCGTTCACCACGAAGGACGATCTTCGCGCGAAGTACCCGTTTGGCATGTTCGCCGTTCCGCGCGAGCGTATCGTCCGGGTGCATGCGTCCTCCGGTACGACCGGCAAGCCCACCGTGGTCGGTTACACGCAGGCCGACATCGACATGTGGGCGGACCTCGTTGCGCGGTCGATTCGTGCCGCGGGCGGAAAGCCCGGCGACATCGTGCACGTTTCCTACGGCTATGGCTTGTTCACGGGCGGGCTTGGGGCCCATTACGGCGCCGAGCGTCTGGGCTGCACGGTCGTCCCGGTATCCGGCGGACAGACCGAGAAGCAAGTTCAGCTGATTCGCGATTTCAAGCCCGACATCATCATGGTCACTCCCAGCTACATGCAGGTGATCGTCGAAGAGTTTGCCCATCAGGGGTTGGACGCGCGCGATTGTTCCCTGCGCGTGGGCATCTTCGGCGCCGAGCCGTGGACCGAGGCGATGCGCCGCGACATCGAGTCGAAGACCAGCCTGAAGGCCGTGGACATCTACGGTTTGAGCGAAGTCATGGGACCCGGCGTTGCCAGCGAATGCGTGGAGACTCAGGACGGACCCGTGGTCTGGGAGGATCACTTCTATCCCGAGATCATCGATCCGGTTACCGGTGACGTCCTGCCCGACGGCAGTCAAGGCGAGCTGGTGTTCACGACGTTGACCAAGGAAGGGTTTCCCGTCGTGCGTTACCGCACCCGCGATCTCACGCGCTTGCTTCCGCCCACGGCGCGCGCCTTCCGGCGGATGGACAAGATCGTCGGGCGCAGCGACGACATGCTCATCGTGCGCGGCGTCAACGTATTCCCGACGCAGATCGAAGAGATCGTGCTTCGCCACGACAAGCTCTCGGGCATGTACCAGATACATCTCAGCCGCGACGGCTATCTCGACAAGATGGAGGTGCACTGCGAGCTGGAGCCCTTCCTGAGCTTCGTCTCCGACCAGGAGCGCGAGCAGATCGCCAAGTGGGTCGCCCATCGAATCAAGACGATGGTCGGCGTCACCTGCAGCGTGCACGTCTTGCCGGCGGACTCGATCGAGCGGACCCTGGTCGGCAAGGCACGTCGTGTGATCGATCGACGTCCCAAGGATGAATAGCAGACCAGCATGGATCGTTGACGGATGGCGAACGCCGTTCGGCCGCTACGGCGGCGGGCTGGCCGCGGTGCGCCCCGACGACCTCGGCGCCGTCCCGGTGCGCGCATTGGTCGAGCGCCACCCCGGTGTCGACTGGCAGGCGCTGGACGAGGTCTACTACGGTTGCGCGAACCAGGCCGGCGAGGATTGCCGCAACGTCGCGCGGATGGTAGGGCTGCTGGGCGGCCTTCCCGTATCGGTGCCGGGATGCACAGTGAACCGGCTGTGCGGATCCGGCATGGAGGCTGTGGCGCAAGCCGCCCGTGCCATTGCCTGCGGCGAGGCCGATCTCGTGATCGCCGGAGGGGTGGAGAGCATGTCGCGCGCGCCGTTCGTCGTCGGCAAGGCCGAGGCGGCGTTCTCGCGCAAGGCTGAGATGGCGGACACAACCATCGGATGGCGGTTCGTCAATCCCAAGATCGAGGCGCGCGTCGGCATCGATTCCATGCTCGAGACGGCGGAGAACGTCGCCGCCGATTTCCAGGTCTCCCGTGCCGACCAGGACGCATTCGCCCTGCGCTCGCAGCGTAAGTACGCGCGGGCGCGGGAAGCCGGCTTCTTCGCCGACGAGATCGTGCCGGTGGAGGTCCCGCGCGGGAAGGGCGAGCCGCTTACCGTTGACTGCGACGAGCACCCGCGCGCCGGCACCACGCTCGAGCAGTTGCAGAAGCTGCGCCCCTCCGTGCGCCCCGGCGGCAGCGTGACGGCCGGCAACTCGTCCGGTGTGAACGACGGCGCCTGCGCCTTGCTCCTGGCATCCGACGAGGCCGTGCGTCGCTGGGGGTTACTGCCCCGCGCACGTGTGGCGGGCGCCTGCAGCGTCGGTGTGGAGCCGCGCATCATGGGGATCGGTCCCGTGCCGGCCACGCGCCGGCTGCTCTCCCGAGTCGGCTGGGAGATCGAGAGCCTCGATGCGATCGAGCTCAACGAGGCCTTCGCCGCGCAGGCCTTGGCGGTCTTGCGCCAACTGGGCCTGCCCGACGACGACGCTCGCGTCAATCCCAACGGCGGCGCAATCGCGCTGGGCCATCCGCTCGGCGCCTCCGGTGCGCGTTTGGTTTTGACGGCCCTACGCCAAGCCGAGCGCCTGGGCGGCAAACGCGCCCTGGCCACGATGTGCGTCGGTATCGGGCAGGGTATCGCGCTCGCGCTCGAACGTCCGTGAACTGCTCATCAATGAAAGCGCAACCATGACTGACATCGTACAGACCCCCAGCGTGAGCGCCCCGGTGCTGCAGAGCTATCTCGCCGGCCGGTGGTTCGGCGTCGAAGCGCGCGAAACGCTCCTGGACGCCGCCACCGGAGCGGTGGTCGCGAGCACGCACGTGGAAACGCCGGATTTCGGTGAGGCGTTGGCGTATGCCCGCAACGACGGCGTGCGCGGCTTGCTCGCGCTGGACTTCCAAGAGCGCGCGCGGCGCCTCAAGGCGCTGGCCTCGTATCTCTCCGAGCATAAGGAAGAGCTGTACGTGTGGTCGTTCCACACCGGCGCCACGCGCGCGGACAGTTGGATCGACATCGAAGGTGGCATCGGGACGCTCTTCTCGTATGCGGGCATGGGTGGCCGGGAGCTGCCGGACGGCAACATGCTGCACGAAGGCCCCGTCGTCCCGCTCGGCAAGAAAGGGCGATTCGTCGGCAGCCACATTCTGGTTCCACGTGAGGGCGTGGCCGTTCACATCAACGCCTTCAACTTTCCGGTCTGGGGTTTGCTCGAGAAGTTCGCCCCGAGCTTTCTCGCGGGCATGCCGTGCATCGTCAAGCCGGCGACCAGCACGTCCTACCTCACGTGGGCACTGGTGCGCTTCATGGTGGCGTGGGGCGGATTGCCTGCGGGCAGCCTCCAGCTCGTCATCGGCGGGACCGGAGATCTGCTGGACCGGCTCGAGGGGCAAGACGCCGTGACGTTCACCGGGTCTGCGGCAACCGCGGCCAAGCTGCGCGCCAATCCGAATCTGATCACAAGCGGCATTCCCTTCAACACCGAAGCGGACTCTCTCAACAGCGCGATCCTTGCCCCCGACGTCGCCCCCGGCGATGCCGAGTTCGATCTCTTCGCCGCCGAGGTCGTGAAGGAGATGCGGGTGAAGGCCGGTCAGAAGTGCACGGCCATTCGTCGCGTCTTGGCGCCGCGCGGGGTCGTGGATGAGCTCTCCGCGCGCCTGCGCGATAAGCTGTCCGCGGTCGTCGTGGGCGATCCGCGCCTGGAAGGCGTGCAGATGGGGCCCTTGGCGAGCGTCGCCCAGCGGACGGACGTCCTTTCCCACCTGCGGAGCCTGCACGCCGTCTGCGGCACCATCTACGACGGCTCGACGGCCGGCGGATTGAAGGGCGGCGACGCGCGGCATGGAGCGTTTCTCACCCCGGTCCTGCTGATCTGCGAGCGCCCCCACGAAACCGCGGCGGTTCATGACGTCGAGGTGTTCGGGCCGGTGAGTACGGTGCTGCCCTACGATGACGTCGACGAGGCGCTGCAGCTGGCCGCGCGCGGAAGAGGCAGTCTGGTCGCCACGGTCGTGACGCGCGACCCCGCCGTCGCGGCGCACGCCGTGCGCCGGGCCGCCGCGTATCACGGCCGCATACTCGTGCTCGACGCGGAGGCCGCGCCGGAGTCCAGCGGCCACGGCTCGCCGCTGCCGACGCTCAAGCACGGCGGGCCTGGGCGCGCCGGCGGCGGAGAGGAGCTCGGTGGCCTGCGAGCGGTCACGCATTATCTGCAGCGGGCGGCGGTGCAGGGATCGCCCACCATGGTTGCCGCCGTAGTCGGCGAGTACGTGCGCGGGGCGCGGCGTTTCGAGAGCGAGGTCCATCCGTTCCGTAGGTATTTCGACGACCTGAGGATCGGCGAGTCTCTGCTCACCCATCGCCGAACGGTGACCGAGGCCGACATCGTCGCCTTCGGCGGGATCTCAGGTGACTTTTTTTACATGCACTTCGATGAGGTCGCCGCGCGCGAGTCGTCCTTCGGCCAACGCATCGCGCACGGCTATTTCGTGCTGTCGGCTGCCGCGGGGCTCTTCGTCTCCCCCGCCCCGGGCCCAGTGCTTGCGAACTATGGCCTCGACACGCTGCGTTTTGTCAAGCCGGTGCGGATCGGTGACACCATACAGGCCAGGCTGACCTGCAAGCGCAAAGTGGATCGCCGGAAGGCCGACGCGCAGGGCCGCCGGCATGGCGTAGTCACCTGGGATGTCGAGGTGCGCAATCAGGACGACGACTTGGTGGCCAGCTACGACATCCTCACGCTGGTCGCGATGCGGGCGGAGTCCTAGGTCAGGCGCCGTTGGGCGGATCGTCGTCGGGGAAACGGGCCGCCAGCGACGCGTCCGCGGCGGGAACGCTCCCGTCGGCGAGCTGCAGGTGAGCGTTGAGGTATCGTTCGGAGGGCACTAGGAGGCGCCGGTAGATGTTGCGGCAGAGCCGGCGCGCCTCGTGACCTGGCCAATCGTGCGGCAGCAGCGCGTCGGGCAGTCCCGGATCGCGCAACAGCAGGCGCCGGTAGTCATGGATCATGAGAATGCGTATGAGGAACGCATCCTCGTCGGAGGCGCGGATGCCGCCGTCGTTGCAGAGTTCCCCGTGGATGGGACGATAGGTGGAAAGAAATCCCTCATATCCCGCCAGAAGGCCATCGAGATTCCAGGCCCGGCGTACGAGATCGGCGTTATTGGTCGAGGTAATGCGTACGCCGTCGGCGCTCTGAAGCGGCATGAGGCGCGGAACGTAGGCGCCGAGCCCCTCGGCTGCGAGGGCGTCGAGAGCTGAAACCAAGTCCGCGTTCGGGTGCACGCAACAGTCGCCGCCCAAGATGCCGAATCCCTGCCAGTAGAGCGCTTTGCGGATCCGGTCGCGCTCTTTTGCGTCGAGATCGCCGACGAGGAGAATCAAGCGCCAATGCCGGTCCCACGGCGGCATGCTCGAGGCGTAAATGCGGTTTGCAGCTTGCCCAAACCGCTTGCGCCCGGCATCGGTCAAGAGGTAGTTCGAGCGGCGGCCTTGACACTCCGTTCTTAGCCAGCCCTCCTTGACCAGACGATTCGCAGCGGTTCGTACCAGCCGTTCGCTCAGGCCGAGGGGTGAGAGCAGCCGGATCAACGACCCGACCCAGACGCATCCGCCGCGCGGGAGCACGGCATCTCCGAATACCGAGACGATCAGCGAGCCCGCCTGGACGCGCCGCTGCTCCCGGAAGTTCCTGAGGCGGTTGTGGAGCGCGCGCGGCGAAGGTCCAGTCCGAGCGGCGCGTGTGGAATGTGCGCGCATCAGTGTGCGTAATTTGGCGGCACCGCCGCCGTGGCCCTTCGCGTCGAGTAAGGCGCTCCTGCGCGGCGACGGTGACGTTTGCCGGTGGGCGGGCCCGGCGCACGTTTCTTACCGATGCTCCAGGGTAGGGGCATGCCCGCGACGCATGTTTTCAGGTATGCTCAACTTGGGTGGATCGCACGCGCCTTTGAAATTTTCGCTGTATGCTGACGAGTCCAAGCCAGATAAGAGCTGTCCATGGCTCATTATAGGAATACTCGTTCTCGCGGACGCAGTGAAAGCTGAAGCCCTGATGCGGTTGCGCGCGGCGCGAGAAGAGTTTGGCTACCAGCGCGAGATACATTTTCAGCGGATCACGAATCTTAGTACGCGAAGATGCGGCGAGAAGACCGCAGTCGCCTTGGATTGGGTTCGATGCGTAATCGGTGACCGACGGAGAACCTGGAATCTGCACGTTCGAGCTATCTCACCGCAGCGGCTCAACTATAGCCGGTTCGGCTCCGTACCGGACGACAACATATATACACGCTTTTTTCGATCTACTGTAAGCTATGCTATAAAGGCATCAATAAAGGCCGAGCCATTTTCGATCTCGCGCGTCTTCCACGATGACTCGCATTTGTCAAATCATCAGTATTTCCCGTGGAACGCCATACGGAGGCTTGGATGGGACGATGGGGTTACGTTCGGAACGAGCGAAATCGAGTTTGTCTCTTCGGATCACAACCGCCCTGCACACCCATTCCCGGAAGCGGCGGAGTTCATCCAGCTTGTGGACGTATGGATTGGGGTGTTCCGCCAGGTGCTAACCTCGGCAAGCAGCAATGTCGGAAAACTTGAGGTTGCCAATGTAGCCGGCGACTTTCTACGTACTTTGAATGACCCTGATCACCGCTGCTATAGCGGTACGCAGATAGCCTGTTCGTACGAGCATAGAGGACGATGCTCGCTGGGCTATTTCCCGCACGCGACGCTCGGCAAGGAGGAGATGGCTGGACTCGCTGCGGATATGAAAAGCCACTTTTACCTCGGCGAGAAGTTGTTGCTGTTTGACGATCCGGCCCAAATGCGGATGTTCTGACAGTTGACGCGCGTGACCAGACAGACACCAATGGTATCTCTGTAATGGCCCTCGTCGGTAATGCATTTCCCCAGCGCCCGCGCACGTGGAGCGTCTCCGCGATTAATGAAGGCACTGAGCAAAGTTGACGCGCATTTCGACCGGCGACCTTTGAGGGCGCTGCGTTGCGTGTAGCCGACCGTCGATTCGATGTAGCCCAACGGCGTCGCGGAATCGTTCATGGGCACCCTCAAGTTCAAGTGCGTCTGGCGGCATCGGTTCCAGACGTTCGACGAAGCCAGCAGCGTCATCACGGCCTGGGCCCGCCACTACAGCGAGCGCCGGCTGCATTCGGCGCTGGGCTACATCACACCGGCGGCATGGCGGCAGCGCCAGACCGAGAAACTAGACCAAGTAACCGCCTGAGGTGGCCAGAAACCGGGGCAGATCACGGTAGGCTGGCGCCCGGCGCCGCAGGCAACTTGATGAGTTAGTGGCGGGTCTAGACCACTAGCAAGGATCAGGCGATGGGGGAATTGTCGATGGGGGAAGTGGCCTCCACGCTTGAATGGGCAGCACCATGATCGAACATACGTGCGGTGGCGCGCGGTGGTGTTAGGTGAGTGAAGATCGAACTCGACGGGGCGGCGTCAGATTTGGTAGAAACAGGACATGAAAGAACTTTGCGAATTGAGTATTTCGAACAGGCATCCGGTACCCAGCCTGCCGAGCTCTTTGAAGATGGGGTTCCGCCCAGATTGGCCGGGAAGCTGGCTAGGTTCTCACAGGCAGCCGCAGAGAGTGGCATCTCGCTCGGGGGCGGATACTTCGAAAAATGCCATAGCCATTCCGATCTCTATGAGATCAGGGCTCGGTTGGGCAACGATCTTGGGCGTGAGTTCTGCTTGATTGATGGTGATCGGCTCGTGTTACTTTCCGGAGTCCTTAAGAGGGTTGGTGAACCAACTCCGAGCAAGGCCTTCGAGGAAGCATTAGCGTACAGCGACGAGTACAAACGCACGCGAAAAGTGAGCCCCATAGAATCAGATGGAGTATGACCATGAACAGGTTTGAGCAACGCCTGCGGGCACGCATGACGAACCAAGATTTTGCCGAGGGCTACCACGAAGCTCAGGGGGAGCTTTCACAGGAAGGAGCGATGCAGACACGCGCCGCCACCCTCGAGATCAACGTAGTTTTCATCAACGTATCCGACCGGCTGCCGCTGGTTGTCGACTCCACAAGCTCCGGGACTCTCGGCGCCTTGAACACGTACAACTACGCAGTTGTGCCAATACCAACCGAGACGCTCTTTAACCCGACTGGCCAGTATGCATGAAGGTCAGCGTTCTCCTCGCAGACAATGCGCAAGCCGCGGATGGCAAGTTGTACATCCTCGGGGCAGGATGGGCAACAACTACTTCGCCAACGGCACCGATGGCTCTCGCCATTCTCATCGAGGTCCCTTGGACGGAGGCGAATCGTCAACATCGTCTCATCGTTCGCCTCTTGGACCAGGACGGGAAGCCGGTCACCGTTCCGACACCGATGGGTGAGCAAGCGTTCCGGCTTGAAGCAGGATTCGTTGTTGGGCGTCCACCACAGGCGATACCGGGAACGCCACTGAATGTTCCGATTGCGATGAACTTCGGTCCATTACCTCTTGCTCCAGGTTGTAGGTTTATCTGGGCAATCTACATCGATAACGAACAGGAGGAGTCGCGGATTGGCGAAGTCGCCTTCTCAACAAGAGGGCAGCTCCCACTACAATTAGGCGCCGAGAGCCCATAGCTTACCCCAACGACGGCCTAATATCCAAGGCGGCATATCCTAGGCAACCGTGACGCCGCGTCCGCTTCGCAACGCATCAGGAAGATGCGACGAGCACGGCATCATCGGCGAGATGCTCGAGACCCCGCACAACGTCGGAAAGAGCTGATAGGTATTCCACTAGTGAAGCTGGCCCGCTTCCGTGGATACTCTCCGCTTGGCGGAGAAAGGTCCACCAATGGCCAGAAAGCACCCTCGTTCCTACGCGCCGGAGTTCCGGCATAACGTCGTCGAGCTGGCCCGAGCCGGCCGGCGCCCCGAGGATCTCGCCCGGGAATTCGAACTCTCGGCCCAAACCGTTCGGAACTGGATCAAACAGGCCGACC
>SCRA01000057.1 GCA_004297985.1 bacterium | reverse complement strand
CGACTCGCTGAGGCTGATCGCGCAGGGCGTGGTCCGACCGGTCATCGGGCTGCGTGTTCCCTTGAGCGAGGTCGCCGACGCGCACCGCCGTATCGAGCGGGGCGACGTGTTCGGCCGCGCCGTCGTGATTTTTCCGTCATGATGCAGCTGTCGGTCGAGAACCTGACAATCTGCTTCGGCGGTCTCGTCGCCGTAGACGCGGTGAGTTTCGGCGTCGCCAAGGGCGAGCTTGTCGGGATCATCGGGCCCAACGGTGCTGGAAAGTCGACGACGTTCAACGCCATCGCCGGCGTCGCCGCGCCGACCTCGGGGACGATCCACTTCGATGGGCAGCGCATCGACCGGCTCCCGCCAGAGCAAGTCTCGCGGCGCGGGATCGCGCGCACGTTCCAGCTCGTGCGTCTTTTCAGGTCGATGAGCGTTCTCGAGAACGTCATGGTCGGAGCAACCAGTTCGTCGCACAGCCTGCAGGCGGCGCGCCGTCGGGCCGTCGAGACGCTAGAGATGCTCGGGTTGGGGCCCCGAACGCACAACCGGATTTCAACGATCCCGCTCGCGGATCAGAAACGCACCGAGATCGCGCGCGCCCTTGCTAGCGAACCTGCGATACTATTGCTTGACGAGATGATGAGCGGCCTCAACCCGCAGGAAACCGATGAGATCATCGCCCTGATTCGAACGCTCAACCAAGCTGGACTCACGATCGTCATCATCGAGCACGTCTTGCGGGTCGTGATGAGCCTCCCGCAGCGCATCATCGTGCTCGACCACGGGCGCCTGATCGCGGAGGGCTCGCCGCAAGTCGTGATGCACGACCCGCTCGTCATCGAAGCGTACATTGGCCGTAAACACGGGCTCGCCGAGCTCGGAGGGCCGCCGTAATGCTTGCGATAGAGAAGCTCAACGTCGCATACGGCAATATTCAGGTCCTCTTCGACGTTTCGTTCAGCGTCCCGTCTGGCAGCTTTGTTGGAGTGCTCGGCGCCAACGGGGCCGGAAAATCGACGTTGCTGCGTACGATCTCGGGACTGGTCCGGCCGCTCTCCGGGCGCATCGCCTTTGACGGTGTGGACTTGACCACAATTCCGCCGCACCGCATCCCCGGCTACGGGATCGCGCACGTGCCGGAGGGCCGGCGCGTATTTCCCTCGCTGACGGTCGAGGACAACCTGATGCTGGGCGCACTGAAAGCCCCGGCGAACGAGCGGGCCGATCTACGGACCGCGGTGCTCGATCTCTTTCCGCGCCTGCGCGAGCGAACCGGCCAGCTCGCCGGATCGCTCAGCGGCGGCGAGCAGCAGATGCTCGCAATCGGCCGCGCGCTGATGCTCAAGCCGAAACTGCTGATGCTCGACGAACCTTCGCTTGGCCTCGCTCCGATCGTCACTGACGAGGTCTTCGATCGCCTCACCCGGATCCATCGCGATTGGTCGCTGTCGATTCTGCTCATCGAACAGAATGCCGTGCAAGCACTTGACGTCATCGATTCGGCGGTGATCTTCGAAACCGGGCGCATGCAGTTCTTTGGCGCGCGCGAGCAGCTCAGCCAGACGTCATATCTGAAGGAGGCGTACCTCGGCGTCTAGATCGGACTCTGCTCAGCCGGTAAGATGGAGCTTCATGGGGGGGGCGAGCGTGAACCGGGGCGCCAGCGCCACTAGCAACAGACCGGCACACAGCACGACGATGTGGGGATCGTTTTGCGTGCGGGCTGCTCGACTGAGATGCCGCTGGTCGCGTACGTGATGTAAGAACCGATGCCGACAGGCTGACTAAAGAAGTCAATCCCCATCGCAATGACGAGCGCGATACCGTAGTGTAGCGAATCGATACCGATGTCCACCGCGATCGGCGCGCCTGCGAGGCCGTACACGTAGAAGCTGGTGTCAGCAAGATTCCACTCCTGATCATCGACGATCTGTGGATGCGTAAGCTGCCCGGCAACGCCGCGGAAGATCTGCTCGAGATCGTTATGCGCCGCTACGAGCGAGCATCAACCATCCTGACTTCAAACCGACCACTTGAGGATTGGCCAAAGCTCTTCGGCGATACGCCCGTAATGGCAAACCCGAATAATTTCACGAATCCTTCAGTTGGAACCGGATGCGGAAAAATCTCCTCTCCGTGCCGCCGATAAAGTTCGATGATCGCAGACGGCGAATAGCCGGCCGCAAGGGCGCACGCGAGGACGCCGCCAGTGCTCGTACCCTCGATTAGGTTGAAGGCTGACCCAACGTCACGAGCGGGTGTTTCCCCAGGCTTATCAAGGAACCGTCGCGATAGGCCCGCCAGGACCATGGCGGTGTAGAGACCCCGCATGCCGCCTCCATCCAGAACCAACACGCGGAACGGCTTCACATTCTGCGGCGTCAGCTCAGACGCCATGGGAACGCCCGAACCGGGGAAAGCGTTCTTGTGGCTGCCTAACGAACACCGGTTAGTCGGTTCCTTGTAAATATCGCATGACTAACATATATATCGGCCCTTGCTCTAGTATTTGACTGGAAAGGTCAGACATGGGGCGGCAGCGGACTGAGGCGCGCTGGGCGAATCGCGCGAGGTGCTACTCTGATATGCACACTCGACCCGCGTTGACGCCGTGCTAACGTGCATTGCGTGGTATTGCGGATCCGACTGTGAGCCCGAGCGTGGTGAGGGCGCGCTGTACTCGCACATCGGATGGCCGGATCAGTTCGAGCGGAAACGTGCGAATCGGCATGGAGAAACCACCTGGATTCGTAGCAACGCCTTGCTCGAATAGCGCTAGGTTCAAGATGCTTCTATCGTGTCGGCAGGGGTAGAGGATGCCGTTGACGTCCTGCTCGTAGGTGTATCGTGAGATGTGTGAGGATGCGCGGCGCCATGCTTGTGATCGCGGCGATGTCGACGTCGGTAAACCCCGCCTCGACCGCCGTCGCGGCGAAGAGAGGACGAAGGGCATTCAGCGTCTCGGCATCACCAGCGTCTACCGCCGTCGCAGCCGTCGTATCGGCGATCCCCAGTGCACGCTCATAAGCCCAATCGGGGAGCGCCCATGGGTCGTGTCGTGGCCCGATGCGATAGATCCGCTGGTCATTGAGAGCGGCGGCGACCAGACCCGGCATAATCGCTTACGCTCCCGTAGCAAAGGCAACGGCGGCTCTTTCGATCGCGGGCACGACTTTCTCGGGATCGCCTTCGTGGAACAGACGCGCCGGCGATTTGTCGCGGAGCACCGGGTTCAACCCCAGGAACCAGGCTTGGACGAGCTGTGGGTCGGGATTTGGTTTCCCCTGCAGGATGAACGCCGCTCGAAGTGCGCCCCTGAGCCGCGGCTCACCCTCTTTGTAGACGGACCCGCCTCTCAGCCACCCGTCGACAGCCCGCGTATCCTTGGCACCGGCAACGTAGGCGGTGAGCTTCCGGCCTAGCAGGCCGATGAGTACGCTGACGACCTCTACGCGATCCTTCGTTGCCTCGAACTGCTGCGCGGCTAGACGAGGCCGAGCCGGTGCGGCTTCCTGGATTCGCGGCATGGGAGTCCTCCTGTCGGTACGAGGATACCACAATTACGTAACTTCATCCACAAATATACCTTCAAAATACGCGCAATCTCCACGATGTCGACACGGTTCTTTACCTTGGCTCGCCGGCGGCCTGCGGGAACCGAAAGACCGCTCGCCAACTAAGCCCACAGAGCCGGCCGATAACCCCCAATCATGAGCGTTTGGGAACTCGACGAGGCCCTCGAACCCGCGATCCTGGCGCACTACGAAACCGTCGCGCCGTTGATGGAGCACAGCTTCGCGGGCGCCCCGGTCATCTACGGCAACTACCCCGCGGGCTTCGGCCAGCCCACGCACTATCGCGTTCTGGATGTGCCGCTCTCCGAATGCAAGATCCTATGGACGTGCCACCGCTACTATGCGGTCGAGTTCCACACGTGGGCCCCACTGCCGAGCGACGAAGACCGCCTGCGCTTCGCCCGGATCCTCATCGAAGCACCGAAAGGCACCGCGCAGGACACCCTCCGGGAAGCGGCGCTCGCCGTACGCGCCGCACTCGCGGAGATCGAGCTCGATGCCATCGCATTGCTCGACGGCGGCACCGGCATCGCGCTCTGGGTCCCGTTCGCAGACGCACCGCACGCGCAGCCGCTACGCGCATGGCTGCACCAGCTCTGCGCCCGCGTGGTTGCCAAGCACCCGCGTCTCGTGACGACGGAGCCAAACTCCCACGCCGACGGCCGCGCGCACCTGCAAGTCTCAGGTGACCGCGGCGGCCGAGGGCGGCCGCGCCAACGCCCCCAAGCTCCCGGAAGACGCGGCGATGCTGAATGGTCGACGAAGCCTTGCGCGTAGCTGGCAGCACTCAGGCCTGCACACGGGACGAAGTTACGCCTGGCCCTCGAGCATCTCACCAACCCGCTGACCAGCGCCGCGATCTGGGCCGACGACCCCACAGCTCGATCGTCATCCTCTCGCCCGCGCCGGCCGGCGGGGCAGCATGACTGCCAATGGACGCGTCAATCTAACAGGCCGCTCCTGCGTCTTGCGAGCATACCTCAAATCCGTTAGCGGCCTCGATTTCCCAGATCGCGAACTTCTCGCGGTTCACCGGGATCGAGCACCGCCGCGGGTATCGTGAAGACCTGCTCTACCGTCAGATACAGGATTTGCAAGAGGCATCGTTCCGTCAGGCGTCCCGAAGGGCGTCGAGAATCTCTCGATCCTCGCGAACGATTCGTTGCACGATCGCTTGGAGCCGCGCCTCAGGGACAGGCGTGCTCTCGAAGTGTGCCTCCAGCGCCTCGTTAATGATCGCGTTCATACTCTTGCCCGTCAGCTTCGCCCGCTGTCTGAGCTCCTCGTAGACCTTCCGCGTGAGGCGCGCCGGCAATGTATGTGTCGTCAATGTCCTGCCCTCCACATCGCATGATATCAACTGATATCATGCGATGTCAATCAACCGGGACCTCGTCCAGCCCGCTCGCCCTCGCTAACTAAGCCCCCCGAACCAGCCGATAACCCGCCCATCATGACTCTCTGGGAACTCGACAAAGCCCTCGAGCCGCCAATCCTGGCGTACTACGACGTCGTCGCCCCGCTGATCGAGCACAGCTTCGCTGGCGCGCCGATCGTCTACGGGAACTATCCCGCGGGCTTCGGCCACCCCACCAACTTCCGCATCCTCCTGGACGTCCCGCTCTCCGCCCGCAAGCTCCTCTGGGCCTGCCACCGCTACTACGCCGTCGAGTTCCACACGTGGGCTCCGCTGCCGGACGACGAGAACCGCCTGCGCTTCGGGCGGATCCTCATCGAGGCACCTGAGGGCACCACCCAGGAAACCGTCCGCGAGGCCGCCTCGGCCGTGCGCGCAGCCCTCGCCGGCGTACAGCTCCAGGCGATTCCCATACTCGATGGCCGCGCCGGCATGGCGTTGTGGATTCCCTTCGCCGACGCGCCACAAGCCGAACTGCTCCGTGGCTGGCTCCACCAGCTCTGCGGCCGCATCGTCGCCGAACACCCGAAGCTAGTGAGCGTCGAGCGCTACTCACGCGCCGAGGGGCGTGCCCTGCTCCATGTCTCCAGCAACGCGCGCGGCCACTTCAGCGCCATGCCGTACAGCCTACGCGGCGCGCCGGACCTGCCGGTCTGCGCTCCGTTCGACTGGAGCGAGTTGGCCACCATCGCCAACGGCGACATGACCGCGGCCAACTTCGCCGCGCGCCTGGAAACGCACGGCGACCTCTTTGCCCAGCAGTGCGCGCAGCTAGCCGATCAGCGCTTTACCGGCGCGCAGCCGCGCGTGACGCTCACGGCTCCGGCGAGCGACGACCCCGCGCAAGCGCACGGCCACATGGTTAACGCCGCCATCGAGATCCTCAGTGACGGCAAGGTGCGCA